>CAZVIN010000084.1:0-45099 GCA_964627255.1 uncultured Eubacteriales bacterium
AGAAGAAAAAGACCCTTTCCAAACCATGGACGGAGCCCTGCGCGGGTTGGTCAATTCGCTCGACCCTCTTTCTGGTTACCTCAGCCGAACGGCGACCAGCCTTTATCTCGAACAGCAAAAAGATACTTATCTTTATGAGACAGGGTTGCTCGTCATGAAGCGCTACGGCTTTTTTCCGATGGTAGTTGGAATAATCCCCAACTCGCCGGCTCAAGAGGCTGACCTGCGCGTCGGGGATTATTTAACTGAAATCAACGGTCAGCCAACCTCTCCTTTGAGCTTAATCGAGACTCGTTTACTCTTAAAGAATAAACAAAGGATACCGGTATCGGTTAAAATGCTCCGTGACGAGCAAACCAGAATACTTTCATTAGAAAGAGAGCGCCTCATAAATCATCCCTATACCTTCCTCGCTCAGGCTAAAACAAAAGGCTGGCTTCAGGTTCACGGGTTTTTCCCTCCCTTGGCGAGTGAGCTTAATCAAAAGATAATTCCTCGCCTTATTAAGTCCAACACCAACGAGCCACTGGTCATCGACCTCAGGACAACTGAGGAAGGCACTTTAGAGGAAGCTCTGAAATTTTTAAACCTCTTTCTATCAGGTGAAAAAATAGGTTTTTATCGCGACCGGAATGGAAATCAACAAGACCTCAACTGTCCGTCAGCGGCGCCTCTCCTCGAAACGAATTTAGTCGTTTGGGTAAGTCCCGCTACCCAAGACTTAGCGGAATTGGTGGCGGCCGCCCTCCAGACGATAAAAAAGGCCCAAGTAATCGGCCAAACCACGCCGGGCCTTTTAGCTAAACGAGAGTTTTTTCTGCTTCGCGACAACACTTCCTTTTTCTTAACAACCGCCATTGGGGGTTTGCTGCCCGAAAAAACCCTCTGGGGTAAAGGAGTTGAACCAGATATTAAGCTCGGTCCAGAGGAATTCGATACCTCGATTTATCTCCAAAAGACTCTTAGTCTCCAAGGCCTTTCCTGACGAATGCCAAGGAATTCATTCAGGGCCGGTCTTCCAGCCATAATCCTTGTAACCATTTCTTTAGTTGCCTTGCTCGGGTTGGATTTCCTTCAATGGAAGCAAAAACAGCCTGGTTCCATCATTTTTTCGTGGTTACTTAAAGCCAAGAAAGAGGTGCCGCCACCGGTTTCCTTAGAAAAAGAGGTCCTTCCGTTAATCCGCAAGCAGGCAGGACCAACGCTAAGAATAACTGAGATAAAAGAAAAACCAAGGAGTGAGGTTAGAATCGAGGCTGACGAGGAAACTTACGCGGCGCTCGTTCCAGAGTTAAAAAAGCTGCTCGAGAGTAAGGGTTTTAAGGTTGAGATTAGCCTCTTAGAAGAGGATGAGGAAAAGAGCATTTTTAATTGGTTTTTAGAAGACAAAAAGCAAAGGCAAGTTAGGCTCCTGTTTCAAATAAGGAAGCCTATTTTAGCCAAAGCTCCACCGGTCTTACCCGTAAAGAAACCGGCTCCGCCCGAAAAACCGCTTCGAGAAAAAAAAGTGGCGGTCATCATCGACGACCTTGGCAATGATTTAGATTCGATTAGAGCCATCGTCGGCCTTTCCCGGCCGATAACAATCTCCATCCTTCCTCAGGCGGTGTATGCCCAGGAAACAGCCTCCATCGCCTCGAGCCATGGGCTGGAGGTAATGCTTCATCTGCCGATGGAATCAGTTAATTCTCGAGAGAATAACGATTTTTCGGGTGGCGAGATTAACTCCAGAATGAGTCCGGAAGAGGTTTTGCAAACTGTACGGGGATACCTCGAGATCCTCCCCAGCGCCACGGGGGTAAATAACCACAAGGGCTCTCTGATTACCCAAGACCGAGACATCATGAGAATTATTCTGACCGAACTGACAGCGCGAAACCTCTTCTTTATAGACAGCCGGACAACGGATAAATCTATCGCCTATAAGCTGGCCCTCGAAATGGGCCTGCGAAGCGGGAAACGGGATATCTTCCTTGATGCTGACCAGGATAAAAACTCCATAGCCAGGCGGGTTAAAGAGCTTATCCGTCTCTGCCAGCGAAATGGCTCCGCCATTGCTATCGGCCATCCTTATCCTGAAACGCTCAGCTATTTGTCCGAAGCTCTTTATCAGATAGAAAACTCGGGGATTAAACTCGTTTCGGTCTCCCAAATTATCCAATAGCCTTAAACCCAAGCTTTAATTAAAGCTTAAATTAAAAGAAGATACCGCTCAAACTATGACCATTTTGCCAGAATCGAAAACCCCTGTTTATTGGAAAAAATGGTTGACGAAAAATGGGTAAAATTTGGTAAAAACAGGTTCATTATCAAAAAACGGCAGCGGTGGGGCTAAGGACGGCTGAAGCCGCCCTTCTAAATGCCCTCAGGTTTTTGGAGCTTTCTTCCTTAATTGCATAATAACCATTATTGCTATATATTAAATCTTAGCGAACATGGAGGCTGATTATGGTTAGGACAATAAAAGGCTATATAACTCCGACCTTGATACTGGTTATGTTCTTGTCTAATTGCACCCGGGCTCCCCGCCCCCAGGAGCTTCGGTCGGCAATTGAAATTATCGACATGCAAACCAAATGGGTGGCTAAGGCCTACCAACCTTGGCCGCCAAAACTTGTCCTGGTTCCGTGCATCTCCTTCCGAGTGAAGAACATCTCCTCAAAACCTTTGACCTATCTTAATTTTAACGCCATTTTTAGGTTCAAAGAGGAGACCGAAAACCTCGGCGACTCGTTTTTGGCCGCGATTCGCAAAGAACCTATCCTCCCCGGCCAGGTGAGCGAAGTGATTACCATGAAAAGCAATTACGGTGTCGAGGGCAAAAGCTTGGCTACTTTTAAAGAAAATCCCTATTGGAAACCGGTGGTGGTGAAGCTTTTTGTCCAGTCCCGAGGTTCCATCCATGTGCTTTTAGGCGAATGGGATGTATCGAAGACAATCGATTTTAAAGAACCAGAGCCGGTAGGGATGGGTGAAGTAAAAAAACAAGCTAATTGAGCTTGAGATTTTTCTCTAAATTGGAAATCCACAGCGAAGAAAGGCAAAAAAAAGAAAATGAAAACCATAATTCCCAAAAAGCTTTTTTTAACTAAGGGATGCGGCCAACATCCAGAAAAGTTAGCCAGTTTCGAACAGGCCCTGCGAGAAGCGGGAATTGCCCCGTTTAATTTGGTGAAAACCTCTAGCATTTTCCCTCCCCATTGTGAGCTTATTTCTAAGGAAGAAGGGTTAAAATTACTCCAGCCTGGTCAAGTGGTTTTCCTCGTCATGAGCGAAATTTCGACTGATGAAGGCCATCGCCTTATCTCCGCCTCGGTTGGCCTGGCGATTCCCAATGAAAAGGAATTTTACGGTTATCTTTCTGAACATCATAGTTTCGGTCAGGATGAAAAGGAGGCAGGCTTGTATGCAGAAAGATTAGCGGCCTACATGCTGGCGACGACCTTAGGAAAAGATTTCGATACCAATAGAATTTGGAGCGGCAAAGATAAAATCATCAAAATTTCTGAGACGATTAAGGTCCGCACATCAAATATAACTCAAACAACCACGGGGAAAAAAGGCTTGTGGACCACGGCCATTGCGGCAGCTGTTTTTATAGCTTGAAATTTGATTTTGCTTTATCCCAAAGGATTAGGCTTAAGAATTTTAATGAAACTTCGGTCTCTTAGATTCTTAATAAATTCCTCTAATTTTTTGCCTCTTTTTTCCTGATAAAGATTTTCCTCGATCTCACGGCGAGCTTCCTCGAAGCTTTTCAGTCGGCTTTCCTGGCGGCTTTCCAGTCGTAAAAGATACCAGCCGTTCTTTGTTTGAACCCAGGGGGAAACCTCGCCCGCCTTCAACTTGTCCACCGCCGCCTGCAGCGTCGCCTCTAATTCACCCCGTTTGAAAGCACCTAACTCACCCTTTAGCTCGTTTAAGGGCGGGTCAGAAAGCAGCGCGGCTACTTCTTCAAACTTCTCGGCAGCCCTGAGCCTCTCATTAATTTCTTTCTGCTTGGCCTCTATTTCTTCGGCCACGTGCCGGTCAGCCGAGAGGAAAATCGCTTTAATCGAAACTTCCTCAGGCTCAGTAAATTCCTGGGGATGTTCCTGGTAGTATTTAATTATCTCAGATTCTTCTAAAACAATTGCCCGGTCGACTTCAGTGGCGATTACCGCTTGTTTCAGAAGATTTTCCTCAATCTGCCGGACAAAATCATTAAAATCGATTCTCTGGCGAGCCAGCTCTTGCCTTAATTCCGCCTCCGAAGCCAAGTGATTCTCTTTGATAATATTTTCAACATAGAGTTTTACTTGCTCGCTCACGTTAATCTGTTTTTCCCGGGCGGTCTGAAGTAGCAGCATCTCGTTAATAATCATGTCCAGCAACTGCTTTTTCATCTGCTCATGTTGTTCCGCATAATCTGCACCTTGAAATTGCGCCCTTAACATTTGAACCATTGATTCGTAATGCTGCCTATATTGTGAAAGGGTAATAATATCGTCATTGACGATGGCCACGATTTCCTCGACGACCTGAGTTTGGCCGCTATAAAAAAAAGCGATAAGCAAAAAAGCTATGGTTAAGCTAAAAAGTTTTCTCATTAGTCTTCCTTTTCATAACGAAATGAGAGACGTTCAGGGAAGAATTCCCAATCAACGCTCTCCTTTAAGTCTTGGAGCTGATGGTCCGTCAGGTTGGCCACTTTTTCTTCCAGCAATCGAGATTTAATTTTGGCCGCCACCTCTTCTAAGGTCATCAGCCCGGGTTCGAAGCGGCGGTCGAGCCGGAAGATGTGATATCCATACGGTGATTCGACCACCGAACTTATTTCTCCCTCTTGCAGCGAGAAAACAACCTTTTCTATTTCCTGGGGGAGCTCGTTTAAGCTAAATATGCCCAATTCTCCACCTTTGCTGGCCTCCGGACCCGTTGAGTTCTCTCGGGCCAATTTTCGAAATAAAGCCTCGTCATTATCTTTGAGCTCTTTGTGGAGGCGAACAGCTTTGGCTTCATTCTCCACTATAATTTGGCTTACCTTGACCCTTTCCGGGAGCAAAAATTCGCGGCGGTGGAGATTATAATAATCCAAGACTTCTTGGTCAGAGACAGTGACTTTGTCTCTTAAAAACTTGAAATACTTTTCAACCATTAGCGTTTCTGTGACCTCTACCTCTTCCAAGGGAAAAGCGGCCGAGTCGCCAAGCTCAGTAGAGAGCCTTCTTTTATAGGCTTCTTTCTCTTCTTCAGAAACGGATAATCCCTCGCGGCGCGCTGCCTCCAACCACATTCTGCTTTCGACGAATTGGTCGAATAAACGGCTAAGCGCAGGTGCAGTCAGAGCTGGCAAACTCTTACCCACCTGTTTTTCTACATACCGATAAAAATCCGCTTCGCTATATTCCTTATTCACCACCCGGAGAACAACGTTCTTTTCTCTTGCGGCCTCTGACGTAGAGTCGGGACTCAGGGGTGGCTCCTTTTTTTGACAGCTCAATATCCAGAGAATCCCCCCTGTCAGGGAGATTAAGAGGCCGCCGCAGATAAATTTTTTTAAAATAATATTTTGAGCTCCCTCTTCCACAAGACTATGGAAAGCTTTTTTTAAATCTATTAATCCTAAATTTAAAATCTAATGTTTAATTATATTCTAACCATATAACTCCTTCAAGAGAGCGAGCGTTTCCGCTAAAAAGACCTCAGGACTGTCTGTGCCGAGAGGTATCGCAGCCACTCCCGGGGGAGTTAAGGAGCCTTTCTTCCTTTTCAAAAGGGCCAGCAGGCGTTCGAAGCCCTGGGAGGAAGGCGTGGGCCAATTGAGGAGCAGGCGTTGGCCAACCCGGTCGAGGGATTTGAGCCTCAGCTTCTCCGCTAAATATTTAATCCCTCCATAGGCAATCAAACTATGAACCGTCCGTGGCAGAGGGCCAAAACGGTCTTCCATTTCCTGACGCAAGGCGTCCATTTCTTCCAAACTCTCCAAAGAAGAGAGGCGCTTATAGAAATTAAGCCGCAGGTTCATTTGTGGGAGATAATCCTCGGGAATCCTCAGGTCAACCCGTAGGTTAATCTCACACTTAGTTTCCTCGATGACTTCGCCCTTAAGCTGACGAATTGTTCGGTCAAGAAGTTGCATAAAATAATCAAAACCCACCGCCTCCATCAGCCCGTGCTGCTGGGGGCCCAAAAGATTGCCGGCGCCTCTTATTTCTAAATCTCGGGCAGCTAAACGAAACCCAGAACCCAGTTCGCTAAACTCCTTAAGGGCTTTAAGTCTTTCTCTGGCTGGAGGCGTCAGTTCATGAAAAGGAGGGACAAGAAAATAAGCAAAGGCTTGTCGCGAGGAACGCCCCACTCGGCCGCGCAACTGATAAAGCTGGCTCAGCCCGAACCGGTCGGCCCGGTCCACAATAAGAGTGTTGACCAGAGGAATATCAATGCCATTTTCAATGATGGTCGTCGAGACTAAGACGTTATATTTCCGGTCGATAAAATCTAACATCCGTCGTTCTAACTGCCAGCTGGACATTTGGCCATGAATAACTACGGGTTTAGCCTCTGGCACAAGGCGGCCAATCATAGCCGCCACCTGGTCAATATCTTCGATTTGGTTATGCACATAATAAACTTGTCCGCCGCGGCTTATCTCTTGGCTTATAGCAGAAGCAATAAGTTTGGGGTTGAAGGTCGAAACAACGGTATGAACAGCCAGGCGGTCCCGAGGTGGGGTCTCGATTAAACTTATATCCCTCAACCCGCATAGAGACATATTGAGGGTGCGAGGGATGGGCGTTGCGGTCATAGTCAGGACGTCGACCGAGGTCTTAAGTTCTTTTATTTTCTCTTTTTGCCTCACCCCAAACCTTTGCTCCTCATCCACCACCAGCAAGCCTAAATCATGAAACTCCACATCCTTGGAGAGCAGGCGATGGGTGCCGATAACTATATCCACAAATCCCCGCTTCAAGTCCGCTAAGATTCGTGCCTGCTCGGCCCTGGTTTGCAACCTGGTTAAAGCTTCGACCCTGACGGGAAATAGAGCCAGACGCTGACGAAAGGTTTTAAGATGCTGGCTGGCCAGAACAGTAGTTGGACAAAGTACCGCCACCTGTTTTCCATCCATAACGGCTTTGAAAGCGGCCCTCATGGCGACTTCTGTTTTACCGTAGCCCACATCGCCACAGAGGAGACGGTCCATCGGCGTTGACGTCTCCATATCCTTCTTGACTTCCTCGATGGAGCGGCGCTGGTCTTCGGTTTCTTCATAAGGAAAGGTTTTTTCAAACTCCTCTTCCCATTCCCCACCAACACTAAAGCTATAACCTGAGGCGGCTTTGCGTCGGGCATAAAGCTCAAGCAGGTCGCGCGCCAGGCGTTCTACCGCCTTTCTGGTCTTCTCCTTAGTTTTTTCCCAGGAAATCGTCCCAAGCTTATCTAAGCTGGGCAGATTAGGTCCAACAGGGGTATAGCGCTGTACTAACCTAAGGTCTTCGACCGGGACATAAAGTTTGTCTCCGTCGCGGTAATGGATTTCCATGAACTCGCGGTTGATGCCTTCAACCTCGAGCCGAGCCAGCCCCCAAAATAAACCAATCCCGTAATCGTTGTGGACAACATAATCTCCGGCCTTGAAATCTTGGAAGGGCAGCCGAAGCGGTTGGCGGGCTGGCTGACTGACCAGCACCTTCTCTTCCGTCAGAATATCTCTTTCCCCAAAAAGATGGAATTTCGAACTTGGATAGGAAAAGCCATGAGCCAGATTTCCCACCCAGAGAATGACCTCTCCCTGCCGGGGCCAATCCTGGATATTGTCGCTCTCTCGCGACTCAAGACCTTTTTCTGATAAGAGCGAGGCTAACCTGGCGCGTAAGCCGGGCTGACTCAGGAAGAGGAAACATTGCTCACCTTCTTCCTGAAGACGCTTGATATAATCCAGAAAAAAGGGAATCCGGTTTTGAAAACGAGGGGTTGCTTGAAAGGAAAAGGAGATAGTTCGCTCTTCCCTTCCAGACTCAAACTCCTGAATGACCAGCGCCTCGAACTTTTTTCTCTCTAAGGGAGCGGTAGAGAAAATTTCATCGGGCGGAGGGGCTGGCCAGTTTCTTGCTTGGAGCTCGGCAAGATCCTTATCTAACTCTCGGCGCCAATCGTCCCATTCCTCTTCTACCTGAGCGAGGTCATCAAAAATTAACAAGGCATCGGACATTAATTCAAGAATAGGTTGAAATTTTTCTCGGAAGAGAAGAGCTAAATAAGGGGAAAGGCTGTCGGCTTCTGGCTCAGACCAACTCCGGGTAATCTTCTGCCTGTTGAAGGAGAAATCTGGCCAGCGTTTTTTTAGACGCTCTTCCCAGACTTTCGAAAAGTTTTGGCTCGCCGGTAATTCCTTAAGCCCCGGAATAGTTATTGAAACAAGTTTTTGTCGGGAACGTTGGGTGGCAACGTCAAACTCTCTTAAAGAAACTATCTTTTCCGCACCCAGCTCTAAGCGGAAGGGATACCGCGCCCAAGGAGAAAAAATATCGACGATCCCACCCCGCGAAGCCATTTCCCCGGGTGAGGCAATCAGTTCCACCTCGGTATAGCCAAATTCCCTTAAACGATTTAAGAGAAACTCCTTCTCTATGGGCTGGTCAATTTCCAGGTCTAAAAAAAGATGGTCGAGTTCAGCAAGGGTAGGGACCGGCTTTAAAAGACCAGGAAGGTTCGTGAGCAAAAAATCAGGCGGCTGCTGGCGCAGCCGGTTTAAGAAACGAAGCCGAGTCGAAACCGTTTCTAAGGAAGGCGGGATTCCAGAATAAGGGCTTTCACTTAATGGTGGCAGCACGTTGAGCGTTTTGGGCGGCTTAAACAACGAGAAATAGAACTGAAGCTGTTCGGCCATGGGCTCTAAGGGTCGCTTTTGGGGCTGGATAAAAATTATCGGTCTCTCTATTCGGGCACTCAGGCTGGCCAGAAAATAAGGCTTGGCGTCCTCCGTTAGGCCAGAAATCCTGATTCCGGTCTGACCTGCCTCGAGGGTTTTTATCAGCTCCTTCCAGGCAGAAAGCGAATAAATAAAATCAAGTCCCATTCCTAAGGCTCGCTTCTTTTCATAAATTATAGCAGCTCCTCCCTCTGGCGTCTCTTATCGAGCTACTTCTCTGTTCCTTAAAACAGACCTTGGTCTAAGCTCTATATCTTTTCGCGCTTTTCTTAAAAATTCGACGGCCATTTTACCCTCCCGAAGAGCCTGTGGGGGCTTCTTGTTATTTCGCCTTTAAATTAGGGCTATTTTGGCTTTTTTAATGATTAAGCCTAGAGAGTTATAACTAGGAATCAAGAAATAGAGCCGCTAAGGACCGAAGGCTTTGAGCTCAAAATTGGTGACACTTTCCATATTTACCTAATCTTTCCCTTAATTTTTATTTTAATTTTTGCTTCCTCCCTATTTTTAAACGAGCTTGACGGATAAGCTGGCGATGGCGGAAGCTATCATGAAAGGCGCCAAAGTTTAGCTTTCCTGAATCGCCCTTCGAGCAACCCTCCGAGCACCCAGGATGCCTGAGTCTAAACAGCACAAACGGAGAGCCTTAAAAGGGACAAAGGACTTCGGAGTTATGTCTATGCGGCCGGAGGCGAATTCCGCAAGCTCAAAGGAAGGCGAAGACGAAACAGCATCTAAACCCGAAACGACGCGACGCCCTCCCCACGTTTCTGAGCCTAACCACACAAGATAAAAAAGAACCGCTTAATATGTTTAAATAAATAAGAATTTATATATTTTTTACCCCAAGCCTACTTAACTCAGAGGCGCCACCAATAAGAAAATTTAATGAACAGGCTGTAGTTCTGCCGCCTCCATTGTCTGCCTTCATCCTGAACGGCGTTGGTATCTATTCCCAAGAAGAAAACTGTCCCCGGGTTGACGACATAACTGAGAAGAAAGCTGCCGAAAATTCGGTCATAGAAAAAATTATAATCAAGAATCGCTCTGAGAGATAAACGGCGGCTAAGCTGGAAAGTTGTTTTCTGACGGATAACGTCGTAGTCCCAGAGTTTTTCTCCGCCTCGCTGCCGCCAGAAACTATTCCGGCTATAATCAAGGCCGAGCTGGAGACGCGGGCTGGGCTTGAAATTAAGTGAGAGGCCTAAGGTGTTGCTCCAGCCCAAAAATGGGTCATCCGGGTCATAGTTGATGGCGTCGCCGGTTTGAAAATAGAGATAAAAGGGAAGCCAGCGGACTAAATTATTCTCCGCCTCGATAGTGTAAGTCGTTTTCCAGAAATCACGGTTCTCATATCTTTCTAAGCCATTCTGAACCTGGAAAAAGAGTCGGTTAAATTCAGTTAGGCGAAATTGAATCATCCCTCGTGTCCAGGTGTCTTGCGTCACCCCATCAAAATAACCATCCCGACGGCCAAGACTGAGGTTCAAATAAATGGCATTTAAGTATTTCTTATCCGGATAGAGAGTCAAACTGGAATAAACGCCCCCACTGCGATAATCAACGCGATTCACAAACCCGGCGGCCGCCTCAAAATCAGGATGCATTGATTTCCACCAGGCGCCGGCTGACCAATGTTTAGTGAAATAGGAAAACTCACTATAAAGCGCTGGGGCCAAACCTGTCTCCTTTCCCTCCCACCTGGTTTTAGAGGCCAGCGCCTGAAAAGAAAGGAAAAAGCGGTTCTTAAAGCGAAATTGTCCGTCCAAACCAGCTACCCGGTTAAAGGAACCGTCGATTTCCTTATCGGTTAAAGAAAAGCCCACATAGGATTGACCAAAGATATCCCGCTTTAAACGAATAATATTAAAAAGAGCCTTCTCGTCTTTAGTCCCGCCGTTCCCATGAACCTCCCATAAACTTTCCGTGGGTTTCTGGTCGTAGGCGGAAAGCAAGCCATAGGTCCAGCCGCCCATTTTCCCGGAGAGTTTGGCTCCCCAGAGTGGGTCAATAATCCGCCGGGGATAAACCATCTCTATTTCTGGAAACTGGAAGATTTCCATACCTTCAAGGAAAAAGGGTCTTTTTTCAGGATAGCGCAAAGCATAACGCAGGTTAATATCAATCTGGGGGGCATCAGCTTCGATATGACTGAAATCAGGGTTTAAAGTAAGGTCGACGGTCATCTCAGAGCTGACGCCGTATTTAACGTTAATCCCTGGCTGCAAGTCAGGCTGGCCTTTTTCTCGCTGAAGAGACGTAACTACGGGCATAAGCTCAAGGTTCTTCCCTCGCTCCACTTGCCCCTCGAAAACTATTTCCTGACCTTGTACGAGCAGCCCAGGAATTTGACGCGACACAGGCGGCCAAATAATAACCTCGCCTTTACGCGGGATGTTGCGACCCAAAACTACATTCCATTTAATCGGTTGGCCCGCCGGAAAGCGAAGGCTTTTAAAAGGCAGGGACATTTCCACGGTATATCCTTCCTCGTCAATCTTTCCTTCGCTGCGAAAAACTGTATCCCAGCTCATATTCATGTTATCATTGCCGCCCTCTTCCATTCTAAGCCCATCAATCTGTATCCCGACCGGGTTGACAAAGAAAACGAAGGCCCGGCGTTTTTCATTAAAGGTGTCTAAGAAAACAACCACCCAGTCATCGTCGATACAGTTATCCCGCGTGGTCACCGAAGCCCTGACCCCATTTCTATCGGAATCAAAGCAACGAAAGGCCAAATAGAGATTTTCATCATCATAGCCGATGTAAGCTACCGTTTTCTCCGAGGGAGTGCCTTTTTCCTTGGGCGAAAGCTGAAGAAAACCGTCAATCTTCAGAGCTTGCTCTTCCCAAAGGGGGTTATCCAGGACACCGTCGATTTGCGGTCTTGCCTTGAGACGAGGGATGTTAAGTACTGGCTTATCTTCGGCCTTAAGAGTTGGAGGTACGATTGAAGTAAGAAAAAATAAGCTCAGCAATAAAAACAAGAAGAGACCAAGCAGTTGGCTTTTTTGATTCGCATGGGTCATCTCGCTTCATCCTCTCTTTTAAATTGAGCCCTTCTTTCCACGGCCTAAGCTCATATCTTTCTAAACGAATTTTTTAGCCATTTGGTTCATGCTAAGGAAGGTGAAAAATATTTGAAGATAATAAATAAAATTAAACTTATTGAAGCGGGATAACGGCCCAACCCTCGCCGAGAATTTTTTTCAACTTAAGCCGGCAATTCCCCACCCGGCAGACAAACACATCAGCCCACTCGGGGCCGCCGGCAAGCGCTTCCCTTTTTCTTTCTAAAACTTCGTCAATCGTAAACCTCTGACCCTTGATGAACAAATGGCGGGGAGTCTCTTCTCCCCTATATCCAGCATAAAAATCGACGCTAACCGACTCCTGCGGTTCAAGTTGGCTGATTGCTTCCAGGATAGAAACCTTTTCTTCGACCTTACTCGTTTTAAGCATAAACCAGCCTCTTTACTGTCCAAAGAATGGGGAGCACCTCAAACCGTTGGCTTGTATTCTTCATGCAAACTACCATTATTTTCCAATATATTTTTTATTTCCTTACTTATATTCTTTATTATCTCATTACCTTACTTTGAACCCAAGATTATTGTAGCATAAGTTTCTGCTTTTGCTTTTTTGAAGCCAACGCCCTTTGTCCTAAGGTGTCCCTTGGGGTTGCAAACCAGTCGCCAGAATTTTATAATCGACGCAGCTTTAAAACAAAAAGGAGGACAGGATGGGCTCAACTTCCCCTAATCGTTGGCCGTTGGTTATTATTCTCGGTACTCTTTGGGGAGTCGCCGAGTGCCTCTTGGGAATATACTTGCGTCAATGCGCGAGTCTTACCTCGGGTTCAATCATGACGGCTGTAGCCATCTTTTTCTTGACAGCGGGGTGGACCTTGAGTGGCACCCGCCTGGCCATTCCCGCAATGATTATCCTGGCCAGTCTTTTCAAAATGGCTGACGCCCTTCTTCTTTCCCTTCCCCTTCAGCACGGCGCAGTGGCTAATCCGATTTTTGCCTTTCTTATGGAAGGCCTGGCCATCTGGTTAATCATCACTTTTATCAGCGAAACCTGGCAGAAAAAAATAATCGGCCAGGCTATGGCGGGAGTATTCACCGCCTTGACAGCCGTTAACCTATTTCCCCTTGTAAAGTATGCCACTGGGATCCCGGCTTGCGTCTATCCTGGGACCAATTATCCTCTTTCCCTTTATTATGCGCCGCTGGCCGTGGCTCTTTCTGCCTTGAGCTATCCCGCCGGAAGAGCAATCGGCCAGAGCCTCGTCGCCTTAGAAAAAAATCTCTGGTCCCATTTGGCCAACCCCTGGATTCGCCGTTTGGTCGCGCCTGTTTCGTTGCTCGCTGGTTTAACCCTTCTGGTTGTTTGGCGCGGCTGGCCGAAGCTCTAATCGAGGAGGAAGCCATGCCTTCTCAGAACCGAAAAACCAAGAAAGGCCTATCCCGCCGCGATTTCCTTAAGGGAATTGGCGGCGGTGCGGTTGGCACGGCAATCTCCACCGGCCTTTTAAGGCCGGCTTCAGGTTTACCTGCGGGCCAGGAAGCCCCTTTACCTCTTCTGGGGAAAAAAACTATAAACTTTGAGCTAAACGGAAAACAGGTTTCAGTTGAAGTCGAGCCGCGGGAAACTTTGCTTCAGCTTTTAAGAGAAAAGCTCCAGATGACGGGAACGAAGCGCGTTTGCGACCACGGTTCTTGCGGTGGCTGCACCGTTCTGATAAATAATCAAGCAGTTTATTCGTGCCTTTATCCCGCCTTCAAAGTTGACGGCAAAAGGGTGTTGACGGTCGAGGGCTTGGCTCAAGGAGACAAGCTCCATCCAGTTCAGCAGGCTTTTATCGACCACGACGCTTACCAATGCGGCTTCTGTACCCCTGGATTTATCCTGGCCACTCTGGCTCTCCTCCGCAAGAAGGCTACCCCCTCCCTTGAAGAGGTCAAGGCCGGTCTCAACGGGAACATCTGCCGCTGCGGCAACCAACTTAAAATCTTAGCCGCAGTCAAGGCCTTAGCCTCGCAGAAAGGAGTGGCCCTATGAAATTGCTGAAAACAGAGTTAGATGGTTTCAGCTACCTTGAACAGGCGGCGAGGCAAGAAGGCCAAGCCGAGGCGCCACCACCGGCTCCTGGCGAATTCCGTTATGTTGGCCAGAAAATAACCCGAGTCGATGGCCGGTTAATAGTTACGGGAAAAGCTCCTTATACCCACGACCTCCACTTTGAGGGAATGCTCCACGGCAAGATCCTTCGCTCACCCTATGCGGCAGCCGAAGTAGTAAATGTCGACCTTTCCCCCGCACTTCGTCTGCCTGGAGTAGTGGCGGCTGTAAAACTGACCAGCGGCCGCGTCAGGTATATTGGGGAACCAATAGCGGCGGTAGCAGCCATTGACGAGGCTACGGCCGCGGAAGCGCTCAAGCTGGTTCAGGTAGAATACAAAGTCCTCCCCTTTGTTGTCTCCGAAAAGAAGGCGATGGAAGACGGCGCCCCTCAGGTGCTCGACTCGCCCAATGTCCAGAAGTTGTTTGAATACACCAGGGGCAATATTAAAGAGGGCGAAGCCGAGGCCGACATGGTTATCGAGCGCACTTACCGCACTTCTATCGAGGTCCACCATCCGGCTGAGACCCACGCCAGCCTAGCCTATTGGAAAGATGGCCGTCTAAATGTCTGGGATTCAACCCAGGCGATTTTCAGCGTTCGAGACCAGTTAGCCCGGGCTCTCAATATCCCTGCCAGCCAGGTCAGGGTAATCAAGAAATATATGGGCGGAGGGTTTGGCTCGAAGCTTGGCCTTAACGACCACACCGTGGCCGCCGCTCTCTTAGCCAAGGAAGCTGGAAGGCCCATAAAAATTGTCCTTAGCCGACGAGAAAATGCATACTGTGTGGGTAACAGGCCTTCAACCATAATTACTATCCGCGGCGGAGCAAAAAAAGATGGTACCCTGACTTTCCTCCACCTGAAAAATTATACTGGCGGCGGTGTGGGCCGGGGCGACCGTTGTTCTGAACCCTTAATCGATATTTATCGCTGCCCTCACGTGTTAGTTGAAGAATATTCTGTGTTTACCAATACCTGTGCCTCCCGTCCGACCCGCGCCCCTGGTCATGTCCAGGGGGCTTTTGCCTTAGAGAGCTTCCTCGAAGAGCTGGCCGCCGCGCTGAATCTTGACCCTCTTGAGCTTCGCCGCAAAAATTACAGCGAGAAAAACCTGGGCGATACAGGCGTGCCCTATTCTTCTAATGGGCTGCTTGAATGCTATCGCCTCGGCGCTGAAGCCATTGGCTGGTCTAAACGGAATCAAATTCCTGGCCAGACGAAAGGTAAGATTCGGCGTGGCTTAGGAATGGCTACCCAGATCTGGTGGGGTGCGGGTGTTCCGGGTACCATAGCTGACTTAAAGCTCTATCCTGACGGCGCTATCGAGGCCATTTGTGGAACGCAAGATTTGGGTGGAGGGACAAGAACCTATATTGCGACAATTATTGCCGATACCCTTGGCCTTGAACCCCAGGATATAACCATAAGAATCGGCGACACCGATTTTCCTTGGGCGCCTTCTTCTGGCGGCAGCCAGACAACTCCTTCTGTCGGCCCGGCTTTTCGCGATGCGGCCTTAAAAGCCGCAGCGCGGCTTAAAGCCATCGCCGCCAAGAAGCTCAATTGCCCGGCTGAGAACGTGGGAATCGGCCCGCACCGCCTATTTGACAAAGGAAAGCCTGAAAACTCTGTTTCTTTTAGCGAAGTGGTCCGGGACTTGCGCCGCGTTGCTGTCTTTCACGGTGAAAGGTCAGACCTACCCGCCGGCTTTGCCTATAATTCCTTTGGCGCTCATTTTGCCGAAGTTGAGGTGGAGATAGAAACAGGCAAGATTCGGGTAGTGAAGGTAGTAGCGGCTCACGAAGTTGGCCGGGTAGTCAATCGGCTGACAGCCGAGAGCCAGGTTATCGGCGGCGTCACCCAGGGCCTAAGCGCCAGCCTCTTTGAGCAACGCCTAATGGATGATAATGAAGGCCGCTGCGTAACGACCAACTTGGTTGATTATAAAATCGCCGCCTTCTCTGATATTCCTGAAATCATTCCTATTTTTGTCGATTCGCCTGACCCGAGGGTCAATAACCTCGGTTCAAAGGGGTTGGGCGAGCCGCCGCGGATTCCAATTGCCGCGGCGGTGGCTAACGCCGTTTATAACGCTTTGGGCTTTCATCCCCGTCAAATTCCAATGACTCCTGAGCTAATTCTTTTTAGCCTAAAAGCAAAGGAGGCTAAGCCATGAAAAACTTTCAACTGGCTGAACCCCAAAATCTAAAGGAGCTCGTGGCTTTCCTGGCCAAGGCTGACGGGTCAGCGGCGATACTGGCTGGCGGGACAGATTTGTTTAGCCTTCTCAAAGATGAAATCTTGAATCCTGACGTCGTCATCGACCTTTCCAGAATAAAGGACCTGGCGACGATTAACCAGGATAAAGCCGCGGTACGAATTGGCGCCTTAACAACCATCAACGACTTGGCCTCACACCCGGTCATTCAGAAAAACTTCCCCGGCTTAAGGCAAGCTGCCCAAGCCATCGGCTCGCCCCAGCTAAGAAATGTGGGCACTGTCGGCGGGAATCTCTGCCAGCGGCCACGCTGCTGGTATTTTCGCGACCCCCTCTTTATCTGCCGGAAAAAAGGCGGGAGTCGCTGTTTTGCCACCCAGGGAAGGAACAAGTACCACGCTATTTTTGGTGCGGGCCTCTGCAACATAGTTCATCCCTCTGACTTGGCACCAGCCTTAATTAGCCTTGAGGCCAAAGCTAAAATTGCTTCGACCTCAGGGGAAAAAGAATTGCCTCTGGCTGATTTCTTTGCGCTTCCTTCGGTTTCGGTTCGCAAGGAAAATGTTCTCCAGCCGGGAGAAGTCTTAACGGAAATTGTGTTGTCCAACCCGTCCCCGCGTCTAAGAAGCACCTATCATAAATTGACTGAAAGAGGCAGCTGGGATTTTGCCGTAGTTTCAGTGGCTGCGGCCGCCGAGGTTCAGGGGGACACTTTGACCAAAGCCCATTTTGTTTTGGGCGGAGTGGCTCCAGTTCCTTGGCGTCTTCCTGCCTTCGAGAAAAGAATGGAGCAAGTGAAGCTAAACGAAAAAGTGGTCGCGGCAGCCGCGGCGGACGCTCTTAAAGAAGCCAGACCCCTCGGCGAAAACGCCTATAAAATTGACCTAGCGGCCGTGCTGTTAACTCGAGCTGCCCTGAGCTTAGCGGCTTGAAGGACTCACCGAGAAAACGAGGAGGCGCAAAGTGTTGAAAAAGGATCGTCCCAGGAATGTTTTCTGTCCATCTGAATATCGGAAAAAACTGTCGATTTTAACGATTTCCCGTTTGGTTAATACAATCAGACTTTCGGTCGTGTTTTTGCTGTTAAGCACCCTGTTTATTTATCACCTTTATTCTCAACCGACAGAAAGATATTTTGACACCGCTGCAGACGTTAGCGGCGAACTCCGCCTGGTTATTTTCTACCCGTCGGTAGGAACGCTTCGAGCCCTCCTCGCATTGCAGGAGAATGGTTTCATCGATTTAAGCCACGTGGCGGTAGTGGGCGTTTTCCATTCTCAGGAGAGGACAAACTACGCTGAATCCCTTCGCCTTCTCAAGGAAAAAAATTGGCGCAACTTCCATTTCCATCGGGTGGAGGCGGAAGTGGCCGCAGCGGACCTCTATAAAAAAAATGCCTGGACCCAGGAATTTGCCACCATTTTTCAGAAATCTCATGGCCTGATTTTTTTTGGCGGCCCGGATATTCCGCCGTCTCTTTACGGAGAAAAAACTTTGCTTTTGACCCAAATTGAAGAGCCCTGGCGTCATTATTTAGAGCTTTCCGCTCTCTTTCATCTTCTTGGCGGCTATCAAGATGAAAGCTTTAAACCGTTGCTTGCCTCCAGGCCCGATTACCCAATCTTAGGTATTTGCCTGGGCGGTCAGACCATGAACGTGGCCACAGGCGGCAATCTAACCCAGGATATAAGCTGGGAAATCTACGGAAAGACAACCGTCGAGGACCTCATTGCTCTGGGCGAGGTCGCCTGGCATACTAACCCCTATCGCCTTCTCTACCCCGATTCCCAAAATAAATATTTCCCCTATGAACTTCATCGCCTCCAGCTTAGGGCTGACGGCAAATTTTGCCGCGAAATGGGCTTTTCCTCGCAAGCCCAACCAAGGGTTCTGAGTGCCCACCATCAGCAAGTGAAAAAATTGGGGAAAGGCTTTAAGGTAATCGCCACCTCGGTCGATGGCCTGGTGAATGAGGCCCTTGAGCATGAGCAATTTCGTAATGTGCTGGCCCTTCAGTTTCATCCCGAATTTCCGGTTCTTTGGGAAAAAGAAGCCCGTTTTCGCTTCCGACCCGAAGATAAAGAGCTCAGAAGCCCCTACTCCATTTTAGAAAATTCGCCGCCCAGCCTGGAATTCCATAAAAAGCTCTGGGCCTGGTTCATGACCCAGCTCCGCGCTAACTTTCAGCACCCCTAAGACGGAGTCAACAACTCCTTTTAGACAGGAATGATTGGTATAACTGAATGAATTGTGCTAACGGTCTATTTTTTAAGCAAGCCTCTTTTTCTATTCTCGAGGCTTTTGGAATCATAACTTATTTAATTATGAAGATTCTCTTCGATTAAACGTTAAACAATAAAGCGACTGGGATGCTCTCGCTCCCCCTCAGGTTTTTTTACGCTGTTCCCTCTTCGGCCTTCGCAAGACCGCCCGAACTCGCTCCCTTTTTTATAGACATAATCTCGAAGCAGTCTGCCCTTTCTTGGCCTTTTCCGTTGCCCCGTTTTATAAAAAATAGCTAACCATGGGAGGTTCGCTAAAATTCTAAATTTTGTTGCCAGGAAAAAGCGCTCCCGCGGCGGCCTCATTAGCTTTGGGAAAGAAGGATATATTTTTTTTAAGAGAGAGGCTCGCCGATAAAGAATAACGCCCTGATCAGCCCGAAGAGGTGGCCTGCTCGAGTTTTCTCATAATCGAAAAAATAAAGGCGGCGGAAAGGAAGCAGCAGGCAACGAATATTCCCCAGACCAGCCAGAGTTCGGTCCTGTCCCAGAGGTAGCCGCCCACGAAGAGAAGTTTGTTACCGACAGCGGTGGCTAACAACCAGCCTCCCTGCATCAATCCCTGGAATCTCTCTGGGGCTACTTTCGAAACGAAGGAGAGACCCATCGGGCTGAGGAAAAGTTCGGCAATGGTGATGATCAGATAGCTGCTTATTAGCCAATAAGGCGAAACTCTTGTCCAGTCCGTCAAGCCCTGAAGGGCAATGTCCTTCGGGGAAACAAGTTGGATCGAGCCCAGAAGCATAATCGTAAATCCGACGGCCGCGATGATCATACCGAGGCCAATTTTTCTTGGCGTCGAAGGTTCTCGGCCCTTGTTCCTCAGCCAGGCAAAGATGCTCATCACGGGGAAGGTGAGAACGACAATGAACAGAGGATTGAAGGACTGGAAGATTTCAGGAGCAATGGGATTAAGAGCCTGATAGTTTCGGACGAAATAATAGGTCAGGGCACCGGCACCGACAAAAACACCTAAACTGATGATTTTCTCAACCGGTTTTTTACGGGTGAAGAAAAGGATGAGACCAGCCACACAAGCGATGAAGGCCAGAATGGATTTTAGATTAAAAAAGACGTTGGTAAAGCGACCGACTTCTTTAACCGTGTAATCCCGCGCGAAGAAGGTCTGCGTCAGGCCGTTCTGATGGAAGGACATCCAGAAAAAGACAACCACGATAAACACTAAGATGAGGGCGACGACACGCGGTTTTTCTTCCCTCGTCGAGACGCGAACGATAATGGCCACGAAGCCAACAAACAGACCGAGGGCTAAGCCCAGAGCAAAATCGCCCATGAGGTAGCGGAACAAAAAGGCAGTGGCCAGCATGAGAACAAGGGCGATCACTATTCCACTAACATTCTTCATCGGTACCGTAGCCGGTTTTTGTCCGGCTTCGGCTTTTTTCCTTGTTTTACTCGGCAAATATTTGTTGAAGAGCAAGAAGACAAGCAAGGAAACAACCATGGCGGCACCGGCGATACCGAAGGCGTAATTATACCCTTTGGAAAAAGCCTCCAGATAATCTTTGGCAAAAATGGCGAGCTGGTCGGCGCCGGAAACGATTGTCCCTGAGACCTTGCTGGCTAAGTTTTCAAAATGGCTGACTGCCTCAGGTTCAGTGAGTCGGCCATTAAGAAAGCCATGGCAGAGTGCTGGTAGGCTCCCGTCATGAAGGAAACCCTGAGATTTGAGGAACCAATTCCTCATGCCCGTGGCCGCATAGGGTGCAAAGAAGGCGCCAATGTTGATGCCCATATAAAAAATCATGTAGGCAGCGTCCCTGACTTTGGCATACTGGGGATTATCATACATCTGGCCAACAACCGCCTGCAGATTGCCTTTAAAGAGTCCGTTGCCGAAAGCAATGGTAAAAAGCGCGGCCAGCGTTACGGCCAGGGGCATTCCCGGGAAAGCCATAAGGATATAGCCGGCCAGCATGACCACAATCCCGGCGCCAATAACAAGCTTGTATTTGCCAGTCCAATCAGCGATGAACCCACCGAGCAGTGCCAGGGCGTAAATAGCAAAATAGAACCAGCTATAATAATTGCTGGCGCTTTCAGCTGAAAGGGCGTATCTGGCCTGAAGAAAAAGGACGAGAATGGCCATCATGGTGTAAAACCCGAAACGCTCGCCCATGTTGGAGAAAAAGGCCACAATCAAACCTTTGGGATGACCTTTAAACATGCTCTTTCTCCCAGAATAAAGATGTCGCGGGGCCGATTATATCAAACTAAGACAAGAGATAAAACTAATTAAAATGAAGGATATGGTTATTTTCTTGATTCGAGAAATATCCAGCCAGTCCAGCTTTTTGGAGCGATTTTCAAGGGGGCCAAACTATTCTCGCCGACCAGCAGAGATAACGCCCCCTAACCCTGCTCTGGATGTTTGCAGAGAAGGAGGTTTTGTCTTATTAAAATGATTGTTTCGGCGAGATAGAAGAGAACATTCTGGGCTTCAGGCCATTCGACATAGGTCTCATCGCTATCAAAGGCGCTGACAACAAAATTGGAGGGGAAAAATTCAGCACGGTTTATCTTAAGATTTTGAAAAAGGTTACTGGCGTCGCATCATTCTCATAAACTTTCCTGCTCATTTTGAACCAGGCTTTAGAGGGGTAGGGTCGAAGCTCGTCCCCCACGGCCCGAAGAGGAAAAGCGGCCAATCTCGCTTTCTTGACCTTCCTCTGGTGGGCGTGGGGTAGAAGCCAAAGTTACCGATAGCAAAATCAGCCGGCGAATGTATTTACCCGCCCGCTCGGACGCGATCTCGGTCTTAGCCCGAACCCGACTGTGGACCGAGAGCCCCTTAGACCTCCGTAAAGCTTTCCCCATCTTTTCAGGCGGTAAAGGGTAAGGCTCTACGATAAATGGAGTGCGATGCAAAAAACGCGGATGTCTTATATATTCCCTGATTTTTCATCCAAGGGTCAGGGTCATATTTAAAAACAGGTAGTTAAGCAGTGCTTCTAGCTTGCATTATCGAGATATCCCTGGCCAGGACAACCAGCAAAAATACTTTTTTATCGGCCAAATTACAACCCTGACCCTCGGGTTTCTGGCGCCGTTCTATTTTCTACGCGGCGGTTTCTTGACGTCTATTCCTGCGATGATAAGTGACTTAATTTCATTTAGATAAAAAATCAGGCTCATCTCCCGATCAGTTGATAAAAACTGGATAATTGATTGGGTAACTATAAAATTTCATCGGAGTAAAGATGAAGCTTAAGACCAAAATAGCAGAGCCAGGATGAAGAGATAGTATTTTCTGTGGTTTGACAAATACTAACCTTACAAAAAGAAGAAATTAGCCCTTTCCTCTCCTTTTCCCAGACCCCATTTTTATCAACTAAATTGGATAAGAGCCAAAAATCAAAAAGAGGGGCAGGAGTAAACGTCGCCTTCTTTTCTCGCCTCCTTTTCATTTTGTATTTTAATTTTTTTCTCTCAAAATTATAATTGCTTAGAAGCGAGTGTTTGGACAGTATTTGATATAACAGCTGGAGGCGGCAGTGGAATCGATTTTCTGGACTTTGGAATCTACTGACAATCCCAAGTTTCCCTTCAGGATAATAATAAAAAAGGGTGAGGAAAATCTTCTTTGCCTACGGGTTCAGGACAGATGGCCGGGCACCAAAGGGCACATCTTCTGTCTGCGAGAAGACCCAGAAGGATACTCGCGTTCTGGTCAGGAAATAGAAAAAGTCCCCGTAATTTCTCTCAAAAGATATGGCAAGAGACTGGCTGTAGTCCTGGACCGAGCTACCAACAAACGATGCGAATTCCTCTTCCTGAAGAAAAAGTACAAGCAAAAAGAAGGCGAATATGAGCAGATTTTCTGGCGAACGCAAACGGCGCTTGTTCAAAGACGACTTAAGGTCAAGTTGACCACCAGGGGCTCGCCATGGCTCCACATCATCATCGATAAAAACGAACGCTATCCCTGGAACTTTCCTGGATGTAATGTCGAAAGGGAGAACCTGCCAGCCGGAGATTATGCTCTGCTCTACAAAGGGAGCATTAAAGCTCTCGTCGAACGCAAGACTTTTGAGAATTTATTGGGTGAGTTCGGGCGGATGCCGGTTCTTCATCAAAAGCTCGGCGAGCTTGAAGCCTATCGTTACTCTGCCCTGGTCATCGAAGCCAATTATGGCGACTTTCTAAATCCCCAAAAATTAAAATTTTATCCACCGTCTTTCACCTCGAGAGCGATTGCCGAAATACAAGCACTCCATCCGGGTTTAAAAATCATCTTTGCCGGCAACCGAAAGCTGGCTCGGGAGTGGACACTGAAATTTTTTATGGCCATTCTGGCTCACGAAGAAGATAAGCTGCCTGCAGGCATCAACGAAGCTCTGGTCAAATATGAGGTCCCGCCTGATTTTAAGGGCGGTTGCTATTTTGAAATAAGAGAAAAAGTGTTGAAGGAATTGCCGGATGAATTTACCAGAAAAGATTTGGACATTGTTTTCGCTCAACATGAGAAAAGGAATTTACGGAAAGTATTGGCTGATTTGAAAAAGGAAGGAGGGCTTCAGGTCTTGGGTAAAGGAGCTGGAAGCCGCTGGATAAAAATACAAAAATAAAAACCAACTCTTCGCTTTTAAGTCACCCCAGGAAAGCAGCAGTCAAGCTGCCGCCAGAAAAGAAGATTACTATGTTAGCGCGAGCAGCCCGGGCCAGCCTGATTTCTTCCAAAATAAACACGGGGGTGTTTTGATTGTCTGAAGCACCCATGGCGATACCAAGGCAGATTAAGACCGACTGAAGGATTGCGGCGGGCGCAGGGCTTTTGATGTTCGGGATGTTTCTGACCTTTTGCTTTAGCCGCGGCGGTGGCTAATGTTGTGCTTATGGTTGTAAACAGATAATTGACAGAGGAGAGAATCGGGGTTATAAAATTTTCCATCTTCTTTAATCAGAGGTCAAAATAATGATTTTTGGAATCGGGATTGACACCATCGAAACCAAAAGAGTCGAGCGGCTCCTTGCCGAAACCCAGGACCGCTTCGCCCTTAAGGTGTTTACCCCGGAAGAAATTGCTTATTGCGACCGGAAAAAGACGCGGGCTTTGCATTATGCCGCCCGCTTTGCGGCTAAAGAAGCCTTTATGAAGGCTCTGGGAACAGGGAGACAGTTAGGTGTGACCTGGAAAGATGTAGAAGTCACTCATGATAGCCGCGGCAAACCAGAACTCCTTCTTCATGGCCGCGCCAAGACTCTCGCCGAAGAACATGGTATTATTCGGCTCCACCTTTCCCTCACCCATCTTCAGGACTTGGCGATTGCCGTCGTGATTCTCGAAAAATAAATTTGTCTCTTCTGACTTTATTGGTACAGCGCTCGAGGCTACCGGCGTGACCCGGGGGATGAAGATAACTGGGCATCAGAAGAGATTTTTTGGAGCAAATTGGTGGTGGAAAAGCCCTCGAGGTACGGAATGAGAACAACGCGGCCGCCCGCTTCTTCGACCTCTCGGCGTCCGACAATCTGGTCGGCCGGCCAATCGCCTCCCTTGACCAGAACGTCCGGCCGGAGAAGCGAGATAATCTTCTGCGGCGTATCCTGATTGAAGACCGTAAGAAAGTCTATAAACTCGATGGCCGCTAAAACTTCTAATCTTTCCTTCAGAGGAAAGACTGGCCTCAACGGGCCTTTTAGACGCCGCAACGAACTATCAGAATTGACGGCCACAATAAGAATATCGCCTCGCTTTCTGGCTTCTTTAAAAAGATAAACATGACCAGCGTGAAGCAGGTCAAAGCATCCATTGGTAAAAACCACCTTCTTACCTTGACTCCGCCATTTTTCGCGGCGACGCTGTAACTCCTTCCAGTTAAGGATAACTTTGGCGCTGCTTTTCTTTTTTTCCATCACCATTACCCAGAGAATCCCTTCGTTTCTACCCCCTGTTGGCGGGGCTGGTTGGAAAGATAAGCATAGGATGCCGGAAGCGTCGATTTAAGGTTTAGCCATCTTAAATCGTCCTCCCAAAGTGCTTTTCGGCCCCAAGGGTGGTCAATTGAGAGAACCTTGTTAAAGAAACTCTTAGGCCTGGTCGGTAAATCTTGTCGCCAAAACATATCTTAAGCCAGCCTAACCCTTAATATATGAGCCGCGGTTCATGAAATTTAATCTATGCTAACTTTTTTCTCGGGAGGTTTAAGCTGGATATTCGGACTCACTTCCCAGCGGTGCGGCAAGCGCGTTATTCCTTCATCCCGGTAGGTGGAAGAAACCAGGAAGGTGTAAAGGTTACGATGATAATCGTAGGGGTAACCGTTACGCTTGTGAGTGGCGACATCAAGATAATAGGTGCCGTTAATCAGATTAAGCTTTTCCAGGCGACAAATAACCTTACCCTCACCCTCGATGGAGACCGGCGTATAATCTTCTAAGTGCGTATTGGTGCCATAACAACAAATTCCCTGAGAATTAAAAATTCCAATCCCGAAAACAAAGTCCTCAATTCGCGAATAGGCCACCACCTCCATCTCGATAACCATGCCCTCTTCAGGCGAAAAAACATGCTTGGCCTGGCCCTCAAGATTTCTTAGCGTTACCTTGGTAATTTCAATCTCCCTCTTTCCCCAGCGCTGCTCGCGTCGCTCCTGTTCTCTCGCTTCCTCCTCTGGCCGCCTCTCTTCGCCTCTCCCTGTCTCTTGCCGTCGCTCGCTTTCCCGCGGTTCTTGCTCGCCAGGCCGAGAAGCCTCAGCCCGCAACTCCTCTTTTTTCCTTATTTCCGACTGCCGGCGGATTTCCTCCTGCCGACGCTCAAACTCCCGCTCCTGTCTCTCCACCACGTCCTGCAAATAAGCATCCACCACCCGGCTGGGCTCACCAATGGTCATGATCCGGCCTGACTTGAGCCAGGCCACTCGGTCGCAAATTTTCTTGACCGTCGCTAAGTCGTGGCTGACAAAAAGAATCGTCTTCTTGCGGCGCCGGAAATCATCAATTCGGTCTAAGCACTTAGGGACAAAGGCGGCATCGCCCACCGCCAGCACTTCATCCACCAGCAAAATATCAGGATTAACGTTAATCGCAATCGAAAACCCGAGCCGCATATACATGCCCGAAGAATAGGTTTTCACCGGCGCGTCGATAAAATCCTCGAGCTCGGCAAAGCGCACAATCTCGTCAAATTTCTCCTGAATTTCTTTTTTGGATAGACCGAGCATGATGCCGTTAATAAAAATATTTTCCCGGCCCGAAATTTCGGGATGAAAGCCGGCGCCCAGCTCAATGAGGGCTGAAATTTTGCCGTCCGTCTTTACCGCTCCCGAGGTCGGCTTGACAATGCCGGCAATTATTTTCAGGAGCGTGCTTTTACCCGAACCATTCTCCCCGATAAGGCCAAAGGTTTCCCCTTTATGGACTTTGAAGCTAAGGCCCTCCAGCGCCGTTACTAACTCATCTGGCCTTAACGCCCGGAATAAATCCCCTTTAATCAAGGCGCTCTTAAAAGTCTGAAAGCGATGCCGTGCCGAATATTTCTGGTAAATCCGCGTCAGATTCTCCACTTCGATGGCGTACAACTTCACACCTCCTCGGGGAAGGAATCCCGGAGTCGGTCAAAAATATAATAGCCGATAAGGAAAAGAATAATGGCTACTCCCAAGGTTACGCCCAGTCTTTTCCAGGGCAAAAGCCGGCCATAAAAGACACTGTACTGATAACCCTGCATGATATGCGTCATCGGGTTAAGGTTAAGGAAGACCCGTAAGGTCCGGGAACGGGTAATGGTCTCAAAGGTCATAGGATAAACAATCGGCGTCGCAAAGAACCAAAAGGTAAGCAAATTAGCCAAAATATCTTTGATATCCCGAAAATGCACGGTGAGCGAGGAAATCAACATTCCGAAACCCAGAGTAAAAATGTACTGGACGAGCATCACCAGAGGCAGGAAAAGAAGATAAACAGTATAGGACTTGCCGAAAATAAGCACAAAGAGTAAAAGAATCGGCAGGCCGAAACAGAAATGAACAAAATTGCTGGTAACTACGACCAGAGGTAGAACTTCGGCGGGGAAAAGAATTTTTTTGATTAAATTCCCATGAATCATAAGAACATTAGCTGATTCGAGGGACGACGAAGAAAACCAGGTCCACGGCAGGACACCGCTAAAAAGGAAAAGAGCATAAAGCCAGGGCGAGCCGCCAAAGGCGGGGTCGCGGGGCTTGATGATGAAGCCAAAGACAACAGTATAAACAATCATCAGCAGCAGCGGGTTAAAAAAAGACCAGAGAAAGCCAAGCACCGTCCCCCGGTAGCGAGCTTTAAGCTCCCGGACAACCAAGCTTTGGACAAGAACCCGGTAACGATAAAGCTCTTTTAAATTAGCCAAAAGTCTAAGCACGGCTTTCTCCCCGGTTTCGGCATCGGCCTTCAGCCCGGCTGTTTTCTTGGCTCTCTTTACTTATTCCTCTCCGGCTTATTTGCGGGCTCTCATCACGACCTTCTTTTTTTTCTCCGCACCTAATTTTAATCTGGTTTTCGCCCTGATTCTCTACCTCGCTCCCTTTGAGTCTTTCCCCCGCGAAAATTCTTTTTGCCTCAGCGCTGTACATTCCGTCAGGCCCGAACAAAATAAGCGGCGGCATCTCCTTTGTTGGCTGGTCAAGAAAGCCAGCTTCCACCAAGAAAAAACGCGGCGGCCGGTCAGTCTTGGGTAAAACCAGCCGTTGGCGCCAAGGCTTCAGCCCATATTGTTTAATTAGCCCCATGATTTCCTGGTAGCGATTAATTGGATAAATAAAGTAACTTCGCCCCTCAGCCTCCAAAAGCTCGGCTGTTTTTTCCATAATATCTCGCGCCGTAACCATGGTTTCATGCCGAGCAATAGCCCTTTCCTCATTATGTCCAAGCCAGCCCGACCTTACCCGGAAATAAGGAGGGTTGGAAAAAACAACCGCAAATTTTTTCCCTGGCTGGTAAAACCTGATGTCTCCTTCGATGACGGTTATCCTTTCTTCCAACCGGTTGAGGCGGACATTGCGCCGGGCCAGCTCGGCCAGCGCCGGTTGAATTTCAAGGCACGTAAGGTGGCGGAAAGGTTTCTCGCTGAGAAGCATGGAGATGATGCCGCACCCGCCGCCAATCTCCAGTACTTCCTCCCCCTCCCGAGTTTCAATAAAATCGGCCAGTACTGGGGCATCCACCGAAAACCGGTAACCCTTCTTTTTTTGCAGGACAAGAATTCGGCCGTGGAAGAAGGTATCGAGGGTTTCGTCATCCCTTTTCAGCCACGCCAATTTTTTCATCCTGGCTGAGTTCAGTAAAGACAATTACTTCCCGGGCTGATATAGTGGCATATCCTCCGCTAATAGACAAGCGGTTCTCCTTTGTCCCATAGCGGTAGCTAAGCGAGCCTGTTGCCAGCCCGAGAATCAGCGGCCGATGCCCCGGAAGAATCCCCACTTCTCCCTCCAGCCCAGGAAGGGCCGCTGCCTCAACCGACTCATCAACCAGCAGTTTTTTAGAAGTGATAACCCGAAGCCGGAGATTCTCGCCTCTTTCCTGGCTCATGCAGCTTTAAGCTCCTTGGCTTTTTCCATCGCTTCGTCAATCGTTCCGACCATGTAGAAGGCTTGTTCGGGCTTATCGTCATGAACTCCTTCTACCAACTCCTTAAAACCGCGCACCGTCTCCTCGACCGGCACATAACGTCCTGGGCGGCCCGTGAATTCTTCGGCCACGTGGAAAGGCTGGGAGAGAAAACGCTGAATTTTTCTGGCCCGGGCGACAACCAGCTTATCTTCTTCTGAAAGCTCTTCAATTCCCAAGATGGCAATAATATCCTGCAAGTCCTTATATCTCTGGAGGATTTCTTTAACCTTACGGGCCACATAGTAATGTTCCTCGCCCACCACCCGCGGGTCGAGGATTCGGGAATAGGAGGTCAGGGGGTCAACCGCCGGGTAAATGCCCATCTCGGTCAAAGCCCGCGAGAGGTTAGTCGAGGCATCGAGGTGAGAAAACGTCGTCGCTGGGGCCGGGTCGGTAAAATCATCGGCAGGGACATAAATCGCTTGCACGGAAGTTATCGAGCCTTTTTTGGTGGAGGTAATCCTTTCTTCCAGCTCACCTAACTCCGTGGCCAAATTGGGTTGATAGCCGACGGCCGAAGGCATCCGGCCTAAAAGCGCTGAAACCTCGCTTCCGGCTTGGACGAAGCGAAAGATATTGTCAATAAAGAGCAGAATATCCTGTCCCATCTCGTCGCGGAAATACTCAGCAACCGAAAGCGCCGCTAACCCCACCCTCAGCCGGGCGCCGGGCGGTTCAGTCATCTGGCCGTAAATCAGGGCCGCCTTACTAATAACTCCCGAACGCTTCATCTCCAGCCAAAGGTCGTTTCCTTCCCTGGTTCTTTCGCCTACTCCAGCAAAAACCGAATAGCCGCCATGCTTCATGGCCACGTTGTGGATAAGCTCCATGATGATGACCGTTTTCCCCACGCCGGCCCCGCCAAAAAGACCTATTTTCCCTCCCTTAAGGAAGGGCTGAATAAGGTCGATGACCTTGATTCCGGTTTCGAACATCTCGAGCTTAGTGCTCTGTTCAGCCAGAGGCGGGGGTAGACGGTGAATCGGGTACTTCTTTTTTGTTTCTATCGGCCCTAAATGGTCCACAGGCTCGCCAACCACATTCATCAGCCTGCCCAGAGTTTCCTCCCCGACAGGCACTTCGATCGGCCGGCCAAGGTCGTAAGCTTTCATGCTGCGGGCTAAACCGTCTGTCGGATGCATGGAAACGCAGCGCACCCTATCCTCGCCGATGTGCTGTTCCACCTCGGCAATAACATTGACTTCAAGAGGCGTATCAAAGCCCTCGCTGGTTATTCGGATAGCGTTATAAATCTCGGGCAGCTCCATTCCCTTGAATTCAACGTCGATTACCGGACCGATGACCTGGACGACCCGGCCGATTCTTTCCGCCTTTCCTTCTGGGCCCATAGTCTACCTCCTCTAAATCCTCGATTTGATTAGCTCTTTTGCAGTGCCTCGACCGCCGTCATGATTTCCAGCAGCTCCTTAGTGATGGCCGCCTGCCTAATTTTGTTCATGACGAGGATCAGGTTGGAGATTAAATCCTCAGCGTTGCGGGTGGCATTCTCCATAGCCATCATCCGGGCAGCTTGCTCGGCCGCTTGCGATTCTAAGATGACGTGATTGAGCTGTCGCTCTAAGTAAAGAGGTATTAACCGCTCCCCTAACCACTGAGCACCTGGTTCCCAATCCGGCTCTAACTCGCCCATCTCGCCAGCGGCTGCCGGCGCCAGCGGCAGGAGCTTAAGAATGGTTATTTGCGGGGCTAAGATGGAGCGAAATTCGTTATAAATAATATAAAAACTATCGATTCTATAGACTAAATATAGATTAATTATTTCCCGGGCTAACTTCGCTATCTCCTGAGCGGGCAATCGGTCGACTTTTTCACCGATGGTCTGGAAAACCGGGAAAGAATGGCGCTTAAAGAACTGGGCCGCCTTTTTTCCCAAGAGGAGCAATTCCACCTTAACACCCTGCCGTGTCTTTTCTACTAAAAATGATTCTGCCCGGGCTAAAAGATTGCTGTTAAAAGCGCCGCAGAGGCCTTTATCCGAAGTGACGACGGTCACCAGAATTCTTTTTTCTGGCCGCCTCTCGGTATAGACTGATTCTACCGCCAAAGCCCAGCCAATTAAGCGCGCTAAAACCGGCGGCTCCTGATGCCAGAAAGGCCGGCCCTCCATGACTAAGCGCTGGAATTTTTTGAACCTGGCTGTGGCCACTGTTTTCATCGCCTGGGTTACCTGTTGGGTGTTCCGGATACTGCGGATACGGCGCCGCAAATCAAGCAGAGCGGGCATGGATTTAACCTATCTCCTGATGGAAACGGGCGTTAAATTCCTTTAAGGTAGCGGCCACCAACTCGTCAAGCTCGGGGCTGACCTCTTTCTTGTCGGCGATTGCCTGGAGTATTTCTGGCTTTTCCCTTTCCAAAAATTCGTAAAGTCTCTTTTCATAGAGTTTTATTTTTTCGACGGGAAACTCATCCAGAAAGCCCCGGTTTCCAGCATAAATGATAATAATTTGCTTCTCCACCGGCAACGGCTGATATTGGTCCTGTTTAAGCACTTCGGTGAGCCGGCGGCCTCGGTCAAGCTGGGCCTGGCTGGCTCGGTCGAGCTCAGTGCCGAATTGGGCAAAAGTCGCCAGTTCCCGATACTGAGCCAAATCCAACCTTAGCTTTCCCGCCACTTGTTTCATGGCTTTAATCTGGGCACTACCGCCAACTCGCGACACGGAAATCCCAACGTTAATCGCCGGACGAATGCCGGCATTAAAAAGCTCCTGCTCTAAATAGATCTGGCCGTCGGTGATGGAAATAACGTTGGTCGGAATATAGCCAGAAACATCACCGGCCTGGGTTTCAATGATCGGTAAAGCAGTGAGCGACCCGCCGCCCAGCTCGTCATTGAGCTTGGCCGCTCTTTCTAAAAGCCGGGAATGAAGATAAAAAACATCGCCGGGATAAGCCTCCCTTCCGGGCGGCCGGCGGAGGAGGAGCGAAATCTCCCGGTAAGCGGCCGCATGTTTGGAAAGGTCGTCATAAATAACTAAGGCATGCTGGCCGCGGTCGCGGAAATATTCACCCATGGCGCAGCCGCTATAGGGTGCTAAGTACTGAAGCGGCGAAGGCTCGGAAGCGGCCGCGACGACCACGATAGAATAATCCATGGCACCAAAATCCTCTAAAACCTTAATAACTTGAGCGACCGTCGATTGCTTTTGCCCGATAGCGACATAAATGCAAATAACATCTTTTCCCTTTTGATTAATGATCGTATCCAGAACAATGGCGGTTTTGCCGGTCTGCCGGTCGCCGATGATGAGCTCACGCTGGCCGCGGCCAATGGGAATCATGGCGTCGATGGCTTTGATGCCAGTCTGCAGCGGCTCGCGCACGGGCAAACGGTCCACCACCCCTGGAGCTAAGCGCTCGATATACATGTAGCTATCAGTGGCAATCGGCCCTTTGCCATCGAGGGGTTGGCCAAGAGGGTTAACTACCCGACCAATCAAGGCCGGACCAGCCGGAACTTGCATTATCCGCCGCGTTCGCCGGACCAAGTCGCCTTCCTTAACCAAATGGGTTTCGCCCAAGAGAACGGCACCGACGCTGTCTTCTTCTAAATTAAGAGCGATCCCATAAACTTCTCGCGGAAAAACAAGAAGCTCGTTGTACATCACCCGGTCAAGGCCATAAATCCGGGCAATCCCGTCGCCCACTGAGGTGACAGTCCCAACCTCCTGAATATCCACTTCGGCCTCAAAGCCTTCAATCTGGCGGTGGATAATTTTGGTTATTTCATCAGCTCTAATTTCCATGGTCAAACCTCACGCTTCGCTCAAAATTTCTCTTAACTTACCTAACTGGCCCTTAATCGAGGCATCATAGACGATGTTTCCCTTCTTCAGCCGCAACCCCGCTAAAACCTCGGGGTCGATAACCAAATCCAGGTGAACCGGAGCAGCTTCTAATTGCTCCAACTTTTCTCGGAGTTCTCTGGTTTCCTCTTCGTTCAGCGGAATGGCAGACCTGACCTCAAAAACCACTATCCCCTTTTTCTCTCTCCAGGCATAGGGAAGAATGGCCACGAGCTCGGGCAAAAGAGGAAAGCGCTGGTGTTCATTAAGGAGCAATAAGAATCGTTTCACCTTGGGGAGAAGATGGAACTTAGCCACAATCTCCTCGACGATTTGCTTCTTCTTGCTATTAGGGAAGACCGGGCTCAGGAGGACAGTTTTGAGCTCGTGATGAGCCTCAAAAAGGCGGCTCACTTCTTTAAGCTCGGCCAGAACTTGGTTAAACTCGGCTTCGCTCCGGCAAGCTTCGACCAAGCCGTGGGCGTAGCGTTTAACGAGGATTAATGCCTTCATGGAGTTTTTCCAGTCTTTCGATGGAACGACGAATCAGCCGCCGGTGCAATGCCGGGCTAAGTTTGGCCTTGATTCTTCCTTCCGCTAAGCTCGTGGCTAAGGAAGCAGCATAGCCTTTAATCTCGCGAATCGCCCCTTTAGTCAGAGCTTCCACCTCGAGCGCCGTTAACTTCTGAACCCGAGCTGCTTCTTCCTGAGCCAGAGCTAAAATTCTCGCCTTTTCTTTTCGTCCCTCCTCTTCTGCCTTTTGCCTCAGTTGAATTAACTCCTCTTTAAGCCCGGTTAGCCGCTGCGTTAACCGGCTCAATTCCTGTTCCGCTTTTTGCCGCTCGGACGCCGCCTCGGCCAAGGTTTTTTGAACCAAAAAAGCGCGGTTCCGTATCCAGGACCGAACAGGTCGATAAAGAAAATAACCCAAACCACCAAAAAGAATCAGGAAATTAAGCAACTTGCCGGCAAAATCAAGCCAGGCTGAGGCCTCGTGAGCGGCTTCTGTTTCCGAGGCTAAAAGAAAGCTGGCTAAAAAAAACTCGGCCAAACCGACAAAAACTAATCTTTTCATTAGTTCAGCAATCTTTCTTCTATTTTGGCTGCTAAAGCCTCCACCTCGCCCTCGAGCTGCTGCTTCAATTCCTTGGTTACCTGGGCAATTTCTTCTCGAGCCTGGGCCACTTGCTGGCGATATTCTGCCTGCATCCGGGCCAGGAGCTCGCTTCTTGCCTGGAGGGCTTCGGCTTCAAGAAGCTGTTTCTTGGCCAAGGCCTCTTGCCGCGCCTCCTTTAGTTCAGCTTCAATCTTTAGGGCCAGGGCTTCAGTTTCTCTCCTCGCCCTCTCCCAAGCCTCTTTGTCTTCAGCTAAAAGCTCCTCGCGCTTGGCCCGAACTCGTTGCAGCCGGTCAAAAAAGAGCTTTTTTAGAAGAATAACTGTTAGCCAGATTAGGACGAAAACTAACAGAAGAGTGGCGTTTATAGCAAGCACTGCTAACTCTCTTTAAATAGAGGAAAAATTAGCATTTTCGCCTTAAAAAAGCAACCTTTTCCTGCCTGAAGGGCTCAGCCCCTTAAACCCGCCCATTTCTAATCCGGGATAAATGTTAACCCCGCCTCTTCCCACATAGAATAGCCCGCCAGAAAAGGGGTCCCGACGGACCGCTTTTATCAATTTTGGTTCATGCAACATTTTTTTGGGGAAAAACGGGACTTATTAAAACGGCAGGTCGGCCTGAACCATTGTTAGATATTTTTTTATCTCACCCACTAAATAAAGTGAGCCGGTTACTAAAACCGTCCCCTTTTCCCCCGCCAGCTTCTTGGATAGCTCCAGAGCTTTGACTGCTTCAGGTTCAATTAAAATGTGGTTACTTAAATCCGCGACGGAACTGAAAATTTCTTCTGGTCGAGCCCCGCGCGGGGAATTAATGGAGGTAAGAATTACTCTTTGAGCTAAGGGGAAAAGCTGCCGCGCCACCCGCCGAATGGCCTTGTCTTTAAGGATAGAAAAGACTAAGACGAGCGGCGGCTGGCCCTGCTTTTCCCAAAATTGGCGGAGAGCCCTGGCACCCTCTTCGTTATGCGCGCCGTCGAGATAAACGGCTGGCCGGTCGCCTACTTTTTCTAAACGACCTTCCCAAGTTACATTTTCTATCCCCTCGATAATTTTAGCCTTCTCCAGGGGTCGCCAGTGTGCACTCAAAACCTGGAGGGCCGAAATCGCTACCGCCGTATTTCTGGCCTGATGCTCGCCTCTGAGCCCTGGCCGGAAAATAAATTTTTCTTCCTTAGAAGAAAAAACATAGACGTTTTCAGCACCGACAACCTTGAACCAGCGGCCACGACCGAATACCCTGATTATGGCCGCGCCAACCTCGGCCGCTTTTTTCTCGACCACCTTAAATGCTACAGATGGGAGATAGCCGCAGACAACCGGAACTCCTGGCTTAATTATACCGGCTTTCTCGGCGGCAATCCGACCTATGGTCGGACCGAGATACTCCTGATGGTCAAGAGAAACAGTTGTTATGACCGAAACCACCGGACGCACCACGTTAGTCGCATCCAAGCGGCCGCCCATGCCCACTTCTAAGACGGCTAAATCCACTTTTTCTCGAGCAAAATAAAGAAAGGCTAAGCAGGTTAATAATTCAAAATAGGTGGGTGGAAACTTGATTTGGCCCTGCTCGAGCAGGCTTTCAATTTTATAGCGCAAAAAATTTAGGAGCTCACAAAAAGCTTCCGAGGAAATTAAATCTTGGTTGACCCTAATTCTTTCTTCAACTCGGACCAAGTGAGGTGAGGTATAAAGTCCAACTCGGAAGCCATGGCCCTTGAGGGCCGACTGAATCATGGCACAGACCGAGCCCTTTCCATTAGTGCCAGCGACTAATACCGAGGGGAAAGACTGCTGGGGGCACCCGATTGCCTGGAGCAAAAGGCTGACGTTTTCGAGGCCTAATTTGACCCCAAACCTAGAGGCCTGGTCTAAGTACTCCAGACATTGCTGGTAGTTCATTTCTCATAGCGGTTGAGAAGTAAGCGCAAAACCCTGACCAAGTAATTACGGAGGTTCTTCCGGTTCACCACCTCGTCGAGCATCCCGTGCTGGAGAAGGAATTCGGCCCTTTGGAAGCCCTTGGGCAGCTTTTCTTTTATGGTCTGCTCGATAACCCTCGGCCCGGCAAACCCGATGAGAGCCCCGGGCTCGCTAATATTTAAATCGCCTAACATAGCATAGCTGGCGGTTACCCCGCCGGTTGTCGGGTCAGTCAGGATGGAAATATAAGGAATGCCGGCTTCATCCAAACGAGCCAAGGCAGCACTCGTCTTCATTAATTGCATGAGCGAAAGGGCACCTTCCTGCATCCTGGCGCCTCCGGAACATGAAATGACAAGCAAGGGAACTCGGTCGGCCAAAGCCCTTTCAGCCGCCCGAGCCACCTTCTCCCCGACCACTGACCCCATACTCCCGCCCATAAAACCAAACTCCATCACCGCTAAGATAACTTTAATTTCGGCTATTGTCCCGCTGGCGGTGATGATGGCTTCAGGAAGGGAGGTTTTCTCCTGGTTCTCCTTTAATCGCACTGCATAGGGCAAAGAATCTTCAAAAACCAGTGGGTCTTCGGGATAAATGTTATCGTCAATAAAAACATAAGAGCCTGGGTCAAGGAGCATCTCAACCCTTTCTCTCGCCTCTACTCGAAAATGAAACTGGCAGAGAGGGCAGACATAGAGGTTATCAACGATGTCTTGTTTATAAAGAATCTTTTGACAATTATTGCACCGTGTCCACAAGTTGGTCATTAAGGCCCGCCATTCTAACTTTTTTTGAAGTCTTTAACCTTTCAGGGAAGAAATTAGCTTGTCTTTTTCGGAACCTGGTCGGTGCGGTTTCTAATTCTCTCGGCCAACCGGGAAATGATCATTTGCGAATCGGGCAAATCCGCTTCCAAGCTTTCTTCTTCCCGCAGCAGGTTAAGGACCGAATTTAGCAGCCGGTCCGGGTCTACAGGCTTTTCGAAATAATCAGCCGCGCCCAGCGAGGTCAGGGCTTCGTGGCGATATTGGGGACCACGATAAAGGCCAGTAACTACGATGACTGGTGTTCGACCGTTGCTCTCCTGAAATATCTTGCGAGTTAGGTCGAACCCGTGCATTTTGGGTAGGATGGCTTCCAAAATAACCACGTCCGGGTTTTCTTTTTTGAACAGGTCATAGGCGGTCTGACCGTCAGCAGCTTTCAGGGTCCGAAAATTTTTGCTCTGAAAAATGCTCGCTAAGGTTTCAAGACTTTGAGCGTCATAATCGACGACAAGAACAGTTTTTTCACTCATCTAATTAACTCACAGTGTTTGAGCATTCTATAGAAAAAGCCCGCACTTGTCAATTCGACCTCTCTTTATCCCTCACGGTTTTGAAGATGCTTCCTCTCTTTATTATCGATGTAGCTTTTAACCAGAGCTCAGACCCGTTGGTTACGGAAAGACCAGCAGAGCTCTTTGCCCATAATTAAGACCTACTTGCCGGAAGGAGGTTTTAACTTTATTGGGTCTCTTTAGTCCATTTTTAACGCTCAATGACCTTAGACCTCGCCTCATCCATAATAAAGAAAAAAACAGAAGTAGCAAAATAATGCTCTTTTAATAAGAGAACCCTCTCTTACGACAATTAAGAAAGGCCCAAGGCGGTCAACCTTTAAAACTTCCCTCAGCTACAATTGCCATAACCTCAAAGATTCTTGGCGGCCTTAAGGGATTATCCCTCTGGTGGCTGGCGGCCTTAGCGAATTATAATTTCAGCCCTCTGGCCTTCTCTTTCCTTATAATCTACGGCGGCCACGGCGAAAATCCAGGGAAGCGGAAGGAAGATGCTTTCGACGAGAAAACTCTTTTTAGTGGCTGCCACCTCGCCTAAGAGAGCTCTCTGTCCTTTCTGGCCGTAAATATAAATCCGATAACTTATGATTTTCCTGTTTAGTGGGTTGGCCTGCCAGCTGAGCAAGACCATTGTTTTTTTGACCCCCAGAACCTGCTTCTGTTTGCGTATCCCGATTAAATTAAGCGGCGGATAGATGGGAGGCGGGTCAACGATGAGTTCAACTTTGACCAAAAAAGGGCTATTTTTTGCCTGCGCACTCGCCATTGCAACCATCCCCTCGTAACGCCCCTCTTCCAACAGGCCTATGTTAACGCCCGCTTTTATGAGTTGCTCTTTGCCCCAACTTTCGCCCTCGGCCGGTGATAATTTAATCCAGGAGACGTTCGAGATGAGGCTGAACTGAAGTCGGCCAGACCCGGCATTTTTTAGCCTTAAAATTTTATCCTCAGGGTTAGGCCCTCCCTCCACTCCTCTGAAGCTAAGGATATCAGGTTCACAGGCAAGCTGAGCCGGCGGGCTGGAGAGTATGACCGACCCCAGCACCGCTCCCTTACCCAGGTTTTCCGGCAGGTTAGAGTGGATTGTCCAGCCAGTCAGGATGTAATCAAACCTGGCTTCTTTATTCAGGATTGTGGCCCTGGTTATCCCCGAAGGCCCCCAGAAATCAGGCGGCACCCGGTTAAACTGACCGTAATGCTTTTTCCACAGAGTCCCGCCCCACCAGCCTTTTTCACCTACGTACTTGGTCGACCCGACGCAAAGCGCTGTCAGGTCAAGGTTATTAAACCCATAACCAATCCGCCGCGAGGCAAAAATATGGTCATGGCCATAAATAAAGGCTCGCGCGCCATTCTCCAGCGCCTTTTCTGTTATCCAAACCTGCTCGATTTTTTCCGGGTCAGCATAATCTTTATAGTCTTCCGGTACGAATAAAGGACCGCGGCCATAGACAATATCCCGCCGAGTTTCTTCCGGACCTGCCGGCCAGCCACCCAAAACATGGTGGGAGCAAAGAAATATCCAGTCTTTTTCAGCTTTATTCAGCGTTTTCTCCAGCCAGAGGCGTTGCTCCTCGCCCAAGGTCCATTGGTCCAACCTGGTCGGATACGAGGGACCAGTAAAGGCGGTGGTGTTTAAAACCACAAAGAGAATCCCGCCGCGGTTGTTTTTATCCGCTCCCCAAGAAAAAGAATAATACTTACCCTCGGGATGGCCCCCCTCAGCATACGTAGCTAATTCAGGCAAAGCAAAATATTTCTTTCTCCAGTAAGTCGCATAAGCCGCCGCCGCATTCCATTGTTCCTCGCCGTCATGATTACCCAACACGATCAATATAGGGACGCTCGGCGTTAGAGCCGAATAGAGTTTGCGCATCCGCAGCCAAAAAATTTGGGCAATCGAGTCATAATCGGAACTCTTCAGGTTGGTGACGGGCAACCCAAACTTAGCCCAGCGATAATTGGCACCGATTCCCGTCGTATCGCCCAGCAACAAAACCAGGTCGGGGTCCTCGTTGGCCATGAGATAACGAATAGCCAGGGCAAGATAAAAGCCGTTTTTCAAGGCGCTCAAGGGCTTGGCGGGCGTCCAGTTCGGGTTCTTTCTCAGGTTTTTTAGAAATTCATTTACGTAATCGCCGTTTAGTTTGCTGGTTTTTAAGCTTTCTGGAACTTCGTAATCAGCGTCATCAAAAGTATGGTCATCGCCGATCAAAATAACTTTGACAGCCTCCCCCTTTTCCAGATTAACAAAGGGCAACTTAAAACTCTTGGGCGAAAGTGCTCTCCAATTGTCCTTTCCTTCACGATAAAGAACTTGATAATAACATCGTTTGGCCTCCGTTCCCTCTAGAACGAGGTCAACTATATCCTTAACCCCGGTTAACTCCTGGACATTCTTGGTTTCGGGCAAAGATTCTATCCGGTCGCTCACCAAAATTTTAAGGTCAAGGGTTTTTCCTGGTTTTAGAATCAGGTTCAGGTCAGCCTTCCAGCCCGATTCTTTGAGCCGTCTCACGTTGGCAATTCTTTCGGCGCTTTCAAACACCTGGTCATCGTAGGGAAAGGGAAACTCATCGCTCCAGAGCTGCTCCTCAAGAAGGGTCTTTTCTGACGAGGAGCTGGAGAGAGGAGCAAAGGCGAGTTGGGACCAGAGCCGGTCAACTGAGGCACCAGCCATAAATAAACCGGCTGCTCCCAAGCGAAGGAAATCACGGCGCCGCAGCATTCCCCACGCCTCCAAATCTTTTCTTAATCAGCCGGGCTTCCTTTTTTTACCTAAAAATTTTTTCCGTTTCAATCTTTTTTTTTAAATTTTTTTCCTTATTTCCTGGCCTCAGGTTTCGGCCGATTAATAAGAAATCGAGGCTCGAGTGATTGTTCCTAAGCCTCCACCCAATTAGAGTTCTAAAGAACTACCGACGGATAAATAAAATAATCGGGAAGGGGTGTCGCCATAAGGCCTCCAGCTCTGGACGTCGCTTGGTCTCTATGCCATCTTACGGCCCCCGGAGCGAGGGGAGGAGCCTGTCGGCTTCGCCGAGGCAAGGAGGCGGAGAGACTGCTTTCCGGCGCGAGGGCTTCTGGCGGCTCCGGGCCACTCATCTAACACCCCTGAGCCCTTGCTTCTTCCTGCTGCGGAAACTGGATTGAAGCTTTTTTCCCCTTTGTGATATATTGGCTAAGATGTTATCCCAGGAAGTCGATTTATCGCTCGTTATTCCCGTCTTTAATGAAGAAGATAACCTGTCTCTTTTATACCAGGAGATAACGAATGTGTTGGCCACCCTCAAGAAGAGGGCAGAAATAATTTTCATTGACGACGGGAGTCACGATAATTCCTTTACGGTTTTAAAAAAAATTCGCCAACAGGATAATCGAGTTAAGCTCATCCGCCTCCGCCGTAATTTTGGTCAAACGGCGGCGCTTTCGGCCGGCTTTGATTACGCCCGAGGGAAGATAATCATCACACTCGACGCCGACCTCCAGAACGACCCCCAAGATATTCCTGCCCTCTTAGCCAAAGTTGAAGACGGCTATGATGTGGTCAGCGGCTGGCGTCAGAAAAGGCAGGATAAATTCTTTACCCGCCGCCTGCCGTCGAAAGTGGCCAACCGGTTAATCTCTTTTCTGACCGGCGTTCGCCTGCACGATTATGGTTGCACGCTCAAAGCTTTCCGCCAGGAAGTTATTAAGGGAATCCGCCTCTACGGCGAATTGCACCGTTTTATTCCCGCTATTGCCTCTACCATGGGGGTAAGAATCGCCGAGGTTAAGGTAAATCACCGCCCGCGGCGCTATGGTCGCTCTAAATACACTCTCTTCCGCCTCCCCCGAGTCGTCCTGGATATGCTCACGGTCAAATTCCTTCTCAGCTATTCCACCCGTCCACTTCAAATTTTTGGATTCCTCGGCTTGCTCAGCGGGCTTATCGGGTTTGTTATTGCTCTCTGGCTTTCCTACCAGCGCCTTATTCTAAAAATTAGCTCGGCTAACCGACCAATCCTTCTGCTGGCGGTGTTGCTGATGGTCATAGGCATTCAATTTGTTACCCTGGGCCTTTTAGCCGAGATTATGGTTCGAACCTATCATGAATCCACCGGAAAACCAATTTACCACGTCCGGGAAATAATTGATGATGAAAGCACCGAGCGCTGATGCGAATCCTGATGCTCGCTCCTGAGCCGTTTTTCCAACCCCGCGGCACCCCCATCAGTGTTTATTTCCGGCTTCAGGCTCTCTCTCACCTCGGCCATGAAGTCACCCTGCTGACCTACCCTCTCGGTGAAACGGTCTCCTTCCCCGGGCTGAGAATAAAGCGCCTACCTAACCTCCTTAGGATAAAACATGTTAAGATTGGTCCTTCCTTAACTAAGATTCCATTAGATTGCCTACTTCTCTGTTCGGCCAAAAAAGAACTCCTCTCGAGGCGCTACGACCTAATCTTTTCCCATGAAGAGGCCGCCTTCTTTGGTGTTATCCTCAGCCGCCTCTGGCGAATTCCCCATCTTTATGATATGCATTCGAGCCTGCCCCAGCAGTTAGAAAACTTCCGCTTCACTCGCTCACGTTTGCTCCTGGCCTTTTTCCGCTTCATGGAAAAACTTGTCCTCCGCTCTTCTTCGGCCGTCATCGTTATCTGCCGCGACCTACAAAATAAACTTCAAAGGGAGGGCTACGAGGACAAAGCCGTTCTCATCGAAAACTACCTCGATTTTTCCTCCGGGGTGCAAAGGGCGGAAGAGGTCCAAAAATTAAGGTCAACTTACGCTTCTGCTGGCCAGAAAATCGTTCTCTACACCGGTAATTTTGAACCTTACCAAGGAATCCCCTTGCTCTTAGAAGCGGCTAAGCTGTTGCCCGAAGGAATAATTTTTCTTTTAGTCGGTGGGACCGCGGCAGAAAAGAAAGACTGGGAGACAAGGGTTAAAGCAATGGGTTTAGACCAGAGGGTTTACCTTGTAGACCGAGTTCCTCCAGAAAGAGTCTCTTTGTTCATTGCCGCAGCTGACGCCCTCGTTTCCCCTCGGCTTAGCGGCACCAACACTCCTCTTAAGATATATTCTTATCTACGCTCCGGAAAGCCAATCATCGCCACTAACCTCTGGACCCATACCCAGGTTCTAAGGCCGGAGTGGTCGGTTTTAGTCCCACCGGAACCAAAAGCTCTGGCTCAGGGCATAAATTTAGCTCTTTTCGACCCGGAGGCGAAAAAAATGGCTTTTAAAGCTAAGGAATATGCGGACCGCGAATATACGGAAGCCAAGTATTACCAAAAAATAGACGAAGTCCTTAACTTAGCGACAAAGAAAAAGCTTAATTTATTCTTGAGCCTTTGATGCAAGCGGCAATCACCGGCGCCACTGGTTTTATCGGCAGCCATCTCACCGATGCCCTGCTGGCTCAGGGCTGGAAAGTACGCATCTTGAAGCACCGACGTCCCTCCCATAGAAAAGAAGTCGAAAGCCTCGAAGGCCGCATTGACCTGATTGATGACCTCATACCTTTCTGCGAAGGAGCAGACTTAATTTTTCACCTAGCCTCGGCTATGGGGTCAGCCCAAATCAAAGCCCGCGACTTCCAGCGCATCAACCTCGACGGAACGCGGGGCCTGCTCGAGGCAGCCCGAATAACCCGAGTACCCCGGGTAGTCCACGTGAGTTCCGCCGGTGTTTTAGGTGCGGTTCCCGAGGGCGTTATAGCTGACGAAACCTTTGCCCCTAAACCCGTCACTCTTTATGATAAAACGAAATATCTCGCCGAGAAGCTGGCGGTTGAAGCATCCTCTTATTTGAACATAGTTGTTGTTCGGCCGGGTTGGGTTTATGGCCCGCGGGACCGTCGCACTTTTAAGTTGATTCGAGCAATTAAGAAAAAACGTTTCTTAATGGTTGGTCCGGGCCAGGGACGTCAATCGCCGGTCTGGGTTAGCGACCTTGTTCAGGGTTTGCTCTTAGCGGCAGCAAGAGGAAAAGCTGGGGCGATTTATAACCTTGCAGCGGGCGAAATTCTCACTATAAAAGAAATGGTTACGGTCATTGCAGCCGCTCTCGGCGCGCGCCTCTGGCCGGGTTCCCTTCCCGTTTGGCTGGCTAAAATTAGCGCTTTCTTTTTAGACCAACTTGGCCGCTTAAGTCGGCGGGAAACGCCGTTAAATTCTTCCCGGCTCAGCTTTTTTCTTCACTCCAAACCCCTTTCTATTAGCCGAGCCAAGGAAGAATTAGGCTTTGCGCCTCAAGTCCTTTTCCGCTCCGGCATCCCAAAGGCAATTCGCTGGTATCAGGAACAAGGTTGGCTCTAAGCCAAAAAATAAAAATAGCTGGTTGAGGTCGCCCATGAAATTGAAATTTAAGCTCTCTCTCCCGACCAAAATCTTCATCGGGCTGGTTTTAGGGATTGCGGCCGGACTCATTTTCGGGCCAAAAGCCGCGGCCATTGAACCGGTGGGAACAATTTTTCTCCGGCTCATAACCTTAGTCGTCGTCCCCTTGGTTTTTGTTTCGCTCCTCTTGGGAACGGCTGGCGTCGGCGATATTAAAAAGGTTGGTCGGATGGGCCTCAAGACATTGGCCTACTTTATGTTTACTACTGTGCTTGCTATAAGCGTCGGGCTGATTTTAGCCAACACCGTCAGACCAGGCATAGGCCTGAATCCTTCAGTCCAGGCTCAAATTCAGAAGACGGCGGAAACCCAAAGCTCTATCGACGTTCAGAAACTCCAGAAGCCGTCAACCATCCAGGTCCTTATCGACATTGTGCCCACCAACCCTGTCCGGGCTTTTACCGAAGGTAATATGCTGCAAATCATTTTTATGGCTCTTCTCTTTGGCACGGTGCTGACCATGATTCCTCAACAGAAAGCGGCGCCCATCGTGACTTTTTTGGATGGCCTCAACGAGGCCATAATCCAGGTGGTGCATATCGCCATGAAACTGGCCCCCTACGGTGTTTTCGCTTTGATTGCAGGTGTCACGGGCAAATTCGGGCTTAATATTCTTCTAACCCTTTTTAAGTATGCCGCTACCGTTATTGGCGGCCTATTTATTTACACCGTTGCTTGGAATAGTTTAGCCGTCGCCTCCTTCGGCAAGATGAATCCCTGGGCTTTTTTCCGCGGAGTAAGGGAGGCCCTGCTCATCGCCTTTAGCACTTCCAGCTCTAACGCCACCTTACCTGTGGCTCTCGATTGCCTCGACCGCATCGGCATCTCCCGCCAGTACTCCAGCTTTGTGATGCCTCTTGGCGCCACAATTAATATGGACGGCACCGCCCTTTATCAAGGGGTGTCCGCCGTTTTTATCGCCCAGATTTACGGCATTCCTATCGGGATAGGTGGACAATTAATGATTGTCCTGATGGCCACTCTGGCCTCGATTGGTGCGGCCGGCGTGCCTGCGGCCGGAATTATTACTCTGGTTATGGTTTTAAAGCAGATTGGGATCCCCCTCGAAGGTTTAGCCCTAATTCTCGGCGTCGAGCGCTTCCTGGATATGTGTCGAACTACCACCAACGTCACCGGCAACTTAGCTTGCTCGGTGGTAATTCAGAGGTGGGAAAAGGGCCGGTAGAGTTTAAACCGGTTCTTCCAGGATTTCTCGCCGGTCACGCCGCCTCACCACGCGGCTGCCGATAACCACTGAATATTCAGGGATGGGCTGGGTAAGAATGGTTCCCGCACCGATGACACTGCCTCGGCCGACCCGAACGCCGTCCAGGATCAGGCTGCCCGCGCCGACCCAAACATCATCCTCGATAATCACCCCACCTTTGGAGATGGAGGGCTGAAACATAATCGGTCGGGTGAAATCAGTAAAGCTATGATTGCCACCGGCCACTATATAACAATGGCCGGCGATAAAAACATATTTCCCTAACCTAATTTGGGTTTCACTGAGGAAACTGCAATTGGCGGCGATGTTGGAATAATCGCCAATAGAGATGCAGCCATCTTTACAGGAAAGCACCGTATTTCTTCCCACGTACACATTGTCACCCAGCACTATGCCTTCGGCTGATTGACCTTTGGCATCGAGGACGACGAAATCGTCGAGGACGCAACCGGTGCCCAATTTTATTTTATGGGGATGACGCAAGGTCAAGTGGCGCCCAAAAACAGTTCCTCGGCCTACGTGCCCGAAAAGCGAACGAAAAAAAACCCGCCGCAACCCAAAGCCTAAGGCACCCGGAACGGACGAAAAGAGAAGGGTTAGCAACTCATATCGAACCACCGCCAATAGGTTTCTTTTACCAGGGAAAAGGTCGACATATTTTTGAATGACGGAGCGGCGTTCGTCGAGGAGTTCTTTCTGGGTGCTACCAAAAAATTCTTGACTCATCAGCGCGGTGTTTCGTCTTCGTCGTGCGAGCTTATTTTCTCGACTGAATAAATTTTCACCCGGTGAGTGGTAAAATAGATGCGCGAGACGATCTCGGCCACTAACCCGGTCATTACGAATTGCACCCCTAAAATAATTAACAAGGAAGCCAGAATAAGATTGCCGATGTTATTCCTTATCGACCAGTCGAAGAAATAGAACCCGAGGGCAATAATCAACCCGATGAGGCCGCCGAGGCTACCGAAAATCAGGCCAATAAGTCCAAAAAATTGGAGGGGACGGTCGATAAAGCTGATGATAAATTTTACCGTCATCAGGTCGAAAAGAACCCGCCGGACCCGCGAGAGGCCATACTTTGATTGGCCCCGCTGGCGGACGATATTCTGAATTGGAATCTCGACAATTTTAAACCCGGTGCG
>CAZVIN010000085.1:0-7847 GCA_964627255.1 uncultured Eubacteriales bacterium
GAATCCTGATAATCTCCAACTGACGGCCAGGTTGGGCATAATGTTAGTCCTGGCCAAAAAATTTGACGCGGCCATCAACCCACTGGAGTACGCCTGTGATAAAGATGAGAGCAATCCTGATTATTTCAATTATCTTGGGATGGCCTACATGGGTATCGGCTCTTTAGAACGGGCCAAAGAAAGATTTGAGCGGGCACTTAAACTTGACCCCGACCTAACTTCTGCTCTGAATAACCTTGGTTATTTAAATTTAGCTTTCTATGTAAGAGAAAAGGAAGAAAAATACTTAGACCTGGCCATCGAGAAATTTGACGAAGCTCTGAAATTTCAACCGGACCTGGAAACTGCAGCCAGGGGAAAAGAGATAGCCCTCCAATATAAAAATAATAATTGAATTTAAAAATATAAATTGAACCAGCTCCACTTAATTCATAAACTTCTATTATTTCTAATAAAAAAGCCAAGCAGCCAATTTATTAGTTTCAATTATTTATTCATCTTCTTTGTTCATCATGGCTTTAAAACAAGAGCCTGTGGAAATAAAACAAGGCCCTTTCTTCGGCTGAAAATTCTTTGGTCCAGGTTGGTAGCCTGAGGGCCGCAGCAAGAAAAAAAAATTAAGGTAATCAAGATACAATTTAAAAAAGGATAAAGAAGAGGCAGCTAATTTCTTAACTAACCGAACTTCTTTCAGAGGGTGAATTAGCGGAGGCGACCGCAGTAAAAATCAATCATCTTGGTAATGGCCCACTGGCAAACCTTGCAGAATTCGCCTCGCTGATTAGAACCCATGATGCAGTACATCTGAGGTCGATAAAGCCCCTTGGAGGCATAGCCGGCTCCCTCGAAGGCGGCAACCTTGTCGGCCAAATAGGCATATTCTTTCCGCACTGCTTCTATCTTGGTCTGAATTTCTTTGTCCCTGGCCTGATACTTTTCTTGAAGAGCTTTTATCTTGGCTTCTGGTAAACCAGCTTTCTTCGCGGCCTCTGTTTCTTCCATCTGTTTCTGGCGCAGGGTGCGACGCTCGGCTTGCCAAGCCTCCAGTTTTTCTTTGCCATATTCAGTAGGCACTGCAATTCCCGGGGAAAGAAGTTCTTTCCACTTGATGTTATCAGGGTCGAGGAGCGCGGTGATGTTGGGCTCGAGGGGTTCAACTCCTGGGGGATAAAACTCGTTATAGGCAACCTCTGATTGGTAGTATTCATCAGCCAGATAAGCAAAGGAATGGCCGAATTCATGGATAAAGACCTGGAGACTGGAAGGATGGTCGGTGGTGGCAACGCAGTAATCAAAACCGATGCCGCCACCGCCATAACGACTGCTATTGACCAACACCACGATGGTATCGTAAGGAACCTGAGCGGCAATCTCCCTAAGGCGGTGGTTATCGTCAATCAGCATGTAGCGGTCGAGGTCAAAGGCGTTGAAAGAAGCGTTAAGGATTGTCTTTTTATAGGCCCTCTGCCTTGGTTCGTCCATAGCTCTTTCGGTGGATGGCCGGAAAATTCCATAAATATTGAAGTCATCTTTGTGGCTCCGGTAAGGCTCCACCTTGAAAAGATAATCAGTAAAACGGTCCACATCAGTCTTAAATTTTTCTTGGTCAGATGAGAGGTAGCCCTCAGCGATGAAAACCAAATCCACCTTTTCGTGGGGGTCGCCAGTTCGCTGTTTTTCGATGACAGCATCGCCGCAGGCAGCAGTTTCTCGAATGATGTGGTAGTCCTGGGGGTCGATTGTTAGTTCAAAGAAAGGGTAGGGGATATTCTTCTTATTGCGTTTTTCGATGACTAAGGTGACCGGCTTTTTAGGGCAAGGGATTCGGATGGACCTTTCCATGGCCTTTTTCACTCCGGCCAACGCCGGCGAAGTTGTTCGATACTCGCCGAAAACCGATTCCAAACCGCGGGAAAAGATAAGCCGATTAGAAGCAACGTCGTAAACCTTGATTAAATAACGGCCATAATCAAAGGGCTGAATTAAGCCGGTCAGAGGTTCTGGCCAGACTGGCTCAAGAAAAATTCGGTGCAAGCTGATAAATTCTTCCTTGGCGTCGCCCACCTGATAGAGGTCGAGGCGCAGCGCCTGGTCTTGGAAATAACGTTCAAAGGATAAGTCCTGGGCCAGTCCGTGGCTGAAAGATAAAATTAACCCAAAAAGGATGAGTATTTTTTTATTCATGGCGGCCTCCACGATAAATTTCATATTTCATTAATTCGAGTTTAATAGGCCTGGGGGTGAATTAGCTTATTTCTGTCTCGCATAGCGAAAAATAAATCGTTATCACAATTCAAGATAGCCTTTTTTTTTAACTGGACGTTGAAATAAATAAGCCTATCGGCTTTATCAAACTTATTGACTTCGTCAGTCTTATTATTTCTGGCGATTTTATTTAAATATTTCATTAGCTGCTAAGGTTCATTAATTGGTAAAATTCCTTAGGATAGCTATTTGATATAAATTTTTTAATCAAGAGTTTGTAATGCATAGTTAATTCCTTGCTTCCATCATGGCTAACATCTCCTTAGCCTTTTCCGGTGGTTTGGTTAATAAGCTGACTAATATTACGACCAAGAAAGAAAGGATTGTCGCCGGAACCCATTCGGAAACCATGGCCTTTAAAGTCGCCACAGAAGACCAGATGATTTCAACCGCGGTTCCGACTAAGATTCCAGCGATTACGCCCCACTTAGTCAGGCGGCGCCAGTAAAGGGCAAGAAGTACAGCTGGGCCCAGGGCTGCCCCCAGGCCTCCCCAAGCAAAGAGAACAAGGTAAAAGACAAGCTTTTTAGCCATAAACCCCATGAGAAGAGCGACAAGAGAAAGAATGAAGGTAGCCACCCGGCTCCAAAAAACAAGACTTTTCTGGCTGAGCGGCTTTTTGCCTGCAAAGATTTTCTGATAAATGTCGCGCACGGCAGCTGATGATGCGACAAGAAGTTGGGAATCGGCCGTAGACATAATAGCGGCGAAGATAGCCGAAATGGTTAATCCATAGATAAATGGATGAAGATGCTGGGAAGCAAGAAGAGGATAAATATTTTCCGGGTCTTTACCCGGTAGAGCGCTGACGTCTTTATAAATTACCCTCCCGGCGAGCCCAATATAAATTGCTCCCCAGGCCATTACGACGTTCCAGACAGTAGCAATAATGCCCGTGCGAGGCAATTTTTCCGGGTCATCAATTGACATATGTTTATTAAGAATATGAGGATTTCCAGGCGAGCCAAAACCTATGCCCAGAAAGCTGGCGACAGTTCCCAAAGAAAGGGCAAAGGGGTCAATAAAAGTGGGGTTAAGAGCCTGAAGAGATTGGAGAAGAATACTAAAACCGCCGAGATGAATAACAGCCATAATTGGCAAAATAACCAGAGCAAAAATCATTAAGAAGGCCTGAATAACATCAGTGAGACAGACAGCCAGAAAGCCACCCATCATGGTATAAAAAACGACAATTCCGGCTGTGATTAGAAGACCCACGGTTTGACTTGTCTGGAAACTGGCTGCCAGGGTCTTAGCTCCGGCAGTAAACTGAGCCGAGACATAGCTCACCATAAAGATAAGAATAGGGATCACTGTGGCCACTCTTACCAGGTGGGTTGTATCGGCCAAGCGACTGGAAAAGAAATCAGGAACGGTCAGGTCATCCATATGGCCTGTAAAACGCCGTAGCCTGCGTCCAGGGCCAACAAAGAGAAAAAGCTCCATCAGAATATAGCCAACAACTGTCCACACGGCTGAGGCCCCTCGGGTAAAGGCCATCCCGGCAACGGCGATTAAAAGCCAGGCGGAACGACCTGAAGTCACAGCGGCCAGGGCGACGACCAAGGATTTCATCCGGCGGCCGCCGAGAAAGAACTCCGCTAAGCCAGTAGAAGAAAAACGAGAGGTAAGTATGCCGATAGCAACCATCATCATGAGGTAAAGAATAAAGGCGGCTATCGTCCAATTGTTAACTGCATAAGCGGCCTGGTTCATCGGCGTACTCCCTTTGTCCAACCAAAAATAAAGGCCATAAGAATGATGCTTAGGGGAAGGATGATTAAACCAAAGACGGCTTTAAACATCGTTGCCTCCCGCTTTTATTTGCGGCCGTTTAAGGGATTTTTAATTCTACTTGGTAAAGGGAAAAAAGAAAAGTCAAAAAGGCGATGATTCAAAGGAGCTATTTTCAAAGAAGCTCGGCTTAATCTAATTCTGAAGATGAAGACTTACGATCATTTATTTAGTCCATCGTTTTTCCCTTTAAAATTTGTGAGCTTGACCCGAAGAAAAAGTTAGCTCTCCACCAATTATCAACAAGTCAAAATATAATTATCTTAAAAGATTATATTCTTGCCATGGGCTTATATCAGAAGTTTAGCTTATAAAGCGGCCATCAATTATCAGCTGACCCTTTAAAGGTTGAGGATTAATCTTGATCTTGTTCATATTCCTTTATTTAATCTCTACATATTTATTTAATCCCTATGGTTTCGATAAAATCTATAGAAATACTTGACATTCTACAATCTGTAGAATAAAATAAAGCCATGAAGCGCTTTTTCTTGAGGAAAAAGGCACCAAAAGCAGTCTTTTTGGGCGATTTGGAGAAAGCCGTCATGGAGATTCTCTGGGCTAACGGTCCTCTTTCCGGCCGTGAGGTCCACGAGAAAATCTGGCCACACCATCAAGTAGCCTTGACAACTATTTTGACTATTCTCAACCGTTTGCAAAAAAAGGGATTCGTAAAGAAAGAGTTGGGGACGAAAATCTTTCTTTTTAGGCCAGTCGTTAGTCAAGAAGAGTGGAAAAATTCCCTTATCTCGGAGTATCTGCAACGAGCCCTTAGCCTTTCACCTGAAGCGGTAATTTCTAATTTCGCTGACATATTGACGCAGCTAAGTCCCACTGAATTTTATCAAATTATCGCGACCATCGAGGAAAAGAGAAGGACAGCCGAGAAAAAACAAGATGAAAAGCAAAGTTAGAGCCGATTCTGAGGGTTTGAGTTTAGCCCTGCATTATTTCTTTGTTTATTTCTATTTTTTAAGCGGGCTGAGCCTGTTAGTTTTTCTGCTAAGGAATCTCGCTCCCTGGTCCTGGTTAAACTATAAAGCGCCGCTCAACTCTTTCCTCAATTGGGCCTCAGTCAAGTGCTCATGGCAATGTCTCGGTCCAAGCCTAAGCGGGTTGTTCTTGGAATCTGGACTCAAGTTACTTATTTTTTCTTTCCTTGTTTTTGTTTTTTTCCGAGCCCTCTGGATTGCGGCTAAAGCCATACGAAGCACTAATTCGTGTCGGCGCCTCCTCGAAGCCAAGGCCTCACCCAAGAAACGCTGGGGCATTGATTATTACCTTATCCCATCTTCTATGCCGCTTGCTTTTACTGTGGGTTGGCTGAAGCCAAGAATTTTTATTTCTTCTTCGCTCGAAACGTCGCTCGAAGAAAAGGAATTGAAAACGGTTTTGTTTCATGAAGTAAGGCATCAGCGAAGGAAAGACCCAAGCCGCAGCTTGTTGATTGGTTTTCTTTCTGACCTCCTTTTTTTCCTGCCCCTGACCAAAAGAATGCGCCGTTCCTTCGGCCTCTACACAGAAATTGAAGCCGACCTTTCGAGCCTCAAAGTCGGTCAAACAACAGAGGCGCTGGTGGCCGCTTTAGCCAAAATGCATCACTATCCCTTTGACCACGAAATTAACTTTACCTGGTTTAGCGATACTTTTAACGGAGATTTAGCCAGGTTGCGCTATCATAGCGAGGGAAAATTGAAGCCGCTCCTTAGCTGGCGGCCTCTTCTTATATCCGTTGTTCTTGCTATTTCCATGACTCTTTTTGGCTTAATAACAATATTTCCGGGGCAGAAGGAAGCTTTTTTAGCGCACCAGTCCTCCTGCTCTGCTCACATCAATATCATCAAAAAAGCTAATAGCCGCCTTAATAATCTCCATTTCCCTAATCCTTAGGAGCGAAGATGGACAAGTCAAAAAAAATCTTTTTCTATTTTCTGACCATTTTTTTCTTTTTTGGGCCGCTCCTGTCGGCCACTGAGGTCTCCAAGTTGCGCCTGAGTGAACTCCTTCGCTTGGCTCAGGAAAGAAATCCCGGCCTTCTGGCCCTTCAGCAGCAAGTAAAAGCTGCCCAATTCCGAATTTTGCCCCAGGCCACGCTTCCTGACCCTTTCCTTAGCTTAAACCTGAAAAATATCAGCCTTAGCCAATTCACTGTGGGGAAAGATATGATGAGTGGGGTAGGTTTTTCTGTCTCCCAAATGATTCCTTTTCCGGGAAAACTTCGGCTGCAGGGCGAGATAGCGGCGACGCAAGCCAAAAGAACGGAAGTCATGTTAAAGGCTTCAACTTGGAATCTATTTCGCCAAATAAAAGAACTTTATTTCCAGCTTTTTTATTATCAACGCGCTCTCGAAGTCCTGAATAAAAAAAGATTATTTTTGGCGAAGGCTCGGGAAGCAGCTACCATCCGCTATTCTGTTGGTGGGGGAGCTCAGAATGACGTTTTTAAAGCCCAGTTAGAAACGAGCGAGGTCGAGACCATGGTCAAGCCGATGGAGCAAATGAAGCAAGCTGTCGAGGGCCAGCTTAATGCTCTTCTGGCTTTTCCCGTAGAAAGACCTTGGGGAGAGGCAGAGGGGGTCCCATTTTATCAGTTAAAGACTTCGCTGGAAGAATTAATAGCTGCCGCCGAACAAAAATCGCCGCAGCTCGAGGAAACTCGCTTGCTGGTTGAAGTTAGGTCGAAAGAAGTTGACCTCAGCCGTCGGGAATTCTGGCCAAACTTTATGGTTCAAGCGGGTAAAGAATTCAAAGGGCCATTTAAAGACATGTACGAAGTTATGGTAGGCATAGAAATTCCGCTTTATTTTAAGCGCAAACAGGCTAATTCCCTCGAGGCGGCGGTGGCGGAACTGAGCGAAGCCCGGCATTCAGTAGTTGCCTTGCAAAATGAGTTGAATTCGATGATCAACGAGAATTATCTATTAGCTAAAAGTGCGGAGAAGTTAATTCAGATTACTCGCGATACCCTCCTTCCCCAGGCTTCCTTAGCTTTGGAATCATCCCTGGCTAATTATCAGGTGGGCAAGGTTGATTTTCTGAGCCTGCTTGCTGACATCGACAGTCTTTATTCTTACGAGATGGAATATTACCGCCAATTAAGCGACCTCTGGCGAGCTGTTTCTCGCTTAGAGGAATTGTGCGGCCTCAATATTTTGAACGAGGAGGCAGAAAGTGACAGAAAAAAATAATAAAAGCCACAAAACAGGAACTGCGAAGAGTAAAATAATCATCAATCGCAGGGGTCCTCACCAAAAAAGTCCGCTATTTATTTATATTTTTGCCGGGTTAATTATTTTGGTAACTATTGGTTGGTTAACTAACTGCCGCCAAAAAGGAGAAACAGAAAGCGCGGCTATTAGTCGTGAGGCCACTGTTTCCGCGTCTCAAGCTGAGTCTGGCTCTCACCAACATGGCTCTGGTGTAACCGCCGCTAAATCCCAAACTGAGGAAAGTCAGAAAGTTAACCAAGAAAGGGAAGCCAAAACCCTTTATCATTGCCCGATGCATCCCAACTATATTTCTGATAAACCAGGCGAATGCCCGATTTGCGGCATGACCCTCGTGCCGATAGAAGAGGAGAAAAAAACCGCTGAAGCCACGCCAGAGGGGATGGTCGAAATAAGTCCAGAGAAACAGCAGCTTTTGGGAGTAACTTTTGGCCAGGTTGAGCTGCGGGAGCTCCATCGAATGATTTCCGCCTATGGTCGTTTGACCTATGATGAAACCCGTTTAGCCTCGGTTACCACCAAATTTTCCGGCTGGGTGGAGGCTCTTTATGTTGATTATAC
>CAZVIN010000086.1:0-1530 GCA_964627255.1 uncultured Eubacteriales bacterium
CCACGGTTAAATTGCGACCGTCCAGAAGGTAAGCCATTTTCTAACCTCCTTATCAGAGCCAAATGAGTTATTGCTTCTTAAGGGAAGCGGCTTAGTAAGAAAAGATTATAGATTTACCTGCTCAAAAAATAAAGCCGCGGCCTCTTTTTCAATTTAGGAACATATCTTTGCCCAAAAACAGCGTTAAGTTTTGGCTACATTTTGGTTTCATGCTCAAAGAAGAGGCGGCGCTGCAGCCAGAGATAAATTAAGGTGAAGAGAGTAAAAAATATGGTTGGTCCCAGAATATTCAAGAAGGCGGTTTTCGTCAAGCTAAGGAAAAACAGGCTACTGCCGAAGCTCATTCCCATGGCGATTAGAGTTAAATAAAATCCCCAGGTTCTCCTTCTCAGAAGACCGACAGCTCCCAGATACATCAGGAGCGAGCCAATTATATCAGGAAGCGCAAAGGCCTGGGCAGCCTCCGGCTCCAAGGGCACAGAGCGCGGGAAAGGTCTGCCTATCCACGAGGCCACCCAATAGATATCGGTTAGCCCAGCCATAAACACCATGACCACAGCAATTACCACCAAACCTAAGGATGCAGTTGATGACTGCTTGTTCATGTCCGACTCCCTAAAGGAAATATACTCTTTTTAGAGGGCTTATTTAAAGCTCTCCACACCAAAGACCATCCTAAGCAAAATGAGAAAGAACCAGTTTATGAGAGATTTTGGAGATTTTCTCTGGTTTGAGGCGGAGGATTGCTAAAGGTTAAGAGCTTATGTTATAAAAAAGCTTCGTTTTTCAATTTCGCCTCTTGGGAGAAACGGGATGACATCTTCAACCCCAATGGTCATCGTCACCGGCGCCTGTGGCCAGATTGGTTCAGAACTCGTGCCCGAACTAAGAAAAAAATATGGAGCGCAGCGAGTCGTGGCTACCGATATCAAAGAGCCCCCGCCGGAACTAAAAGAGGCTGGACCTTTTGAGCGACTGGATGTCACCAGCCCTGAAGATATCGCCACGGCCATTAAAAGATACGGCGTCGATACCATTTATCATTTGGCTGCGATACTTTCGGCGAAGGGCGAACAAGACTCGAGCCTGGCTTGGCGGGTCAATATGAACGGGACTTATAATATTTTGGAGGTAGCGAGGGAGCTGAGGGTGCGCCAGGTTTTTATTCCGAGTTCCATTGCCGTTTTTGGCCCCGAAACCCCCAAGATAAAAACCCCCCAGCAAACAATTCTCCGGCCTAAGACCATTTATGGCGTCACCAAGGTGGCCGGCGAACTTTTAGGTGAATATTATGTCCGGCGCTTCGGTCTCGATGTGCGGGGCTGCCGTTATCCTGGAATTATTAGCTATAAAACGCCCCCGGGAGGGGGCACCACTGATTATGCGGTGGCCATTTTTCATGAAGCCATCGTCCGTAATAGATATACCTGTTTCCTCAAAGAAGATACCGTGCTACCGATGATGTATATGCCCGATTGCCTTAAGGCTGCGATTACGCTCATGGAGGCAGACTTCGCGAGTCTGCGCCAT
>CAZVIN010000087.1:0-20634 GCA_964627255.1 uncultured Eubacteriales bacterium
ATGCCATCTTATCGCAAAAATGGTTCCCTCAGGGATACCAATAATGAGGAGGCCTTGAAGATTGAAAAAAGGGGAGGCAATTTGCCTCCCCTTTTTTATTTTAGCAGTGAATTTTCGGCTGATTACTTCACCTTGAGGGGAGTGAAGGGAGCAAAGAGCGTGAAGTTGGCTTCCTGGAGCAACTTCTTGAAGTTCTCCACGTCTTTCTCAAAGACTTCGTTGAACTGGACAAGGAACTTTTCCAGAGCCGCCTTAGCTTTCTCATAGCGCACCATGGCGGCTTGAGTAACGGGCTCATAGCCAGCTCGGCTAATCCCGCCAACAGCAGAAGTCACCTGGGCCATCAAGCTGCCCTCGCGGCTTCCAGAACCTTGGCCTCGAGGCGTCGGATTAAGGATTTCGCTCAGGTTCTTGAGCTTATCTTCCAGAGATTTAGCCGCTTCGAGGACTTCCTTCATCTTGGCCGACCGGTTGAAACGAGCATTATCCCGCACGGTCTGAATAGCTCGCTGGGTGTCCTGAATTTGGCGCTGAGCACTCTGGACTATCCTAGTTAGCTCCTGGGCCTGCTTGGCCATTTCATAGTTTTTCCGGAGCACGGCCATGTCCACTTTGTACCTTGGGTCAGGCTTGACCTCGAATTTCTGGCTTACTTCCTCGCCCTCATAACGGATTTTGACAGTATAGGTTCCTGGAAGAACAGCTAATCCTCCCGCCCCTCGACCGAAGCCAAAAGCCATCGCTGCTTGGGCCGCTTCCTCTCCTGGGGCTGATTCCATCATGTTCCAGTAAACGCGGTTAATTCCCTTATTTTCGGTTCCGTTAATTCGCGCCACAACTTTACCTGAAGAATCCTCGAAAGTAATTGAAACTCTGGTTGAGGTGGCCGCTCCCGCTCTTTGACCGAAGGGGAATTGGCCGGCGCCGATCATTCCGGCAAAACCCATCTGTCGGGCTCTCTCGAGCATCTGCTGACGAGCCTGTTCCATCTGTGCCTCTTCGGCCGCTTTATCTTCCGGTTTTCGCTCGACCGGATTCAAGAAGTAAGTAATACAAGCGTTAAGGTTCTTGTTCTCCCCAGAGAATTCCGCATCTCCCATTGTCTGATAAGAGCTCATTCGGCCACTCTGCCATTGACCGGCTTCCGGAACGGGGAAGAGATGGATTTTCTTTTTCGCAATTTCTTCGCTGAATAATCGAAGCGGCGTGATGTCGTCGATAATATAAATGGAACGGCCGTGGGTGGCGATGAGCAAATCATTTTCGCGGGGATGAACCGCCACGTCAAAAACCGGCACTGTTGGCAGGCCATGGGTCCACTTCATCCAGCTCTGGCCGCCGTTAAAGCTGACATAAAGACCGAATTCAGTGCCTAAGAAAAGCAGGTTAGGATTGACTGGGTCTTCCTCGACCGCCTTGCACCAACCATCAATCTCGCTGGTGGCTAAGTTTTTCCAGGTCTTACCGAAATCGCGCGTCACTAAGAGATAGGGGGTGAAATTGGAGCGCTGATGGTCGTCATAGGCGACATAGGCGGTGGCGGCGTCATGGCGGGAGGCCTTGATATGAGGCACAGTGGCTCCGGCGGGAGCTAACGCCGTCTTGCCGCTGTTGAAATTTTTCGAAACCAACTCCCACGTCTTACCACCGTCACGGGTGAGCTGGACATTGCCGTCGTCTGTCCCTACCCAGATTACACCCTGCTGTTTAGGGCTGGGAGCGATGGAAAGAATCGTGCAATGATTCTCGGCACTCGTCACATCCAGGGTTAGGCCGCCACTTTCATTTTGTTTTTGTTTTTCCGGGTCATTGGTTGTTAAGTCAGGGCTGATAATTTCCCAGCTACGTCCCTTATCGCGGGTGCGATGGAGGAATTGGCTGCCGTAGTAAACAGTTTTTGGGTCAAAGGGGTCGATAGCTATCCCGGCATTCCAGTTATAGCGGTGCCTAACATCCGATTCGGTTGGGACGCAGGGCCGGCTGGTACCGGTTCGGACATCGTAATAATAAAGGCTTCCGCCCTGCGACATGCCATAACCGCATTTTGAATCTTCCGGGTCAGGCTGGACATCAAACCCGTCCCCGCCGCCGATGGTGATCCAGTGATACATCATTACCCCGCGGTCGGTTAAAGAATAAGCCGCGCCTCGCCAAGAACCGTTATCCTGAAGACCGCCATAAACGTTATAGGGGACTTCCATGTCGTAGGCGATATGGTAAAACTGACCAAGGGGTAGATTTTCACAATAACGCCAGTTATTCCCGCGGTTATAACTTATAACTACGCCGCCGTCATTGCCCACAATCATCATTTCGCCGTTAGGATGGATCCACATGACATGGTGGTCAGAGTGGGCCTGATTGCCGCGAAAAAGGGAACGAACGGTTCGGCCGCCATCCTCGCTCACCCGGAGCTGAGTCCCCATAATATAAAGGATATTTTCATTCACAGGGTTAACATAAATGCGGCTGTAATAGAAGGGGCGGTTGTGGATACTCGCGTCGTCATTAACTACTGACCACGTGGCCCCGCCATCGTTGGAGCGAAGCAGGCAGTTTTTCTCCGCCTCGACCAGAGCATAAACGACCTGAGGCTGACTGGGAGCAATGGCGATGGCAATGCGGCCCAAGTCTCCCTTGGGTAGCCCTTCCTTTTCAGTCAGTTTTTTCCAAGTCTCGCCGCCGTCAATTGTCACATAAAGTCCGCTTCCCGGACCACCGCTCTTGAAGAACCAGGGCCAGCGTCGGTGCTCCCACATGGCCACAAAAATCTTGTTGGGATTCGACGGGTCCATGGCCATGTTAGCCACACCAGTTTTCTCGTTGACGTAAAGAATCTTCTTCCAGGTGCGGCCGCCGTCAGTGGTTTTGTAAACCCCACGCTCGGTGCTATCCCCCCAGGTAGCGCCGAGGGCGCCTACATAAACCGTGTTGGAATCATTGGGGTGGACAAGAATGTCGGAGGTCTTTTCGGTTTTTTCCAAGCCAACTCGTTGCCAGGTTTTTCCGGCATCTCTCGAGACATAGACTCCCCGGCCAATGCTGACAGAATTCCGGACAAAGGATTCACCCGTTCCTACCCAGACAATGCTGGGGTTAGCTTGGTCCACAGCAATGGCGCCGATAGAATGGTCGGGCTGGTCGTCAAAGATTGGCTGCCAGCTTATCCCGCCATCCTCGGATTTCCACACCCCGCCAGAAGCCGCGCCGATATAAATGACTTTCGGGTCAGAACAGACAGCATCAAGGGCTGAAATGCGGCCGCTCATGTTAGCCGGGCCGATTGACCTGGCCCGCAGGCCGGCAAAGAGCTGGGGGTCAGGTTTAGCCAAGACAGAGGCAGGTGCCGCTGGCGCTTTGGTCGGCGCCTTTTGTGCCGGGCCGGCGCCGGTCATGACCAACCAGACAAAAAGCAGTAAAGCTAACGCAAATAGACCGCGACCTTTAAACCCTCTCACTTTAAACCTCCTTTCAAAAGATTGGGATGAGTAGAAATTCATAAAAAGACATCCCTTATTAAGACGGAGCTATTATGAATTTTCTTCCCCGAGATTGCAAGCCGCTTTCTATGCATTTAAAAATGAGATGCAATCAACCTATCTTCCTGTTTCTGCATTTTGGGAAATATTTTCACCCGATATTTATCCGGTTCTTTTCTGCCGCCCTTATTTTTTGCTCACTGAACCCGACCCACTATGCCGAGCGAAATTAATTTTTATTCATTGTTTTTTTATTCGCTCGTCGATTCATTGGCGGAGAGGCTTGATCCTGCTTATCGGGCGAACTTCAACAATTGGCGGCGAGCTCTCGCAAATATAATCAATAGTACCCCATTCTGGATTTATGATTATTCAAACCAGGGGCTGATGATTTGAAAAAAAATACTTGACAAAAATTCAAATCTGTATTATAGTAATAATACAGTAATACAGAGGTTGCAAATTGATTAAAGTCGATTTGGCCAGTTTTACCCCCATTTATGAACAAATCAAAAAGGAGATTAAAAGAGAGGTTGCCCTTGAAATTTTAAAGCCCCATGAGCCCCTGCCTTCCATCCGTGAGCTGGCTGAAAATCTTGTCGTCAACCCAAATACGGTAGCCCGGGCTTACAGAGAGCTGGAACAGGAGGGATTTATTTATACTCGGAAGGGAAAAGGATGTTTTGTTTCGGACAGTTCTTTTTCTCAGATAAAAAAAGAAAGGAACAAAGTTTTAAGCGAGATTTTTGACCGGGCCATTGATGAGGCGGAGAAATTCAAACTTAATGCGGCGGAAATGAAAAGACTCTTTGAAGAAAGGCTCGAGGCCGCGATGAAAGGCCACCATAAGGAAGGGACAAATGAATGAAATTTTGAGAATAGAAAAACTAAGCAAGAGCTTTGGAGCAAAGACTGTTTTGAAAAATTTACAGATGACCATAGAGAAAGGGAAAGTTTATGGCCTTTTGGGCCGGAATGGGGAAGGCAAAACAACCTTGATTAGGATGATCATGGGAATTATTCCGGCGGATAGTGGAGAAATTTTCTACAAGGAAAAGAAGATTTCTTTCCGCGATGCATCCTATAAAAAAGAAATAGGCTATATTCCTGAAGACCCCTTCTTTTATGACTGGATGACGATAAAAGAATTGCTGGATTTTAATGCTTCTTTTTATCCTGCCTGGGAAAGCAGCAAGGCCGAACAATACCTGAAGAGATTTTCCTTAGACCAAAAGATGAAGGTCAAAAATCTTTCCCGGGGCATGAGGTTAAAGTTAGAATTGACGGTGGCCTTGGCTGCCTCGCCGGAGCTTCTTGTGCTTGATGACCCCACTTCAGGGCTGGATGTTCCCACCAGGCAGGATTTCTTAAAGAACATCATTGAAGAACTCTTGGAAGGAGGAACAACCATTCTCTTTTCCACCCATCTTGTCCATGAGCTCGAGAGGATTGTCGAACACCTGTATATCCTTCATGGCGGAAGCCTTGTGCTTGATGAGGACTATGAGGGGGTGAAAGAATTGACCCGGAGAGTTCGGCTCGCTTTCCAGGATACTTGCCCGGAAGCCTTTGATTTAGACGGCGTCCTTTCCGTCGAGCGGAGCCGTAACCGCATGGAAATGGTTGTCTTTCCCTGGAATGAGGAAATGGAGGCAAAATTAAAAAGGTTTAATCCTCTCCGGATGGAGGTCGAGGCCTTAACCCTGGAAGAGATTTTTTCAAGCTTTGTCTCTTGAAAGAGAGAAACGGGAGGAACCATGTGGGGAAAAACCTTTTGGAAGGAATGGAAGGAGAAAATCAATATATTTTTTCTGGCCCTGGTATTCCAGGTTATTTTTGTTTTTCTGGCTTTGACCCATTCCTCGCAAAAAGAATTTATCGAACTCCTCACCCTGACCATGATCCTGGCCTTTTTCCCTTTGGTCGGCCTTCTCCTTGGCTCGAGTGCCTTTTACTCAGAATTCAAGGACGGCGCCTGGGCCTTTCTTTTTTCCCGGCCAGTGCCAAAGTGGAAGGTCTGGCTTAGTAAATATCTCTCTTTATTAAGCATCTTGCTCAGCCTTCTTGCTGTTTTTTTCTTTCTTAGCCAGGTCTTGCCTCAGGTCAAGGAAATTTTAGAAAGCTATCAGTTTCCGGTTCAGTTTGTCGGCCAACGAATTTCTCTTCTTTTGCTGGGAGTGCTTTTCCCCGTTTATGCTTTTACCATTGCTTTCTCCATTTCCTTTCTCTCGGAGAAGCAATTTGTCATCATCTTTTCTTCCCTCTTTCTCCTCATCATCCTGGATTTAATCGCTTATTTCTACCAAAAAAATATCTTTTCTCTTTTGCCCCCGACACTATTGTTCTCGTCCGGAATTTTTAAAGAGTTATTTCTTTTGCTGACTGTGTTGGTGGCGTCGAGTTTCTTTTTGGCCTCGATTTTAACTTTTTCCAAAGCTGACTTTTCTCAACCAAAGAAGAAAATCCTTTTTTTCGGCAAATTTCTCTTTCTTTTTCTGCTTATTTCTGTAGCCGTAAACACAGTCTGGATAGGGGCGAAGGCACATTTTGGAGGCAAAGATTATATCCATAGCTGGCAGCTCTTCGAAGGGGACGCTTATTTTAGTTCAAATAAAGGTATTTATAAATTTGCGGCGAAAGAAGAGAGACTAAAAAAAATAGGTAAACCTGTAATAAGCTTTAACCCCTTTTCCCTGGCCAAGGGAAAGATGGCTTTTTTAGCCCATCGCCTGAAAAATGACCAGGTGGAGCTTTGGCTGATGAACCAGGACGGTTCTCAAAGGAAGCGCCTGGCCTGGAGAAGCCAGTCTAAAGAATCCCCTTTTTATCAACTCAACCCCAGCTCCTGTTTTCTCTCACCTGATGGTGAAAAAATTGCCTGGACGGCTTTGCCACCAAAAGGCCAAGCGCCCCTTCTGTTTTGGATGAACTCTGATGGCAGGCGGATGCGAAGCAGGCCTTTGGCCTGGCCTTCAGTCGGATATAAAAATTTTAAGCCTGAAATAATCGCCTGGACAGAGAATAATAATATTGTCCTTCTCTTGAGAGAATTAGGAAAATCCGGGCTCTCCTTTCCGGCCATTCTTATTTTCAACCCTGAAACTGAAACATCCACCATTCTAACGGAAAGAATTTCCCGGCCTTATGAAATTGCTGTCTCTCCCGGGCAGAATTATCTTGCTTATTGCTACCGGAATGAAACTGAGAACAAAGAGGTTCTTTCCCTACTTAGCCTTAATCCTCTGGAGAAGGAAAAAATATATATAGACGATTTTATCGTCCTTCGCGGCTTAGCCTGGTCCAGAGACGAGGGAAAGCTTGCCTTTTCGGTGGAGAAGAGCAAAACAGAGCTCTTTTTGGCCGTTTATTCTCTAAAAGAGAAGAGGGTCGTGAGTTCCAAAGAATTAAGTCAGGATGAACCCTGTCTTTATCCTCTGGTAATAGATTGGATTTTTAAGAATCAAAAACTGGTTCTCAACGACCCCTGCCATGGATATATTCAGGTTCTGGATGAAAAATTAAACGAGGAAAAGAGAATCAAGACGCCGGCTTCCCTTAAGAAGGTCTTGCTTCTTTTTGCTTTGGACAAAGGGGTGCTGTTTAAGGAAAGAGAGAGGGCCAGGCTCTGGGAGCTCAATTTAGAGGCTGAAGAATGGAAGAGAGTTTATTAGAGGGACCTAAATTAGCCTTCAGGTACTCATCAGCCAACTCATCAGAAAAATGAATTTCTTTTTAGAAAAGATAAATTTCAGAATAAAAAACAATGCCAGAACAGCAAGTCTTAATAACTGCCGAGGCGCTTTATTTTTCTTGGCGTTTGTAGCTGATGGAAATTCCGGACCAGCTGGAACGGTCGATGGTTGTTTCCATGTAAGGAAGGCTATAAAGATAATCCAGAAATTCCCTGATGCCCCACATTCTGGTTCCGGAAACATTATGGGCGGTAAAACAGCCGCCGACAACCAGCTTGGGAAGAACGGCTATCAGATAATTTTTGTACCATTCTTTGTCAGCATCACAAAAGACAAAGTCGAAGGGACCGGGGAGCTTGGGCACAACTTCATGAGCATCGCCAAGAATGGCTTCGATCCAGGGGCTGAGCCCGGCGGCTTCAAAGTTGCGCAAGGCTTGACGATAACGCCTTTCGTCAATCTCGATGGTAATGAGCTTACCGCCCGTCTTACTCAGGGCCCAGGCAATCCAGATAGCGGAATGACCGGTGGAGGTGCCAATTTCGAGAGCCTTAGTATAATTATTTTTAATGATTAGGTCATAGAGGACCCGGCCATCGGCTTCGCTGATATTCATGTCGCGCCAGGCATAACGTTGACTCTCCAAGAATTTTTTAACCCGCGTATCTAAATCTTCGGCTGGGCTTTGGAGATTTGGCTTGTCCGCTCTTGAAGAGACCTGGGGAAAAAGAAAGACAGCGGGCCAAAGAGAAAGAAGAAGCCAAGCTAAAAGGCAAGGCCTTATAAACCTGGCTAAGAACTGCCTAATTTGCAGAGTTAATACTGATTTCAAGATCAACCTCCACCTTCCAGCTAATTTAACTCAGCCATGCTTTTTTCCTCTAAATTCAATTGCGGCTCTTATTTTAAACCTTTAATAATTTAAACCAAAATAATTTACTTTTTTCTTATTATTTATTTAAGCATTATTTTGACCATCCAGGCAATTATTTTTTCCTAATTTAATGACTTTTTTTGGAGCCACTTAGAGTAACCTACGAAAAAAATTTTCCCAGCGCTTTTATTGTCGAGACCTTCGCTAAGTTTCATCGCGCCGATGGTGACACCCCCGCTTATTTCCTAATTTTTTGGCTATGAGGCATTTTTTATTTGCGTTGCTCTTCCCTTTTGTTCAGACCGCTTCAAAGGATAAGTCCAAGATGGCCGAAGCAACTTTTTAAAGGTTCATTGAGCTGGCCAATACATGTTTTCACCGTACCTTGTTTTAGGGTAGGGGTTGGGCTATATTCAAAGGTTGGAGATTTTGGCCCGAAAGGAGTGAGCGAACATGGAAATTCGGTTGTCGCCCGCCCAATTTGAACTTCTGCTTAAGCTGGTTTACCTCGGTCAATGGGTTGTTGAGGGAGCCCGGGAGGAAGAGGGCAATTTAGAGGAATACGATGCTTTGGCCTCCCATATTTATTCTTTTGCTCCAGCCTTTGGTGCTAAGAAATGGGTCGAATTTGACGAAGCGGAAGGCGAGTATTTCCCGTCAAATGAACTTGACGAGGCCATGGAAGAAATAGTGTCTCGCTATGAGGAGGCAACTTTTTGGGACCAGCTTGTAATCCGTCTGGCGGAACGTGACCTCCTCCAAGAGTATGGCGAGGAGACAATCCTCAAAATGGACTGGAAAGAGTTGGATAAGAAAAAATCGCAAATTGTTCAAAGATACCTGCGTGAAATTGAAGAGCATGGTCTCGCCAACCTCGTTATTCAGCGCGTCTCCTGAGTCGGCACCGGCCTGATTAAATAAGAGTTTTTTGACCTGGAGTAAGCGAAGCGGAACAGTCCTTGGTAGTATTGGCCTTGGCAATAGGCTCTTAAGCCAGTGGCCGAGAATAAAATTGGCCTGAGAAGTTTCCTTTCATTGATAATAGTTCAGTTTATTACCTATAAAAAGTGGTACCATTTTACCTATTTCCCTAATTCTTGCTTCTGCCCTATTTTTAAAAAATGGTGGTGTCTTTCCTAGATAAAAGGCAGAAAGGGCTTGTTTGCCTGAATCAGGTTCGATTAGAATGAGATGTGCGTTGAAATAATATTATCAGTTAGGAGGGAGTAATGAAGCCTAAAACCTTTGATAGCCAAATGTTCGTCCGGTTTAAAAAAGCTTCTTTCTTGATAGCCTTAACTAAGGCATTTATTCTTATCTTGTTTGTTCTTCTTTGTTTTAATTCGATCTTTTATCCTCGAATTTTTGCTTCCCCCACCCCACACGGGGCGCAAACTAAGAAGCCAGACCTTCCTGCCGCCTCTTCGCTGAGACTTGATGAATCCATCTTCAAGGCCTTTGAATTTCGCTCTCTTGGTCCTTATCGTTGTGGCTCGTGGGTGACTGATTTTGCCGTGCCGGAAAAGCCAGCCAAAGAGCATCTTTATACTTTTTATGTGGGGACAAGAAACGGTGGAGTGTGGAAGACGACTAATAACGGTACCACCTTTTTTCCTGTCTTTGATGACCAGGAATATCTATCTATCGGGGCCATTGCTCTGGCTCCCTCTGCTCCCGAGATTGTATATGTTGGCACCGGCGAAGCCCATTGCACCCGGAGTACTTATCGAGGCAATGGAGTCTATAAAAGCCTTGATGGCGGCCAAACCTGGAAACATTTAGGCCTGGAAGAGACGCATCATATTGCCCGCATCGTTATTCATCCTGAAAATCCCGAAATTGTTTATGTGGCCGCCATGGGCCACCTTTTTGGCCCGAACCCGGAGCGGGGCGTTTTCAAAACGACTGACGGCGGCCAGACATGGTCGAAAGTGCTTTATATCAACGACAAGGTGGGCGTTATCGACCTGGTTATGAACCGGCAACACCCGAACATTCTTTATGCCGCCACCTATGAAAAATATCGTTTTCCCTGGACTTTTGAGGAGGGCGGCCCCGACAGCGGCATTTATAAGACGACTGATGCCGGCCAAACTTGGAAGCGCCTGACCACCGGCCTCCCGTCGGGAAAGATTGGCCGGATAGGCCTGGATATTTATCGCCGCAACCCCGCCGTGCTTTATGCTGTTGTCGAGAATGCTAACCTGAGGCCGCCCACCGCGGAGGAGGAAGCTCAGGATAAGAGGCGGGGAGTTCAGCCGCAGCCGCGGCCAATAGGAGGAGAGGTTTATCGCAGTGATGACGGCGGCGAAACCTGGCGCAAGATGAATTCGCCGAAGGATAATATCGGAGGCAAAGCGCCCTATTCCTTTAATCAGCTTCGTATCGACCCGAATGACGACCAGAAAATTTATGTAACCAGCGTCTCGGTGGCTCATTCTTTTGACGGTGGCCGCACCTGGCGTGACCTGGATTGGCCGCCAACTCTCTTTCCGCGTATGTTTGGTGACGTCAGGACTATCTGGATTGACCCAGAGAATTCTGACCGTATTTTCCTTGGGAGCGACGGCGGAGTCCATATAAGCTACGACGGCGGCAAAACCTGCGACCATTTCCATAACCTGCCCTTGGGTGAATTCTATGCCATCGCCGTGGACATGGAAGAGCCTTATAACGTTTATGGTGGCATGCAGGACCATGATTCCTGGAAAGGGCCCTCCAACGGTCCCTCAGGCTATGTCAGCATCGAAGACTGGGTGACAGTAGGGACTCAGGATGGCATGTATAACCAGGTTGACCCGAATGATAGTCGCTGGGTCTATAATACCTTTCAGTTTGGTGGCCATAGCCGGGTTGACCAGAAACTCGGCTTGATGACTTCCATCGTGCCGCGGCGTGAGCCGGGGAAACCGGCCTACCGCTGGAACTGGACTCCCCCTCTGATTATCTCGCCCCACAACAGCCAGATTCTTTACACGGGCGCGGAGGTCTTACTCCGCTCTCTTGACCGCGGGGACCATTGGCAAGAAATCAGCCCAGATTTAACGCGGAATGACCCGAAAAAAACCGCGGGCCGCGGGAGTGTCACTTATTGCACGATCACCACCATTTCGGAATCGCCACTCAAGCCAGGACTTATTTGGGTGGGAACCGATGACGGCAAGGTGTGGGTGACCCAGAATGGCGGAGTCAATTGGACTGATGTCTCGGCCAATTTGATTAAAGCCGGTGCTCCTGATGAAAGATGGGTCAGCCGGGTTCTGGCTTCGTTCCATAAAGAGGGGCGAGCCTATGTCACTAAAACTGGCCTGCGCCACGAAGATTTTCGGCCCTATGTTTTCAAAACTGAAGATTACGGCATAACCTGGAAGGCAATTACTCCAGGGCTGCCGGAGCGCTCGGTTAACGTTATTTTTGAAGACAGGAAAAATCCTAATCTGCTCTTTGTCGGCACCGATGGCGGCGTTTATGTTTCCCTCGACGGTGGAGCTAACTGGGTTCGCTTCAAGAGTAATCTGCCCGCCGCCCGGGTCACCGACCTCCTGGTCCACCCGCGAGAAAATGATTTGGTCGTGGCAACTTACGGCCGAGGCCTTTATATCGCCGACATTTCGCCGCTCCAGGAATTGACAGCTGAGGTCATGGGAAAAGATGTTCATCTTTTTTCTATTGAGCCCGTCAGGCAGCGGATAACCCGAAATTGGGGAAATTATCAACTTTATGGCGACAGGGTCCTGGTAACCCCCAACGAGCCGAATGCTGTAACCATCAGTTATTACCTTAGAAAGGACCTCTCGCAAAAAGTAAAAATAATTATTAAGGATCCTTACGGAAATGTCGTCCGCGAACTCGAAGGGTCAGCGGGCGCGGGGATTAACCGGGTGCGGTGGGATATGAGAGCCGACCGCCCTCAGGGTGAAGCACCGGGCATAGCTTCGCGGCCAGGCCGCGGCCGGCTAACGGAGATGGTCGAGCCAGGCGAATATGTTGTCGTCCTGGAGGCTTCAGGTCAGACTCTCCAAGGTAAGGCTTTGATCAAAGGCCGGCTGAGCTGGGCCATCGGCCCTTTTCCTGTGCTTCATTGAAATAATTAGCTTAATTTTATTAAATATTATCTTTCCGCTTTCACTATAAAACTTCGTTTTAGTATCTTCGGTTTAAAAATTTAATCACGGGAACCTTTTACTTCTTTTGTTTTGCCTGAGCTGGTCTTAAAACTGGTGACACCTTACCTATTTACCTATTTTCAATTAATAATTTTATTCTTGTATAGATTTTTTCTTTATCATTTTATGAGTTAATTTTCTTCCATTTTGTTCGAGCCGGTTTTAAAAGTAAGTCCGGGATGGGGGGAAGCGAGCTGAGGTGGGTCGAGCCTTCTCTATTCGCCCTTGGAGGCCAGCTCAATGCCGTGGGGATGGCTGAGCCCAAGCCAGACAAAGGGAAACACGGTAGATTGATGGAGAGAGAAATTGGCCTGAGCAGAATGGTTGAAGCCGAGCCTCAAGGCAATGATAATATATCTTGTTAGGATGTTCGAAACGGCCAAGAGGTTGATTTTCCAGAAGGGAGAGGGAAAAATTAGAGGGTTAGCTCCAGAAGCTTATTTTTTTCCTTTTAAAGGCAGAGACGAGAGTAGAAGTCAGGCTTATTAATTGAAGTAGCTGATGAATTAGGCCATGATTATTTATCTAAACTTAATCGAGATCGAGACAGGGGTGAAGAAAAAGTTATAATAGAAAAGAGATAATTTAGATTCGGAGAAGGCTTAGACGACGAGAAGGAGACAAAAACGAGGAGACAAAAAGGAGGCTAATTATGAGGCTTATGATTAAGACAGAATGGCTTAAGAGATATTTAAGGCTTTTTTGCTTGCTGGTCTTATTTTTAAGTTCTTCAGCTAATTTCGCCCTGCTGGCTACCCAAGAGGGTCAGGAAGAAAAACAGCCTGGCTTTGCCTTAACACCAGTTCCATTTGGCGCGGTCCAGCTTTTAGACCAGTTCTGGGCGAAGCGCTTGGAGACTAATCAAAGGGTGACCATTCCTCACGTGCTCGAGCAGTGCGAGATTACTGGCCGAATCGAAAATTTTGAGGTGGCCGCCAGAATGAAGTCGGGGAAGTTTCGGACACAGTATCCCTTTGATGATTCCGATGTCTTTAAGGCCCTCGAAGCCGCCAGCTATGTTCTGAAGAGATATCGCGACCCGGAGCTGGAAAAAAGAGTTGACGAAATCATCGCCAAAATCGCCGCCGCTCAGGAACCTGATGGCTATCTTTATACGGCCCGCACTATTGACCCCAAGAACCCGCCGGTTAGCTGGGTTGGTCCAGAGCGCTGGTCCAACCTCTCTCTGAGTCACGAGCTCTATAATGTCGGTCACCTTTATGAAGCAGCTGTGGCTTATTACGAGGCTACTGGCAAACGCACTTTGCTTGAGGTTGCCTTGAAGAATGCCGAGCTCCTTTTATCGGTATTTGGCCCTGGCAAAAATCGCTCGGTCCCCGGACATCAGGAAGTTGAGATTGGGCTAGTTAAGCTTTATCTTTTGACCAAGGATAAAAAATATCTGGATTTGGCCAAATTTTTCCTGGACGAACGAGGCCGAGAGGACGGCCATAAACTCTACGGAACCTACTCTCAGGACCACAAGCCGGTAATTGAACAAACGGAAGCTGTCGGCCATGCTGTTCGAGCTATGTACATGTATACGGCGATGGCTGATGTCGCGGCCTACATGGGGGACCAAGCTTATCTTAAAGCCTTAGATGCTCTCTGGAAGGATGTTATTGGCGGAAAAATTTATGTCACCGGCGGTATTGGAGCGGCTGGCGGCATTGAAGGTTTTGGCCCGGCTTATGAACTCCCCAACGCCACCGCTTATTGCGAAACCTGTGCTTCGGTGGCTCATATCCTCTGGAATCATCGTCTTTTCCTCTATTATGGCGACAGCCGTTATATCGATGCTCTGGAAAGGACGCTTTACAATGCGTTCCTTTCGGGTATCGGGCAGAGTGGCAACCTCTTCTTTTATCCCAACCCCCTTGAGTCTTTTGGTCAACATAGCCGCAGCCCTTGGTTTAGTTGTGCCTGTTGTCCACCCAACGTAGCCCGGCTTTTACCGCAAGTTCCTGGAATGATGTATGCCAGGGACAAAGACAATAACCTTTATGTTAATCTTTTTATGGCCAGCACCACCGATGTTTTGGCCGGCAAAAGTAAAGTTACCGTGCGCCAGGAGACCAATTATCCGTGGGAGGGAAAAGTCCGCGTAATCATCCTCCCGCGCCATGAAACCGCTTTTATCCTGAAAGTTCGCATTCCTGGCTGGGCCCAAGGCCAACCAGTGCCCAGTGACCTTTATAGCTATTTGAATCCTGAAAAGACCCCGGTTAAGTTCCGATTAAACGGCAAGAACGTCGCGCCGCCAATCGAAAAGGGCTATGCTCTTTTTGACCGCCTCTGGAAAGTCGGTGATACCGTCGAAGTTGATTTTCCGATGCCGGTGCGGCGAGTTATTGCTCATCCCGCAGTAAAAACGAACGAGGGAAAAGTCGCCTTGGAGCGAGGACCGCTGGTTTATTGTGCTGAATGGCCGGATAATGGCGGAGCCGTAAGCAATTTAATTCTTGAAGACCAGGCGCCGCTAACTACAGAATTTCGGCCTGACCTTTTTGGTGGAGTCACCGTCATTAAGGCCGAGGTAACCGCTTTAAAGCAGGGAGAAAAGGCGGGTGTTGGTAGAGAGAAGCAGCCCTTTGTGGCCATTCCTTATTATGCCTGGGCCCACCGGGGCGCGGGCGAGATGGCGGTCTGGTTAGCCCGACAAGAAAAAAAGGCGCGGCCCTTTCCTTTGCCGACAATTGCCTCCAAGAGCAAGGTTTCGGCTTCTGAACGCCGTCCGGCGCGAGGTGTCAATGACCAGTGGGAACCGGAATCGTCGATTGACCGTGCCCATCCTTACCTCCACTGGTGGCCGAGGAAGGGAACGTTGGAATGGGTTCAATATGATTTTGAAAAGCCGGAGACAGTTTCTGTCGTTGAGGTTTACTGGTTTGATGATACGGGCGAGGGCGAGTGTCGGCTCCCGGAGAGCTGGCGAGTTCTCTACCGCGAAGGCGAGCAATGGAAGCCAGTGGAAAATCTGACTCCCTATCCCATTGCTAAGGATACCTATTGCCAGGTTGAGTTCAAGCCGGTGACAACCGCCGGTCTTCGCCTGGAAATCCAGCTCCCCAAAGATTTTTCCTCCGGTGTCTTGGAGTGGAAAGTCCGCTAAGCCTTGGCTCGCAGGATAATTAAATACCAGGATAATATTTAGATACCAAGATAATATTTAAATATCAGGTTTTAGTGCTCCTTAGGATGGTGCTTTTTCGTGGAGAAATATTTTAACCCTTGACCCCTCTGACCTCTCCGTTTGTCCTTTTCAGGCTTAGAGATCCTCGACGGCCAGAGGTTCCCTCGGAAGGCGATTGGGGAAGGCTAAACCTTCCATGGTCACTTCTGCCCTCCCGAACTTAGTCCTCAAACCAGCCCCAATAAAACAGAAGAGAACTGATTTATTCGAGTCAGGCCGTCGTTTTTTGGCTTGATTGGATATTATAATTTTAATTATCATAATTCCCATAAAAAAACTAATGAAGGGCCCAACCTATTCGCATCTTTTATTTTGCTTGTGCTTTGCAACGCTAATTATCTCCGCTCCGGAGCCGTCGCTTATCTGGCAAAAAGTTTATAATTCCGGCTTTCATGATGTGGCCATTGGCATTGATAGCGATAATTCAGGGAATGTTTATCTTACCGGCCAAATTGGAAATGATTTCAACTGGGACTGCCTGGTTATAAAATATGATTATTTGGGGCAAAACAAATGGGTAACAAAATACGACACTGCTCGCAATGAACTTGGTTGCGCCATCGTTGCCGACGACAAGGAGCATATAATATTTTTATGGTGCTAAGATATTATTATTTTGCTACTGCTTTTGTGTGCCGACTTGAAATTGAATTTTGTCCCCTCCTTTGAGCGAAAAGGTCAAGAGGGACCAGCACTGGGAAGAGATTCGTTGAGTATTGTTAACCGAGGATTTCTTTTAGCCTTTTTCCGACGGCGGCCCAATCCACAATATGGAAGAAGGCCTCAACGAACTTAGCTCGGTCGTTTTTGTAATCCAGATAATAGGCATGCTCGAAGACGTCGCAAACCAGCAGGATGCGGAACATAGGGTAAACATTGACGTTATGCTTCTCTATTTGCATCAGGAGAGGTCGGCCAGTCTGGCGGCAAAAGCTCAGAGTAGCCCAACCGGATCCTTCAACGGTTAAGGCACATTGGGTAAACTCTTTTTTAAATCTCTCGAAGCTGCCAAACTCCTTTTCTAAGACTTCGAGAAGCTGACCTTCCGGCTTCTCTTTCGCTTTAGCCGGCGGTATCAAGTTGGCCCAGAACAGAGAATGAAGGAGATGGCCGCCGATATTAAAAGACAGTTCTTTCAGCGTGGCTCGAACATCAAAATCAAGTCCTTCTTTCCTGGTCTTGCCTAATCTCTCGAGAATAGCGTTGGCGCCATTAACATAGGCCTGATGATGTTTCTGGTGATGAATTTTTAATTGTTCTTCAGAAATATAAGGCTCAAGCTCCTTATACCCAAAGCCCAATTCAGGCAGTTGATAAAAACCCTTTTCCATCAGCTTCCTCCCGACAAAAATTACATTTTTATTATACGCTATTTGGGCGGAAAAGCAAGTAATTAAACGGCGGGGATATAGTAAGACTGCTTACGCCAAAGTTGCTGAAGGAATTTTTCAACATTATTTAGCTAACGGCAAATTTAATCTGGAGCGAAAAATTATTCCTTCTGTTTCGGACGGGTGATAAAATTAGCTCCTAAAGAAAAGCGGACAAAGGAAATAAGGAATTAAAGAACTATACAATTAAAGAACAAAAAAATTGAAATTAACCCAACAAAGGAGGTCTCCGCCCTTTAGATTTCTTCCATTTTGCCCGCAATTTTTCACCTGCAGTATAACCTTCGTTATAACCCGCTTTCCACCCGTCTTCGAAGCCTCTCTTCCCAGCGGCGGGTAAAGATTCATATAAGTCCCCTTGATAGCCAGAATCATCGTATTTCACACCTTCCATTCCGGCTATCGATCCAACGGCGTAGCCAAGACGATTGCCAATAAAATATCCATTTAAATATTCAGGGTCTTTAAAATCCTTTAGCGTTTGCTCATCTTCTTTTGAGAGCGAAATATCAATTGGAGGAAAATCTTCTTCTTCCCCAGCTTCTTCGCCGGAAAGGTCAATTACCGGCCAGTCGTCGGCAGGGCCGCCCATTCCTTCGGGTTGTTCTCCCTGGTTACCCGAAATAGCGGAGCTTCCTGAAACGTCAATGCCTCCACCAACTCGGCCTTCCTGGCTAGAAACCAGAGTCAAGTAAAGCGTGCCGTGGCCAAACTCAAGAAGGGGACCGCCTTTTAGAAGCATAAAATAGGGTTCAGCGATTCTTTCAACTCTTCTTGAAGCTATTTGGTGTTCCATCATAGCGAGTCTGATTAAATGTTGCCAGGCTTCTTTTAAGAGCTTAATTGCTTCCTTTTCCACTCCATTTTTTCCATTGTTTTTGGAATTAACTTCAAAGAAGTTTTCGGCGGCGTAAATGAAGCAACCCAGCTGGGTGGTCATTTCAAAAATCCCTTCTCTTAATGGCGTCTGGGGGACTTGCTGGATGAGATTTTCTATTTGATTTTGATGGGAGTAACTCCATTGAAGAGCTTCATCGAAACGGGCATAATATTCCTGATTTTTTGTTGAAATTCTTTCTTCTTTATTCGGGAGTGAAACAACAGTCCAGCCTCTTCCAGACCATTCTTTTGTTAACTTTTGTTGTTTTGCTTTTACCTGGGTTAGCTTCAAAGAGCGGAAAGTATAGGCTATGGGTTGGTCATATCTTTCGTCGATTAGAGGTTTAATATTGTCATCATATTGAATCTCCAAGCTCTGGCCTCGCCAATCCTTGATGGAAATAAGACGATCTTGCTCATCGAAGCGAAAGAAACATATGGGCGGAATTGAGATCTGGAGAGTAGTTTGCGTGTACCCTGAAGGCAAATAGCGGACGAAATAGCCGTCAGGATGATAAGACCAGCGGGAAGGTGGAATCTCCCGGTCGCCTTCTTGAGGCGGGGCTATCCCGGCTCGGACCGCAGCGCGCTCAAGGTCTTCATAAGTTTCTATACCTCTTCGGAGCATATCTCTAAGTGCCGCCTCAGCTTCTAAGACTTCGCGAACCGCAGCCGGTAAGCCCCTAAAAGCCTCTTCTTTCAAAGCTTGAGGAATTAAACCCAGGGCGCCGCCGTTAACCGTAGCTATTTCCTTCGGCGTAAGCAGTTTGGCGGCCGCAATTTTCAGCGATGACGGCATATCCGCAATCTTCGTGCGAGCCAGTATTCCCCAGATTAAAGATTGGACAGTAGGCTGGGGAATTTCCGAGTGGGCCACAGACCTCTGGAGGACTGACCTGATGATATCGGCCCAGTCTCCCTTTAAGGGGGCATAAAGGTAGCCATTCCCTTCTGCTGGCGCATATTTGCCCGCATTAAGGCAATAGCTCTTAAGCGTGATTGTCCAGGAGCCAGGAATGGGATAATATTTGATCTGGCCTGATTTCAGCGGCATCCTTCGCAGCCGATAAAATTTAGAAGGATTGTAATCATCCAGGAAAGGCACTTCTGTCTTGGCATCCTTGAGGCTGGTGGTCAAAACAGGCTTGCTTCCAAGAATTTGGTCAGCGATTTTTGATTTAAGTTTACCCAATTGGGAAGCGGAGACTATAAGGGATGAGACCAGCAGAAAAAAAAGAAATAAAAATATCCCTTTTTTTCTCATCATATCTCCTAAAATAATTTTAACTTTTTCAGATCTTACTACATTTAATCCTTAATGGGAAGGAAACCAATTCTTTGGGCTTCAACGCGAATAAGCGGGATAGTGAGGATTTCTTCCCAGAGGGCATCAGAAATAATGCCCCAGACTTCAGCTGAACTCATGGTATCAATAACGGCTGGTCCTGGAAATCCTTCCTGATAGTCCTTAAACAAGAAAAGAATTTTAGTTCGACCTGATGCCCTGTAATCAGGACCGGGCATCCAGCCATCGCCATCGCGGTCGATGTAAGGGTCATTTTGGAGGATAGTTGCAAGATTATAGGTTTTGATATTGGAATTTAATTTTGCCATTTCCCCAAGAACAATATTGGCAATATAGGCATGAACCGTGTGATTGGGGTGGACACCATCAAAGGAAAAAGCATTACCTCGGCCCCAATTTCTGGTAAGTTTTTTCCCGCTTACTTCTAACCCGGAAGAAAAAGCCTGATTAAGCTTGTCTGCAGTAGGCACCCTATGAACATTAGAACCACTTAAAGAATTTACTTTAGTGTTGAAATAATCAATACGTGATTTAATCGTGCTGCGTTCGGACTCATCGAGAATTAGACCGCCGTCACCAAGGATTTGAGCGAGTCGGCCAATTTCGCCATCCTTCAATAAAGCATACGTGCAGATAAAGGTAAGGAGGGAAACGCGGCCATTAAAGGTTGGCACCGAATAACCCAATTTGCCAAGATAAAATTGAAGATCATCCTTATCCATGAGGTAGCCGACTTCGCAATAATAGGGATAAGTGAGAAAAAAGAAACGAGTGTTGGCTCGGTTCAAGGGAATTCGGCTGATAACAGAGTCAAATTGCCGGGTAAAATCGGTAACTTCGGTTAAATTTCTGGCGATATTCCCGGAAGTGTAGGGATCAAAGGCCAGCACCCCTTTGCTTCGACCATAGCCCAGGAGATAGCTAATCACAGGTTTCAATTTGTCCTTAATCTGGTCATAGGGAATGGGGAGATACATAGGGTTGCTCCCGCCAAGACCCAGAGTAGCCAGAGCAGCATCATTATTTCCCACCCAGAAAATCACCCAGGCCGGGCCATTGTGGTTTTTCAGCCACCAGAGGAGCGAATCAAGCTGCGTCACTTTCTTTAAAGCGAGGACATTAATCGGATAGAGAACCTTATCATGCATGTCGGCCAAAAGATAAGGCTGGAGCCGGTCGCAGAAATATTCGTCGGAAAGATAATTACTTCCTGACCCAACCCTTTTTCCATACTCCCAGCCGTCAAGCGAGAAGATATCTTCACCATCGACCCCGAGGTTGGTCGGTACAGTCAGCGGATTAATTCGATTCTGGCTCTCATCTAAGAGAGGCTGAGCAAACTTGAGCCACATAACCGAGTCCAGCTTCTCCGCGATTTTTTGGATAAAGGCGTTTTCCGTGTTGTAACGGTTGTTAGTAGCGTCTCTTGTCCCCTGCATTAGGCTGTCCCCAACCGTAACCAGAAGAGTAGGCGAAGGCCACCAGCCTGTGGGCTGTAAAAGCTGTCTTGGTGGCCAACTTTGGCTCGCGGCCTCAGCTGAGAATGTAACCTTGTAGGTCCAGGTCAAAAGAAAAGAAAGAACCAACAAAATTAATATCCCTCTGCCCTTATAATTTTTCATCGTACCCTCCTTTAAAAGAAATAAAGTTTAAC
>CAZVIN010000088.1:0-74591 GCA_964627255.1 uncultured Eubacteriales bacterium
TTAAAGCCCCTGGCAGGAACCAGAGTTACAGTGGCTTTCATCCCAAAGCAAAAAATCCTGGTATTAAAAGATGGACAGAAAGTAGCCGATTTTCCAATCTAATTTTTTCCCCTAACGTCTACTTTTGATTTTTACGGAACAGGGGGCAATAAGTTGTTGACAGATTTCTGAATTTAATCTTAGAATGAAAGCGTTTTTTTCAAAGAAAGGAGGTTTGATGAAAATCACCCTTAGCGTCCTCAAAGCTGATATTGGCAGTGTGGGCGGCCACATCCGGCCGAGTCAGGCTCTTTTGGACGAAGTAAAAAAATTTGTCCAGGCCAATAGCCGGAATTTACTTATTGATTTCTATGTTAGTTTCACGGGCGATGACATCGCTATCCTCTGTTCCCATGAAAAGGGCGTCCTTAACTCTGAGGTGCATAAACTTGCCTGGGAGGCTTTTCTGGCAGGAACGGCTGTCGCCAAAAAACAGGGTCTTTATGGCGCCGGTCAGGATTTATTGAAAGACTCTTTTAGCGGTAACATAAAGGGCATGGGGCCGGCCGTGGCGGAAATAGAGTTTAAGGAAAGGCCTAATGAGCCCTTTATCTTCTTTGCCGCGGATAAAACAGACCCGGGCGCCTATAACCTGCCCTTCTATTTAGCCTTTGCCGACCCGATGTATAGTTCAGGCCTTTTGCTCAGCCCACGGATAAGTCAGGGATTTACGTTCCGGATTATTGACGTGAGCCATACAGAGAAAGACAAAATTATTGACCTCAACGCTCCTGAAGACCTTTACGATATCGCCACTCTGCTGCGCGACACAGAAAAATATTGCATCGAAAGCATTTTTGCCCGCAGCAGTGGCGAACAAGCGGCCGCCATTTCTACTACCCGGCTTCATAACATTGCAGGAAAATATACCGGTAAGGACGACCCGGTGGCATTAGTTCGGGTTCAGGGTGACTTCCCGGCAACGGGTGAAGTTCTGGCCCCCTTTGAGATTGGTCCCTACGTGGCTGGGTTCATGAGAGGAAGCCATAATGGACCGCTCATGCCCTGCCGGCTGAATACCACCATCAGCTATTTTGACGGTCCACCTGTCATCACCGGTGCGGCTTTTTGCGTCAAAGAAGGCAAATTAACCGAGGCAGTCGATGTTTTCGACCATCCCTATTGGGACCAGGTAAGGGCAAGGGTGGCCGAAAAAGCTTCAATAATTCGGCGGCAGGGCTTCTTTGGACCGGCCATGTTGCCCTGGAGTGAGTTAGAATACGGCGGCGTCGTGGAAAGAATCAACAATCTTGAAAAGAGATTTCGCTACCGCGATTAACTCCAGTTGAATCAAAAACGAAAAAAGATAGCCTTTTGCCGGAGGTGGGAAGAAATAATAAATTTCTTCGTCAAAAAGGTCGTGCAGAGAAAAAACCCTTTGCCAACTGTAGACATAATTATTGAGATTCGCCGTCAGGACGGGCGGGAGGGTATAGTCCTCATTGAAAGGAAAAACCCACCGTACGGCTGGGCTCTACCGGGCGGGTTTGTGGAATATGGAGAATCTCTGGAGGAAGCGGCCCAGAGAGAAGCAAAAGAAGAAACCTGCCTGGAAGTGGAATTAATCCGTCAATTCCATACTTATTCTTCACCTGACCGAGACCCTCGCTTCCATACGATTTCGACTGTTTTTATCGGCCGGGCCAGCGGCCTGCCCCGAGCGAGAGACGATGCGCGTTCCATAGGTGTTTTTACCCCGGAAGAGATAAACTTTCCCCTCGCCTTCGACCACCGCCGCATCCTCGATGATTATCTAAAAGAGAAGACAACGCTAAAATAAAAATGACCGGAGAATCATCTTCTTCTAAGCTGAAGGAAGTCCGCCGGGTCTGGGGGCCAGCCGAAGCCGAGGTGGTGAAGAGTTTTTTAAATAATTATGGAATAAATTGCGTCTTTCTTGGCCAAGCCAACCCCACCTCCTATCCGCTAACCACCGACGGGCTAGGTGAAATAAGAATAATGGTGGCGGAAGAAGATTATGAATTAGCTCAGCAATTATTAAAAGACATCGAATAACAAGAATCAATCAAGTTTGCCCTGGCGCCGCTTAAGCTTAAAGAAAATATAAAGCAGGAATTTCTTAAAAAAACTCGGTTTTCTTCCATCTTGTGGGGGGTTAGGCAATAAGGCATCAGGAAGGGCCTTGCTTCTGTCACCTTATCTTAGCCCTCAAACTGCATATAAAATAGAAGAAGCTCAACAAGTCTTATGAGCTGGCTTAACAAAATAGTAACCAGAGGGCTTTAATATTTACCTTTGGTCTGAACTAAAAAAGAAAGCTTAACGGCTTTCGAAGCCGAAAATCTGCGCCTTCCTCATTCCCTATTATTGCCGGCATAGCCACTAATAAAAATTAAGCAAATTTTTCTTGACTTTTACTCATTTCTTCCCTATAAATAAATCAAAATGGGAAAAATTGGGAAAAAATGGGAAACTTATTAATCGGCAGTGCTCCGGCGCGGATAGATAATACGGGCCGCATCAAGATTCCTGAAAAATTTCGCACTATTATCGAACAGGAATACGGCCGCGAGGTTTTCATCACTTCTTTGACCGATGAGGCCATTCAGCTCTACCCTCTTCCTGTTTGGGAAAAGCTTTCCGGGATGTCCCTTGACGGCGCACTGCACCTTCGGCCTGAGGTTCGCCATTTTCTGATCCGGGTTAACCGTAAAGGAAGCCGCTCGCAAATTGACTCGAAGGGTCGAGTTCTCATAAGTCAACCACTTCGGCATCTGGCACAATTAAAGGATGAAGTCGAGGTCATCGGACTTAATAACCATCTTGAGATTTGGGACCGGGAACGGCTGGATGAAATCCTGGAAAAGAAACCGCTCACTGACCTGGATTTCAAAGCTATTGCCGACCTTCTGCCCCGAGGGAAGAACGAATGACCATAGCGGGGCACACGCCAGTTCTTCTGGAGGAATCGCTCGCTTATTTGAACATTAAACGCCCCGGAATTTATATCGACGGAACGATTGGATTGGCGGGTCATTCCTTAGAGATTCTGCGGCGCAATCCTCAAGCTGAAATAATCGGGCTTGACCTTGACGAGGCCTCTCTCCTCGAGGCTCGCCAGAGGCTAAAGGATTTTGCCAAAAGGGTGAAACTGATTCAAGCAGATTTCCGCTCTCTTCCTGACTTGGCGCTTGACTTCCAGAATGTCCGCGGCCTCCTCCTTGACCTGGGTCTTTCTTCCTTCCAGTTAGATAACCCGGAGCGCGGCTTCAGCTTTAATCGCGAAGGCCCTCTGGACATGAGGTTTGACACCCGCCTTAAGACCACCGCCGCTAAAATCTTAGAAAAATATCCCGAAAATCAATTAAGTCGAATCTTAGCTCAATACGGTGAGCTAAAACAGGCTCGAAGGTTAGCTAAGGAAATCGTTTCCAGGAGAAAAAGTCAGCCGCTCACGACGACCACTCAGCTCCGGCGCTTAGTGGAAGAAGTCTGTCGGTGGCAGCCTCAACCAGGCAAAATTCATCCGGCGGCCAAGGTTTTCCAGGCGCTGCGAATCGAAGTCAACAATGAATTGAAGGACCTGGATAAATTCATAGAAAGGATGGTGGAGCTTCTTCCGGCGGGAACCAGGATTGTAGCCATCTCTTTCCATTCTCTGGAAGACAGGATAATCAAGCATACTTTTAATAGATTGACCCAGGCTAATAACGAACTTCCGGTGCTGCGCCTCCTGACTCGAAAGCCAGTTCTTCCCTCGGAGGAAGAAATTAAACGCAACCCCCGGGCTCATTCCGCCAAGTTAAGAGCCGCCGAGGTTCAAAAACATGGTTAAAAAGAAGAGGCCTAAGGTGGAATTATTGTTTATCGCCATCAGTATTTGCTTTGGGCTGGCCTGCTTAACCTTTTACATCTGGTATCAGACAGAAATTATCCGCCTCGGCCTGGAAATTCGCCGGGCCGAAGAAACTATCAATAAGCTTGAGACCGAAATAAAAAGCTTAGAAGCAGTTAAAGCCTCGCTCCTCTCCTTAGAGCGGGTGGAAAAAATTGCCCGCCAAACCTTGAACCTGACTGAACCGCAACCGGCGCAACTAATTTACGAAGAATTCGTCCCGGAGCTAAAGAGATGATTAACGGACCTGCGCGCCGCCTGAACAAACGAGCCCTCATCGCGGCTTTGGGTATCATGGCCTGGTTTTTGCTGATAACTGGCCGCTTAGTTGAACTCCAACTATTCCGACATCATGAGCTAAGAAATGAGGCAGCCGACCAGAATCGCTATCTTCGAGAAATCTGGCCCCCTCGGGGCACGATTACCGATCGCCAGGGAACAATCTTAGCCCGTAGCCTTCCCTTTCCCTCTGTCTTTCTTACCCGGGAGAGCCAGGAGAAAAAGGAGACGGTGTTAGCGAAGCTCGCTGACTTAGAAACTTTCTTCCCCCTCTCTCCTCGGGATAAGCAACGAATAAGAAACCGCCTGGAAAACGGGGACCGCTTTATTTGGATAAAAAGAAAAATAAGCTGGGAATTAGCTGACAAAGTAAAAAAAGCCCAGATTCCGGGCATCTTTCTCCAAACAGAAAGCAAGCGATTTTATCCCTTTGGTCCTTATCTGGCCCATGTCTTAGGTGGGGTAGATATAGACGACCAAGGATTGAGCGGTTTGGAATATAAATATAATGACCTTCTCCAGGGGAAAAAAGGTCGGGTCCTGGTCCGCCGCGATGCCCTCAAGCGGAAATATGACTTAGAAATTTTGGAGCCGACCCTGCCCGGAACAGACCTTATCCTGGCCATAGATAGCTGCATCCAATATATTGCGGAAAAAGAACTCGAAGAGGCTATCTTAGAAAACGCAGCCTCCTGGGGGACGGTAGTCGTTTCGCAGCCAGCTACTGGTGAGGTCTTAGCCATGGCCAGCTACCCTGACTACGACCCCAATGAATTCCCTCCGGCTGACCCTTTAGCTCAGGTGAACCGGGCTATCCAGGAGAACTTTGAACCAGGTTCGGCTTTCAAGATAGTTACGGCCGCGGCTGCTCTGGAATTTAACCAAGCAAGCCTAAGCAAGGTCTATGACTGCTCCTCTGGTTACATTGCTCTCGGTGGCCTCTCTGTCCGCGACCATAAACGGTTTAGCCTCCTCTCTTTTCCGGAAGTTTTTGTCCACAGCTCAAACGTTGGCACGATTCAAGTCGCTTTAGAAGTCGGTCAGGAAAACCTTTTCTCCATGATTAAAAAGTTTCGTTTCGGAGAAAAAACCGGTATTGACCTGCCTGGCGAGGAAGCCGGCATTCTCCGTCCAACCCGGCACTGGACCATCCATACTTTGCCCCATATCGCTATCGGCTATGAAATTTCGGTTACTGCCATCCAACTCCTTCAGGGAATGAATGTCATTGCCAACCGCGGTTTGCTTGTCCCACCGCGAGTCGTTCAAGCCATAGTCGGGCCAGATGGCCCCAAAACAATTCCCGGCGCTCCTCCCGTCCGTTTGCTTCCAAAAGAGACGGCGGAAACTTTAAATGACACGATATTTTCCAAGGTAATTGAAGAAGGGACAGGAAGGGAGGCCGCAGTCTCTGGCTACCTGGCCGCGGGCAAGACAGGCACGGCCCAAAAATTTGACCCACTCCAGAGAGCCTATACTTCCTCTCGGCATCGCGCCATCTTTGTCGGCTTTGTCCCCAGCGATAAGCCGGCAGTTTCTATTGTTGTCGTTATTGACGAACCAAAAGCAGGAAAATACTACGGAGGCGACGTAGCCGCCCCAGTCTTTAGAGAAATTGCCCGTCGGGTTCTTCTTTATTTGGGCGAAACACCTCGCCTGGAGCCAAAAAAATGGGTTATCGCCAGGACGAACCACCGGATGAAAATTCAGGAACGGCCATGAGATTAAGCCAGCTCTTGAAGGCTATCAGGCCGCTTGACCTTATAGGCCCGGAGGCGATGGAAATAACTGGCCTCAGCTATTCATCTCATGAGGTTCAACCCGGTAACCTCTTTGTGGCCTTGAAGGGTCAAAAATTTGACGGCTCTTCCTTTGTGGAAATAGCTAAGGAGAAAGGAGCAGTGGCTATTGTTAGCGAAGCTGGGCCACCACCCCAATGGCCCCTAACCTGGATTCGAGTGGCTGACGCCCGCGAAGCCTTGGCCCATCTGGCAGCCGAATTTTTTGGCCATCCCTCTCAATCGTTGAAAGTTATAGGAATAACTGGGACTAAAGGAAAAACCACCGTTACCTACCTTCTCGAATCGATAATTCATGAGGCCGGCGGCCGGCCCGGCGTCATCGGGACGATAAATTACCGGGGCCCAGGAATAATTCAACAAGCTGAAAGGACTACGCCTGAAGCCTCTGACTTGCAGCGCTTGTTAAGAACCTTCTTAGATAACGGTGCTACCCATGCTATTTTAGAGGTTTCTTCCCATTCCTTAGTTATGAAGCGTGTCTTAGGAATTCAGTTTGATTTAGCCATGTTCACCAATTTAAGCCCGGAACATCTCGATTTTCACGCCTCAATGGACGATTACTTTGAAGCCAAAAAAAGACTCTTCTACCTTAACAAAAAGAAAAGAACCGCCATTGTTAACCAAGATGACCCTTGGGGGCAAAAGTTAATTACTGAATTGCCCTTGACAACGATTACCTTTGGCTTTCAGCCTGAGGCCCTGATCCGAGCTTCCGAGGTGCGCTTGTCGGAGGGACAAACGAGTCTACTCATTCTATATCCTGGGGGAGAAGTCGAACTAACCAGCTCTCTTTTGGGCCAACATAATGTTTATAACATTTTAGCCGCTTTTGCCGCCGGCTTAGCTCTCAATTTAGATTTAACGGCCATTGTTAAAGGGATTATGGCGGTAAAAAACATCCCCGGCCGCTTAGAAAAAATAGATAACGACCTCGGCCTAAGCATTTTTGTTGATTACGCTCATACCGATACTGCTTTGAGGAGTGTGCTAACGACTCTCCGCTCTTTCAAACCACGACGGATAATAGTGGTTTTCGGCTGTGGTGGGGATAGAGACCGAGGCAAACGAGAGAGGATGGGTCAGGTGGCTGGCGAATTAGCTGACATCATTATTATTACCTCCGATAATCCGCGAAACGAAGACCCCGCTTTGATTATTGCCGAAGTGGAAAAAGGTATACGAAGAACGGGAGTTAAGCACTACTGGCTCGAGCCGGACCGCCGTCAAGCCCTTAGACAGGCGTTGAGAACTGCCCGCAAAGGCGACATCCTTTTGGTAGCGGGTAAAGGACATGAAGAATATCAGGAAATTAAAGGAGAAAAAATACCCTTTAACGATGGCCAAGTTATCCGAAAGTTACTCGCTGAATTAAAGGGAGAAAACTGAAAGTGGAGCTGACGCTGGCTGTTATAGCTCAGTGGACGGGAGGAGAAATTCTCCAGGGTTTTCCGCAAACCCGCTTCAACCATTATAATTTCGATTCTCGGCAGACAGTTCCAGGGGAATTATTTTTTGCCCTGAAGGGCGAAAGAGACGGCCACTGTTTTGTCCCTGATGCTTGCCATAAGGGTGCAGGCGGAGCTGTGGTGAGTCAGCCAATAGACGGCCTCCCTCCTTCCTTTGGGCTGCTGCGGGTTCGAGACCCGCTCCGAGCGCTTCAGGATATCGCTTGTCAGGTGCTTCTGGAAACAAGAGCCAAAGTAGTAGGAATTACGGGCAGCGTCGGGAAAACAACCACCAAGGAAATAACTGCCGCGATGTTAGCTACCCGCTATCGAGTGGTTAAGTCGGAGAAAAATTATAACAATGAAATCGGCCTTCCCCTGACTATCCTGCAGCTTACACCCGAAGATGAAGTGGCGGTGCTGGAAATGGCAATGAGAGGGCCCGGCGATATTAAGAGACTAACTGAAATTGCTCCTCCTGACGTTTCTGTTCTCACCGGTATTCACCCCGTTCACCTCGAATTTTTCCCCTCGCTTGAGGCCATCGCAGCCGCTAAGCAGGAAATATTAATAGGCACCAAGGAAAGTGGTACCGCGGTGCTTAATGGGGATGACCCTCTGGTAATGAAGGTGGCTTCAATTTGGAAGGGAAAACGGCGGCTCTTTGGTTTTTCTCCTGAATGCGAGACAAGAGCCCTGCAGGTGGAACCTCTTGGCTATGAAGGCTTTATGGTTAATCTTCAATTAAATCAGACTAAGTTCGAGGTAAAATTTCCTTTTCTTTATGAAGGCTTCATCTATAATTTGCTGGCAGCCTGTTCCGTTGCCCATCTCTTCTCGGTTTCAGTAGAAGAAATGGCCGCGGCGGCGGCCCGTTTGAAACCTGAGTCAGGCCGGGGAGAACTGATCCTTCTCAGTCCTGGGGTTTATCTTGTTGACGACACTTATAATTCCAACCCGCGAGCACTCGAGGAAGCGCTTCGCTCCTTAAGAAAACTTCCGGCCGGCCGCTATCTTGCTGTGCTCGGAGATATGCTCGAACTTGGCCCTAATGCTCCCCGTTTTCACGAGTTGAGCGGCAAAAAATTGGTCGAATTTGGCTGGGACTTTCTCGTCACCGTCGGTGAGCTCAGCACCCAAATCGCCCGAGGAGCAACCGAGGCTGGCCTTAACCCAAAAAATTGTCTTTCTTTCTCTTCACCTCAAGAGGCGGCGGCTGCTTTGGACGAAATCCTCACTCCGGGCGACCTCGTCCTGGTCAAGGGGTCACGGGGTATGAGGTTGGAAATAATAGTCGATTATCTCAAGGCCAAAAGAGGAGGTAATTAGGGTGCTCACTTGGCTGCTCGTTCCCCTCCGTGAATGGCATATTTTCTTCAACGTCTTTCGTTACATAACAGTTAGAACTGCTCTGGCCGGAATTACGGCTCTCTTCATCAGTTTTGTTTTCGGTCCCTGGCTCATTCGCTGGTTGAAAAAGATGCAAATCGGCCAAGAAATCAGACCAGAAGGTCCCCAAACTCATTTAAGTAAACGGGGCACACCCTCGATGGGCGGCCTACTGATAATCAGCGCCACCCTCATTCCCACCCTCTTGTGGGGTAATCTGGCCAATATCTATGTTTGGTTGGGGATGGCGACCCTCCTGCTTTTTGGCTTGGTCGGCTTCCTGGACGACTTGATTAAAATCAAACATCGCCGCTCTCTTGGACTAAAAGGTCGAGCCAAGCTTGGCCTGCAATTCCTTTTGGCCATCTCAATCGGCCTCGTCCTTATCTATCTTGGGTTCACCGGCCGCTTTAGTCTTGAGCTTAATTTTCCCTTTTTTAAATCTTGGACGCCCTACCTCGGGTGGTTTTATTTACCCTGGATCTTATTTATTTTAATTGGCTCCTCCAATTCCGTTAACTTGGCCGACGGACTTGATGGTTTGGCCATCGGTCTTATGGCCATTAGCGCCAGCGCTCTAACAGCCCTAACTTATATTGCTGGGCATGCTCGTTTTTCTCAATACCTTAACGTCACCTGGGTGCCCCAGGCAGCGGAATTAACTGTTTTTTCCGGAGCTTTGACTGGAGCCTGTTTGGGTTTTCTCTGGTTTAATTGTCATCCGGCCCAGGTTTTTATGGGCGATGTCGGCGCCCTTTCCCTTGGCGCTGCTCAGGCTGTTATTGCTCTTTTGATTAAGCAGGAGTTTCTTCTTTTTACAGTGGCGGGAGTCTTTATTCTGGAAGCTCTCTCGGTAATCATCCAAGTCGCTTATTTCCGGTTTACGGGCGGCCAACGGGTTTTCAAAATGGCTCCTTTACATCATCACTTTGAACTCTTGGGCTGGCCCGAAGAAAAGGTTGTAGTCCGCTTTTGGCTCCTGGGCATAATTTTCGCCCTTTTTAGCCTCACCACGTTAAAACTAAGATGAACCAAGAAAAGTTAAACCTCCGTAACAAAAAAGTCTTAGTCGTAGGGTTGGGTAAAACTGGAGAAGCTGCAGTCGATTTTCTTCAGAAGCAGGGTGCCTTGGTCAGCATAAGTGAAAAAAAGCCCGCCTCAGAGTTAGGCCCTAAGCTAAGAAAGCTCAAAGAAAAAGGAATAAGAATTGAAACTGGAGGCCATAAATTAGAAACTTTTCTCTCTTCCGACTTTATTGTCCCCAGTCCAGGGGTGCCTCTCCTCCCTGAGATAAAAGCCGCTCAGGAAGCAGGCATCCCAGTGCTCTCAGAAACTGAGCTGGCGAGCTTATTTATTCGCGGCAAGATTGTGGGCATCACTGGGACTAACGGGAAATCGACTACGACCACCCTGATTTACCAAATATTAAAAGCCGGGAAAAAACGAGTCCACTTAGCGGGTAACATCGGTTTTCCGCTAATCCGCTACGCGACTTCCAGCCGACCGACAGATATTTATGTTACCGAAATTTCCAGTTTCCAATTAGCCTTCTGTCAAAAATTTCGCTGCGAGGTCGCGGCTTTCCTTAATTTTTCTCCTAACCATCTTGATTGGCACGGTTCTCTTGACGCCTACTGGGAGGCTAAGAAAAAGCTTTTTATTAACCTCGAGGAAAAAGATATCGCCATCCTCAACCGCGATGACCCCAAGGTCTGGTCTCTCCGTAAAGAAATCAGGGCCTTACCCTATTTTTTCAGCCAGAAAAGGCCTGTTACCAAAGGGGTTTATCTAAATGGAGATAGAATTTTTCTTAACAATGGCCAGAATCAATCAGCTTTGCCGCTGAAAACAATAAAACTCAGAGGTGCCCACAACATCGATAACGTGATGGTTAGCCTCCTGGTAGGCCAGCTTTTTGGGGTCCCCATCAACCTAATGAAGAAGGTTATTAGCCAATTCCCGGGGCTGGAGCATCGGCTGGAAAAAGTACTGACTTTGCGGGGGGTCACTTTTTTTAATGATTCTAAAGCCACCACTGTCGACGCCGCTTTAAAGGCTATCAATTCCTTAGAAACCGGAATTATCCTAATAATGGGCGGAAGGGATAAAGGAGCTGATTTCAGTCTCCTTCGACCGGCGATTAAAAGCCGAGTCCGCCACCTTATCCTTCTCGGTGAGGCCAGAGAAAAGATTAGACAAGCTCTTAAAGAAGTCATCCCTACCAGCATGGCCTCCACAATGCGAGAGGCTATCAATGTAGCCTTCGAACTGGCTCGGCCCGGAGAAAGCGTCCTGCTTTCCCCGGCCTGTACCAGCTTCGATATGTTTATTAACTTTGAACATAGGGGACACGTCTTTAAACGAGAGGTTCGGCGCTTAGCTCGACGCGTAAAAGGGAGTCATATAAAGTGAAGTCTAGGGAAATCTTCCGCCCAGGCAGTTTTGACCGGCCTCTTCTTCTGGCTACATCGCTTCTTCTTTTGGTCGGGTTCATCATGATTTTTAGCGCTTCGGCCTTGCCCGCCACCGAAAAATATCGCCAGCCCTTTCATTTTCTGCTTCAACAAATAACGGGAGCCGGCCTGGGTTTAGTATTAATGGCCGTCATCGTTACCTCGCGGCGCGTCCTCTATCAAGAACCGGTGTTTATTCTGGGGCTTCTTGTTATTACATTATTGCTATTGGCCCTTTGCTATATCATGCCACCTATCGCCGGGACAAATCGGTGGATAACCATCTTTGGGTTGCGGTTTCAGCCTTCGGAGTTGGCCAAAATTAGTTTAACCTTGTTTATCGCTTTTTATGTGGAAAAAAAGAAGGAAAACCTCTCTGACCTAATGACCTGGCTACCAATTCTCGGAGTTACCAGCCTTTTTGTCCTTTTAATCCTGCGGGAACCAGACTTGGGAACATCGGTTTTAGTCCTCTTCATCAGCTTTGGGCTTTTTTTTATTGCCGGGATAAAAGTTCGTTATTTAGGAATCATCATGGCTGTGGCCGCCCTGTTCTTTCTTCTCTATTTTCAACAACTGCCTCGCGATGACTATCGACGCCAGAGATGGGAGGCCTTTCTTTCGCCCGAAGAGCATCGGGACCGAGCCGGGTTCCAAATTCTACAATCCAAGTTAGCCGTCGGCTCTGGTGGTCTTCTGGGGGTCGGCTTGGGCGAGAGCACTCAGAAACTCTATTTCCTTCCCTGTGCTCAAACCGATTTCATTTACGCCGTTATCGGCGAAGAATTTGGGTTGCTTGGTAGCCTCGCTATTTTGGCTCTGTACCTCCTCATTTTTTGGCGAGGTTGGCAGATTGCCGGCCAGGCCCCAAGCTTAAGCCACAAATTGGCCGCCTATGGACTCACCTTAGCTATATGCACGCAAGCGCTCTTCAACATCTCCATAGTTTTGGCCCTCGGACCAACCAAAGGGGTTCCCCTCCCTTTTATCAGCTATGGCCGGTCAGCTTTGGTTTGCCAACTAATCGCGGTGGGTTTTCTCCTCAACATTTCCCAGCGAAAACCTTTAAACGGCGGGGGAAGATGAAAAGGCCAACTATCTTCATTTGCGGTGGAGGAACGGGCGGACATCTATATCCTGCCTTGGCCGTGGGACAAAAATTGCGGGAAAAAGTGCCTGAGTTAGAAATTATTTTTGTCGGTAGCCAAAGAGCCGTGGAAAAAGAAATAATCCAGCATCATGGCGAAAAGTTCATTGGGTTGAAAATAGCGGGGCTTCGGGGAAAAGGTCCCCGCGCTATCCTTAGTATTCCGCTTGTTCCGATAGCTTTAATTAAGTCAATTTATTTAATATTTAAAAAACGGCCCCGGTTAATAATCGGCATGGGGGGATACAGTTCCGGACCAATGATCCTCGCTGCCTGGCTTTTAGGCCGGCCCCGCCTTATCTTAGAGCAAAATGCCCGGCCTGGTTTCACGAACCGCCTCCTGCGACCATTTGTTCCTAAGGCGGTAGTGGCTTTCCAGGGAACTCTTTCTTATTTTGGCCGCAAGGGAATTTGCTTGGGCAATCCAGTCCGCGAGGAATTTAACCTGATACCGCCGCGCCAGCTAAAAGAATTTTTTACTCTGCTTATTTTTGGCGGAAGCCAAGGCTCTCGTTTTCTTAATCAATTAATGGTTGCAGCCCTCTCCCATTTAATTAGAGTCAAGGATAAACTCAGAATTTTTCATCAGACTGGCCCTAAGGACCTAAGTTGGGTGGAAAGGACTTATCGAGAGCAGGGGTTTATCAAAATAACTATTGCTTCTTATTTTTTTGATATGGCTGCCCGATTTGCCGAAGCCGACCTGATTATTTGCCGGGCGGGTGCGACTTCGGTGGCTGAAATCATCGCGGCTCAGAGACCGGCCGTTCTTATTCCCTTCGCCCAGGCGGCTGAGAACCATCAATACTGGAATGCCTACGAACTGGCGGCTGCCGGCGCCGCCGACTTATTGCCTGAAAGCGAAGCCACGCCTCAGGTATTGGCTCATAAAATCCTAAGTTATTTAGACGAACCACAAAGGCTAAAATTGATGGAGGAACGATTAAGCGGCTTTAAGAGGGAAAAACCGGAAGAAAAAATTGCTTCTCTTTGCTTAGAGCTAATGAAATTTAAACCGAGGATGGTTTGCATTGGTTAAACAGGTCTATCGTCGCCTAAAAAAGATTCACTTAATCGGCATCGGCGGTACAGGGATGAGTGGCATTGCGGAGGTTCTTTTAAACCTGGGCTACAAAGTCTCTGGGTCGGATATCCAAAGTAATGAAGCCGTGGAAAGACTAAAAGGCCTCGGAGCTGAAATCAGCCTTGGCCATCAAAAAGAAAATGTTCATGGAGCGGATGTGGTCGTTATCTCCTCAGCCATCCGGCCAGAAAATGTTGAAGTCCAGGAAGCTCGTCAGTTAAAAATCCCGACTATCCCTCGGGCTGAGATGTTGGCCGAACTGATGCGGATGAAATACGGCATCGCTGTCGCTGGTTCCCATGGGAAAACGACGACTACTTCCATGGTCGCTCTGGTGCTTGAGGCCGGCAGCTTTGACCCCACAATTGTCGTCGGCGGCCGTCTCAACCGCATCGGCGGCCACGGCAAGCTGGGCGCCGGTGATTTTATGGTAGTCGAGGCGGACGAAAGCGACCGTTCATTCCTCTATCTTTCCCCCTTCATCGCGGTGCTCACTAACATCGACCTGGAACATCTCGACCATTACCACAACCTTGACGAGCTGAAAAAGACTTTTGTCCATTTCGCGAATAAAGTTCCTTTCTATTGCCCGGTCATCCTCTGTCTCGACGACCCCAACCTTCAGGACCTGATTCCAAAGGTAGAAAGAAAAATCATCACCTATGGTTTTTCAGCTCAGGCTGATATTTTCGCTCGTGAGACTCGTTTCCGGGGTTTTGAAAGCTGGGCTAAGCTCTTCTATCATGGCGAAGAAATCGGCGAGCTCCACCTTCATGTCCCCGGAGAACATAACATTCTTAACGCCATGGCGGCAGTGGCTGTCGGTCTTGACTTGGAAATTCCCCTGCCTGCGATATTCCGGGCCTTGGAAAGCTATACCGGAACTGGCCGTCGCTTCGAGCTAAAAAAAGTAATCAATAACATAATGATAATTGAGGATTATGCCCACCACCCGACGGAAATAAGAGCTACCTTGGAGGCAGCCAAAGCCGGTTTTCAGCGGCGATTAGTGGTGGTTTTTCAACCGCACCGCTACACCCGCCTTTATCACCTTCTTAAATCCTTCGCCATGGGTTTTAACCAGGCTGATGTTCTCGTCTTAACTGAGGTTTATGCGGCGGGCGAAGAGCCTATCCCAGGAATAAACGGTGGGGCCCTTTACGAAGCCATTCATGAATATGGCCACAAACACGTTTATTACGAGCCGGACTTGGAACAAATCCCCGAGCTCGTAGCTCGCTTGGTCAGGCCTCAGGACATAATTATGGTCTTGGGGGCCGGTAATATTCCCAAAGTTATTCCTGCTATCATCGCCAATTTGGCCAGAGGGGAAAAGAAGTGAAAACCCAGCCCGTTGCCCAACCCTTCACCCTTAATCCTTATCCTTTTCAGAGGAGTGTCCCCAAGTTTCGCCGGGTCAACCGAAAAACTCGTGTGACTTTAAAGCATATTGTCCTTCTTTTTACTTTGGCTGGCAGCCTAATTTATCTCGGCTCTCAGTCATATTTATTTCTTATAACCTGGGAAGAGCTAAGGGTAAAAGAGGTCCGAGTCGTGGCCGCAAGAGAACCGGTCAAACAGGACCTGACTAAGAATTTGAGTCAGCTTAGCCTGAGCAACATTTTTCGCCTCAATCTCAAAGCAGTGGAAAGTCTTAGCCTAACCCATCGGTGGGTAAAAAGAGTTAGGGTGCGCAAGATATTTCCCTCCTCTTTGGAAGTGATCGTTGAAGAGCGTCAGCCTTTGGCGGTCGTCAAGATTACATCTAATGACTATCTAATTGACGAGGAAGGAGTGATTCTGGAAACTCTCTCAGGCGAGTCCAATTTGAACCTGCCCTACATATTTTCTCCTGAGGAATCCGCCAAATTATCCTCAGAAGAATTAGCCCTTGTCCGGGAGTGTCTTGAGGCCTTGGGTCAAGCTGCCAACTCCAACGCCAAACTCTTTATTTTCTCCAACCCGGCAAACTTAGTTCTTCAGTTTAATGATAGTCCCCCCCGCCTAATTCTCGGTCAGGACCAGTTTCAGGAAAAACTCAACCTTTATCGTCTCCACCGGCAGTGGTTAGAGGCTAATTATGGGCCGCTCGAATACGTCGACCTTCGGTTTTACGAAGACCGGATTTATTTCAAACCTATGGAGCCCTCAGCGGGTTCTAACCCTGAAGGTCCGCCAAAGGAGGGAAACTAATGCCTAAGAGTGGTTATATTGTGGGTTTTGACTTGGGAACTAAAAAGGTCTGCTCTATCATCGGCGAAATAACTGAGGAAAGGAAAGTGGAAATTGTCGGCATTGGGATAGCCGACTCCAGGGGTGGGGTACGCAACGGTGTTGTAGTCAATTTAGATGCGGCCACAGACGCTATTAAAAAGGCACGAGAAGAGGCCGAACTGATGGCGGGGGTGGAAATCGCTTCCGCTTATGTCGGTATCTCTGGAGCCCATATAAAAAGCTTTAATAGCCGGGGTGTGGTTGCCGTCTCGGGCAAGAATAGGGAAATTTCGCGGGAAGATATCCACCGTGTTATCGACCAATCTAAGGCCATTTCCATCCCGCCCGACCGGGAAATTATTCACATTATTCCTCAAGAGTTTGTCGTCGACGAGCAGGACGGAATCAAGGACCCCCTCGGAATGAGTGGAATTAAGCTGGAGGTTAACGTCCATATTGTCACGTCAGCCATCACTTCAGCTCAAAACCTGCGGGCTTGCTTCGAGCGAGCGGATGTCGAAATTGAAGAGGTAGTCCTCAACCAGATAGCTACCGCGACCAGCACTCTCACTCCCGATGAAATGGAATTAGGCGTTGGCTTGATCGATATCGGCGCCGGGACAACCGAGGTGGCCATCTTTGAGCGCGGTAGTCTCTGGTATACCTGCACCATCCCTCTTGGTGGAGATAATTTTACCAACGACATCGCTGTTGGCCTGCGCACGCCGATTTCCGAAGCCGAAAAGATAAAGAAAAAATACGGCTGCATCATCGCCCCCGGACTGGAAGAAGCAGAAACCATCGAAGTACCCAGCGTGGCTAAGGGAAAACGGCCCCGGGTCCTGTCGCGACAGATTTTAACGGATATTATTCAGCCTCGGGCTGAAGAAATCTTCCGTTTAGTGGATAGCGATATTAAGAGGATGGGTTTTGAAAAATCGCTCAACTCCGGGATTGTCTTAACCGGCGGGACAGCCCTTTTAGAGGGCCTGGAAGAAGTTGCGGAAGAAATTTTTGACCTGCCTGTGCGGAGGGGTGAGCCCTCTGGAGTAGGCGGTCTGGTGGATAGAGTTAGCACCCCCGATTTCGCCACCTCAGTCGGGTTGATTCTTTACGGGTTTAATAAATGGCGGGAAAGGGGGATGACTAAGGAAAGAAAAAGAGGTTTTCTAGCCAGGTTCTTTGACTGGCTTAAGGAATGAGATGGAGGTGAGTCATGGCTGAGGAAAGGGCTAACCGTTTAAAATTCCATTTGGTGGAAGAAAGCCCGGCCGCCAAAATCAGGGTCATCGGTATAGGTGGCGGTGGCGGCAATGCTATCAATCGCATGATTGAAGCTAATATTGAAGGCGTGGAATTCATTGCCGTTAATACCGACGTCCAGGCTTTACAAAACAGCCAGGCTCCGCTAAAAGTGCAAATCGGCGCTCAACTTACGAAGGGGTTGGGGTCTGGCGGTCACCCGGAAATTGGCCGACAAGCCGCCTTAGACGACCGCGAAAGGCTCCAGCAGATTCTTGAGGGCGCAGATATGGTTTTTCTGACTGCCGGGTTGGGGGGAGGAACCGGAACCGGCGCCACACCAGTCTTGGCCACCTTGGCTTCAGAAATGGATATTCTCGTCATTGCTATTGTTACCATGCCGTTTGCTTTTGAGGGTAAGGTTAGGGCTAAACAAGCTGAGGAGGGGCTGAGTGAGCTTAAATCTTCTGTAGCCACAGTAATTTCTATTCCCAACGAGCGCCTTTTGGAAACTGTTAACCTTGACACCTCAATCCAGGATGCCTTCCGTTTGGCTGACGACGTCCTGAGACAGGCGGTGCAGGGCATCTCGGATTTAATTACCAAGCCCGGCTTAATTAACCTCGATTTTGCTGATGTTCGCTCCATCATGAAAGGAATGGGCATGGCCTTTATGGGTACGGGCATTGCTTCTGGAGAAAACCGCGCCGTGGAGGCCGCTCAGAAGGCAATCTCCAGCCCGCTCCTCGTAGATACCTCGATTAAGGGAGCCAGGGGAGTCTTGATCAACATCACTGGCGGCAAGGACCTGACACTCCACGAGGTCTGGAAAGCCTCGCGTCTTGTTCACGAGTTGGCTCATCCAGAAGCCAACATAATTTTTGGGACGGTTATCGACCCCTCTCTTAAAGATATGGTTAAAGTAACAGTAATTGCTACCGGTTTTGACCGGTCAGGTGAGCCGGCAGTTATCGAAGAGACGCCACCCTTTAATAAAAGAACCCCGCCACCCTTCCCCGTCCGTACAGAAACGCCTCCTTATTTGTTTGAATCCAAGAGCCACGAAGACATTCCCTGGAATTCCTCTTCGGGAACTCGACAATGGGACGTCTTTAAATCGCCCGCTTATCGCCGTTCGACTCCGCCCAAAAAACTGAATCCAACGCCGACAAAAATCAGACCTACCCCTTCTCCCTGGAAAAAACCGCATGAAATCAGCTGATCTAATTATCAAAAACCTGCGACAACTCCTAACTTGTTCCGGGATTATTCCTAAGAGAAAAGAAAGCCTCCGCGAATTGAACTTAATCGACGAGGCAGCCATCGCTTCCTACCAAGGGAAAATAGTCTATGTTGGACCAAACAAAGACCTGGAAAAAGAGGTTAAGGCAGTGCCAGGGGCCAAGATTCTGGAAGGTGATGGTCTTGTGGGGTTACCTGGCCTAATCGATTCCCACACCCATCTTCCCTTTGCCGGAACCAGGGAACAAGAGTTTCTTCTCCGGCTTCGCGGGGCAACTTACCAGGAACTGGCGGCTAAGGGCCTAGGAATTCAGACAACCGTTCGGGCTACACGGGAAGCTTCCTTAGAGGAACTTGTCAACCTGTGTCTTGACCGGCTAAATTCGATGCTGCTTCAGGGAACCACAACGGTTGAAGCTAAAAGCGGTTATGGCCTTGACTTGAAGACCGAAATTAAGCAACTCGAAGCGCTTCAATTAGCTCAAAAGCTCCACCCCGTAGAAATTGTCCCCACCTTTCTCGGCGCCCATGAGGTCCCGCCTGAATATCGAGAAAACAAGCCTGCTTACCTCGAACTATTGACGAGGACGGTTATGCCGGAAGTCAGACGAAAAGGGCTGGCCGAATTTTTTGATGTTTTTTGTGAGACGGGAGTCTACTCTCTCGAAGAAACCAGGATTTTAGCCGAAGAAGCTCAACGTCTCGGTTTTAAGGTCAGGCTCCATGCTGACGAGTTTTCACCCCTGGGAGGAGCTGAGCTGGCCGTGGCCCTGAAGGCTTTCTCCGCCGACCACCTGATTAATATCACCCCCAAAGGCATTGCGGCCTTGGCGGGAAGCTCCACCGTTGCTACCTTTTTGCCCATGGTCCCCCTTTTCCTTAAGTTAGCCCAGCGGCCGCCGGCTCGCCAGCTGATTGATTCCGGAGCGATTGTCGCTATCGCCACTGATTTCAACCCTGGCAGTTCAATGACGGAATCCATGCTTTTGGTCATGCAATTAGCTGTCTTTCTCTTGGATTTCCAGGTCGAGGAAGCAATTAATGCGGCAACGGCAAACGCTGCCTTTGCCCTTGAAAGACAGGAGAGGATCGGGAGTCTTGAACCTGGCAAAGATATGGACCTCATCCTTTGCTCCGTTCCCAATTATGTCCACCTCATCTATCACCCAGGGCCCAATCCCATCCGGCATGTTTTCAAAAAGGGACGGCGGGTTGTTCGAGACGGCGCAATCGCCTTTAGCTAAGAATATAAAATTTAAAAATAATCTCGTTTAACTTCTTATGGCTCGCCTTCGCAAGCGGCTTTTTCTTAAACCATAAGTAAAATAAAGAACCAGGCCAAAAGCCATCCAAATAAGGAGACGCATCCACGTATCCCAGGGAAGACCTGACATTAAATACAGACAGGAAATAATACCTAAGATGGGAATAAAGGGAACGCCGGGGGTGCGAAAGGGACGATGGAGGTCGGGATGGGTATAACGGAGGACCAGCACCCCTCCACAGACAATAACAAAAGCCATAAGCGTGCCGATACTCACCAGTTCCCCCACGATACCAATCGGGAGCAAAGAAGACGCTATGGCTACTAAGATACCAGTAGCGATGGTCGTGACATATGGGGTCCGAAAACGCGGATGGACTCTAGCCGCTAAAGGCGGCAAGAGACCGTCGCGGGCCATAGAATAGAAAATTCGGGGCTGGCCCATCAATTGAACAATCATCACTGAAACAAGGCCGACAATCGCGCCGATCTTAACGAAAGGAGAAAGCCAGTAAAGTTTCATGGCATCAATGGCCACAGCCACCGGCGCGGGCACATTAAGCTGACTATAATGAACCACTCCGGTTAGGACCAAGGAAAAGGCGATATAAATTAAAGTGCATATTCCCAAACTGCCTAAGATCCCGATGGGCATATCGCGTTGCGGCCGCCGTGATTCTTGGGCCACGGTCGAAACGGCGTCAAAACCAAGATAGGCGAAAAACATGACTCCGGCTCCCCGCAAGATTCCGCTAAGGCCAAAAAAGCCGAATTGACCCTGGTTGGGAGGAATAAACGGCCGCCACAGCGAGGGCTTGATAAAAAAAAGGCCGGCGCCGATGAAAATTAAAATAATAGTAATTTTCAAAAAGACAATAACCGTATTAACTGTGGCCGATTCTTTTATCCCGATCACTAAAAGGGTCGTTAAGAGAATAATTATAAAACAAGCAGGCAGGTTAAAAAGAGCGCCGGTTGTCTGCCAGGTATGGGTCTGAGGGTCAAAAGCTAAGGGCGAAGAAGAGAGAGCCGCCGGAAAATTGAGGCCCAGGTCTTTTAAAAAGCTTACGACATAACCTGACCAGCCGATAGCTACGGCGGTGGCTCCTAAGGAATATTCCAGGATTAAATCCCAGCCAATGACCCAGGCAAATAATTCTCCCAAGGTAGCATAAGCATATGTATAAGCACTGCCAGCAATGGGAATAAGAGCGGCGAACTCCGCATAGCATAGACCGGCAAATGCACAGGCTAAAGCGGCCACGATAAAAGAAAGGGTTACCGCGGGCCCCGCATATTGAGCGGCTGCATGACCAGTAATCACGAAAATACCCGCTCCAACAATCGCCCCTATCCCTAAGAAGATTAGCTGCCAAGGCCCCAAGACTCTTTTCAAGCCGGAAGTTTCACCATAGGCTTCCTCAGCAATATCTTCCAAACTTTTTTTAGCCAGCCAGGCTAAACTCATGAACGTCGCTCCTTATCATTATCTTGACCGCGCCAAGGTTCTTAGGAGACGCTAAGGTCTCACGAGACCAAATCGGGCTGAATTCTACCAGATTAAACAGCAAAAGGCTATTAAAACCTGTCTAAGGCACGATACTGAATGGCTTCGGATAAATGAGCTAATTGAATCTCTTCTTCTTCCGCTAAGTCAGCAATCGTTCGACTGACCTTAAGAATGCGGTCCAGACCGCGAGCGCTTAAACCCAGCTTTTTCATGGCGGCCTCCAAGAGCCTTTCGGCTTCTGGGGTCAATCGACAAAAGCGCCGGACTTCCTTTGGCCTCATTTGGGCATTGGCATAAATAGCCCGGCCCTCAAATCGCACTAATTGTCGCTTTCTGGCCTTGATTACTCTGGCCCTAATCTCGGTCGAGCTTTCGGCCGGCGTCCGACAGACATATTCACTAAATTTAACCGCAGGCACCTCCACCTGAATATCGATCCTGTCCAGAAGCGGGCTCGAAAGGCGAGAATAATATCGCCGCTTTTCTGTTTCCGGGCAATCCTCTGAAGATAAAGGCCCTCGGAAAGCTAACCCGCAGGGATTCATGGCCGCCACAAGCATAAAGGAACACGGAAAAGATACGCTGATCGTCGCCCGCGAAATAACCACCTGGCCGTCTTCGAGCGGCTGACGCAAATCTTCGAGCACCTTACGCCTAAATTCAGGCAATTCGTCGAGGAAAAGAACGCCATGATGGGCTAAGCTAATTTCTCCTGGCCGGGGAAAAAGCCCCCCGCCGATAAGGCCGGCGTCAGTAATAGTATGATGGGGCGAACGAAAGGGTCGAGAACAGATAGCTGGCCGGCCCCGAAGCAACCCCGCGGCGCTATAAACCTGGGTAACTTCCAGGATTTCTTCCCACGTCATGGGCGGCAAGATCGACGGCAAACGCCGGGCCAACATTGTCTTGCCTGCCCCAGGCGGCCCGATCAGCAGAATGTTATGGCTGCCGGCGGCCGCCACTTCTAAGGCTCTCTTGACCTGAAATTGGCCTTTAACTTCGCTGAAATCGCCTTCTTCAAGAGGCTGACGGATAATTGCTTCGAGGTCCACTTCGCAAGGCTTAATTGAATCCTGGTTGCGGAGAAGCTGGATAACTCGAGGCAGGCTTTCTAAGCCATAAACTTTTAGGCCCTCAACTAATGCTCCCTCTGGGCCATTGGCCGCGGGAACAATCAGAGCTTCAAAGTTCATCTTTTTGGTTAGAAGCGAGACCATTAAAACCCCGCGCACGGGCTTAAGCCGGCCATCGAGGGCTAACTCCGCCAAAAAGACTTTCTTCTCCAGAGATTCTTTGGGAATTAAGTTTAAAAAGGCTAAAAGACCAAGCGAAATGGGTAAATCAAAGGAAGAACCCTCTTTGCGTCTGTCGGCTGGAGCCAGATTAACGATAATCTTCCGCCGCGGGAATTCAAACCCACAATTTTTTAAGGCCGACCTGACCCTTTGTTCACTTTCTCTTATAGCTGCATCTGGTAGACCTACTAAGACAAACTTCGGTATCCCTTCGGTGATATCCACCTCTACCTCCACCGGAAAAGCTTCTATTCCATAAAGAGCGGCACTCATGATGCGAAAAAGCATCGGCGGATACCTCGCCTGTAGTCTATCGAACTATTTTCTCTTTAATTGACGAAAAAGAAGGAGGGAATGCTCAGTTATTAACTAAGGGAAGAAATTTGTGAGCAAAAAACCGTTATTCGTCCTTTTTCCCCAAGAATTCCTTAGCTAAACGCTCTAACTCCTGCTCTATTTCCTCGTGGGTTCGGACTTTACGCTTACTTTCGGCGGGAATAGTCGGTCGGGCTTCGGGAAGCTGCTCTTCGAGACGCGGAGTCTGAAGCTTACCATAAATTTCCTTCTCCAGGGCCTTCTCTTGTTCTTCTTTCTCTTCTGGTTCCAACTTCTTTTCTTCCAGGACCTTTTCCCGCACCCGAGGCACGGTCAGCTTGGCTATTTCATGGAGGCTTTCAAATACTCCCCAGCCATTAATGGCTGAAGATTCTACAAAGGGCAGCCTTTGAGGATTAAGCAGGTTATTAAACGTCTCCACAGGAATGAGATTCTCCAAATCGCGCTTATTATATTGAAAAACGAGCGGCATCAGGTTTAAGTCCATATCATTGGCCAGAAGATTACGCCTCAAGCTATCGAAGCTTTCTAAATTAGCATCGAGCAGGGGAACCTGAGAATCGGCCACAAAAATAACTCCATCCGCGCCTCTGAGAACCGACTTGCGGCTGGCCTCGTAAAAAACCTGACCGGGAACAGTGAGCAGCTGGAAGTGCACCTTAAATTCGCCGATAAGACCGGCTTTGACCGGAAGAAGGTCAAAAAAAATCGTCCTTTCTGTGTCGGTTTCCAAACAAATCAGGTCTCCCCGATAGGCGGGGTCGAGTTTATAATAAATATAGCGCAAATTGGTAGTTTTCCCGCTCAGCCCAGGTCCGTAGTACACAATTTTGATCGCCAAGCTCTTGGTTACATAACTAACATAAGCCATAGCTCCTGGCTTCCCCTTTCCTCAACTAGTCTATTTAACACATTTCCAATGCTAATGTCAAAAAATGGCTAAAACAAAATATCAGGGGGGGCTTGGTCTGACTGGCAATTCCATTTGCCTATTGGGCCGACGACCCAGTGTTCTCCTTCCCACCCTTCCGCTCCTGCGCCTTTAAGGCGGCCCCCGGAAAACCGAGGGACAAACGAAGAGGCATTATAGCGAAACCTACCTAAAAACAGGCTACTTCCAAAATAGACCCATATGGCTTAAAAAAAATAATCCTCTTCCCTCTTGTTTAGGTTAGGCCCGGAGACGACCAGAATTTCCTTGAATCCGCTCAAGTTTCTAATGTTTTTTAATCTTCCCCCTTATCGGATTATGGTTAACTATTCTCTCTGTTCATCGACCTAACTGAAGCAGTATATCCCCCTCTTTGGTTTTTTTCATTCCCCAGTTTTAGAAAAATTAGATAAATAGGTTGTCTTCCATTTTATATGGACTGGGTTGAGGGCTAAGTTCGGGAGGGCAGAAGTGACCATGGAAGGTTTAGCCTTCCCGAAGCGCCCTTCGAGGGAACATCTGGCCGCCGAGGATGTCTGAGCCTGAACAGGACAAAGGGAGAGGCCAAGGGGGGCAAGCGACTTCCGGGCTATGTCTATGACCAGGGAGGCGAGTTCCGCAGGCGCCGAGAATGGCGAAGAGGGAACGGCGTTAAAAACCTGAGTAGGAGCGAGGCCATCCCGAACGTCTCCGAGCTTAACCCATACAAGATGGAAGAGAATCGGTAAATATTTAAGGCGGCAACAATTTTTAGGAAGGGAGGATGATCAAGCAACATAAGTCTATAATCAGCAGCATAGACTTAATTAATATCAAGCTAAGGGATTGAGTGGAGACATAGCCGAGAGGTCTATATTGAGGTAATATAATCAAGAGCTTGCTCATATTTTTGTAAAACAACAGGCCAGGCGTAGCGCTCCTCAACATAACGACGGCCATTTTCGGCTAAACGCTGTCTCAACCGGCCATCCCTTAAAAGGAGGCTCAAGGCCCAGGCAAATTCATTGGAATTAGCATAATATAGACCACACTGACCTTGAAGGCAGTGGCGCTTCAGCGGTTCGGCCGCCTCCTGAACCAGAATCGGCGTTCGAGCGGCCAATGATTCCAAAGCCGCCATGCAAAGGCTTTCATAATGAGAGGGATGAATGGTAACTGCCGCCGCCGCCATGGCCAAGTTTTTTTCCTCAGGCGAGACGAAACCCAAATAGCGAACTCGAGGGTGAACGGGAAGCCCCATCAAAAGGTGACCAATCAAGACCAGCTCGATACTCTTTTCGGCGGCGAACTGAAGAAAATAATCCAGCAATTCCTGGCAACCTTTCCCAGGTTCAATCCGGCCAGCATAAAGAACATAGGGTTGGCACAAGCCATGGCGAGCTAAAAAAGGAGCAGGGTTTATGACCGGAGGAATATCCACTCCTACACCGACCACATCTTGATAAGCTTTCTCGAGAGGAAAAAGCCTGGTCAAGAGCTCTCTCTCGGCGTCGGTATTAAAAAGAATCGCCTCGGCCGAGACAAACACCTTGGCCATTAAACCCAAATGGAGGGCCGGCTCGTCATGAGCCGTGGGGACCAGGATTTTTTTTCGTTTGACTCGCTGCAGGCCATAATGAGTGGGATAATAAAGATAAGTAAAAAAAATAAAAGCGTCGTAATGGCTCTCTTCTTTTTCCAAGGCTTCAACTAAAGCGGGCACATAAGGCCCTTGTCTTTCTATCCAAAGAACCTCATCTTCAGGCGTATGGGGATGATGAAAAAGCCAATCAGAAAACTCGTTAAAAGCTTCGATTGCTCTTTCTTTTTCGACCTTAAAACGTTTGATAATGACGCCATTAAGAATACTCTCCCCAGGCGAATATTCATTTTTCCAGGTGATATAGTCACGAGCGGTGGTAGTGTAAACAGTAACCGAGTGGCCTACCTGGAAAAGCCTTTCCGCCACCAAACGGCAGTGAAGCTCTGACCCTCCCATTACTTCTTGGCCGTATCGCTGGACGACAAAAGCTATTTTCATGGCAACGCTTTTTAGGTTATTTCTTCCAATCGCTCCAGCAAGAATTTCTCCCGGGGGAAGGACTTGAACCGGGCCAATCTTTCCCTCTGCCCTTGGATGATTTTCGAACGCAGGCTCGAGTCATGGCTAATTATTGCGAGAAGCTCGGCTATTTCGGCGACTCTTTTTCTTTGCAGGAGAATGCCGGCTCCGTCAAGAGTGGTCCGAACGGCGCCAGCTGCGTAGGCCACAACGGGCACCTCAAAGATCAGGCTCTCTATGAGCGGTAGACAAAAACCTTCATGTTCGCTCAAAGAGACAAAAACATCCGCCGCTCGATAAAGGGCGAACATCTCTTCGTCTGGCAGATGGCCGGCAAAAACGACTTCTTCTGGCTGGAGATAAAAATCGTCGACTAAACGGCCCAAGCTTTCGTAGTATTTGGGGAGCGAGTTTTTCTTGCCGACGACAATAAGACGAACTAACGGGGAGATATATTTTTTATAATAAAACGTGACCTTAATTAAGTCTTCAATTTTTTTGTTCGGTACCACTCGGCCGACAAAAAGCAGGTTTGTCCGTTCATCGCGGTAAAGGTTGAAGAGAAACTGGTTAACTGGTTTAGTATAGCGGTCAAAATCAATAAAAAGAGGAAAGACGGCGGTTCGTTTAAACCCGAAACCATCCAGTTCTTGCCGGTTAAATTCAGAATCAGCGAGTCCCAGGTGGACGAAGGGGGCAATCCGCCTTAACTCCTGCCGGCCCAACGCCGCTATCCGGGCCATCTCTTCACTAAAGCCGAGGAAAAATTCAGGCGCCGTCACATTATGATGAATAATGACTCGGCGGCAGCGAAGTCTAATAAATTCATAGGTTAAGGGTGAAGGAAGGGCAAAATGAAGAATTACGATGTCCTGGGGTTCGCCAGGTTGAAACTCGCGGAAAAGACGGCTTTCCTCTTCCAAACCCTCATCGCGGTCAAGACAATAAATATCAGCCTTATAGCCTTGACGGCGGAAAAAATCTCGCAGGTGCCGAGCTTCGTCGCCGATAGCATCCCCGCGATGAAGAGCTGGCACCCATTGGTCAATTCTCATGTCTTCATCACCTCTTCGAGATAAGCGAGAAGTTGCGAGGCGATATTCTCCCGTCGGTATTTTTCCAAAGCTTTCCTCTGGCCGGCTAAAATCAGCTCGCGCCTTGTTTTGTCCCTTACCAAGAGGTCAATCAAGGCCGCAATGCGCAAGAAATCCTTCTCTTTTAAAAGAACACCGCCGCCGTTCATGGTTTCAGCCACCGCACCAGCTTCAAAGGCGATTACCGGCACGTTTTGGATAAAAGATTCAATGATGGGCACACCAAAGCCCTCATGTTCGCTCAGACTTAAAAAGACATCCGCTACCTCGTAACAAGCCCGAAGGGTTGAAAAAGGGATATGCCCGGTAAAATGAACATCTTTAACCTGCAAACGGTCAACTAAGTCCAAAAGACCAGCGAAGTAGCGTTCCAGCCCGCGATGGTCACCCGCTAAAATTAACTGGGAGCGTGGCTCGAAATGACGGTTATAGAGGGCAAAAACTTTGATGAGGTCCTCATATTTTTTATTAGGAATTAAACGCCCCACAAAAAGTATCGTCTTCCGGCCATTCTGATAAATGTTTTTGAAAACCGGGTCGGCTTGGTTTTGAAATTTTTCAAAATTCAGCAAGATGGGGAGAACTCCGGTTCGACGATAGCCGACAACTTCCAGCTCCCGACGATTAAATTCTGAATCACCCAAAACCAGGTCCACCTTATCCACAAAGAGTTTTATTTCCAACCGACCTTTGTAGCACTCGCGCGTTAAAACCCGGTGGCAATCAAGAAAATATTCATGAGGCGTAATATTGTGATAAATCATTATCTTGCGCTCAGGTAAACGAAAGAAGAGGCGGGAGACGGGCGAACCAATCGAAAAATGAAAAATGGCGATATTATCCTTCGAACTATACTTCCAGTACTCGCGATAATCGTGGGCTAAGCCGGCCAGCCGCGGGTCACAAAAGCGGGTGAAGACCTCGGAACGAAACCCCTTTTCCCTTAAAATCTTTTGAATCTCCAGCATTTCATCCGAGATGGCATCGCCGTAGGTCAAGGATGTCGCCAGCTGATGGACTTCAGTCATGACCGTCTATCCTCTTCTAATCTTTCGATAATGCTAAGATATTTTTTTTCGATTACTTCCCAGGTATAATTTTTCAGGAAATACTCATGCCCATTGTTCCCCAGTATTTCACGCAGCTTATTATCAGCTAAAAGCAGACGAAGGGCCTCTCGGAATTCTTCATAATTCTCGTAAAATAGCCCGCCGTTGGCTCTTAAACATTGTCCTTTTAAGACTTCGCAGCGTCCGTTAACCAAGACCGGCTTTTTCAAAGCCCAGGCCTCTAAGGTAACCATCGAAAGGCTTTCATAAAAGCTGGGCATAAAAAGAAGGAGCGAATTTTCCAAAGCCGAAAACTTATCCTCTTCAGAGACAAACCCGAGATAAATAATGTCAGGATGAGACGGGATTTTTAACACCGTGCTCCCGATGAGTAACAACCGGAGGGGTAAATGGCTCTCAGCCTTGAAGCGAAGAAAATAATCGAAAAGCTGCCGGCACCCCTTGTTTTCATCGATGCGACCAAGGTAAATGGCCAAGTCACTACTCAGGCCGCGCTTTTGGAGCCAATCCTTGGCAGAATAGGCCTCTGGTATTTTAATCCCTACCCCCACGACATCTCCGGGGATAGATTCGTTAGCGGCAACGGAGTGAATCATCCGCCTTTCTTCAACTGAGTTATAGATAAAAGCCCGAGGGAGACGAAATAAATCGCGGAAAATCCGCAGGTAAACAACGGGGTCGTGCTCCGCTGTCGGCACCAGCAGACTCTTCTGAGGAACCGCTTTTATTCCCCAGTAGGAGTGATAATAGCGATAACTAAAAAAGATAAAATAATCATACCGGCTTTCATTCTCTTTGATATATTGAATCAACGAAGGAACCAAAGGCCCCTCTTCCTCCAACCAACGGAGCTCGTCTTCGATTGTATGTTCCCGCCCAAAAATATAATTCTGGATTCGACCAAAGCGCTCGGGGTGGCGGGGCCGGATGACTGGAAAGCGCCGTACTTTTATTCCGTTGATGACTTCTTCATCCTGGTGGTAATGATTTTTCCACGTAATATAGTCAAGAGCTTTCGTCGTCAGGACTTCAACCTCCCAGTATTTCTGCATATGCTCAGCTATCCACCGGCAGTGGAGCTCGGCGCCCCCGCTTATCTCCAGCCCATATCTCTGGACGACGAAAGCCACTTTCATGAGACAATTTCCTTTTCCAGCCTTCTTTCCCGCTGCTCTAAATGACGCACGTCCTTTTCGAGCAAGCGGTGGTGTATCTTTAGCGTATCAGTTTCAATTTTCAACTTGCTTATTTCCACAACCAGGTTATGAGACAGGGTATGGAGAAGCTTAGTGTATTCTTTCAACCGGTTAATATCCTCAAAAGCCAAGTTGAGGCGGTACTGCAAGGAATCATTGACGCCGTCAATTCTTTGATTCAGGACTTGATTGAGTTTAGTTAGCTCCTGCTCCAAAGTGGCCGAAAGATAATCCAGACGCATATTGGCATGGTGAAGCTTGAGGAGTGTTTCCCGGAGCTCCTGGTGAACCGGAAAAACCAAGAGCTTAATGAGAGGCGCTACCGGCCTCATAATTTTAAGCAGAATCTTCTTTACCTTGGCCTTCCGGCCAGAGCTCGGTTCCAATTCCCAAGGCGAACGCGGGGGAGGAGGAACAGTCTCCGGCTTCTCCCGGAACTGCTCCTCAGGCTCAGGTCGGGGTTGAGAAGCAATTTTTCGCCTTATCTGCTCCATTATCGAAGCAACATCGACGTGGTCATAATCAATAATAATATCTTGATTTGTTTCGCGGCCAATTGCCAGGCTTATTTCTTTATTCTCTTCTTTTCCCACCAGGCCCCTCCAACCTAAAAATTAATTATTATTTAGGACGAAACAGATGGTCTTGGTAGACGCTTTGGACATCTTGGATATCGGGCAAGGGCCGGAGTTTCATCGCCTCGATCTCCAGAACTTCCCGCTCGGTTAACAAGCCATTTTTCTTTTTATCTTCAATCCGCTGCTCGACCTCCTGCCATATTCTTTCCTGCTCGGCCTCAGTCAAACAGGCAATTTCGAAAAATTTACCCATTATTTTCCTCCGTCAGGAGATTCTTAATGAATATAGCCTAAAGCTCGGAGCTTCTCCAGCTGTTCCTCAGAAAGCGGCACTTTCAACCGCAGTAATTTTTTAAACAAGCGGTATCGAGCCCGGGTTTGTTTCAAGCTCTCTCTGAGTTTGACGGCTTGACTTGAGCTGAGGTTCTTTGTTTCCTCGGCGTCCATCTCCAAGTTATAGACTTCAAGCGGTAGCCAATGAGACGGTCCTGGCTGATATAAAGGCCGGAGCGAACCAGGCCACGGACGATTAATGATAACTTTCGTCTTTCCCTGGCTGGTAGCTACACTTATGGGCATTGAATCAGGTTGGTTATCGCCGCACACCTCACCCGACAGCCAGCAGGTATCAGCCAGAAAAACCCGGTCAGAATTCTCCTTTCCCTCGAGGAAAGGATAAAGGCTTCGGCCATCCCATATTTTTGGCTTTGATCTTATCCCCAAAGCTTCGAGAATGGTTGGGGCCACGTCAGTCAAACGAACAATTGGCTTGAGCCTTTTCCCTTTAAATTTTCCCAAAGGAAATTTGATAATTAGTGGCACTCGAATCGATTCCTGGTAAAGATGGGCTCCATGGACCCAGGCTCCATGTTCATAAAATTCCTCGCCGTGGTCGCTGGTCAGGATGACAACGACGCGGTCATAAAGGCCTTTTTCCTGGAGCCAGTCAATTAGCTCGCCCACAAGAGCTTTGTCAGTATATTTAATTTCGGCATCGTAAAGGGAGACGATGTTCTCTCTTTCCTTTTCAGAAAGCGGCCGAAAAACCCCGCTCTTGCCTCCAAGATAACGCTCAATATTGAGCTCTTCAAAGTCAGCTCCTGGCGATAAGAAAGCTTGCCGATAGGCGGCGGGGGGGGCGTAGGGACTATGAATTTGATAAGTGTGAAGGAAAAGGAAGAAGTCTTTATCTTTATTGTCCTCGAGCCACCGCTTAGCAGCGCGGCAGACAAGCTCCGCAGAATTTTCATAATCCAACGACCCCTCGGCCTCGTTATAAAAATCGAAGCCGCGAGCAAAGCCATAAAGCGGACTGAGAAAGCCGCCGCCAGTAATCGCCCCACAGAAAAAACCATTCTGGCTCAAAACCTCGGCCAAAGTAAGGAGAGACGACGGCAGCTTGTCATCGGCCGCCTTAACTCCATGATGCGGCGGGTCCGTCGAAGTAAGTAAAGAGGCATGGGCCGGAAGCGTCCAGCTGGAGGCAGAAAGGGCTTGTTCAAAAAGGGCGGAATCAGCCCCTAAAGAATCAATGGCCGGGCTTGTAGGCCGGCCATAGCCATAACAACCCAAGTGGTCAGCCCTAAGGGTATCAAGAGAAATAAGAATAATCCCCGAAGGTTCTTTTTTCTGGCTGATAATGACGGGACTGTGCCAGAAAGCAAAGAAACCAGCCCCATCTTTTGTTTTTAGTGATAAACGAAACTTCCCGCCCTCAGGCGGTAAATCGACCTTATGCGAACTGAAACTAACAGTGCGGAAATCATTCTTCTCAGGCAGGGGCACGAATTTCTGAAAGACCAAGCGATCATACTCTCCTTTCTGAAGCTCCACCAGAAATTCTACACCTTCTGACTGCAGAGGCTGTTTTTCTTCGTATTTCTCAAAGTTCTTATCCCTCACAAGGCCAATTCCAAACTCTAAATAGCTATCTGGAGAAAGGGTTATCTCTAAGGAATAACAACTTTCTGGCGGGGCATAAAGGATGGTCAAAAATATCGGCCCGATATGGAGACGTCTCTTGAGTCCATAGGGATTAACTCCGCCTTCCTGGGTTTCGAGCAGGAGAGAATCTGCGGGATAAAACTCCTTTTCTTCAGTCATCGTTCTTGCCTTGAACGGAGATAGCTCTATGTTATGTTCAGAAAGAAGCGGCAGCAGCTTGATGGTTCTTTTCTCCTCAAGAGGCGGCTTCTGACAAGAGATAACCCCGAAAAAAACAAAAAGAAAAACGATAATTAGCTCCTTTTTCCTTAGCAAAATAGTCATGCTATTCTTATAGACAAATTATCATATTAATCTATAGACCAAAAATTCTAACCTTTTCTTAATTGAGCCGCAAGCGACTCATTTTCCAGGGAAAAGATTATAGGCTTGGGGTTAAAATAAAAACGGTTTTAAAACTCGGGTTGCTGATTGAAACTAAAATGGGCCTATGATAAAAACGAAATAAGATGGATAAAAATACAGGCAAACAGAGGCTGCGCATCGGTATTATTGGCGGTAGCCGAGCTCAGCCTCACCATCTGGAATTGGCCTATCAAGTCGGATACTTAGTCGGGCAAAGAGGCGGCGTCATTATTTGTGGCGGGTTGGGCGGAGTGATGGAGGCGGCCGCCCGGGGCGCGAAAGATGCCGGAGGCTTTACAGTTGGCCTCCTTCCCGGCTCAGACTACCATGAAGCCAACCAATATATTGACCTGGCTATTGCTACGGGGATTGGTTATGCCCGCAATGCGCTGGTCGCCCTGAACTCGGACGTGCTCATTGCCGTCGGCGGTGAATACGGCACCTTGAGTGAAATTGCCTTCGGCCGGATTTATAATAAGAAGGTTATAACCCTTGACAGTTGGGATATTCCTGGAGTCATCCAGGCCAGAACAGCTGAGGAGGCTTGCCACTTAGCCGGGCTGTAAATCATGCCGACTTACAAGCTTGTTCTCAGCTATGACGGGACCGATTTTCATGGCTGGCAACGCCAGGCCGCGCTGAGAACCGTCCAGGGAACTATCGAAGGGGCCCTGAATAAATTAACAGGGCAGACGATAAATATCGTTGGCGCGGGCCGGACCGACGCCGGGGTTCACGCCCGCGGTCAAGTCGCCCATTTTAAGGCTCGGCTTTCGCTCCGGGACGACGACTTATTTCGGGCGCTTAATGCTCTTCTGCCATGGGATGTCCGCGTCGTCTCCCTTCGTCGGGTTCCGGCTCATTTCCATGCTCGTAAATTAGCTTTATCTAAGATTTATGAATATCGGATTCTAAATTCATGGCGGGTAAGTCCTTTCCTTTTTCGCTATGTCTTACCCTGGCCCTATCCTCTTAACATCGAAAAGATGAAAGAAGCCGCCAAGCAATTTATGGGAGACAATGATTTTAGCTCCTTTACCCCTGACCCAACATCCAACCCTATTAGACGGATCTATCGGACAGAATTAAACAAGAGAGGCTCGATGATAATTTATCGGGTAGAAGCGGACGGCTTCTTGCGCTATATGGTCCGGACAATCGTCGGCACTCTCCTTGAGGTCGGCCGGGGAAAACTCAGTTTATCCGAGGTCGCCAGCTTCCTGACTCCTCAAAATGGCCAACGGGCGGGTCCGGTGGCCCCAGCCAAAGGATTGTGTCTTGTCCGGGTAATCTATGAGCTCAAATCAAGCCCCATGACGATGGCGTCCTCGGCGGGATTAGAATAATAGAAACGCCGCACACCTAAGGACTGAAAACCAAGCTTGCGGTAAAGGGCCTGGGCGGCAAAATTAGATTGCCTTACTTCTAGGGAGACATAGTTTGCCCCCTGTTGTTTAGCGCGAGCCAAAGCATGGCGAAGAAGAGTCTCGCCTAAACCCCGCCGCCGAAAATCGGGATGAATGGCGATGTTGTTCACCTGGACTTCGTCACCAATTTGCCAGAAAATTATATAACCTACTACCTGATTATCTTCTGTTTGCACCATAACCAAAGGAAAGGAAAGGGAGCGATTTTGAATTTCGCCTCGAAAGGTGCTTTCGTGCCAGGGATTAGGGAAAGAAACTCTCTCGATGGCCAAGACCGCCGGCAAGTCCTTCTCTTCCATGCGGCGGATTATAAAGTTTTCTTTTCTTTCCCGACCGATAGTCGCTTCTCCTCAGCTTGCGAGGGCCGGTAATAAATTGGCTCAACCTCCTCCGCCTTGAGCCCTTTACCTTGCTGTAAAAGATGCCAGCCAAGAATTCCCACTTCCGCGGCGAGAAAAAAGCTGCGGTTCGCCAAAAGAGCTCGGCCCCCGAAGACAGTTTGGATTTCTTTTTTATACGCTTCCACTCCGCTGCCGATAAAACAAATATTTCCTTTTCGGGGAAGAAGGGCTAAAAAATCATGGGGAAGATAAGCCCCTTCCGCAATTAGCTCTCTCCAATCGCCTCGGCTTACTCTATAAAGAGCGGCAAAAACTTCAGCCTTTTTGGCGTCAATCATGGCAGCAAGATGCTTTTCATTGTTTTCTCTTATTTTATAAGCCAGCGCCCGGAGAGCCGAAACAGACGCCACGGGCTTGCCCGAGGCTCTGGCCAGGGCTTTGACGGTGCTGAGCCCGACTCTGATTCCGGTAAAAGAGCCAGGCCCTGCGGCCACCGCAAAAGCTTCAATGTCTTTAATAGAAAGAGAAAATTGCTGGAGTAAGAAATCGACCTGGCGTAACAAGCGGACAGAATGAGATGAAAGCCCCTCGACGCCAACTTCACCTAAAATTTGGTCAGCCGCGAGCAGCGCGACCGACCCGTAGATAGACGTGGTATCAAAGGCCAGGATTTTCATTTGGCTCCAGGTTTAATTTCCCTTCGGCCAAAAGCAAAAAGATTGCCTGCCTGCCAGATCGCTTGCTGAACCTGACTCATAGGCTCGGTTAAAAATGATACTTTTTTAGTAACATTTTGAGCCTGGCCCATGACTGGGTCTACCTCGATTATATCTCCAATTGCCAGTTTCTCTTGGGCCAAAAGGTCAATAATTTGAGGCGAACGGAGCACCACCAGCCCAGAGTTGATAGCGTTGCGGAAATAAATAGGAGAATAAGAAGGGGCGATAATAGCGCCAATTTTAAGAGCCAAGAAACAGTCAACCGCTTGTTGTCGCGAAGAGCCGGCTCCAAAATTGCGGCCAGCAATGATAATATCTCCTTCCTTAACCTTGGAGGGAAAATCCTCCCAGCCTTTTAAGTTCCCTAAGGCATACTGACCCATCTGGGCTATATCAGTAATATGAAGATAAGCGTTATGATAAATTTGGTCGGTATCAATGTCTTCAATTAAGGCGCCCTTCTCATCTAAAAGAATCCACACCCTGCCTTTAATTCTTTCAGGTTTCATTTAGAGGTCCTCCGGGCCAGCCAGATAACCCAGAACACAGGAAGCGGCAACAACTTCTGGGCTGGCCAAAATTATTTCTCCTTTTCCCTGTTTGCCGGGAAAGTTGCGGTTGCCTGTGCTTACCTGTACTTCACCCCTGCCAGTTAACCCGGCGTGTCCCTCAGCACAGCCACCACAACCGGGGTTCATGAGGATTGCGCCGCTACGGAACAAAACTTCGATTATACCCTTTTCCAAACACTCTTCATAAACGCGACGGGTAGCCGGAACCACCTTTAGCCTTACACCCGCCTTTATTTTCCGGCCAGCCAAAATCTTCGCCGCCGCTTCTAAGTCTTCAGTCCGGCCGTTAGTACAGGAACCAATTAAGCCGGAGTCGATAGTTTTACCTTTGACTTCGGCCAAATCATGAACATCAGTCGGGGACGGCGGTAAAGCAACCTGGGGGGTTAAGCCATCGATGTTGATCGTCAGCTCCTCGCAATAAACGGCGTCCTTGTCTGCCACATAACCGGCCCATGGCTCACCGGTATATTCTTCTATTTTTTGCTGAGCAGACGGGCTTACCTGGGGAATAAAAGCGATAATTCCCGCCATCTCCGTAATCATACTGCATAAGGTGATGCGGCCAGCTAAGGACAAGGCTGCGACTGCCGGACCATAGATTTCGGCCACTCTTTCGGCCAAGACCTTTGTGCCCAATTGCCGCAAAAGAAATAAAGTTAGGTCCTTAGCTGTTGCCTGCGGGCTGATTTCTCCTTGAAGACTGAGACGAACCGTCTCTGGGACCTGAAACCAAGTGCGACCAGTTCGAAAGGCAAAAGTAATATCGACGTCGCCCATTCCTTGACCAAAACAGCCCACAGCTCCGAGAAGATTCATATGACTGTCTGTCCCTACACAGGTGGTATTAGCTTTAGCCAGTCCTTCCTCAATTAGCACGTGGGTTCCTATCCCCCACTCAACATCGTAGACTTTCACTCCGTGTTTAAGGGCAAATTGACGACAAATTTGTTGATTATCAGCATAGCGAAGCAGGCAAGAAGTGGTGCAAAGGTCAAAGGTAAAAAAAGTCCGGCGGTTATCGTTTAGGGGCTCGTCGCCGTATTCTCTTTCATAGTTTTTTACCACGTTGGGGCCGCCAAAATCTCGAGCCGTCCGCAGGTCAAGGCCCATCCAGACAATATTGCCAGGCTTTACTTCCTCTTCGGTATGGTTCTGGATTATTTTTTCGATTATTGTCTGGCCCATGAGCTGCCTCCTGGGGGTAAAAATTTGCCCTAACGATTAGCTTCTTCTGGCCCCCAATTTTTTTAACTCCACCTTTCTTCATTTAAATTTTTAATCTCTCCCTCCGCTCTTTAATATTTTTTCTCGTTAAATGCTCTGGGAATTTTTTCTTTTATTCCGGGTTCGTGGCCTATTATTCATTCTAATCTTTCCGCCACCGCCTTAGCCATATCAAGGGTAGAAGCTGAACCGCCCATATCATAGGTTCTTACTCTTCCTTCTTTGATTACTGCGGCAATCGAGTTTTCTAAACGGCGGGCCTTTTCTGCTTCTCCGAGCCACTCCAGCATCATCTTGGCCGCTAAAAGTGTCGCCGTGGGATTGACCTTATATTGTCCGGCGTATTTTGGGGCTGAACCATGCACTGGCTCAAAAACAGCGTAATCGTCGCCAATGTTGCCCGCGCAAGCAAAACCAAGGCCGCCAACAAGTTGGCCGGCTAAATCCGAAATAATGTCGCCAAAAAGATTTTCGGCCACAAGAACATCATAATCTTGCGGGTTTTTTACCAGCCACATAGTCATGGAATCGATGTTTGCTTCACGAAATTCTATCTCCGGATACTCTTTGGCCATTTCTCGGGCCAATTGCAGGAAGAAACCGCCGGTTTCTCGCAGGACATTGGGCTTTTCCACCAGAGTGACCGAACGCCGCTTGTGCTCTCGAGCGTATTCAAAAGCCCGGCGCAGGATACGGGTACAGCCTTTTCGGGTCATAATTCTGGTAGACAGGGCGATATCCTCTTTGGGGACGTTTTTAAAAGCGCCCATCTTGGGATGAATGAGGAGGGCTTCTCTAACTTTATCAGGCAAAGGATAAAATTCCACTCCCGCATACATTCCCTCGGTATTTTCTCGAAAAATCACCAGGTCGATATTATCCCGATAATTCAAGGGATTGCCGGGATAAGCCTTAGACGGCCTTAAGTTGACATAAAGGTCAAACTCCTGGCGAAGCCTGACAATCGGGCTGAAATAAGCCATTCCCTTACCCCGCAGTGCTGGGTCAAGTTCTTTTTCGGCGTCTTCCTTCGGTTTAGAAGTAATGGCCCCAAAAAGGCAAGCATCGGTTTCCCGAAGAAGCTGGAGCGTCCGATCAGGTAAAGGATTCCCTTCTTTGCACCAGAATTCCCAGCCGATTTCACCATAACGGTATTCGGCGTCAAGTTGAAGTTTGTCCAGGACAAGCATGGCGGCGTCGATGACATCTCGGCCAATGCCATCTCCTGGAAGGATAGCAATCCGATATTTAGCCATATTTATTTCTCCTTATCCCTATAAAATATTTTTTATTTTATCAGTCCTTTGGCTATCAATTTCTGCCTGGTATAAGCAATTAGGCCCCCGGCCTTAAGAATGCCGATAACGGAATCGGGAAAAGGAGGAAAGCGGAAAGAACCCTTATCGCTACGAATCTCCCCGGCTTCCAAGTCAACATCAACCTCATCTCCTTTTAATAAAATATCAACTGCCTCCGGACATTGAATTACGAGGAGGCCTAAATTAATAGCGTTGCGAAAATAAATGCGGGCGAAGGAGCGGGCGACAACCGCCTGCACACCGGCGGCTTTCAAGCAAGCGGCGGCCTGCTCGCGAGAACTTCCGCAGCCAAAATTGCGACCAGCCACAATCACATCTCCTGGTTTAACCTGAGAAGCAAACTCTGGGTCAAGGTCTTCCAGCGCATGACGAGCCATTTCTTCTGGGGGCATCAAGGTATAGGTATATTTGCCCGGGAAAATAACATCGGTGTTGACGTTATCGCCGTATTTCCAAACTCTTCCTTTCATAGATAACTCCTGGGGTCAGTAATTTTGCCTTCAATAGCCGAGGCCGCTACGGTCGCCGGTGACGCTAAGTAAATGGCTGAATCCCGGCTTCCCATCCGCCCCTTAAAATTCCTATTAGCGGTGGATAGAGCCACCTCGCCTGGAGCCAGAATACCCAGATGGGCACCGAGGCAAGGACCACAGCCTGGGTTCAAAATCACCGCGCCCGCTTCATAAAGAATCTCCAACCAGCCTCGCTTCAAGGCTTCAAGATAGACCGGCCTGGAAGCTGGCAGAACAAGCAGTCGGATATGGCGGTTTATCTTTTTCCCCTTGAGGAGGCGAACCGCTATTTCCAGGTCTTCTAATCTTCCGTTAGTACATGTTCCCAGCAAAGCCTGGTGAAAAACAGTCCCGGCTACTTCGCGCACAGGTTTAACGTTATCTACCGAATGAGGGCAGGCCACCTGAGGTTCCATCGCTGATAAATCATATTCATATGAAGCTTCGTAGGTAGCATCAGGGTCAGAACGGACCACTTCAAATTCTTTCCTGGCTCTTCCCCTCAGCCATTCTAAACAGAGGTCATCTGGCTCAAAATAACCGTTTTTTGCCCCCATTTCAGCCGCCATATTGGTCATGACCAGCCGCGAATCTAAAGAAAGATTGGCCACGGCTTCGCCGGCAAACTCCACCGCTTTATAATTGGCCCCTTCCGCACCTAAATCACCGATTAAACGGAGGATTACATCTTTGCTCATCACTCCAGCGGGCAGTTTTTTCTTTAAGACGAACTTAATTGTCTCCGGGACGCGCAACCAGATTTCGTCGGTCGCCCAGATGGAAGCGGTTTCGGTACGACCGATACCCACCGCCAGGGCTCCAAAGGCGCCATAAGTCGTCGTGTGCGAATCACTGCCCACAATAAGATGCCCGGGCAAGGCAAAGCCTTGCTCGCTGAAAACCTGATGACAAACTCCAGATTCGATGTCAAAGAAATGGGGTAATCCTTGTTCCTTAACAAATTCTCTAATAATCTTGTGATTAAGGGCATGCTTTTCCGAGGCCGCGGGCACAACATGGTCCAGGACGATGACAATTTTTTCGGGCGAGGCTACTCGGCTCAAACCGATTTCCTTAAACTCCTGGATGATCGCCGCACTGTTATCATGGGAAAGAACAAAATCCGGCGAAACTGTCACCACCTCCTTAGCTACTACTGCCCTTTTGGCTTTAAGACTTAAAATTTTTTCACTTAACGTTTGTCCCATCTTTGCCTCATTATTTAAATATGTCAAAATTAACGAAATCGGCGTGATGAATAATGATCGCCTCCACCGTCCTCTTCCAGCCATCCCCCTCCTTAGAATGACCGGCAATTATATGGATAATTTCGGCCGACAAATTAAACCGGGAGGCCAGCAAGGCGCCAGAAAAGGGATGGCGGAGCAATTCCCCCGAACGGCTCTTAATAAATTTTCCGTCGGCCCGTTCTATTTCCTGCAATTTACCCACGTCATGAAGAATAGCTCCCGCTAAAAGAAGGTCACGGCTAATCTTGACTTCAGCGGGATAGAATTCATCAATTATCTCCGCCAAGCGTAAACAACATAAAGTGACTGCCCTGACATGAGTGATAAGACTTATTTTCGTCCCGGGAATAACTAGGGTAAAAGGTATCTGTTCCAGGTCATCCACACTCCAGCCGCCCTCCTTTAAAGCTTCAAGCCAGACAGCCATGGTTTTTTGCCGGAGCTCAGCATCCTGGATTAGGTTAATTTCGGGTAAAAGCGCCAATAGTTTCTTTTCCATTCACGCCTCCTTTCCCGGCCCATCGTATTCAAAGTCCTCAGGATGTATTTTCCTCATCGGCTTCATCCTAATTTTTTCCTCATAGACATGGGCCACTAAGCCGGGAACACGGGCGATGATAAAAAAGGCATTACCTAATTCAGGAGGAAAGTCCAATTCACAAAGAAGAGCCGCAATCGCGCCGTCAACGTTAATAGGTAGTTTTTTACCTACAGAAGCTTCCAAATACGCCTCGACCTCACGAGCAATCTGGACAAATTGGCCGGCCAAGCCTAATTCGTCAGCCAGGCTAAAAAGTCTGGTGGTCCGTGGGTCTTGGGTATGAAGGCGATGGCCGAAACCCGAGGCCCGCTCGCCCTTAGCTTTCATTTCTTCCAGCAGCTCCGCCGCTGCTTCTTTAGGGGTGATATTTTTTTCGTTGGCGCGGCGGGCTATGGCCCAAAAAAGCTTCATCCCTTCTTCAATCGCTCCACCATGATAACGGGAAATAGCCAAAACTCCAGCCGCCACCGCCGCGTTTAGGTCAGCACCTGTGGAGGCTACAGTTCGGGCCGCCAAGACCGAAGGCGGGCTGGCTCCATGGTCAATGGAGCTAACCAAAATGGCCTCGACCAGCTGCCCTACTTCTGGGGTTGGCATTTCTCCTTTTAGGGCTAAATAAATTGCCTGAGAAAACGTTATTCTTCCCATCAGCTCGTCGATAGCCTGGCCGCGCAAACGAATCTTGTTGGGTTTGACCTCGGTTATGGCTGTTTTCCAATGAAGCTCGGAAGACATTTCTCCCTCCTCAGTCCTTATTCCTTTGATATAAGATTAAAGAGAAGATTCCAGAATCTCTTTAGCCTTAGACGGAATTTCCGCGACGCTTTCTACGATTATGGCGCCAACTTCCCTTAACCGCCGGGCTTTGCTCTCATAAGAGCCACGGGACCCCTCAATAATAGCTCCGGCGTGGGAAAATCGCGTTCCGGCTTTAGCAGCTCGGCCACCGATAAAGGCAATAACTGGTTTATGGCATTTTCCCTGAGCTACAAGGTCAGCCACTCTTTCCTCCTGGGTTGTTCCAATTTCACCAAAAAGAACAATGGCCTTGGTTTCGGGGTCAGCTTCAAATAGGGTCACCACTTCGGGAAGGGAAAGACCAACCACGGCATCGCCGCCCACGTGGATAATTGTCGATTGGCCTATGCCAGCTTCTGTCAGGTAATAGGAAATGGCTGAAGTCATACCCCCGCTTCGAGAGGCCACCCCAATCGGCCCCGGTCTAAACCACTCCCTGGCTCTTTCTGCCCGGCCGCCGATCATCCCTAAAACGGCTTTACCAGGACTAATTAACCCCAAAGTATTCGGGCCAACAAAATTAGCGCCTTTTTCTTTGGCCACAGCCGCGATTTCTAAAACGTCATAGATCGGCACGCGATCGGGAACGATAACCAGAAGTTTTATTCCTGCCTCCAGAGCCTCGAGGGCCGCTTTTTTCACACCTGTGGCGGGGACAAAGATAACGCTGATATCAATCGGTCCGGCCTTTTCCCAGGCTTCAGGAAGGGAATTAAAAACAGGTACCCCGTAGACCTCTTGACCGCCTTTTCCTGGTGTTACACCAGCAACTACGTTAGTCCCATAGTCCTTCATTAGTTTTGTCCTGGCCATGCCCTCGCGTCCAGTTATACCTTGGACTAAAACCCTTGATTTCTCGTCTACCAGGATAGACATTCTGTTAATCCTATTATTCCGATTATTTTTATTCCTTTGATAGAATTTAAGGCCCTCATTGGTTACTTGGACCAAGCAACTTCTGACGGTATTCTTTCAGACCAGGAATGGGCAGGTGAATAACGAGCCCTTTCTGGCCGGCAAAGCGACAGGCAATCTCGCAGGCCAAACATTCCGTACACTTGCCTTTCTGAGCTTCTTCGGCCGGAATAATCAGCCTAATTTTTCCCTCCACCAGGCCTAAAATCTGGGGAGCGCAGGCCTCAAGACAGGGTTTCTTAACACATTGATGGCAGCGGCGGTCATCAATGAAAATAGAGCCGGTCAGGGTGGGAAAAACATAAACGTCATCTGGAAAAAAGGGCTCTTCTATCGGCCGGACATGATGCTTTATACCTGGCCTCTGGCTAATCAGTTGCTCCAGCCGCGCCGCACAGTATTCCGGCGACTGGGCTCGGCCATACCCTTCCACCGTCGCAGGTATTTCTTGAAGATAGGTCTTCAATATTTCTACCGCTAGCTCCTCAAAATTACCTCCAAGCCTAATGACGGCCGGAATTTCTAAATTCTCCTCCAGAAACGCTTTGACCAGGCCGCGGGCTGAGTGGTATTGCTCCTGGCTGGCCACCCCTGAACCCGAGGCAAAATAACCGCAGATGCCAGGTTGAGAAAGAATGATTTTGGCCGCTCGATAGACCTTGCTCGCTGGAGGGTTGCCGCTGGTATCACAGTAATTGGCTAACTGAAAGCCACGACGAAGCAGGGCATCCATCGACATCATCGAACCACCCCCGCCCGCTCCATGGAAGCCAACCACCAGGCTTCCCTTTGGTATTTCCTCCATCATTTGAAAAAAATAAAAGGTGCCTCGATAATCCTTTTCCTCCACTTTATAAGCAATCTTTTCCAGCTCCGTCGGCGGCCGGTCAAACTCCCGAGCCACCTCAATTCCCAGCTCTGGATGCCGAAAAACAGCATAATCATCGACCACTATATGGGCATCAGCCGCCACCACCTCGCCCGAAACAGTAAGGACTAAGGGGTTTACCTCGAGTGAACGGGTTTCGTATTTTCGGGCCAAGTCGACCAGCTTCACCAAGAACTGGCTTATTTTAATTTGTAAATCGTCAGAAAATCCCGCCCTTTTGGCTATGCCCTTGGCTTCCTCCTCGCTGAGCCCTCGGCGGCAATCAATTGGCTGGCGGATGACCTTTTCTGGATGCTTTTCGGCTATGGCCTCAATCCCCGTTCCCCCGACAGGACTAAAAATGAGGACTAACATTTTAGCTGCATCATCAATCACCAGGCCCGCAAATAATTCGGAGGCAATCCTCAACTTCTCCTCCACCAGAATCTTTTCCACCGAAAAATTCTTTAGGCGTCGACCGATTAGTTCGGAAGCAATCTTTTTGGCTTCTTCAGGAGAAGAAGCGAAGCGAATGCCGCCCAGCGAAGCCCGGCCAGTTACCCAGGCCTGAATCTTAAGGACAACGTCGGCCCCTAATTCCTGGGCTATTTGAGCCGCTTCGGTCGCCGATGATGCCACCCGGCCGCGAGGAATATTTATGCCCATTCCTTGCAACAAAGCTTTGCTTTGATATTCAAAAAGTCGCGCCACGCCCTTCTCCTCCGCTTCATTATTCGGAAATTGCCGGCCTAAGTCAACTGAGGTGGCTAATTTTTAAAAGAGATGCCGGCTCGAGGGCTCCTCTATAAGCAGGGGTTTTTTCTGTTTTCTCCTTTATTAGTCTTTAAGTTATTTTCACTATGAGAATTCTTTACGCTGAAAATAAAGCTGTTCCTAAAGCCTTATCTCAGCCTCCTTATTCTAACCAGACACGGACAAGCCCTGATTCGCCTCTAATCTCCATTAGATACCCAGGTCCAAGACTCTTGAGCTCGCGCCAAAAATCGAGAAAACGAACTGTTTCTCGCTGCCATTTTCTTTGGCGCAAATAAGAAAGGTCGTCCTCTTCTTCCCTAGAAAAAGAAGGGCCTCTCTTTTTCCCTTTTTTCAATTCTGCCTGAACCGCTAAGAAGTCAATCAGCCCGACGGGTAGGGTTATTTTGATTTCTTTATCCGGGTTCTTCTCGTCGACGACCAAGATTTTAAACCAGCGAGCCTCAAATTGCTGGCCTGAGGAGGGAGGAAGGTCTTTTTTTTCTATGGCGCGACGAATTATCTTGACCTCGTCATTGGCCAAGGGTTCTTTCCTAATTTCTTGCGCCAAGGAGAAACGGCTGTTTAGTAGCCCGAGACTAAAAAAGCCCAAAACCCAAAACAACCGACATTTTTTGGTAAGCCTCTTAGATTTGAATAATTTCATTATCTTGCTCCGTTGGTTCTTAAGATTCCTATTCCATTTCCTTTTTGCTTATTTTTTATTTTTAATTTTTTTTTCTCCTTCGAGGCTCCATTCCCTTAGTTTTGTATTTTCCCCTTCTTATTCATTATCCTGCCTAACTGTCTGTTTTCTTTAGTCATTCACTCAATCCAGATTTTGATAATTGTCTCGGCGTCGCGGATTTCAATTATCTGACCCTTGTTTCGGTTCAAATCCTTAATAATCCTTTCAATATCATAACCTTGCTGCCGGAGCTTCTCCTTATCTTTCTCAGGGATGGCCCGCAGGGCCAAGTCGGCTAAGCTCCAGGGTATGGTGATGAAAACCTCGGGCTCTTTTTTACCCTTTTTTTCTACCCTAATCTTGAGCACAAGGGGCTTTTTGAGCGAGCTCTGCTCCTCTAATTGGCTCAAACTCTCAGGTGAGACCCGCAACAGGGCGATCCGGGCTCTGTCCCTGAGTTCAGCGTCCTTTTCTTCCTGCACTATTTCCTTTAAGACAGGCAGGCTTTTTTGGGCCAAACTTTTTTCCCTAAAATAGCTCAATTTAAAAGCGGCGTAATAGCGAACAACCCGGTTCGGACTGGACAAACGAGATTCTATTTGATTAATATAACCCCGCTTTCCCTTCGCCACCAGGTCGCTGGCCAAATCAATGACCGCCAGTTCCGCCTCCTCCGCCAGGCTTGGGGAAGCTGATTTAAGCTGTAAATAACTCTCATAGGCAGTTATGGCCTCTTCGCTTCGGCCGGGAATCTGGGCTAAACAACGGCCCCGATAAAAAACCGCCTGGGCAGCAAAGGGACTGGAAGGATATTGCTTCAAGAAGGCGTCAAGACGTTCCACAGCTTCGGCCCATTTTTCATCAAAGATAAGCAGCTTGACCGCCTGGAAAGCCGTTTCCTCGGGTTGAGAAGCCTGCTGGCTGGACAAACGACCAAAAAAAATAAAAAGGGACAAGGTTAAAATGCCCGCCACCAGCCAAGCGTTGTTTTTATTCTCCTTAAAACTTTGAACCCTCATGTTGTTTCCTCGCTTTCCTCAAGCTCTTGCTTGAGAAGCTGGATTTTGAGCAGAAGACGTCGCTCCTCAATGAGCTGGGCTAACTTCATGGCTTCCTCCCTTGAGGCCTTATCTTGAATCAAGGCCAATTCGAGGAGAAGTCCGTCGACCTCCTCAAGAATTGCCTGTGCTTTGGCTAAGCGGAAGGAAGCGAGTTGCGGAGTAAAATATTTTTTTCGCAGGAGTAAATCTTTGATTATTTCTGGGGAAGGGGGAGAAAACAAAGGCTCGGGTAATTCTTCCGATTCTTCCGTCGACTGTCTTAACGCCACGAGAATTTGGCGGCTTTTTTCCAGATAATTTAGCACGGCTTGCCGGGCCATTTCTTCATCCACTTTTTCCAAGAAAGAGGCAGAAACTTGATAGGGGGGGCCTTCCTTAATTAACCCTGACCTAGGTCGTAGCAGGAAAAACGAGATTACAACCCCTAAAACTAACCCGATTGCTATTCCAGCTGTTGCCCACTGCCAGCGCCCCGGGAATTGCCTTCGCAGAAAGGGCTTAATAACGGCCGGGCGGGCGGTTGTTTCCCCAAGACTCTTTTCAATGTTCCGGGCCAAATCTTCCCAATCAACCCGCTCGGCTTCCGCTTCTAAGTCTTGTTTAATCTCGTCGCTGGTCTGTGCTATTGCCTCCAAAAGAGCTAACTCCTGGCGACAATGTTGGCAAGCCTTCAAATGAGCGGCCATCTGCTCAGAAACCTCACGGTCAGCTTCCCCCAAAAAATAAGGGATAAGCCAACGGCGACCAAAGGAACAAGACTTTTTCATGGGTAGCTCCTTGTGGCTAAGCGTTGACCCACCAGGCTTTTCAGCCTTTCCAGAGCCTTGAAGTGGAGGGATTTGACCGTGCCCACGGCTATGCCTAAGGTCGACGCCACCTCTTCATAAGAAAAACCCTGAAAATGCCGGAGCACGAACACCAGGCGTTGCCTTTCGGCCAGGTCATCAAGGACGGCCTCGATTAATTGCTTCATTTCTGTTTTTCTTGGATTTTCCTTTGCGGCTGCCAGAGATAGCTCTACTGATTCCAAAGGGAGCGCTTCTTGGTCTGACCGACCCTTAGAGCGCTGGCGACGATAATGGTCGATAGCCACATTCTTAGCAATCCGGAGCAACCAGTTCTCGAAATTTCTTTCCTCTTCAAAGGAATTCAGGTTCTGATAAACCTTCATAAAAGTCTCCTGAACCACGTCCAGGGCGTCTTCTCGGTTGCGGAGAATAGAGAGGGCCAACAGGAAGACCTTTTTCTGGAAAAGACGAACCAAAAGGCTAAAAGAGGCCTCGTTACCTGCCTTAACCCGTCGGCAAAGCACCTCCGGGCTTTCATGATTTTCCTGCCTCTCTTCTTTCATTTAAACCTAACTCGAGCGTTTCTGCCGGACCAAACCCCATCTTTAACCGGCGAAAAAAATGCTGGCTTCGCTTCCACTTAACCCTAATCCCAATCGTCTTCTCTCCTTATATACTCAATTCAAGCATAAATATCTACGAGGCTCGAAAAAAGAAGGTTTACGGCTTCCCCGCTTTTTTGGTTAAAATGAAGGAAGGATTTTTTATTTATTTAAAGAAGGCCGATGAGCGACGCCGCTTGAGAAGCCGCCTTACCATGGACCTGAAAGGGGGAATCGCTTATCCAACAAGTATTTGTCCTTACAGCAAGACTAAATGATTCCCTTTCATCTTGTATGGGTTAGACTCTGAGACGTTCGGGATGGCCTCGCTCCCACTCAGGTTTTTAACGCCGTTCCCTCTTCGCCCTTCTCCGCGCCTGCGGAACTCGCCTCCCTGTTCAGAGACATAGCCCGGAAGTCCCTTGCCCTCCTTTGACCTCTCCGTTGGTCCTGTTCAGGCTCAGACATCCTCGGCGGCCAGAAGTTCCCTCGAAGGCCGCTTCGGGAAGGCTAAACCTTCCATGGTCACTTCTGCCCTCCCGAACTTAGCCCTAAAACCAGCCCAGATAAAATGGAAGAAAACCGAATAAATTTGGTCGTGGCCGAAAATCGGCGTCTAAGCTTTCAAGCAATCAAGGGAATGATAAAAAATATAGACTCCTACCCCTTAGCTAAGGGATTAAAAAGAGGACCAGATTTATCTAAAAACGTTGGAAGGGTTTTCTCCTTCCCGGTCTTTCTCCCCGATGCTCACTTCTTGGCCGAGCTTCATTGACGATGATCCGGCGGCCATCAAAATCAGTGCCGTTCAAGCGCTCTTTGGCCTGCTGAGCTGATTCGGCTGAACTCATTTCCACAAAGCCAAAGCCTCTTCCCTGAAGAATGTTGACTGAACTGACCTCTCCGAACTGAGCAAATAGCTCCCGGAGTTTCTCCTCTGTGGTCCGGTAATTCAGGTTACCCACATAAAGTTTGGTAGCCATATAAAACAAACCTCCTTGACCTCTCACGATCGCTTTCCCCACCCGATAAAGAGCGGCTCCAGACGAAGGGAAAAGTCAAAATTATTCTCACTCAATAAAAGAAAAAAATCAAGACTTTACAATGGAAGCCAGCAATTAATCTATTTCCTTTATCTTCGACTATTCGACCGCAAAAATTCGCTCTGTTTATTATATCGTCCAAATCAACCTTAGACCCTATACTTGGAAACGATACAACTTAAAAATATTAGTTTAATTTGATATAAAAAAGATGGAGAAAAAAACCCCTTTGACCTAATTTCGTATTAACAAGGTTAGGTGTATGATGAAAAGAAAAAGCGTTATCTGGCTCATTATTATTCTCTTTTTATTGATAATTTTGGCCGGGATAATTTCCTTCCTTTACCTGGAAATAAAGCGCCCTGTTTCCCTCCCTTCCATGGCCTATTTAGAAATCAAGCTTTCCGGTCAGGTAATGGACCGAGCCCCGGTTGACCTCTTTAGCCAGTTCTTGCTCAACGTTCGACCAGTTTCCCTCCACGACCTCTGGGTTAACTTAAGAAAAGCCAAGAATGACGAGCGCATCCGTTGCATCCTCGTTAGACTCGGCCCGCTTCTTTGTGACTGGGGAAAAATTAACGAACTAAGAGACATCTTCAAAGAATTTCGGTCGTCTGGCAAAAAGGTTTATTTTTATCTCGACGAACTACCCGAGGCTGACCGCGAATACTATTTAGCTACGTCGGGGGACCGCATCATCCTTCATCCGCTTGGCTGGTTGGGGGTAAACGGCCTTGGCGGTTACGTGCCTTTTTTTAAGAAAACCTTAACCAAACTCGGAGTTAGGGTGGAAGTGGAACACGTGGAAGAATATAAAACTGCCTACAATTCTTTTACTGAAGACAGTTTCACTCCAGCCCACCGGGAGATGATGACCTCTCTAACCGAAGATATTTTCAAAGAATATACAGAAAACGTCGCTTCCAGCCGCCATTTTTCCCCCGAAAAATACCTTTCCTTTCTCAACCATGGGCTCTTTCAGGGCAAAGAGGCCAAAGAGGCGGGGCTCGTCGACGACGTCTTATTTCCCGACGAAATCGCCGAGCTCTTAAAAGAAGACGGCCGGGAGCTGCGCCGCATTACCTTAGATACCTATTCCCGGACCGGGGAAAAATTTGCCGGGCCATATCGAGGCCAAAGAGTGGCCATAATTTATGCCCAGGGACCAATTATTACTGGCGAAAGCGTCGGCTCGATTATGGGAGGCGAAACCGTGGCTCGATGGTTACGCCAGGCAAGACAAGACGGGCGAATCAAAGCAGTTGTGCTGCGAATCGATAGCCCTGGAGGTTCGGCGGTCGGCTCGGATTACATCTGGCGGGAAGTTATCTTAACCCGAAAGCAAAAGCCGGTTGTCGTTTCTATGTCTGACTTGGCAGGCTCGGGTGGCTACTGGATAGCGATGGGCGCCAATAAAATAGTGGCCCAACCCCAGACTTTAACCGGGTCAATCGGGGTTCTGGCCGCCAAATTTGACCTTTCTGGCCTTTATCAAAAACTGGGCATTACCGCTGAAAGGCTCGTTTTTGGCGAGCACGCCGATATGTTTTCAACTTTCAGGCCTCTATCGGCCGAGGAAAAGACAAGGTTAAAGGAAGAAATCCGCTGGACTTATGACCAGTTTTTAACAAGAGCGGCGGAGGGAAGAGGCAAGAGCAAGGAAGAAATTGATAAGATTGGCAAAGGTCGAGTTTGGACTGGTAAGCAGGCGAAGGAAATTGGGTTAGTGGACGATTTGGGTGGCCTCAGCCGGGCTCTGGAAATAGCCAAGCAGCTGGCTGGCATCCCCCAAAGGGAAGAAGTTAAGCTTGAGGTCTGGCCCAAGAGAGTTTCGCTTCTTTCTTTGCTCTTGGGAAGAACAGAAGCCGACTCTACCTCAGTTAAGCCGAGAAAAATCGCTGATTACAAAGAAATTCTTCAAATCTTGGAGCGAGAAGTAGTCTGGGCTGTCATGCCTTTGTGGGCTATTTCTCGTTGAGCTGAATGTTTTCTCGCTGCACTTCGTAAATCAAGTGCGCTTCGTTGCCAAAAACAGGCTCAAGTCTAATTACGAGGTTTGTCTCGGGAGCGGGAAAAGAGAGAGTCGCTGAATTTTTGTCACCAGGCAATAAGGCGGCCCTCGGCCTTGACAGGCTTCTTGGCTTGTCCACCCAGACGAAGCTAACCTGGTACTTGAGAAGAACGTCAACGTTATTTTCTGGGTCCCGGAAAAAGCGGTCGATATCCGCCAGCCTTTGACTAATTATTGGTCGCGGTAAATGAAAGGGGAGATAGGAGTGAACAGAATTATCGAGAACCACTCGCCGACCCGCGAAGTAACAGATATAGCGCAGGTCAGAGGGATGAATAATTACCGCTGTGGCCGGCGTATTTTTCTCTACCCAGGCTGCCGCCTCCAGGAACTGCCGCGAGAAAAGGCGGGTTTCAGGTTGCTTCGTCCGCGATACAAGATAGATGACCGTATTCGGCCCAACCAGCAAGCCAAGGAGGATTAAAATTATAATTTTTTTGGCCGGCTTTCGGTTGATTAATTTCGATTCTAACTGGAGACAGAAGAAAATCCCTAAGCAGATAAGCCCAGCATAAAAAACATAAATATTTAAGAGGTTTCGGGGCAGTCGGCCCAAAAAGAGGGAGACCCCAAAAAAATTAGCCATGGAGACGAGGAAAAACCCAGAAAGAAAGCTTTTCACGCCGGAGGGGTCAACCAAAGATTTTATAGCCAGGGGAATTGCCCAGAGATTGAGCCCGAAGGCCCCAAGCAAAAAAATTAGGATCGAGGCAGAAGCGATGAGATAGGAAGTCAGATTTTCGGGATGCCCGGAGACTATGCTGGACCAGACTTCAAGCCAGGACGATAAACGCAATTCTCTCAGCACGTGACTCACCCAATCTACTGGGCCCAGTCTAAAGCTATAACCCAGCGCCCTCTGACTCCCTAAAAGGGCCGTCAAAACCAGCGGCAAAGAAAAAACCGCCGTCAAGCAGGTTACAGGAAGAAGATGCTTTCTTTTCAGCCAAACGGCCTGGCTCACCGTGGCCAGAAAAAGTCCTCCAGCCATCGGGATGATTAGGAAGACCTTGAATTCAAAAAGGCTGGCTAAGAAAAGGCTGGCCAAAACCAACCAACCCCTTTTTCTTTCTTTTTCATAATAATGAAGAGCCAGCAGACCAGAGAAAAGAAGCGCCAAACTGGGAAGAAGAGAGTTGAGGCTGAGGAGGTCATGAAAATAGAAGTTGAAGAAAATATTGCCGGTAAAAGGAGCGTGGAAAAGCCACGAGAAGAAATAAGCCAAGCCACCTGAGCCGAACAATAAATAGAAGGCAGAGAAAATGGTTAAGCTATTAGACCGGAGAAGAGCTTTAAGAAAAAGAAATAAATTTAAAATAAAAAGACCAGCCAAAAAGGTCAGCCCGAGTCGATGGCTAATGTCAAAGACATCCAGCCCGCCATAACGCACAAACAAGGAAAAGAAAAGGTCCATTCCATAGTGATAGCGGAGAGGGGTACCAGCGGCAAAGGGCGTCTGCGGGGGTAGGGAGTGGCTTAGCTCGCGAACGCAAGCAATCCGTAAAAACCCGTCATAAAACCGCATCCTTAGGGCCAGGTCACCAGAGGGAAGATTTACTCCGTTAGAAAAATTATCAACAAGAAGAATAAGGAAAAAAGCCAAAAAGAGAAGGCTAAAGACACCCATAAGAGCCCGGGTTAAAGGCAGTTGAGAAGGAGCCGGCTTCCGCTGACGCCGGACAAGTGTCCAAAGAAACCAAAGAAAACAGCAGACCACCCACAAAAACAGAAGAAATTCCGCTTTTAACCAGCGACTGAACTTGGCTATTAGGACAGCGGAAATCAGGCCGACGGAGAAGACTTGGCTAACAAGCAGGAGGTTTCGGGGATATATTTTAAGCCAATCAACTATGGCCAAACCGGGAAAAACTATTAAAGTCAGACAAAGAAAAAGAAAAAGAAGATAGTGATTATAGGGGACGCCGTAGGCATGAAATATTATCATCAAAGCCAATAAAATAATTCCCCCCCCAAAATATTTAGTCCAGGTTTTAAAAGCCAAAAAATTAAGCTTCATAACCGCCGCCAGGAGAGATTAGAAAATCTTTGGAATCAGAAAGGAAGTTCCATTTCCTCAAGTTTATCGACGAGTTAATCCTTTTTGCTCTCTTTATTTTTATGAAGAATCAGGACCTTTTCTTCAGGCTTCATCAGCCATAATTTTTTTCTGGCTTCTTCTTCTATCATTTGGGGGGTTTTTCGCAGCTCCTCAATTTCTTTTTCCAGTTTCGCCTTCACCTTTTCCAAGTAAACAATTTTGGCCAGGAGCTCCGCCTGGTGGCGGCGAGCCTGCCGAATTTCAATCAATCCCTTTTTGCCAAAAAAGGTACTCATTATCAAAACCAGAAGAATTATCGTTATCCCCATGATGAATAATTTACGTGACGGGGTTATTTTCTCAGACTCTTTCATTCAAAATAGGATGAAGCTATTTTTAAAAGCCTTTCCAATTCCCGACTGGTTTCCGCTTCAGCATAGATGCGAAGCAAAGGCTCTGTACCGGAAGGACGAACTAAAACCCAATCGTCATCATCAAAATCCCATTTAATACCATCGGCCCTTTCCACATGACATACCTGACGGCCGGCGAAGGTTTCAGGCGGGTTAACGACTATGGCTTCAAATAGCCGCCTCCTTTCCGGCGTGAGAGGAATGTTCTTCTGACCGTCCACCTTTCGGCCGTATTCTCGGAACAAAGCTTCTTTTAGTTGATTCAAACTATTGCCGGAGGTAGCAACCATCTCCGCCACTAATAAGCCCGCATAGATACCATCTTTCTCAGGCAGGTGGCCTTTAAAGGCAATCGAGGCGGTCTCCTCACCGCCAAAAATGATTTTCTCTTGGAGTAAAAGGTCGGCCAAATATTTAAAGCCCACCGGTGTCCGGTAAAGCGGCAAATTATAACGCCGGGCAATTCGGTCCAAAAGGTGAGTCGTCGCCACTGACCGGGCCACCCCTCCCCGCCATCCTTTTACTCGCACCAAGTAATCAAGTAAAAGACTCAGGATTAAGTTAGCATTGACAAAATTGCCTTTCTCATCGACCACTCCGAACCGGTCGCCGTCGGCATCCGTGGCGATCCCGAGATGACAATTTTTCTCCCTGACCAGGCGTTTAAGTTCTCTGAGGTTCTCTTCGGTGCAAGAAGGGACTACCCCGCCAAAATAAGGGTCAACATAGCCATGAATTTCTTCGCCAATTACCCCTTGTTCCTCCAGAATTTCATCCAGGTATTCCCGACTCGTCCCGTAAAGGAGGTCAACTCCCACGCGAATTTTTGCCTGGCGCATAGCGGCAAAATCAATTTTAGGCCGGATATAATCCAAGTATTCGGGCCGCAGGTCGATTTTTTCGATAAATTCAGTCCGTGAGTAGTAAGGACAAACCGCCCAATCTTGTTCGAGCCGGCCTACCTCCTTCTCGATGGAGTCGGTTACTTCTGGCAAAGCCGGAGCACCGGAGGCCACATTGAATTTGAGTCCATTATATTCAGGCGGATTAAAGGAGGCAGTAAAATTTATCCCGCCTTGGGCCTGACGCTTAATAATCTGCAATGCTTGAGCTTGAGAAGGCGCATCTCTATCAGCAAGATAAACATGAATCTGGTTATGCGAAAGAATTTTGGCCGCTTCCAGTGCAAATCTTTCAGACAGAAATCTGGTGTCATAATTGACAACTACCGCGACCTTGTCAGCCCCGTAGATTTGACGGAGATAATTGGAGATAGCTTGAACAACCAGACGGACGTTATAAAAACTAAAATCCTCCCCCATTATCCCACGCCACCCAGAGGTGCCGAATTTAATCATCGGTCAATCTGATTTGCCTTAAACTTATCATTAGCGAGGCTCTTTCGTCAAGGACAAGAGCCGTCAACACGTTGACTTAAGAATAATTTTGGCCTAATCTCATAAGGAGGGTGGCACCTCTGAAGTGGAATATTTTAGCGGGCGTTTTTTGTTTGACCGCGGCCAATCTTAGCCTGGAGATTGTAGCCACCCGTTACTTCTCTATTACGCAAAGTCACCATTTGGCCTTTTTTGTTGTCAGCACCGCCTTTCTTGGCTTTGGAGTGAGCGGCTGCCTCCTCTTTTTAAGGGTAAAACCAGGCCGACTACCATCTGCCACCACTCTGTGTGTTTTGGCCTTTCTTTTTTCTTTAACCATATTGGCTTGTGTTCCTCTTATTAACACCTTCCCTTTCGAGACAACAGAACTTCTTTGGGCTAAAGGCCGTCTTTCCCATCTCCTGCTTACCAACCTTTTCTTAGCTCTGCCTTTCTTTTTCTCTGGATGGAGCTTAGCCAGTCTAACGAGTATCTATGCCTCGGCTATTCATCGCCTCTATGCTGCTGACCTAACTGGAGTAGCTTTTGGTGCCTTCTTACCTTCCTTGATTTTTCTTCCTCAGGGTGACCGCGGAGCCTTTCTCCTTCTTAGTCTGCTGGCGCTGACCGCTACCCTACTGCTAAGTTTAAGCTTGGCTAAAAAAATTATTCTTCCAGCGGCTGGGGCTTTTTTAGTCCTTCTGGTTTGCCTCTTCCATCCACCCCGCTTCTTTGAGTTCCGCCTTTCCCCCTATAAACCTCTTTCTCAAGCCCTTCAGTCCAAGGGAGCCCAGCATCTCCTTACCCGCTGGAACGCCGTTTCTCGAATCGATATTGTCAGCTCTCCTTCGCTACGTTTTGCTCCCGGGCTTAGCCTTACCTATGCTGGGACTCTTCCGGAGCAATTCGGGCTTTTTACCGACGGTGGCCAGCCCAGCGCTTTAACTTCCTTATCTCAGGAAGACAACCAGAGGCTGTCATTCCTCAATTATTTACCCTCCTCTCTTCCTTTTTTTCTTCTGACCAGGCCTTCGGTCCTAATTATTGAGCCCCGGGGGGGATTAGAAATATTAACTTCACTTTATTATGGAGCTAAAAGAGTCAAAGTCATCGAGAGCAATCCCCTCATCCCCTCTCTGTTAAAGCAAGAGTTAGCGCATAAGACAAGCTCCATTCTATCTGACCCCAGGGTTGAAGTTACATGCTCCCTGCCGCGCTCGGCCATTAAAAAAGATAAAGCCCAGTATGACCTGATCATTTTTTCCTTCCCCGACATTATGACTGCCTCTGGCACCGGGTTTGGTTCGCTCCGGGAAGACCATTTACACACCAAAGAAGCCCTGACTCAGCTTTGGCCGCGGCTCTCATCTCAGGGCATGTTGATGGCTACTTTTATGCTTCTTCCTCCGGCTCGAGAGGAGTTGCGGATGCTCGCCACAATTATTGAATCCATGGAAGTAGCCGGCCTTGACCCAAGGCAGTCTCTTTTGGTCTTACTAAGCTGGGGAACAGTAACTTTTGTCGCCAAAAAGTCTCCTTTTACCCCAGATGAAATTAACGGCCTCCAAACCTGGGCTGATGAAAGGCTCTTTGATTTAGCCTATTTTCCTGGTTTTTTACCGTCGAGTGAGCCTGAAAAAAGCAACGTCCAAGCTTTCCCCACCTCTCTTATTCGCGAGCTGCTGGATCCAAGTAAAAGAGAAAGGTTGTATCAGAATTATCTTTTTGCCATTCGTCCCGCCACTGATAATCGGCCTTTTTTTCACCAAACTATCAAGCTCAATCGGATAAAACAATCTTACGCCGCCTTTGGCTACAGGTGGCTTCCTTTGTTTGAGGCAGGCGGACTCTACCTCCTTCTTCTCATCCAGGCAACTATAGTGGCTTTTGTCTCTCTTGGCTTGCCCCTCCTTTTGACCCGAAAAAAATGGCTCGCGGCCAAATGCAGCGCCCCTCGATTCACTCTCATCTATTTTGGTCTTATCGGTGCCGGCTTTATGACCGTGGAGATCCTTCTAATCCAGAAGGGTATCCTTTTTCTCGGACATCCCACTCAGGCCGTGGCCGTGACTCTTTTTGCTTTGCTCGTCTCTTCAGGGGCAGGAAGTCTTCTCTCGAGTAATTGGTCAAAACGGTTATTACCTTTCCAGGGATGGTTCTTAGCCGCCTCTTCTCTTTTTATCCTACTCGATTTCTTTCTTTGGCCGCCCCTCTTCGAGGCCTCAATTTCTCAAGCCTATGGCCTCCGAATCGTAATCCTCTTTAGTCTAATTTTTCCCACAGGCTTCTTTCTTGGGTTTGCCTTTCCCGTGGCTATTAGCCGTCTGAGAATCGTTTCTCCCGGATATATTCCCTTAGCTTGGGCGGCGAATGCCCTCAGTTCGGTAGTTACTTCTGTCCTTTCGATAATGCTGACGCTCTGGGGCGGCTACACGATTCTTTTCTTTCTAGCTTCTGTTTATTATAGCTTAGCGCTTCTTTTTTTCCGCCTCTCCGGTCATCGGAACAAAACGCACCCCTGAAATATACTCTACTTTTGGGCTTTTCCCCTCTTTTTGGACCAAGGTCAAAGTCTGAAAATAAAGTGTACTCCCTAAGGGAATAATTAAGCGGCCTCCTTCTTTTAGCTGCTCCAACAAAGGCGGCGGCAGGTGATTAGCAGCGCAAGTAACTATAATGGCATCAAAAGGAGCTTTTTCTGGCCAGCCAAAATATCCATCGGCCAATTTTACCTGGACATTAGTATATCCAAGACGAGCTAAGAGATTGGCCGCTTTTTGCGCCAAGGCTTCACGAATCTCTATAGTATAAACTTCCCGACAAAGATGGGCTAAAACGGCCGCCTGATAGCCAGAACCAGTGCCTATTTCTAAGACTTTTTCTTCCCCCTTTAGCCTTAGGCATTGGGTCATCAAAGCCACAATATATGGTTGAGATATGGTTTGTCCTTCTTCAATGGGTAGTGGGGTATCCGCATAAGCTTTATCTATGAATTCCGGCAAGACAAATAAATGGCGGGGAACAAGGGACATAACCTCAAGAACGCGGGAATCTGTTATATCTCTTGAGGCCAGCTGCTCTCTAACCATCCTCTGGCGCTGTTTATCCCACACCTCATCTTGGCCGAGGCCGAGTCCTAGGAAACCGGAAAGAACTAAAATAAAGGTAAAAAATAAACGCAGCGGGCTAAACCCAAGAATCTTTTTCTGCCCCATCCTGTCCTTATTTTCTCCTTTTAATTGTCTTAAAATCAAGAGACCCGATGTTCTTTTCCCAAAAATTACGGGCCTCGCGGCCTTTTTCAACCTAATTCTTTGGCTATTTTCCCCTTAAGTGGCTTTTCGGAAGGAAAACTTATATGTAATATGCTATTTATGTTCTTTCCTCGCCTTGGTTAAGATGAAATACCGATTTTGGCGAATTAAGCCCTTTCTTACCACTAATTAATTACGGCGTTAAATGAGATGATTCTCTTCCATCTTTTATGGGTTAGGCTCTGAGATGTTCGGGATGGCCTCGCTCCCCCTCAGGTTTTTAACGCCGTTTCGTCTCCGCCCTTCTCGGCGCCTGCGGCGCTCGCCTCCCTGTTCAGAGACATAGCCCGGAAGTCCCTTGTCCCCCTTTGGCCTCTCCGTTGCTCCTGTTCAGGCTCAGACAACCTCGGCGGCCAGAGGTTCCCTCGAAGGGCGCTTCGGGAAGGCTAGACCTTCAATGGTCACTTCTGCCCCTCCCGAACTTAGCCCGCAAACCAGCCCAGATAAAATGGAAGAGAACCAATGAGATTTATTTATTTGAAATTATTTTTGCTAATTCCGGTTTCACCCCTCCTGGCCGCCTTTTTCACCTCTTTTCTCCCCTGGGAGGGGGATTGACTTTAGGGCTTGCCTGATTGAACCTAAAAAAGAAAAACCCAGGATAAGGAGGAAATAGAGGAAAAAGATTGACAAATCTTCTTTTTTTTGATAACAAAAGAGACAACTTGAACAAGGATATAGGTTGGTGAGGGATAGCCTGGCTATATACCCAGGTTCTTTTGACCCTATTACCAATGGTCATGTGGACATCATTGAGAGGGGGTTAAGGATATTTGACCAAATTATTGTGGCCGTGCTGGAAAATCCAAAAAAAGAGGCCCTTTTTACGACTCAAGAAAGGGTAGCCATGATCCAGGAAATCTTTGCCGCCGAACCACGGGTGAAGGTCAACTCCTTTGATGGCTTGTTGGTCGATTTTGCCAGGAAGCACCAGGCACGGATCGTGATGCGGGGTCTGCGCGCCATCTCTGATTTTGAGTTTGAATTCCAGATGGCCCTGATGAACCGAAAATTAAACCCTGAGCTTGAAACCCTCTTCATGATGCCCAATTTGAACTATACCTTTCTCAGCTCGCGTTTAGTTAAGGAAATCTATATGCTTGGCGGCTGCATAAAAGGCCTTGTCCCGGAGACGGTTGAAAAACGCCTCCGCGAAAAATTTGCGCCGCCGAGAACCTAAAAGGAAGGGCAGGCTCATGTTTGGACTTCAAAAAACCAAGGGAGTCGTTGGGTTAGATATCGGTTCCCACGCTATTAAAGCTGTGGAATTAATTCCCAAGAAGAAGGGCGGAGGGGAAACCTATGAATTAACCAAAATCGGATACGAAGCCCTCCCCCATGATACGATCGTCGAGGGAACGATAATCGATTCAACGGCTGTGGTCGAAACCATCAAAATGATTTTTGAGACCAACAAAATTAAGAACAAGAATGTGGCCATATCTATTTCAGGAAATTCAGTAATCATCAAAAAAATCTCTTTACCCCAGATGGACAAAGAGGAACTAGCGGAATCTATCGTCTGGGAAGCAAAGCACAATATTCCTTATCCCTACGAAGAAACCAACGTTGACTATGCAATTCTTCGGCCGCCCCGGGGCTCAGAGACTAAAAGTTTGGACATCCTGCTTGTGGCCGCTAAAAAAGATAAAATTGCCAACTACAGCAACGTTGTCCATCAGGCCAAAAAAAATTTAGTCGCCATCGAGGTTGATGTTTTCGCCCTGCAAAATGCTCTGGAAGTTAACTATCCTGAAACTTTTGAGGCGAAAACAGTAGCTCTGGTCAATATCGGCGCCAATATCACCAACATCTTGATTATTGAACGAGGCACTTCCCAGCTGTTCCGCGACCTTTCTTTGGGAGGCTCATTCTTTACCGAAAATATGCGGAAGGAGCTCAATATCGGGCTGGATGAGACAGAAAGAATCTTAAAGGGCATCCCGATAAAGAACGTCGATGAGGCTCATGTGGAAGAAGTCATCAGCCAAAACGTTCGGGACCTAGTAGACGAGATTGACAAGACTTTTACTTTCTACGAAGCGGGGGATAAAAAAGAGAGAAAAATTGAACAGATTTTTCTCAGCGGTGGCTTGGCTAACCTTAAGGTTCTACCGGTAGCTTTTGAAGAAAGATTTGCTGTCCCCACAGAAATTTTTAACCCTTTTCGGAACATTAGTTTTCGAGAAAAAGACTTTGATTCTGACCTTATCAAAGAAACACCTTCCCTTTTCGGAGTGGCGGTCGGATTAGCCCTCCGAAGAATGGATTAAAGACCATGATTCGCATAAACCTTTTAAAGCCTGAAACCAAGGAAATAAAAGAGGGGCCGCCGGCGCCGGTCGCTGAAGTCAGAGAGAAAAAGGCGCCGCCAATCGCCAACATCGTTTTGGTGATTATCATTGTCGTTCTGGCGGGGCTTTTCTTTTTACAAAAAAGAGCTCTGGACCAGGAAAGACAGAGGCTGGCCGCGGCTCAGGAGGAGAAAAGGCAATTAGCCTACGTCAGTGAAAAATTGGCTCAGCTCCAGGAGCAAAAAGCCATCTTCGAAAAGAAGATTAACCTGATCAACTCCCTCAAAGCCCAACAACCCATCGCGGTAATTGTTCTGGATGAAATAAGTAAATGTCTGCCCGATTGGGTCTGGCTTACTGAGCTGACTTATGAAAACCGGGTAATTCAAGTGAGGGGTAACGCTCTCTCTAACAACATCATCGCCGATTTTATTAGTAATTTAGAAAATAGTCCTAACTTTGAGAACGTCGACCTTAAAAGCTCCACCCAAAGAACTGTTGGCGACCAGGCTATCCTCGAGTTCGCCATGAGCCTCCGGTACACTGTTCCTCCTCCACCACCAGCTGTAGGCAGTCCCCCTACAGGGGAAAAATCTGGACAGGAGAAGAAAACATGAAAAGGCAACCGTGGTTAAATTATCTCATCCTCGTCATCATTTTGAGTGGGGCTTCTTATTTTCTCTATTTTAAACCAAAGTCGGCGGAAATGAAAAACCTTCGGGCAGAAAGAGAAAAAATAGAAACTGAATTAATGGACCTTAGAGCGAAGAAACAGCAATTAGATAAGATCGAACTGGAGCTGGCTGAGCTTACCAAGACCCTTAAGGAATTGGAAGCCATCATTCCTGTCAAGAAAGAGATCGACGTTATCCTCCGTAAGATTCAAGAAATCGCCTACGATTCCCGTCTGAATATTTTAAGGTTTGCGCCGCAAGGGGAAACACCCAAAGAATTCTATTCCGAATGGCCTATTCCCATCGAAATCTCGGGTAGCTATCATAACCTGGCTTTATTTTTTGACCGCCTGAGAACTTTCGCCCGTCTTTTTACTATTGATAAATTCACCATTAAATCTTTATCTAAACAAACTGATGACCTGACTATTGCCAGCTCGTTTACGGCCAAGACTTATATGTTCCTGGAAGAAACTCCCTCTAAAGAAAAGGCGGCACCAAAACCGGGAGCAAAGAAAAAATGAGGAAAATTAAGGTCTTAACTTTCGTCTTAGGTTGTTTGTTATTTAGTCTTTTTTTATCCAGCCAGGAGCAAAAAGAAGTGCCAACTCTGTCTTTAAGTGCTCCCCAATCTCAACTGCTCATTTATAGCCCAGGAGGAAGGCGAGACCCGTTTAAGAATCTTTTGGCCGGAAAAGAAATCAAAGGGAAAACTTCACCAACAAGTGAAACCCAGCTCTTTATCGACGACCTTAAACTCATTGGCATAGTGAAACATAAAAACCAGTACGTAGCCATATTTGCTGGCCCCCATGGTTTCCCGATTTATTTTCGCGTGGGGGATAAAGTATCCGACGGCTTTATTCTTTCCATAAACGAAAACCAGGTTATCTTTCGGAAGACCAACGAACGGGGTATCCCTTTGATGCGTCCAAAGGATATAACCAAGGAAATTCATCCGGAGGAGCGTTAAAATGAAAAAGAAAATAATTTGGTCCAGTCTGGGTGTTACTCTATTATTCACTTTTCTTTTGGCTAAGACAGAAGCTCCGGTAGCCATAAATTCCGTTACCATTCAGCCAGGTTTACTCCAAACCCGAGTTATCATCCAGGGGAAGGCAGATTTGCCGTCTCCTCAAGCAAGCTATTTAAAAGACTCTCCTAATACTTTGCTAGTAGCCCTGCAGGGAATTGACCCTTCTAACCTACCCTCCATTTTATCACAGGACCCGCAGTTGATTACTTCCGCCGAGGTTAAGCGGAGTGGGGAACAAATCGTCAACCTAATTTTGAATTTGAAGGAAAAAGTGCCTTTCAGGGTTCTCCATTCTGGAAGGGAGGTAAGCTTAGAGCTAACCAGGATTCTCCGGGAAGAAGCCGCCCTGATTCCTGAACATAACCTCCTTTTTGAGGGAGGCAATAATTTTTATAAAGAAGTTGAATTGGAAAAAGTTGGCTGGGATACTTCCTCGGCTACGCCTCAGCTACGTTTACAACTTCCGGGGCAGGTTAATGCCCGAATTTTTGCTCTTGACCGACCACTCCGCCTAGTAATCGACCTTTTGGGGACCCGCTTTGCGCCCTCGCTACTAACCCTGCCTCTAAATAAACAAGGAATTGAAAAGGCCCGGATTGCCCAATTCAAATCTTCTGACCCCTTGCCTATCACGCGTATCGTCTTTGACCTGAAAGAAGTCAAGCCTTACTCTCTTGTTTCCGGTCAAAATGAACTGGTCATTGCTTTCCCTTCTGACACTTCCTCTGCTCCATCACTCTCAACCCTTGCTTCGGCCCCTGCTTCGGATAGCGCAGCTAAGGCTGGGTCAAGTGAATTAAAGCTGGCCAAGACGGAAAGTGGTGTCAATTCAACAGCCGAGGCCAAAACTGGCCGAGTTAACGAACAGGCTCAGGTTAAAGCGACTGAAGATAAAGTAAATGAGAAGAGCTCGCCAGCTCAAGAAAAAGAAAAAGAGAAGGCGGGCGAGAGTGCTCAAGCTCAAAAGAAGTTTGAACCAAAAGTAATCGCGGCAGTGGAAGAAAGATTTACCGGAGAGCTTATTACTCTGAAATTTAAAGATGCCGACCTCAGAGATGTGATCCTTTATTTAGGTGAATTTGCCGGGCTAAATGTTATCTTCGACCCCGATGTCCGCGGGACTGTGACCTGCGACCTCAGAGATGTACCCTGGGATCAAGCCTTAGATTTAATTCTTCGAAACAACAAATTAGGAAAAACAATCGAGGGCAATGTTTTGCGCGTAGCACCCATAGGAACTCTGACTCGCGAAGACGAAGAACAACGCAAACTAAAAGAAAGCAAGGAACTGGCTGGTCCGCTGGTAGTTAAAACCATTACGCTATCTTACTCTAAGGCAAGAGATGTGCAATCTCTGCTCATGTCCAAAAAGTCACCGCGAGGAGAAATTATTATTGATGAACGAACTAACACGCTTATCATTTCTGATGTCAAGGAAAACTTGGACCTTCTGGAAAAACTCATAACCGTCCTTGATACGCCTACACCCCAGGTTTCGATCGAAGCCAGGATTGTTGAGGCGACCTCCACTTTCATCCGCAACTTGGGTATTCAATGGGGCTATCGAGCTATTGCTGACCCCTTTTATGGGAATCCCACTTCGATTGAATTTCCCCATAAAATCTTGGCTGACGGGTCGATAATCCCCCAGGGAATAGTAACTAAGGGTATCGGGGGACCCCTGGGTGGTTACGCAATTAACTTACCGGCACCTGCTTTTACTACTGCCGTCAGCTTTTCCCTGGCCAACGTCCTGGATACTTTCCGGCTTGATTTAGCCCTTTCAGCCCTGGAGACTTCCGGCGAAGGCCGGATTATTTCTTGTCCCAAAATCACTACCCAAAACAACCAAGCTGCAGAAATAATCCAGGGTCGCCAGATTCCAGTGCAAACTGTGGCTAACTTCACCGTCACCACAAGGTATGTCAATGCGGCCCTTGAATTGCGGGCCACACCCCAGATTACCGCCGAGGGGACAATAATTATGACTATTGAGATTCAAAATAATGCTGCTGATTTTGCCAATTTAGTTAATGGCATACCGCCTATCACCACCCAAAGTGCTCGAACTACCGTTATGGTCCCTGACGGCGGAACCACAGTCATCGGCGGCATTTATCGCAGCGAAGATTCAATCACCCGAGAACGCGTGCCTTTCCTCCATCAAATTCCGCTCTTAGGCAAACTATTTCGCTCCTTCGCCCGGACAAAACAGAATCGGGAGTTACTTATTTTCATTACTCCCAGAATTATAAAATAAGGGGTAGGAACCATGAGAAAAATAAATTTAAGCTGGAAAATAGGCACCACTCTTTTAGCCCTAATTTTGCTTTTGGCCTGTAACCCTATAGAAGATGACTCTAAATCTGATAGCTTATTAATTGTGGAGAGAATTACCGGTGTGGATACCGAAGGCAATGAGGTTGATTTTCTTAATTCTGACGTGATTAAAATCAACAGTGATACCAGGGCGTCTTACGTCACTGCAGATGTAGCTAAAGCTACTTTAAGGGCGGCGCTTCTTGACCCTGCCCCTTTAATGGGGGCATCGATCTATAATGACATTCTGGTCACGCGGTATGTTGTGAATTATACGAGGTCAGACGGCAAGAATACTCCCGGCGTTGATGTCCCCTATTCCATCGAGGGTTCATTAAGTGCTTTAGTTCGAATTGACCAGACGACTGATGTGAGCTTCATCGTGGTCAGAGAAACGGCCAAGCTCGAGCCGCCGCTCGTCAATCTGGCCATAGGTCGAGCCGATGGAGTAATTGTCGCCACGGCTAAGATTGATTTTTACGGGGAAGACATGACTAAGCGCAAAGTCAAAGCCACTGGTTACCTGACGATTGAATTTGCCAACTATATTGATTGAGGAGGAGGGGATGACCATGAAAAAGACAACTTTTTGGCTCATCATCCTTGTTTTAGGTTTGGCTCTTTTCCCGGCTTGCAAACGGCATGAGGTGACCCCTCCTGAACCCTTTGCTCCCTCTTCTTTAACTACTTTGCTTCGCTTGACGGCCAGCCCGAACGCTATCTTTGCTTCTAAAAACAGCCGCGGCATGACCACGATTACAGCCAAATTGAGTAAATACAATGGCGAGCCTTTATCTAACCGGGTGATCTATTTTGAAGTGGTTGATGCCACGGGACAGAAAGCTAATGTCGGCTTCTTTGAAGGCAGCACGGCGGTTGTGGCCAAAACGACTGACGCCAACGGGATTGCCAGAGTCAATTATTACGGTCCCTTGACCCTGGAGGTAGCAGAAAACATTACTGTGTTGATCAAAGGGACTGTCGCCTGGGAAGGACCTGAGTCCATCTCAGAAGTGGCCCCAGTCCAAATTATTACCGAGCCCAGCGACCTAACATTTTTAGTTGAGGCGGAGCCAGATGTGCTGCTGGCGACGAACGAGAAGCCTCAATCTAACTTAACGGCTGTAGTTAAAGTCGGCGGCAAGCCGGTGGTAGGCACCCGCGTCTATTTTCTGGTGCAGAGCGGTTCACCAGGTACTTTTGACGACGGTTACAAGGCCACCTACCGCGATACTGACGAAACCGGGACTGCCAGGATTAACTACATTGGACCTAACCGCGATGAGATTGCTGGCGATACTTCAGTTAAGCTTCGGGCCCAACTAACGGAAAGCATTTATATTGAAGTCGATATCCGAGTTATTCGCCAGAGATAGAAAAAGGCTTTGGGTGTTGATAATTAACTCCAGGGATTTTCTTCTATTTTGCATGGGTTAAGCCCGGAGACGTCGAGAAGAGCCTCGCCCTCTTTCACGTTTTTTAACGCCGTTTCGTCGTCGCCATTTTCGGCATCCGGGGAACTTACCTCCTTGTTCATAGACGGAGCCCAGAAGTCCCTTGCCCCTTTTGGCCTCTCCGTTAGTCCTGTTTAGGCTCAGCTATCCTCAGTCCTTAAAAGCCCCCTCAAAATTGGGTAAATATGTGAGCTGTCACCAGTTTTAAAAATTTTCAATGTACAAAAACGAAAGAAATATGTGAGAAATAACCATTTTTTGCTCCCCTCAGAACTTAGGCCTCAAACCACCCCCCCAGACAAAATAGAAGGGACGCTCTTTAATAAAAGACCTGGGCGGAATAATTAACTGTTTTCTTTTTTAACCAATCATAAACGCGAGTCACCACTTCCTCTCGGTCTTTTCCCTTTATTAAAATTTGCACCTGATTTTTTCTTCTAAGTCGCGGGAGGACTGTTGGTCCCAGAAGTTCTACTGGTTCCCCTGAGAATTCTAACTCGTTTTTAAGGCTGCGGGCTTGTCTGGCTAAGCCCCGCAGGCTCTGGCCGGTAAGCGTCAATCGAATGAGCCCTTGCCAAGGAGGAAGGCCAAGCAACCGTCGAAACCGAAGCTCGGTAGCCGCAAACTGTTCATAGTCTCCGTTAGCCAGGGCTTTAAATACATAGTTTTCAGGCGCGGCTGTTTGAATCAAGAGCTCTGGCTTAGAAGAACTGACCATCTCGTCCTGAAGACGCCTAATGAGCTGAAAAACCCTTTCACCGGTTCGAAAATCCGCCTGGGCCAACATCACTTCCGGGTTCAAGATGACCACCAGCGACGAATTGGTCCACTCAAGTGAGGACAGAAGAAACTGCGTGCCAATCAATATATCAAGGCGGCCTCGTTGCCAATCTTTGAGAGCAGCTGGCCGCCTTTTCTTTCCCTTGGCAGAATCAGCCTCTAAGGAGCTAAGCCGCACCTGTGGCCAGAACCGCCTGATTTCTTCAGCGATTCGTTCTAATCCATGTCCCCGATACTCAATCACAGAGCTCCCGCACTGAGGACACTGCGACCAGCAGGCCTCCTCATAATGGCATTGGTGACAAATGGCCTTTGCTCGACTCACGTAAAGGGTGAGGGGCCGGCGACATTGCGGACATAACGCTATCCGACCACAGCGCGGACAGGCAATTAACGAGGCATAACCACGCCTGTTTAAAAAAATAACAACCTTTTCTTTTCTCGAGAGACGTTGCTCAATCGCTTTTCTAACCTCAGGACCTAATATTTTTTCACCAGTTGAAGCAGAAGTGGTTATTCGGACCGGGGCGAACGAGGCTTCTCCCAAAGAGAGAAGAAACCCCTTCTCCTTGGCACGAGCATACAAGCCAACTGAGGGCGCGGTAGAACCATAAACGACGACTGCTTCCTCCTGTTGGGCTCTAAGCCAGGCAGCTTCACGGGCATCATAGGCTGGGTCGAGATGCACGTAACCTTCGTCTGATTCCTCGGTAATCCAAATTAGCCGGAGCTTAGAAAGCGGCGCAAAGACCGCCGAACGCGGGCCAACAACGACGTCTGCTTCACCTCGAAATATTCTTTGCCAGGTAGCTTCCCTCTTTCCTCCCGGAAGCTCATGGTGCAGCAGGGCCACCCGTTTGGGGCCAAAAATTTTCACCATTTTTTCCCAAAAAGATGTCGCTCCAACAATATCAGGAGTCAAAATTAGGACATTTCCCGCCGAAGTGCCCCATTTATTTAAAAGCGCCAAGAAAAAAGCTTCTCGTCGCCGCCGCAAGCCAAGTAGCAAGAAGGGCTTAAATTCCTGGCTGAAAAGGCCTCTGAACACTTCGTTCAAGACTGGTTCTAATTCTGGGGTTACAGGGAATCCTAAACTAAGTTGAATAGCGGCGGGGGGTTCCAACGCTTTTTTTCTTCTTGGGGGTACCTTGAGTCTTTTCTCCTGGCCAACCCAACCCAATTTCTCCATTCGACTAAGAAGCGCCATAAGCCCTGGATAGTTTATTTGAGTCTGGCGGCTGAGAAAACGCCAGGTGCGGGTTTTTTTTTCTGGTAGGCAACCGATAATTTTCTCCGCTTCTTTAAATTTTTTGCGAAATTTAAGCCTGATTTCTTCTGAAGTCGGCGTCTTCAGCCGTTTATAGCCGCCCTTTTCTTTAACCAGAAACTCAGGCGGGGCAGCCGCTTTAAGCAACTCCCCGACGGCCGTCAAAGAAAGACGGCTTAAGTCCAAAATAAACCCAAGAAAAGAAGGCGAAAAAAGGGGGACTTCGTCCAGTACCGAAAGGATGGGTCGGACAGACTTTATCTTTTCTGGCGGCCTCTCGACTTGGCTCAAAATGATTCCGGTGAGAGTTCTTTCGCGAAAAGGGACCAAAACTCGCAGTCCCGATTGGATCAAAGAAGCGTATTCTTCAGGTACGGAGTAGGTAAAAGTTTGACTTAAAGGGAGAGGTAAAATGACCTCAACAAAGGAAGTCATCGCCGTTTCAGGAGCTCCATCACCTTTTGCATATCCTGCCAAACCTGTCGTTTGATTTCCCGTCGGGCCTCGTTTCTCAGGACAAAGGAGGGATGATAGGTTGGCATCACGGGAATACCCTCATAAGAAAAAAAGGAGCCTCGGAGCTGACTCATAGACAGATTACCAGGGATCAAAAAATCGGCCGCCACTTTTCCCAGCGCCACAATCACCCGAGGCTTGACCACTCGAATCTGGAGCTTAAGAAAAGGAGCACATTGGTCAATCTCTTCGGGCCGAGGCGTTCGATTTTCCGGCGGGCGACATTTAACTACATTGGTTATATAAACCTCTTCTCGCTTAAAAGTCATCGCTTCAATTATTTTAGTGAGCAACTGTCCAGCACGACCCACAAAAGGACGGCCTTGCTTGTCTTCATCAGCGCCCGGCGCCTCACCCACAAACATCAATTCAGCTCGCCAATTTCCTTCTCCAGGCACCGCTCTTGACCGAAATTGACCTAAAGGACAACGACTGCAATTCTGAATGACTTTCTCTAATTGAGGCATAATCCAAGTCCGGGGCCCCGGTTCGCAGGCTAAATCAAAAAAATCCACTCCGCAATCGCTCAAGAATTGTCCATAAGCGCTGAGCTGATGTAGCCTATCTTCAAGAGAAACTTTCAAGGTATGCCTCGACCGCCTCTAAGATAAACTGGCTAATTTCTTGTTTGCTTTTCACCCCAGACTCTATTCTTTTCCCCTGTTTATTTAGGATGAGGACTTTATTAAAATCAGATTCAAAGCCAACGTGCGGCGCCGAAACATCATTAGCCACTATGAGGTCAAGCCCCTTGGCTTCGAGTTTCTTCCTGGCTTCTTCTTCCAGGGATTCGGTCTCCGCGGCAAAGCCGACGATTATTTTATTGGGCCTAAGGGGATGATGGGCAATAAAACCGAGGATATCCTCTGTCGGCACTAATTCTACTTTTGGTATGCCCTTTTGTTTTTTCCACTTCTCAGGCCATACTTCGGCTGGCCTAAAGTCAGCCACCGCTGCCGCCATGATTATAATTTCAGCCGTGGCTAAATGCCTTTCAACCTCAAGCTTCATCTCCGCCGCCGTTTCTACTCGGATTAGCTCGACTCCTCGCGGGGGCAGAAGTGATGTCGGGCCAGAAACAAGAACTACTTCTGCACCGCGGCGCTTCGCTTCTGCGGCCAAAGCATAGCCCATCTTGCCCGAAGAGCGATTGCTTAAAAAACGCACCGGGTCGAGGGGCTCTCGAGTCGGACCGGCCGTAATTAGCACTTTTTTCCCTTTCCATCTCTGAATTGAAGTCAGTAATCTTTCTGCCATTTCGACGATGCTATCTACCTCAGCTAATCTTCCCCACCCTACTTCGCCACAGGCTAAGTCCCCTCTCCCTGGTTCACAGACGACAACTCCGCCCCGTCGTAATTGCTCGAGGTTATCCTGAGTCCGGGGATGCAAATACATGGCCTCATTCATCGCGGGAGCAACCAGGACTGGACAATTAATGGCTAAATAAAACGTAGAAAGAAAATCGTCGGCGATGCCCACAGCCATTTTGGCCAGAACATTGGCTGTAACTGGCGCCACTACCAATAAATCTGTTTCACCGGCCAGGCTAATGTGTTGAATTTTTTCGGCCTCACCTTTTTTCCACAAATCAACTAAGACCGGATTTCCGGTAAGCGCCTCGAAAAGCCGTGGGGAGATGAATTTGGTCGCGTTCTTGGTCATAATTACTTGCACTTGATGGCCCTTTTTTTGCAACTGGCGGACGATTTCACAGGCCTTATAAATAGCGATAGAAGAACTTACCCCCAGAATTACCTTGGCCATTTTCCCTTCCTCCTTGGCCCCTGGCCGAAGGAATTGAGAATCGCCTGCACTTCCCTTTGCTTTTGGCCCGGACGACAATGCTCAGCCTGGATAATCGCTTCTAATTCCTTGACGGCATCTTCTATATTACGGTTAATTACCACGTAATCAAATGCCTGACACCCCGATATTTCTTCCCGGGCCCGCGCTAAGCGCTGGCGCAAATCTGGCGCCGACAAATCGCCTCTTTTTAAGAGCCTATTTTCTAAGGCAAACCGGTCGGGTGGCAGGATAAAGACAAAAACCGCCTGAAAATTGCTCTTTTGGCCGTGATCGTCCCTGACTATTCTTTTTATCTGCGCCGCTCCCTGGATATCAACATCTAACACTAAGTCATTAAGCCGGCCCTTTTTAAACTCGGCCTTGGATGTGCCATACCGATACCCATGGACCACAGCCCACTCCACAAACGCCCCTCTCTTAAGGAGACGCGAAAAGGCCGCCTCGCTAACGAAATAATAATCTTTTCCCTCTATTTCTCCGGGTCGAGGGGGCCGGGTAGTATGCGAAACGGAAAATTGCATTTGCGGATGGTTACGGAGAAGTTGATGAATCAGAGTTGATTTACCGGCGCCCGAGGGCCCGGTGACGACAAAGAGCATTTTTTCCCTCTTTTTGCTAGACTTTCCTCTTCATTATTCTATATTCTGGCCTTGCTGACGGATGGATTCAATCTCGCTCTTCATCTTTAACCCTTCCTGCACCATTTTTAAGCTTAAACTCTTAGAACTTAGAGTCGAAACTTCACGCAACAGTTCTTGAGCCAAAAAATCCACTTCGCGTCCCTTGGGGGCCTCAGCGGGCTGCGATAGTATCTTTCTAAGAGAAATAAGATGAGCCTCGACTCGCGAAATCTCCTCTTGGACATCGCCCCGAACCAAAAGATAAGCCACTTCCTCCTCCAAGCGACGTTCATCAAGCGGCTTATGGCTCAGAATTTCCTTCATTTTAATCTCTATTCTGGTTTGCCAATTAGCCTTCTCCTGCTGATGAATTCGCTTTATTCGCTCGAGGCTCTGCTCAAGGCGCAAGAGAGAGGCTCGGATGACCGAGGCTAATTTTCTGCCTTCTTCTTCCCTTTGGGCAATAACCCTTTTGAGGGCCTGGATAAAAGCCTTCTTTATAAGACCTCTTGTATTAATATCTATATCTTTTCTTTTAATGACCACGAGCTGCGGAATCTTAAAAAGAGTATCCGCCGAAAGGGGGAAGGGCCGCTGAAACGCTTTCTCCAATTTGTCAGCCGTATGGACTAATTGGTGGGCCAAGCCCTCTTCCAACGCCACCTCCCAGTCCGAGGAATCCCGCGAGGCCAGCTCTAACCAAACTTCGACGCGGCCCCGATTTATCTTGGCTTGAGCAAGGGAACGTAACTCGAGCTCTAAATCGCCCCAATCTGGGCCACGATAAAGCCAGTCAAAATAACGATGGTTTAAAGTCTTAATACTCAATTTCCCGGTTAATTTTCTGGTTTTAAAAGAAGCAGAGGCGTAACCGCTCATGCTCCGGGTCAAGGCTCAACCTCCTGTTCCTCGGGAAACTGAAGGTCATATAGCTTACGATAGACGCCGTTGAGAGAATAAAGCTCTTCATGCGTTCCTGCCTCTACTATTCGGCCCCGGTCGACAACCAAAATGCGGTCAGCGTGTCGCACCGTCCAGATGCGATGAGCAATAATGAAGGTAGTTCTTTGCTTCAAGATATTGCTCAAGGCAAGCTGAATTAGCCTTTCCGATTCTGAATCCAGGGCCGAGGTCGCTTCATCAAGAATTAGGATAGCGGGGTCTTTTAGCAAGGCTCTGGCCAGGGCAATTCTTTGCCTCTGCCCACTCGACAGCAAACCACCTCTCTCGCCGATGAGCGTGTCATAGCCCTGGGGCATGGCCATAATGAAATCATGAGCCATGGCCATCCGGGCAGCTTCAGTTATTCGGGCCAAGGGGATGTCATTACGACCATAGGCAATATTATTTCTGACTGTATCGTTAAAAAGAATAATTTCCTGGGTTACCAACCCTACCAAACTTCTCAAGGAGGCGATTTTTACTTTTCTGATATCAACTCCATCCAAAAGGATTCGACCAGAAGCGGGTTCATAAAACCTGGTTAGAAGGTTAATAATAGTGGTTTTGCCCGCGCCGCTTAACCCGACTATGGCCACTGTTTCCCGAGGTTCAACCACGAAGTTAATTTTCTCCAGGGCTGGCCTCCCTTCATTGTAGGCAAAAGAAACGTTTTCGAACGCCACCCTACCCTCCACCTTCTCCAAGGAAATGGCCTCAGGATGGTCCTGAACTTGGAAGGGGGTTTCCAAAATTTCTCGCACCCGCAAATGACAAGCGATGGCTTGCTGGATGACGTTATTGGCCCGGTTAAGCCTGTTTATCGGTGTGTACATCATGAAAATAGCCATGATAAAAGCCCCAAAATCGCCGGGCGAGATGAAGCCCTCGGCAATCCGCCGCGTGCCCACAAAAAGAATAAAAGCGCCCACCGCGCCGCCAATAAACTCCATGAACGGAGAAGAAAGGCTGCCGACCCAGGCTAATTTCATCATGGTTCTAAAGTAATCTTTGGTGGCCTGAAGGAAGCGTTTCAACTCGAACTCTTCGGCCGTAAAAGCCTTGACTATCCGGTTACCCGTAATTGTTTCATGAATCAAATTATAAATCTGGCTCATCCTCCTTTGGCCTACCAGGCTTTTCTTTTTTAACTGCCGACTAAAAACAACCAGCGGAATAACCGCCAGAGGAGTAATGACCAGAGAGGCCATCGCTAAGCGAAAATCAATCATAAAAACCCCGATGAGCAGGGCCAGAAGAACAAACAATTCTTCGATAAAATCCGATAGGCTACCGGAGATGGCTTGATGAATTTTATCCACATCGTTGGTCAAACGGGTCATCAAGTCGCCGGTTGGTGCGCGGTCGAAAAAAGCTGGCGATTGATAGATTACGTGACGATAGAGGTCATCCCGCAGCCTCTTCACCACGCGATGGCCGACAGCTTTCATAAAATAGGAAGAAAGAAAGGTAAAAAGCCCTTTGCCAAAAACTACGACCAGCAATAGAATAGGCAAAAACCAAATGAGTTTTTCCTTGGTGACCTGAAAATGAGTCAGAATATAATCCATCAGACGAAATTTGCCGGCTGCCGCGCTTGAGGGCTGCGGTGACAGATGAAATAGCTCATCCACAATCGGTTGAACTAAATTAACAAAGAGATAGGTAAAACCGGCCACAAAAAGCGAGGAAAAAAGGGCCAAGAAGAGATATCTTTTTTCCTGCCAGGCTAATTTAAATAAATTAAAGATATCTTTCATGAGACCGGGGCTTCCTGTTCCCGGCGACTAAAAAGAATCTTCGCTATTTCTAAGGCATTCAAAGCTGAGCCCAGCGTCAGGTTATCCGCTAGGGCCCAAATCCAGAAACCAGAGGGAAAGAGCTCTTCCTGTTTGACCTGGCCGATAAAAATTTCTTCTTTGCCCGCGACATAAACGGAATTTACTCCGGGGCGACGTTTGGAGCTGGCCAGGCGGAAGGGAGGCCTGGATTGAAACAGAGCTTCCACCTCCTTGACCTGAGCTGATTTTTCGAATTCCATAAACATCATGATGGCATAAGTATGGAAAACCGGCACTTGAACTATAGAAAGAGAAATGGGTAATAAAGGCTGCCCTAAAACTCTCCGGATTTCAGTTAGGATCAACCTCTCGTCAGCGGAAAACCCGCCGGGGCCAGTTATCTCGACCGGCGAAAGAAGATTAAAGGCAACCTGCTCCCGAAAAACCTTCTTTTTTATTGCCCGACTACTGAGGAGGGAAACACTCTGGTTGGCCAGTTCCTCGATGCCTGATTCGCCGTAAGCGGAAGCGGGTTGAAGAATAAAGGCCAAAGCTCTTACTAAGCCAAAATGCGGCACAAGTAAATGAAGCAGGTGGGAGAGCATAATCGTCACAGGGTGCGGATTAGCGACGAGAAAAAAATCCTGATGAAAAAGCAGGTGGTCGTTGACGCCAGCGACGATTACGGGCACTCTCTCTTCCGCTGAAAAAGTCTGATGGATATCGATAGCCCGGAATTGCCTTTCTAAGGCTAACTCGCCGCAACGACGATTAGTGGCCTCGTCCGCCGCCAAAATAACCAGGTCAAGACCCTCCAGCAATCTCAAGTCGAGATGATGAATAACCTTCGGCTCCGCAGCAAACTCCGTCAATTTGCTGTATTCTTCTTTTACCTCCGGGTCATAGAACTCAATGCTGGTCAAGGGGAATTTTTTTCCGGCCAGAACATTCTTAATCTCCTGGGCGCGTAAAGAATCTGTGCCAACCAGCGCCACCCGGAACGGTGTCCTCTTGGCCATTTTCTCTCCGATTCAACGACTCTTTTGCCTCTCCCGCATCAGCAAGTACATTCTATCTTTGAGAGCCAATTTCTTTTTTTTTAGCTGGCGCTCTTCAACCTCTTCGTCTTCAGTCAGGGCACCTTTATTTCTTAGAACCTCGAGACGTTCCTCGCAGCGGCGGTGTTCCTCCGCTAACCGGCGAAACTCTTCGCTCTCCTTAAGCAGGCGCTCCTTAAGAGCTTTCTCGTCCATCGCTTCTTTCCTCCCTGGAAAGGATAACATAAGCCCTAACCTAATTCAAACCAACGAGGCGGCGAAAATGGCCTCTAAGCGAGCTGCCAAGGAAGACCAGGTAAATTCCAAGATCTTCTGGCGCCCTGCCTGGGAGAGTCGCCGCCGTAGCGCCCCGTCATGGAGCAATCTTTCTATTTTCCGTTTCAGGATAAACGGAAATGGCCAGCGGACAACTAAAGCCGTTCGGTCGGGAAGAGCAAAATCGGCCGTGCCTGAAGGTGTACAGACCACAGGAACACCGCAGGCCATGGCTTCAGCCGTCGGGTTAGACCAGCCGGCTCGTCTCTCAGCACTGACAAAGATGTCGGCTTGAGAGTACATCCAAGCCATCGAGCTTTGAGGTAGATTCCAGAAAAATTCATAGGGCACAGGGGTCTTAATTAGCTCGCGCGGGTCCCGAGATTCACCCTTTACTGGAGAATCAAAAAACAGAAGCTTCACCTCAGGATGATGTCGCCAAACTGCTTCTACGGCCTTCAAAACGAGGCCAATCCCCTTTCTCTTCCGGTAAAAGCGTCCGTAGCAAAGAATCCGGAATTCCCTTTCTGAGCCTTCCCGCCTCTCCGGATAGAATAGGCTCGGGTTAATCCCTCCTGGGGCCAGCTCACATCGAATCCCATAACGCTGCTCAATACGTCGGCATATACCAGAGGAATTGCCCAAAAAACGGAACGGTAAACGCACGACCTGTTTCTCCAAACGATGACCGGCTAAAACAAAATAAAAAAACTTTACGCCGGCCGGAATAGCCTGAAATTCTCTGAGAAGCGAATATTCAGAGCAAAGGGCGATATCATAGTTATCTTGCGATAAAACTGCTAACGGCCGCATCCGGCCCTTAAAATCAAACCAATGAGGCGAGATTCCCTCAGGCGTATAAAGGATAAATTCGTGGCCTCGCCTGGTCAGTTCATTCCCTAATTCCAAATAGCGGCGCACTCCTCCCCATATCTCGACATGGGGTAAGAGGGCCGCTATTTTCATCGCCTCTTTTCTTTAAGTTTAGCAATTTCTTTAAACAATCAAAAGCTACCTCTTTTTACTTTATTCTCAAGGAGTTTCTACGCGCTTCGACCTAAAAATCACCACCCTTTTTACGAAACAAAGAGCCCTCGACATATTGACAAGAAAAGAAAAGAAAAATATACTTGGCGATGAAAAAAATATATTTTAGTGGCCAGGTAGCTCAGTCGGTAGAGCGAGGGACTGAAAATCCCTGCGTCGGCGGTTCGATTCCGTCCCTGGCCACTTTTTATATTTTTTCTTCCCTTTTGTGGAGGTAAGTGCGGGGGATAAGTCCGGTATGGCCGCAGGG
>CAZVIN010000089.1:0-18775 GCA_964627255.1 uncultured Eubacteriales bacterium
AGCCGCTTGAATAAATTTAAACCGTTATCTCAATCGTTTCAACCTGATTGAGATCCATCGTTCCCAAACCAAGCCGTTTGGCATATTCTAACTGCCATTTTACTCTTCTTTCTTTTTGGAAAGTCTCATCATATTTTTGCATGAGATCAGCGCAATAAGAATCCACGGCGACCATATCACCAGATAGAATCAACCTATTCACACCCTCTTTGACTTCAGATTTGCTGGGTCTATAGGTTGGTCCGCTTTTGATAAGCAGACTCCGAGCGTCAACAATAGTCAGCTCCGGACGGACAGCGTCGGCGAATTCTACGAGGGATTGGTCGAAAAATTCCCAGCCCGCCTCGTCTTTTCCGGATAATTTCGAATGCGCCAGCATTCGGAAGGCGTCATAGGTGCAGCCAAAATTGTTTTTCAAAGAGCAGGTGAAGTCCGCCGCATGGTGACGCTTGACAACAGGCAGGTTAATCACAAAATCAGATTCCTGAACGATTTTGTTAGTGAGGAGAGAAGGATTCCTCTGCCAATCAGGATTGGAAACTCGAACAAAATAAGAACCAAGAGTGGGGTCAATGGAGAGAGCTCGAATCCCCTGCTCTTTAGCCAGGTGAAAAAATCCAAGTTTTGAGAAAATCCTGGTCGCAGTGAGCCCGGCATAGGAGGATGAATCGAGAAGCGTGATTCGGCCGTTGGAAAGTGCTTTGATTTTCAAAATGAGTTCTCGGAGGAAAACGGGGTCAGTTGTGACCGGATAGGATTCAGACGCGGTTGCGTTCGGCTTAAGCACAATACTTTTTTTGTCTTTTAGGGCTGTCTCGAAACCCAGCAGAGCATTGATTCCAGCTTCGAGCATTTTCTTGATGTCCCGGCCTTCAACAATTATCAGCAGAGGCTTCCCTTCCTTAAAAAAGAATTTCTCCGGAGAGCGGCGAGGATGGCTTTTTATCCAGGAAAAGGAGAGGTCAAAGCCGGTTTTGGAAGTGAACAAAAGAGGCAGGCCCCACAGACTCCTTAGGAAATGGCGGCGATTGAATTGTTGATTATTTACCCTATTCATTTTTTCTCTGAGACTTTGAGACGATTGCCGTGGCGAGAGGAAGCAGAGTCCCGGCCATGAGGAGCAGGATGAGCTGCATGTCAAGGAGCCTTAAATCCTGAGACAAGATGGTTACATACCTGGACGCCTCGGCCAGGAGGCCGGCCAGTGCGCCGCACAAAAACCCAGCTGTTCCTCTTAAGAAAGAACCGTGGGTAAAGCCGCAGATGAATCCAAGAGAGGCGCCAGCCATTATCCACGCGCCCAAGCCCAGTTCAAGGAAAATCCCAAAAAATAGAAGGCCCGCCATCCAGCCAGCCGCGCAGGCTAAGGCATAGAGGAAAGTCAAAAAGCCTTGGCGGTCAATAATTCCTGGAACCAAGCCAATAAAGAAAGCGGCAATAATTTCTTCCACCGGACTCCTAATAATCAGCAGAACTAAGTAGGAGAAAAGCCCGGTCATGGCGCCGAGGCTGATTTTCTGAAAAAAGTGTTTAGGGTATTTTCCCATCCTTTTTTAAAACCCTAAGCCGGCCAAGAACATCACTGAATTCCCGATGTTGTGAATAATAATAGGCGGCAGAAGGCTTTTAGTTTTTTGATATATCCCCCCCAGGAGAAGCCCATAAAATAACGCTCCGAGCATAAAAACAAGTACTTTCTCCAGAGGGAAACCAAAGAGCAATTTGTAGAGCTGGACCAGAGCAAACAAAATGGCCACTATAACAACTCCCACCGATAATCCCACCAGTCGAGAAGGATAGCGCTTCATAAGCCAGGTAGTGAGTAATCCCCGAAAAAACAATTCTTCGCTTGTCCCCACCAGGAACAACTGAGAAAAAAGCATTATCAGTGTTTCCGTTTTATGGAGCTGAACCGCCAGCTGGCTAAAATGCCAGCCGCTGATGTTCCCTCCATAAGAAAACAGCGAAAACGGAATCCCCACGCTAATTCCCAGGATAAGCCCAAACACAAGGTTTTTCGCCCAATTCTTGAAATTCACCCCCCAATTGGCTAACCCTCCTCCAGGCAACAAGGCTAAAAGGAGAAGAATTATGAGGGCAAGGAAAAAATGGCTCATGGCTATCCTCTGACTCGGGGACATTATCCCCTGCATAGCCTTATCGAGCAAAACCAAACTCCAAAAAAATGCGGAGGCCAAGACAGCCGCACACAATATGACCATAAAGTTAAAAAAACTGACCTTCTGGCTCATTTTTCACCCCAAAAAAGCCTTTCCATAAAAATATACGATAAAGAAAAGAATAAAGTTCATTCGCTGGGTCGTCTTTATCATCCCTAAGATTCTTCTTAGTTTTTAATGTTTAGTTTTTTGCTGCGCTGCTGGAATGATCGCTTAAAGACTAATTACGCCCGCCCCCAACATTAGAAGTCATAAATCGGGGCCTCTGCCGTTGAACGGGATGATGTTCGCCAGGGCGTTCAAGACTATCGTGGCGACCACGCCGAGAACGACAGCCCATTTTCTGACCTTGTCCTTATCCACTGTTGACATCCTTTAATTTATTGATGCCTCCGTTGCGATTGGTGATTGCAGATGGCCAAAATCGGCAATCATTCTCTGGGCTAGGTTCCTGGAAAAGGTCGCTCCTTTGAGCCTTCTGATCGTATCATAATCAATCTCTTCTCTTTGTCGCCTGGGATGATGAAGTCCAAGGGCTCGCCCGTGGAAAAGCGGGGATATAATCAGATTTTCTTTCCATAGAGAACCAGGTGCCTGGACATTCCTTGAACCGAAGACTCCTGGCTCAAGCGCAGCACCATGGTAGTCACCTGACGGAAGAATGCTTCATCCCACCTGCTGGACTCACGAATGTCTGGCGGGACACGCAGCAGGTCCATCCAACCACAAACAGCGTATATAGCGAGAACACTGATACCCTGGGCGGCAAACAACTCCCTGGCCTCTTCTGGGCTGACAGCCCTGTACCTTTCCGCCCCGTCATAGACGTAATTCAGGCGTGATTTGACCAGCGCCAGAGCAGCTGCGGGGTCTTTCGGGAATAGGTCAAGGGCTCCCCGACAGCGGTTGACCAGAAATAGCGAGATTGTCCCTCCTTTCTTAGTTACCCGGATAATCTCTCTGGCTGCTTCCAGCATCCCATTCCAACAAAGAGTGAAATCAAAACTCTCGTCAGCAAAATGAAGCTTACAAATATCACATTCCGAAATCTCCACCCGCTCCAGGAGTCCTTCGCGGAGCAATTTCTGTTTGGCCACCGCCAGCATACCGGGAGAGATGTCGCATAGAGTAACGGGGTATCCCAGCTTAGCCAAAGGCAGGGTGATCCTCCCCGTACCGCCAGCGGCATCCAGTATCCTGACCCTTCTGCTTTTGGGGAGATGCCTTTTTAGCAACTCCCAGTCCACATAGTGTTCTACAGCACCGCTAAACTTCTGGTAATAGGCATCGTATCTCTGGGCTCGTTCTTCCCACTCCGCCCTTATGGCTGCAATATCCCTCGATTTATCTTTTGACACCTCTGTTCCTCGTGAGTAGCCAATTTACTTAAACCCATCCCTTTCCAGCCATAGACACCGCGTCAAGGGAAACCCAGCGGGCAGGTCATCCCAAAACTGCCCATGCAGGACTTGGGGATAAACTATTAACCCCGGTAACTCCTGGCGGGAGAAGAAGCAAGCGTCCACTAAAAAGCTCTCGTCCCTGTTAGCCAGAGTGATCTCCCCGCGGCAAGACGCACAAAGGATGAAGAACTTGCAGAAGTGGTAATCTGGCCGGGCGCAATCAAAGATACTCTCCTCGCCTCGCAGGCTACCACCGGCGGGTACCCAGAATTCGTAGCGTCCTGCTTCATTGTGGGTTTATAAGATAACATGATGATGTGATGCACCTTCTCCGGAAGTTGTGATAGACCTCCGGTTGGAAAACTTACTTTTAAGGATGTGCACGAATGAATTATATGGGGATTGACCATCATCGTCAATACTCGCACATCACCTGGCTGGATGAGAACGGCGAGGTGGTGCGTCAGCTGGCATTTTATATAGGGAAGCAGACAGCGGTGAAGAACCGGCTGCGGGCGCTTCTCAAGACCTATCGTCATGTGGAGGAGCGGATTAGCGAGACAAACGCTTTAGTCGATGAGTTGGACGAGAAGATACCCTCAGCCCGGCTGCTCCAGACTGTTCCTGGGTTTGGGAAGTTTTTGGCGGTGTTGGTGGCGGTGGAGATGGGGGGCGTCGAACGGTTTGAGGAAGTGGGGAAGTTCCATGCTTACGCTGGGGTTATCTACTCGACTTACAGCTCAGGGGAGAGGAGCTTCGACGGCAAGATCATCAAGGTGGGGAATTGTTGGCTGCGCTGGGCAGCGGTGGAGGCGGTGTGGCCTGCTCTGCGAGCGGACTTTGACCTCCGGTGTTATTACGAGAGGATGAAGACGAAGAAGGGATCGAACTCAGCGAAAGTGGCGACAGCCCGGCGGTTGCTGACCATCATCTATCGGATGCTCAAAGAGAATCGTTCCTATATTCCGCATAAGAGATGATCAATAAAACGAATCGGCTGCCTTCGGAATTTCTTAACGGGCCGATGAGGTCGCGTCCGGTATAAGATTAAGGAGCCGAGACCTGATGTTAGCAGGTGTGCAGACATAACCTTCGGGTTAAAAGAACGGATAGAAGGATGGTCCACCAGACCGAGGGCTAAAGAGAGAAAGACAGGAAAAGAAAGGAGGCGCTAAAGAAAGTACTTGCATCACATCATCATAGAAGAAGAATTTCGTTTTTGGCTCTGCCGGTCCACAGATCTTCTTTGTGACAATTTGCCCTTCCTATGGTCCTCAGGGGGTATAAATCGGGGCGTCATCGGATGTCAAATTGAGTTAAAACCAGCGGAAAGGGGACAGGAAGCCGCGGCCAAGCTAAAAAGCGCCGGAAATCAGCCGGACCTGTCTTGCCGGGTCAAGAGAAGAACATGAATAATATTCAGATGGAGTCTCGTGGGAAGTGACCCGGGCGATGATCTCCAGGTAACCCATCCGATCCACATCTTTGGCCTTTTTGCCATACGGGCAGCAGACTTTCGCTTGCATTTCATTGAGGGAGAGGCGCTCCAGGGACAAAAGAGGCCGGGTCATGTATTTGACCACCAGCTCGGCCTATTTCCTGGTCTTAGCTCTTACCCGGCTGTGGACCGACAACGCGGTGTGACGCCAGGAGAGATTGCGCGCGGCCCATTCGGGACTAAACAGACTCTTTTTTACACCAGAGCGATTATGGCGGTTTGGTTTTGCTCCGCAGTCTCCTATATTTTCTTGATATTGCCCCCGAGTCTATAGACAAAATTGCTTAAATCATTCTGAGTGAATAAATTTTCGAGGTCAGAAGATGAGTTCTAAAGTCGGCAGAGAGAGGTGCGAAAGGGAAGAGAGCGAGGCACCCTTCTAAACGTCTTGTCGTTATAGTGATATAGCGTTATAATGCTGTATGGAGGATGTTTGTGAATAAAGCTAATAAAAATAAAAGGGTGACCGTCTATCTGAAGCCTAAGTACTATCGGGCGCTCCGGCTCAAAGCGGCCGAGACGGAAGAGTCTGTTTCCGGCCTGATAAATGCAGCCGTCCAACAGGCGCTTCTTGAGGACGCCGTCGACCTCGAGGCCTTCGAAAATCGGGCCAAGGAGCCGCTTCTCCCCTTTGAAGATGTATTGAAGACTCTCAAGCGCGATGGGAAAATATGAAATTCTGATCAGGAAATCGGCCGCCGAGGAGCTGAGAAGGATCCCGAAAAAGGACCTTCGCCGGATTGTCAAGCGGATCAGGTTGCTTGCTGAGGAGCCAAGGCCTTCGGGCAGCGAGAAGCTTTCGGTGCAAGAACGATACAGAATTCGGCAGGGAGATTATCGCGTTGTATATTCGGTCAGTGACTCCACTAAGACCGTTGAGATTTTCAAGATTGGCCACCGGAGCGAAATCTACAAAAAATAGCGTAATATGGCGCAATTTGGGAAAGCCGTTGGAGGTGAGGCGGGCGCCAAAAATTAATATTGACTTTAATAGCAATCGAGCTTAAATTAGGCGCAGAGGCGCTAAATTATTGTCTTTGGGGGTCCCTGACCGGCCTAAAAAAGAAAATTTATTTTCTAATTTTCTGCGTCAGCTTAGAGAACACCGTCTTATTGAGACCTTAGCAGCTTTCATCGGTGGTGGTTGGTTAATCTTAGAATTCGTTCATTGGATTCTTATCGACCACTATCATTTTCCCGAAAAGACCTTAGATATTACTTTTGTTAGCCTCGGCTGTGCCCTTCTTTGCACTATCCTTTGGCGCTGGTTTCAGACCTCTTCCCCGAACCCACGGCGAATCAAGGTAGAGCTAATTTTAATCCCGCTCATTATTTTGGTGGCGTTGCTTTTTGATTCCTACTTATTCCTTCAGATGAAATGGCCGCAAGAGGAAGTCGCCAGTCGTCCAGTCTGGAAGAATTCCATCGCTGTCCTGCCTTTTAAAGATTTGAGCCCGGAACAGAATCAAGAGATTTTTTGCGAGGGCATGACCGATGATGTAATTACCAAGTTAGGAAGCATTGCCGAGCTTAAAGTCATCTCGCCCACCTCTTCTGGTCTCTATAAAGATACCCGCAAACCTCTGGCCCAGATCGGTGAGGAACTCCGGGTATCCAAAATATTGGAAGGAACTCTCCGAACGGAAAAAGATAATATCCGGGTTAATGTAAAGCTCATTGACACGCGGTATGGGTTTAGTCTTTGGTCGAAAAACTATGAGGCAAAGCTGACCAGTTATTTTCGAATCGAGGATGAAATAGCCGACGACATTAGTCATCAACTGCAACTTCAGCTCATCGCGTCCGACGCGGAAAGAAGAAGAAAGAGAGAACCAGCCAATTTTGAGGCCTATAAGGCTTATCAATCAGGAAGGATAGCGGAGAGAAAATATCGAGATTATCGCCAAGATAAAGATTTTGAGACGAGCCGGCAGATGCTGGAAGCCGCCATCAAGTTAGAGCCGACGTATGCCTTGGCTTATTGGGAGTTGGGCAATCTCTATGAGGCCCGCTATGTCCGAGAAAACGAGCCTCAAGATTTTGACCTCATGGGCCAATATTTCCGTAAAAGTTTCGAGCTTAACCCAGGGTTGGGTGAGGCCAACCTTGGCTTAGGCTGGCTTTATTTTTACACCGGAGAAATGGACCTTAGCTATGAGAGTTTCCGGCGGGCAGTCATCATTGACGGCCACAATGCTCAAGTCAATTTTGACGTCGGCTCTTTTTTGCGCAGCTTAGGACTCTACTCCCAAGCGATTAAACATTATTTGCGGGCCGTCGAACTTGACCCTTTCTCTATCCGCGCTTATTTAGGTTGCGCTGATAGCTATTTTTATTTAGGCAAATACCAGAATGCTTGTCGACTGCTGGAACAGGCCTTAGCTTTAGAGCCGGATAACTGGCGCCTGCATCTTTGCTTAGCTCGGCAACGGCTAATGCTGGGTGAATTTGAGGGGGCGGAAAAGGAAATTCAGCGGGCGGAAAAGGTTAGTGCTTCTTCGCCGGCTGTCCGCCGTCATCAGGCCTGGCTTTGGGCGGCGCAGGGAGAAAAAGATAAGGCCCTGTCTCTTATTGCTCCTTCTAACCGTTTTTACTCTTATGAAATAACTTCGATTTATGCCCTCGTAGGAAAAAAAGAAGAGGCGATAAAATATATCGAAGAGGGGATAGCTGTGGGCTTCCAGGAGTTACGAGATTTTCTTTATTCCTATCCTTTTCTGGTGAGTAACCCCTATTATGCCAGCCTAAGAAATGAACCCGCCTTTCAACGGTTGCTGGCCAGAGAAAAGAAAAAATATGTAATAAAAGAAAAAAAATATGGCAATTTATAGGGCCAAGTGAGCCCTTATTCAGTTTTTAAGGAGTGAACTATGAGCCAAGAAGAGAAATTTAAACCAAAGGAATTAGCGAAATTGAAAAGACTTCTGAGAATAGCTGTAGACCAATTTGTGAAAGCGGTGAATTGCCGCCCGCCCGAAAAATTAGCCCCGATGCTATCCAAGATATTGTTTCCTCGAGGTACACTTTCTTTTGTTCCCCTCCAGGTAAAAACTCGCAATACAGAAAAGATAATTAAGTTCTGGCAAGAAGAAAAGAAGAAGGGCCTGACTAATTTCAGGCTGACGATAAGAGATTTCGCCATCGGCCCCTTAAAGAAAACAGTTGAGCAGGCGGGTAAGCGGTCGAAATTCGATGCCCGCGGCATCGTTACTGGAAGGTACTCTTACGTCAAGAAAGAAATCTCGGCACCGCCTTGCGACCCGGACGGCTTTTTTAGCTTAGAATTTTGCCATCGAGAAGATTGCAGCTGGTGGTTAGAAAATCAAATTTACTATTAGTCTCAATTAAATTTTATCTGGGACCAAGGCCGCGGCGCCTCGCCTTAAGAATTTAAATCGACCTAAATTTGCGTAGCGATTAGTCCCTTCGTGGTCGATTTTGCCGAGCGCCTTGTCCTCAAAATTAAAATTGTCCTGAATTTGGGCCCGTTAAATCAAATTTCAATTTAGCCGCGAAGATAATTCCCGAAGATAATTAATCGCAGTTAACAGTTAGCTCAGAAAATTAGAGCTTTTTTTTGATACCGAGAATCAGAGCCATATTGGCGTTAGGGTCGAGCCTCGTTTTAATTTTTCCAGGGAGAGCGCTGAGAATGGGGTTAACTCCAGGTCCATGGCCAGCATAATCGCTAAAACCATGAATGACCACTCCAATGGTTACCGCTCCCTCATATCTGCCGCGGCCATAAAAATCATAATGGTCAGTTATAGCCACGATATCACCCAGCCGCAATTTTTTCAGGTTATATTTTTCGACCATTTCCGGGCAGGTGGTCTGAATGTCATAATCCACTGATTCTAAAAAGCCGCCGCCCATTCCTGAGCCCATGAGATAACCTGGGACCTCCATAACCACCGGAACGACCAGCTGTCCATTCTCTACGGTGATACCAATTTTTTCCAAAGCCTCAGGGTCAATCTTGTTCACCCGGACTTCTTCGAAGCCTAATATTTTGAGCCCCACGCCCCGCGCTTTAACTTGAATCCGGTCATTAACCGCGAGTTTATCCCTGACCTCGGACGGAAACCAGACTAAATCGTCCGAGCCAGCGTGGCGACCGATAAAGATTCCCTTGGCTCCTCTGGCTTCACCGGTTAACACCTTGGCTTCGTTTCCGATGCAGGCCAGAATGGCTAAGGCGCATTCACTCGGGGAGGGCCGGTCTCTTCCCTGGATGGTGACATCGGGCTCAACATGGTCACCTTCGGCCCAGCCATAAGTCGAATCGCCGTAGGTTACAGAGTAATTAATTGAAGCCATGCCAATGCCTAATTTGGGCTGGCCATCATAGGTCGTTGAAAAACCGTAGCCGCCCAATATCCCCGCGGGCTGAACAACGCCTTCCACGGCGATGGTTAAAAGCTGGTCCTTATTAGTGCGAATCCCTTTGTCGACCTTGTTTACGGGTTTGTTTGTTTCGCCTGCCGCGGCTTCCCTTTCTGCCTTTTCCTTGCCCTTTTTTTCTAAATTTGGGGTAATTTTTATCCCCAAGTACTTGGCAATGTTAGCTTCCGGATTGAGGCGAGGCTCAAGTTTTGCTTCACGGCTGGATAAAATGCCCATGACGCCTATTCCCAGTCCCGCAATATCGCTGGGGCCACTGCAAACAATGCCCACTGTGCCCGCTCCCTTATAATATCCTTTGCCATAATCATTCTGCATGTCTTCGAGGAAAACAAGGTCGCCGAAGCGAAGCTCTTTTAGACCGTATTTCTCGATATCAGGCGGGAAGCAAGTTTGAACGCAGAAATGACCATAATGGCTGGTTCTGCCCGGTCCCTGACCGACAATTTCGGCTGGAATCTTTTTCACGACCGGAACTTCTAATTTATCGCCTACCTTCCTTAAACCCATTTTCTCCAGAATTTCGGGCGCCACACCATGAATAAAAATTTCGGGGAATTCTTCAATTTTCAGGCCCAAGCCCGTTGCCTTGATTTGTAAGGTATCGCCGGCGGCTAATTTTTCTTTGACTCTGTCATCGAAGCGCACCAGAACATAGCTCCCAAATTTGCCGACTACAACTCCCTTGGCTCCGCGTGCTTCCCCGCTTAACACCTTGACCTCGTTGCCTACGGCGGAAAAAGTCAGCCAGGATTCGCGGAATCTTTCTTCGCCCACTCCTTCTGTGGCCACCTCCATGGTGGCTTGCTCGGCACTGGCCCAGTCAAACAGACTGTCACCCAGTTTAAGGCTATAGTTGATGCCACCCATGCCGATGGCCATTTTCGGTTTACCGTCCCAAGTGGTGAGATAATTTCGGGCCGGCTGAGGATGGGCTACCTGCCCTTGCACAGCGATGCTCAGGAGCTTCGCCTTATTAGTCGTAATGGGAAGCGGCGATTTTTCGTCGGGCGTTGACCCGAGGTAAAAAGAAAAGAGAAGGAACATGGCAAGCAAGAGGCAATCCCTTTTGAGATGAAGTTTCATCCATCACCTCCTATGGCTTTTTGCCTCAAAAGGAAAGACGAGGCTTTAACTCCCTTGAGCTTATCTTTGTCCTCAGGCAATGTCAATTAAGCCTCAGAAAGGCGCGAGCTTTTTCGCTTGGGGAGTCTTTTTAGACAAAGCATTCCTGTCAAGTAATTTAAAAATCTAACCGTAGAGGGTATCATCTTGTCATCTAAAATCTAACCATGGTTAATCCTAATGAAGTTTCCCCCTTTCTGTACCGGACAAAGACATTGATGCCAAAAATCTGGGATATGGCCTCGAGAGTTTTGCGCTCTGCATAGCACTGGCGTTTTAACTCGTCGGAGACTTGAAATTGGGAAGCGATATGTTGTAAAATCAAAAATGATGTTAAGGCGCAAGAGCAATTTTGGGTTTAAAAATGAATCTCTTTTGTCAGCTCTTTTGCGCCCAATTTTCTTCTACAACCTTCCTTTTTCTTTGAATATCCAGCCCGTCAACGCCAATAATAATAACGTCCCCTTCTAAGGGGACGTATACCTTCAGCCTTACCCGATTACTTCATACCACCCAAGGAGGTTTTCTATGTTTGATGTGGATAAAGCATTAGGCTTATGGCGCTCAGAGGTGCTGCGGCGGGCCCTCTGTGTTCAGTCCGTTATTCTCGATTCTTCACGGGAATTTCTGCGGCGCCAAGGTTTTATCGAGATTCTGCCAGTAGTCATTTCGCCCATAACCGACCCTTTAACGGACCACCGCGTCCGGGGCGAAGTCGAGTGCTACGGTTTTAAGTATCAAATTACGAAAAGCATGATCTTCCACAAACAGATGGCTCTTTTTGCCCATCCCCGGATTTTATGCTTTTCGCCCAACGTGCGGATTGAAGCGGTGGAGCGACAGAACTCAGGTAAGCACCTGATTGAGTTTGTTCAGCTTGACTTAGAAATGAAAGAATCGAGCCGCGAAGAGGTCATGGCCTTAGGCGAGGCGCTTTTCCGCTCCATCATCCTGGCGGTTAAAGAAAAATGCCAGGGAGAACTCGAGTTTTTTGGCCGAAAGCTGAAGGTTCCTGAATCACCCTTCTTTCGTATTACTTACCGCGAAGCCCAAGAGAAGTATGGCCCGGATTTTGAGGAAAAGCTATCTTCCTCTTATGAGGCGCCGGTCTGGGTTCTTGATTTTCCGATTGAAGGCCGGGAGTTTTATGACCGGGAAGACCCGCGGCGGCCAGGAACGCTGGTTGATATGGACCTTGTTTATCCCGAGGGCTATGGCGAAGCTCTCTCCGGAGGCGAGAGGGAGTATGAACTGGAAAGAATCTGCTATCGGATTCAGCAGAAGGGAATTCAGCTGGAGGCTTTTTCTCCCTATCTCGAGGTGGCCAAAAGAGGGCTTTATCCTTCAGCCGGCTTTGGAATCGGTATTGAACGCCTGACCCGCTATCTTTGCGGTCTGAGGCCAATTGAAGCCACCCGTCTTTTTGCCAAGCTGCCTGGCCAGCTCAGCCTTTGAAGGTCCAAACCAGCTCTTAGGCGCGGCGACTTTTTTATTAACATTGATTAGGCATTCCTTAGGGGATTCTTTAAGAGCCTGAACGCTTCCTTCTTTGGGAAGTGAAGGACTCGCTGCGGACCAGTTGAGGAGATTATAGAGTTCCTGCCTGTCTTATCCGCGTTATTTTTTATTCAGGCAGAAAATAAAGGGCTTAGGGCAAAAAAGTGTTCATTTTTTGCTGCCATCATGGCTTTCTTAACCTTAAGTTGCCTTCCTTCACCGGAGACAAAGCAGCCTAAGGTTATTGAAACCCAGCCTCTCTCGCTTAAGAATGATCCTGAAGGGAAGGCCCGCCCTGTGGTCGAGAAGGAATGGCGGTTTGAGCAGGTGCGGGTTGAAAAAATAAAGGAGCTTTCGCCGCAAAAAATTTGGACAATAGACTTTATAAGGTTATTTATATCTCAGCTTTTTCTGAGTCGCTGGGGAGGGTGGGGGAAAAAAGGGTCGATTTAAAACCAAAATGGGAGTGAAGAAATCCCGGCGTCTAAAGGCCTAACCGATCCAAGAGCAAAGAGGGTCATTTTAATTTATTGTGATTCAGTTTTTTCAAAAAGGTCCAGCTAAAACTGGTAGCGCCAGATAGCCTGACTTTGCTAAAAAAGTGTTTTTTCTTTTATAATGCCTCAATCTAATGTTCCCTTAAAAGGAGTAGACATGATTCCCGTTTTCTCTTTTTTTGGCTATACGGGGCAATGGGCTTTTATTGACCTCAATACAGGCCATGTAAGATTAGAGGAGGCTGACCCGGAAGTTTATCGCCTTTTTATTGGCGGCCGAGGTGTTCAGGCCTATCTTATGTCGAAACATTTAAAGAAAATAGACAGGCTAAAGGACCCTCTTTCGCCTGAAAATAGGATCATTATTGGCCAGTCAAGTTTAAATGATACGCCGATTCCCACAGCTGGTCGTGGCTCCTGCTCCTTCATCAGCCCTTTTACTTTTTCGCCTGAGCCTCAGTCCTGGCTTGGCCCAAGGCCGCCGATTTTTGGCCTTCTCACGCATGCAAGCTGCGGTGGTCATTTTCATAATAGGCTTAAAAGAGCCGGGGTTGATCATTTAATTATTGATGGTCGAGCCGATAAACCAGTGCGCCTCCTGGTTAACGAAGGCCAGGTGGAAATAATTCCGGCCGAAGAGGAACTTTTCGAGTTAAGAGGCGGGCAGAGGGTTCTCCGTCCTGCTTCCCAGATAATTGATTTCTTAACCAAAAAATATCCCGGCTCTTCCACCGTAACCGCGGGGCCGGCTGGCTGGAACTTGGTGCCTTTTGCCTGCTTGACAGCCGATTATCACCGCAATTTTGGCCGCGGCGGGGCCGGCGCCGTCTTCGGCTCAAAGAATCTGGTGGCCATTACGGCAGTTGGCCAGAAAACGCCAGCGGTTAAAGACGAGGCCAGGTTTAAAGCTACGGTTAAAAGGATTGATGAGGCGATTAAAGCCCATGTGGCTGACCCGAAGTGGACAGTTTCTTTTCGGCCGGAAACAGGCACTACCTGGTGGCTTGACCGCGCCTTTCGTGGCGGCTACCTGGGCAAACAAGGCGGCTATCTTCCCTGGCATAATTTTGATGAAGGCTATTTTGACCCTGAACTTTATCGCGGCGTTTCCACCCAAGCTTTTCTCGGGATTGCCGGCAAACACAATGTTTGTAGCCGCTGTCGTCACATTCTTTGCACCCGCTCAGCTTCAGTTAAAAGCGGCCCCTATGCTCATGAAGGCATAAGGCCCGAATTTGAAACCATTGCTCTCTGGGTCAATTGCTGTCTGACAGACCGTGACGGCATCTTTTATCTCAATCATCTCTGTAATGATTATGGCATTGATACGATGACTTTCGGCAGTATCATGGCGGCCTCGATGGAGCTCAAAGAAAAGGGGTTATGGCCGTTTTCTGACGGCCCGGTTTTTGGCCAAGTCAGGACAATGATTCAAGCCTTGGAGCAAATAAGCTATAAGTCAACGGAAATGGGAAGGTTGCTGGCGCAGGCTACGGACCTAATTATGGCCCAGCTCATCGGCCCTTATAATTTGCAGCCGGCCGATGTTGTCTATTGCTTTACCACCGCTTATGCCGGCTTGGGCTATGCCGGAATTGAACCTAAGGTTTTCCCGGGCATGTTTACGGCTTACGGAACCTCTAATCGGGGCCGAGGCGACCATACCTATGCTTGGACGATTCAAGCGGAAGAGGCTGGTTTAGGCGGTGCGGAAGATATTGCCGCCTATGTCCTGAGCTGCCATATAAACAAGGCATTGACTGACTCCCTTGGTCTCTGCGATTTCTTTACTGAAGATTATAGCTCGCCTGATTTTCTTGAAGCTTATGAAGCCCTTACTGGATTTGCCTATTCACCAGAAAGCCTTAAAGAATGTGGGCGGCGCATTTATACCTTGGAACGCTGGGTTAATCAGCAGCAGGGAAGAAAGAGAGACTACGATGCTTTTATTTCACCCAAATTTTTAAAGCCGCTAACCACCGGCCCTCAAGCGGGCAAAGCTGTTGACCCAGCTTATTATAATTCCATTCTCGATGCTTACTTTGCGCAACAAGAATGGACCCCGCAGGGTGAGGTTCCTGAGGCTTTGCGGCTAAAATTAAAAATCGATGTTTGACAAATATTTGATTGCTTCGATTAGCGGCCTTGCCTTAAAGGCGAGACCCATCGCTTTCTGCTAATTGTCTTTCTAACCAATGCCTTGTTAAGTCGGCCATCTCTAAAATAGGTTGAATTTCTTCCTGATAAGCTTGTTCTTAGTACTAACAATTCCTCCTTTATCTTCGCTCGTAAACCAGAACATAGCTATGAATTATTTTTAAAAAATTGCCTGCAGCTGGGCTGGCCAATTCATCGCTCTCTGTTGTTGTTCCGTTAGTCGTCACTACTACAATTTCTTTCAACCAAAGCCCTTTATCACTAATATGGTCGACTATTAATTTGCCCAAAGGGATGAGCTGGCCATTGACTCTGATATCCCTTGTCTCAATAGCCAAATAACCGCCCAAGTTGATGTTATTTTTCAAATTATTTATCGTTTCCATAACAGAATTTAAATAATTAGATAAGTCGAAGCAAAAATAATTATCGAACAAAATAGAGGATTTTAGCCAGATAAGATTATAACCGTCCTGCCTTCCGCTGCTCGGAGGCTTTAGCTTTCTTTTTTCTTCCGTTGTCAACTCCAAACACAGAAATTTTCCTTCCCTGGCGTAGCGGTCGACGATATTTCGGGTGAGAAAATAATTTTTTTCTTTTTCCGGGAAAATCCAGACTGTTGTGGTTTCCAAGGTTTCAAGCTCCGAGCCCGGCGAAACTTTCTTCCTCTCCACAGCCAGCCTTGAAGCCGATTCTTTTACCCTTTTTTCTTCTCTTGGCTTAGAAGGCTTCTCAAAAACAGGTAGATACTCATGGGCGAGGAGCAGGAAATTGTTTTCGATGCTTTTTTTATACCAGAAGCCCGTGGTCTTACAGTTATGTTGCCTCTTGATGATTAATTCCCTGAGAATAAAACCGGCTTTCAGATAAACATTTATCAGCCTGAAACCCAATGGAACCACATGCTTTTTTCTCCGCGCATCGCCGATGAGCAAAGCGCACTGCCGGCCCCGCTTCAGAACCCGAAAGCTCTCTTTAGCAACCTTACTCATTTCCACCAGAAATTCATCAACTTCAAGAAAAGATAAGTCTTCTTCTTTATTATTTGTGTATCGGATTATATTGGCATACGGCGGATGAGTGCAGATAAGGTCAACAGATTCATCTTTAATCCAAGAAAGGTCGCGAGCATCTTTAACTAAAAGCTCTGGTTCAAAATATTCTTTTTTCTTCTCTTCAGGAAACGGCAAGAAATTCATCTCGAATTTAATATTTTCCCTTGCCAATTCTATTGCTTTCTCATTAATATCACTGGCAATACACTTTCGGCCGAGAAGCTTGGCTTCAATCGCCGTTGTGCCAGCGCCGCAAAACATATCGAGCACCTGTTCTCCGGGCTGAGAGTACCGGAGGATTATGTTTCGGGGGATATAGGGTGAGAAATTGCCGCGGTATTCGCCGCTATGCGTTGCCCAATCGCCTCGCTGCCGAAAGCTCCAGACTGAGGTAGCCTCGAGCCTAAAATTTTTCGGTTCTAAATACTTTACATGTTTTTTAATATTTAGATTGCTTATATTTATTCCTTGGGCCTGAGTGATGATTTTTTCGATATATTTATAGGAAACGCCAAATTTCTCCCCTATTTTTACGTCTGGAGTGCCTCGAGCTTTTTCTCGCAGAATGGCTTGCTGCAATTCAGCTTCTGATTTAAATGATTTCCCTTTTTCCACCATGATTTCAGATTTCTTTTATAATCTTTTCGAGTAGGCCTAACCTAACAAATTTTGTGTTGAGGATATAATCTATTTTGGCAAACGCCTTATCCATCTGATTCTGGCCTTTCTTCCAGCCATAACCGTCAGTAATCCAAATGAAATAGAAACCAGCCCTTTTCAATTCATCCTGCCTGTTGATATAAGAGTCGACAATTTCCTGGGGCTTGGAGCCAGAGACGTTGTAAAAATTCGTTTCAATATTGATAACCTTGACCCCTTCTTTAATAAGAATAAAATCCGCTCTTCTGTTTTTCAAATCGGTAGGGACATTTATTCCAAACTGCTTAAGAATGCCAAAATCTTGCTGTTTAATAACCTCTCGAATTTTTAAGGTCTTTCTACTCTTTTCTAACAGGTTTTCTATTAGAGATTCCATCATCTTGCCACTGCGATTTTTGCGGGCGTTAGTATCAAGACCCACTTCGACACCTGTCAGATAATCCTGCAGGCTGGCCGTAGACAGATTCAGGAAGAAGTCCTTGAGTCCCGTTTTGGAAACAAATTCGATTACTTTGGCTATATCATCTTTACCTAACTTCCTGGGAGTAAAATCATAATCAAGAATTTTTGCCTTTTTATTTAAAAAATCATCTATTAGTTTAAATCGCTGTTCTCTTATTGCTAAGAGCAGCGGAAAACATGGCAGAACCTCGGGATAACGGGTAAGGATATCTCTCAGGGCTTTTTCAAATTCTCTATTTCTGGTCAGGTTATTTAAAATGCTAAGTTCGAGCGTATATTTTTCAACCTGGGCTTTGACCTTTGCCCAATCAACAAAAAACTTGAAATCGTGGTTGGTTTCGGTCAGCGAATTAAAAAAGAAAGTTCGTATGGCTTCGGCTTCCTGGATTTTAAAAAACTCCATGTACGGCTTTGTTTTCATTTGACTTTATTATAGCCTTATTTATCTTTTATCATCAACTAAGGACGAAAATTTATCAGCTTTTTTTCACTGGTTTTTAAGATAGACAAGAAGGCTGGGAAGAGACAGGAGGGCTGGGGAGGTAGATAAGAAAGAATTATTGTTCTCCTTAGAAAAATGAGAAAAGAAAGTTTTAAGTGACCTTCCTAAAATAAAACAGGCCAAGGCGAAAACTTTTTGGGGAAGAAATGACAACTGAAAGGGGAAGCTGTTATGGAACTTAAAAGGTAAGCATGGCAATGTTTTGTCTGGTTGGAGATATAAGGGAAATACAATAAAAAATTGGGTATATATGTGAGGTGGCACCAATTTTAAAAAGGGCGGCAGCTGGTTGACTTTGCCTTCGCCACAGCTTATCATGACAGTGCGAGAGCAGCCTTTCAAAAAAAGTCTTTCTCGTAACTTCAATTAAGGAGGAAAGCGGTGAAAAAATGGCTAATAGGCATTATTATTTTTTTAGCCGTGGTCGTGGTCATTATCATAGTGGCCCTGCAGGCGACTAAGGGCGTGGTCAAAGCGGCTGATGAATTTTTTGCCCTGCTCAGAGAAGGCCAGGTTGAGGCGGCTTATACCTCCACCGCTAAGGAATTTCAAGCAGCGACTTCTTTGGACCAGTTTCAATATTTTCTTGAAGCCACAACCATCGGTAATTTTGCTCGGGCCTCCTGGACATCCAGGTCGATTAATAATAATACAGGCAAATTAATTGGTTCGATTCACACCAAGGCCGGCGGAGTGGTGCCGGTGGAGATTGACCTGGTCAAAGAAGAGGGAAAATGGAAAATTCTGAATCTGGTTCGCTCGGACGCCGGGCTTGGTGAAAAAGAAGAGGCAAAGGAAGCGGCGAAACCGAAAGAGCCCGCACCAGCAAGCGGCAAAGAAATCCCCTCTTCAGAAGCTCTGGCAGGGATGATAGATAAATCGGTTTATCTTTTGGGCGACGGCCTTAATAAGGGTGATTTGTCTGAGTTTTATGGCCATATAGCCAAACTCTGGCAGAATCAAACGGACGAGGCTTCCTTGAGGCAGGCCTTTCGCGAGTTCATTGAGAAGAAGGTTGACCTGACTATCATCCAGAATGAGGCGCCGGTTCTAAGTGAACCTCCAGCCATTGATGATGATGGTATTTTAAGGCTTAAAGGCTACTATGCTACTAAGCCCTACATGGTTTATTTTGACCTGGGCTATCTCTACGAACATCCCCAATGGAAATTAGTGGCTATCAACGTCTCAACTAAGTAGCCACATCAAATAGACGAACAATAAAGTAACTCTAAAATTTTCTGGGGATTGGGTTTATGCAGGTAGCGGCTATTTATTAACTGGTGCCACCTCACTTATTACACTTATTTTCTAATTTATATTTAATTAACTGAT
>CAZVIN010000090.1:0-11140 GCA_964627255.1 uncultured Eubacteriales bacterium
TTTTAAGGGCGTTTCATCTTTGCCTTTCTCCGAGCCGGCGGAAATTGCCTCCCTGCTCCTTAATCTTGAATCAGTTTACATCCTCGCAGCCTCTTCTTTTGCCCAGTCTTAAAAAATAGGAAAATAGGCAAGCTGCCACCGGTTGTTAAACCTTACACGGGAAAAAAGATTAAAATAAACAGCTCCTATCCTCAAGAAGTTGTCTTGCTTTGCTTTCGCCTACCTCTTTGACAATAAAAGATTTGCAAATTCTTCCGTCCACGAGCTCGAGGATTCTGTCGGAACTTAAGGCGACTTCTCTATCATGGGTAACCAAGATGAGGGTTGTTCCGAGCTCCCGAACCATCCGTGTCATGACATCGAGCACCGCTGACCCCGTTTCACAATCGAGGTTTCCGGTTGGTTCGTCGGCAAAGACCATCTTTGGTTCGTTAATGAGGGCTCGGGCTATCGCCACTCGCTGTTGCTCGCCGCCTGATATCTGATGGGGATATTTGTCCTTGATGTGAAGGATTTCGATTTCCTTCATTAGCTTCAAGGCTTTTTGGGTAGTCTTTTCATTTGGTCGGCCCGAGCTGATCCAACAGGGAATAAGGATGTTCTCTAAGGCCGTAAATTCAGGGAGCAAATAATGGAATTGGAAAATAAAGCCGATGTTGGCATTCCTGTATTCGGAATAACGGTTGATATCTCCGGCCGAAAAATCCCTGCCATCAATGATGAGGGTGCCTGAGGATGGTTTCTCCAAGAGGCTGATGATATTGAGCAGGGTTGTTTTTCCCGATCCTGAGGGCCCAACAATAGCTGTTAGCGCACCTTTTTCAAAGGCAACGCTGATGCCGTGGAGAACCTCGGTTTTGACCACATCGCCGAAGGATTTGACGAGGTTTTGAGCGATGATCATTTCATCCATGGCGGATGACCTCTATGGGCGAGAGTTTGGAGGCTCGACGCGCCGGGAGCAGAGAAGCGAGAGCTGAGCCCAGCACGGCAAGGACGGCGGGGGTTATTAGATTAAAGACTCGAAGTTGAAGACCGAAAGTGCCTGTTCCAAAAACCTTAAGAAAAACTGCGCCCATCGCATAACCTAGCCCTATGCCCAAAACGGAACCACCCAAGCCAAGGGAAAGGCCTTGAATCAGAAAGATCCGGGCTGCCCCTCTATTATCCACTCCCATGGCTTTGAGAATGCCCAGTTGACGAGATTTTTGGACTGCAGCAATGCCTAGCACGCTGGCTATGCCAAGGGAAATGGAGAAAATGACGAAAAATTGAATGATTCCAGAAGAGCCGCTCTGGGACCTAAGTGCAGTCAGCAGTTCCTGGTTTCTCGCCTGCCAGGATTCAAACTTCACCCGCGAAAATTCTTTCCTTAACATCTTGGCCATTTCTTCTGACTTGAAAACATCTTGGATCTTGACTTCGATGGCGGTCACGCCGTTCAGCGAAAGGAAGCTCCTGGCCCTATCTAAGGACAGAAAGACGAGGGTGTTGGCCTGGACGGAGCCGAGGTCGATAATGCCCGCCACGGTAAAGAAATCCCCAGTGCCCTTGCTATTGCGGATAAAAAATCTATCATTAACCGATAGCTGGAGCTTCTCGGCGACGCTTAATCCGATGATAGACGAATCCCCAACGAGCTTGATGTTTCCAGCTTTAAGGTTTCTTTGGAAATTGTAAATCTTGGCGCCTTCTTCGGGCAAAATGCCCTTTACTGTCACGCTTACTGAGATACTCCCGCGCTCAATGATAGCCTGACCTCCCGCCACGGGCGAGGCGGTCCTTACCTCCGGAATTCGTTTTAAATAATCCAAGTACTGGGTCCAGGAAATTATCTCTAATCCTTCGATAGAGGGGACTTTTCTAAAATCGACGGCCTGGCCGCTATCTGATAAGAAGCTGGTCGGGATAGAATCAGAAGGTAGGATGTAGACATGCGGCGCCGACCCCACGGTTCTTTCAATGAGACTGAGCTGGAGCCCACCGATAAGGGAAGAAAGGAAGAACTGGATGGCTACGCCGATGGCTATGCCGGAAAAAAGCAAGACGGTTTGTCCCCTACCTTTGATCAGCCATCGGAAGGCAATGTATGGCTCACAGGGTCTGAAAACCATTTTAAATCATTATCTCAATTTTTAAAGGGGAGAGGATACTTGCTTTCCTGGTCTCAGTTTTGCTGGCGATGCTTTAAGGTCTGCATCCAAAATCACCGTGCCAACAGGCAGATTTTCAACTAGGACCCAGCGTTCTCCAACCCGTTTTATGTTCACCTCGTCCAGCCTCCCTTTTCTTCCTTCCCATATCCATACTAAGCTCTTTCCGGTTTCGTTCTTGATAAAACGCGAAGGCAGAGCAAGCACATTTTCATATTTCTCGGCTAAAATTTCTGCCTTGCCAGCCATGCCATGTTTGATGAAGGAGACATCTTCGCTTATCTCAACTCTGAGTTCGCAGGTATTCTTTTCTTTATCGACTTCTGTGCAAACGTAGGATACTTTTCCCCTGATTTTCTTTTCTGGGTAGGCGTCCATGATTATCTGGGCATGGAGGCCAGGCTGCAGGAAGGGGAGTTCCTTTTGATCCACGTTAAGCACGAGCTGCCAGTTTGCATTCTCTAAGATGGTGACCGCCTTGGTGGTGGTAGTGACCTTTTGTCCGCGCTGGACATGGACCTTGAGTATCGTGCCATCAAAAGGAGCAGTGATCCGGGTGTTTTCCAACGTCTTAACGGCAATCTCGTATTGGGCCTGACTGATCGAAACCTGGCTTTCGAGGTCGGCTAAGCGGCCGCTTTTTGAAAAACTTTCCACTTCAAGTTTCTGCTGGTTGTATTGTGAAAGCGCTTTTTGATACTCCTTTTCTGCTTTTTCCAGCTCAAACTTTGCTATGCCACCGGCGGCTTCGATGTTTTTGTATCTCTGGAGCATCATTGTAGCTTGCTCCAGGTTCACCTCGTACTCCTTAAGCTTTTCTTTTAAGTTAGGCAGAATCTCTTCGCGAGCATTTTTGAGCCTGAGCTGCGCTGCTTTTAAATTATCAGTACTTATGATGAGGTTTCGTTTGGCTTCAAAATCGTCAAGCAGAACGAGTTTTTGCCCCTTTTTAACCCGATCGCCTTCTTTAACTTCGACTGCCTGAATGATTCCGTTCTCTAAGAAAGTCATATCCAGAGGTTTTGGATAATCGACTGTGCAATTGGCCAGAATCGTGTAACTCAAGTCAATAGGTTTAAGGACATAAAAGTCAACCTTCATTTTTTTTAAGGAACCGAAGGCCAAAAAAAAGACGAGGGCAAGAGCGAAGGAAAATATTATTATGGTAATTTTTCTCCACTTTATTTTCTCTTTTTCCATCCTCTTATCCTTAAATTTTTTATATATTTTATCATAGCACAAGCTAAGGAAACGCTAAATGCCTATTCAAGAGGAGGCTTTTCGATTTTCTGATAGCAACCAAGTTAATTCACGAAGTTGGGTGGTTGAAAACATAGCTATCTCCGGCTATAGTTGAAGACATGAAGGGCCGAAGGGATGATGCGATAACTCCAATGATGCAGCAATATTTGCGGATTAAAAGGCAGTACCAGGATTATCTGCTTTTTTTCCGTCTGGGCGATTTCTATGAGCTATTTTATGAGGATGCCAAATTGGCTGCGACTCTGCTCGATATTGCGTTAACTTCGAGACAAAAAGTTCCCATGTGTGGCGTACCCTATCATGCCGCCCAGAGCTATTGGAATAAATTGCTGCGGCAGGGATACAGAGTGGCCATCTGCGAGCAGGTCGAGGACCCGAGGATAGCTAAGGGCGTGGTGAAAAGAGAGGTGGTTCGCGTTCTGACACCAGGAACGGCCCTGGAGGTGGAGTTAGAAGGTCCCAGGGAAGGAGTGGTTTTAGTTAGCCTCGTTCTGGAGTTGGAAAGCTGGGGCTTGGCTTGCCTGAACATGATTGACGGACACATCAGAACGACTCAAAAAACTGGTCCGGCCAAGGAAAGTCTGATTGACGAGCTATACCGGCTTCAGCCAAGGGAAATAGTCTTCCCCCAGAGCACGAGCCAAAGGGTGGCCGCTCTTTTTGCTTCCCCCGACCAAGGTTCGCCAGCCATGAGTCCGGCTGAAGACTGGATTTTCGACCAGGCGCACAGTCATCAACTCCTCTTGACCCATTTTGGAGTGGAGTCGGTCGCTGGGTTTGGCCTGGAAGGCAAAGGTTTGGCTGTCAGAGCCGCGGGTGGCTTGCTGCATTATCTGCGGACGCTTCGTCCAGAATCCCTGCGTTTTGTGGAAGGCGTGTCCTTCTATCAAACTAGTCAATTTATGGTGTTGGATGCCACAGCCATCAGGAATCTTGAGCTGATAAAGAATATGAGAGACGGCCGCGAGAAGGATTCTCTTTTTGATATTATGGACATGACCATGACTTCCGCCGGTGCCAGACTGCTTCGTTCCTGGCTTCTTGAGCCCCTGCTTGACCTCAATGAAATTGAAACTCGTCAGGACGCGGTTGCAGACTGCCTCCGTCACACTGTCGAGCGTCAAGAAATTAGAAAAACCTTAAAGCTAATCGGCGACCTGGAAAGGCTTACGGGTAAGCTTTCCTTAGGGGCGGCCACGGCTCGCGACCTGGTCTTGCTAAAAAAGTCGCTGACAATTTTACCCGAACTAAGAAAATGGTTAGAACCTCTAACCGCTCCCCGGCTTCAACAAATCAAAGACCAATGGGACAATGCACCAGAAATTGCCGAGTTAATCGACCGGGCCATTTTGGATGAACCAGCCGCGGGTATAGATGAAGGTGGCCTGGTCAAGCAAGGTTTTTGTCGGGAGCTGGATGAGCTTCGCCAGCTCAGCCACTCGGGCAAAACCTTTATCGCTGGCTTGGAGAGAAAAGAAAGGGAAAGGACGGGAATTGCCTCCCTCAAAGTTCGTTTCAATCAGGTATTTGGCTATTTTATCGAGGTCACTAAACCCAATCTTTCCCTTGTCCCTCCCGATTATATTCGGAAACAGACCCTGGTTGGTTCAGAGAGATTCGTTACCCCAGAATTAAAAGAATATGAAGAGAAGGTTCTCTCCGCCGAAGAAAGAATCCGCGATTTAGAGAGAAAGCTTTTTCTGGAAACCAGAGAAAAAATTGCTCAGGAGTCACCCCGCCTGAGAGAGGTCGCCAGGCGTCTTGCCTTAATCGATGTTTTGACCGCTTTAGCCCAACTGGCGGCGGAAAGACGGTATGTCCGGCCCGAGGTTAACGACGGCGACAGTATTTGGATAAAGGACGGCCGTCATCCCGTTATCGAAAAGACGCTTAATGAACCCTTTATTCCTAATGATGTGGCCATGGACCGCGACAGTGCCCAGATTCTTATAATTACTGGACCCAACATGGGCGGGAAATCCACGTACATCCGGCAGGTGGCCTTGATTTGCTTAATGGCTCAGATGGGTTCATTCGTTCCCGCAACTGAGGCCAAAATTGGGCTCATTGACCGCATTTTTACTCGCATCGGCGCCACTGATTATTTGAGCCTGGGACAATCGACCTTCATGGTAGAAATGATCGAAACGGCCAATATTCTTCATCATGCCACCCCCCGGAGTCTGATTCTTTTGGACGAAATCGGGCGGGGAACCAGCACATTTGATGGACTCAGCATTGCCTGGGCGGTGGCGGAATATCTTCACGAGAAGGAGGAAATCCGGCCCAAGACCCTCTTCGCAACCCATTATCACGAACTTACCGAGCTTGAACTCACTCTGAGCAGGGCAAAAAATTATCATGTCCAGGTAAAGGAGTGGCAGGGGGAGGTTATCTTCCTGCGGAAGGTTTTGCCCGGCCCTTCCGACCAGAGTTATGGGCTGCACGTGGCCAAGCTGGCCGGCGTTCCCAAGACAGTTATTTCTCGAGCTAAAGAAATTTTATATAACTTAGAAAGGAAAGAATTGGACCCCAACGGTCAGCCGCGGCTCAGCGAGCGGCGAACCCGACCGTCTTCCAAAAACCAGCTCTGGCTTTTTGCCGAGGACCGAAAAAAGGAAATTTGGGAGGAGCTGGAGGCGAGCCTGCTTTCGCTGGACCTTGACCGCTTGCCTCCCTTAGAAGCTCTCGAATGGCTCCATCTCTGGAGAAAAAGATTGGAAGAGGATAAACCGTTCTAACACTGAAGAGTTTTCAGTGACCTGATTAGTCAGAAGTTTTCGGATTCATCTTCAAAATCGAACTCTTCCTCCTCCTCTTCTTCCTCTTCGAACTCTTCTTCGAAGTCCATGTCTTCTTCGTAGGGAGCCTCGCCGACCTCTTCCTTCCTTTGCTCGAGGGCTTCTTCGAGTTCTTCGCGGTCCTCATAACGCCGGAGGTAATTAGGCCCGGAATCACTATAACATAGCTCTAAGTAATCATCCTCGATAATGCAGAAAACCGACATGCTATGGCCGGTCTGGAGGTTCCCAACGGATTCGACAATATCCGCTTTTTTTTTGATGGCGTCAAGGGTCAACCAGCTGGAAATTTCGATTTCTTCCATGACTCACTCCCATGAAATAGATATCAATTTTTTTGGGGTTGTCAAGAAGAAATTTTAATCGTGTTTCTAGTCGCCAATTTAAGATAGCCGATCACGCCTTTCCCTCTCGCCCTTGGTGAGGAGGCAACAGGAGTTTAAGTCGGCCAGGTTGTGGCACCTCTAAAATCTTATATTTTTTTGTTTTTAAAAGAGATCCAGCCGAAATAAGCCTGACAGATCACTACTCTTTGGGCGACAGAGGTCCCGTTCTCTTGACAGAAAAAAGAGGAGGAGTTTTAATACAACTCAGCGCCTTTTCCAAGGAGAGAAGTTATGCGATGGGATAAATTAACTTTAAAATCTCAAGAGGCCTTGGCTTCGGCCCAGAGAAAAGCCCAAGAAATGGAGCATCAAGAATTAAAGCCGGAGCATCTTCTTTGGAGTTTCCTCCAGCAGGAAGAAAATGTGGTTGTTTCCGTCCTTCAAAAATTAGGGGTTAATGTCAAGGGGATCCTTAATGAACTGGAAGTCGGGTTGAGTCGATTGCCCCGGGTAACAGGGGCGGGCGAAATATATTTATCGCCCGGGTTAAATCAGGTCTTAAACCAAGCCGAAAAGGAGGCTGCCACCCTTAGAGATGAGTTTATCTCCACCGAGCATCTTTTTATGGCTATGCTCAAAGACCAAAGTAGCGAAGTGACCAAAATTTTAAAGAAATACGGCGTGGATGAAGAAAAGACCCTTAGGGCTTTAGCAGAAATTCGGGGTAGCCAGCGTATCACCGATGCCGAGCCGGAGACAAAATATGAAGTATTAAAAAAATATGCGAGAGACCTTTCGGATTTGGCGCGTCAGGGAAAGCTCGACCCAGTCATCGGCCGAGAGGAAGAGATTAGAAGGGTGGTCCAAGTGTTGAGCCGGCGAACTAAGAACAATCCCGTGCTTATTGGTGAGGCCGGCGTTGGTAAAACCGCGATTGTTGAAGGCTTAGCTCAGAGAATTGCCAACGGCGACGTGCCCCAGTCTTTAAAGAATAAACGCCTTATCGCCTTGGATATTGGCGCTCTTATTGCGGGAACCAAATACCGTGGCGAATTCGAGGACCGACTCAAGGCTATTCTCAAAGAAATAAAGGAGGCGGGAGGAGAAATCGTCCTTTTTATCGACGAACTGCACACTATTATCGGCGCTGGAGCAGCCGAAGGAGCGATTGATGCCTCGAATATGCTCAAGCCATCCTTAGCCAGAGGCGAGCTCCGCTGCATCGGCGCGACTACTCTCAACGAATATAAAAAATATATAGAGAAGGACCCGGCTTTAGAGAGACGCTTTCAGCCTGTCTTTGTCGATGAACCAACGGTGGAGGAGACTATTTCTGTTCTGCGGGGTTTAAAAGAGAAATACGAACTGCATCATGGGGTGAAAATTAAGGATTCTGCTCTCGTGGCCGCCGCGGTTCTTTCCCAGCGCTATATCTCGGGCCGATATCTTCCTGATAAAGCCATTGACCTCGTGGATGAGGCTGCGGCTCGAATTCGAGTCGAAATTGATAGCATGCCTGAGGAAATAGATGAGCTGGAACGGCGTATCCGTCAGTTAGAAATTGAGCGACAAGCCTTGAAAAAGGAGAAAGACGAGGCTTCGCAGGAACGGCTAAATAGACTTCAGAAGGAGTTAGCCGAACTTAAAGAGAAGAGTGAGGCGCTCAAAGGGCAATGGCTGAGAGAGAAAGAATTGATTCAGACTATGAACAAGCTGAAGGAACAGATGGACTCCCTAAAAGTTGAGGAGCAGAATGCTGAACGTCGAGGTGACCTGGAGAGAGTGGCTGAAATTCGCTACGGCCGGCTGGTGGAACTGCGGCGGGAAATGGAGCGAATAACAGCCGAACTAACCGAGGCCCAGAAAAAAGGCAAGATGATCAAGGAGGAAGTCGATGAAGAGGATATAGCGGAGATAGTCTCCAAATGGACTGGAATACCCGTGGCCAGAATGCTTGAGGGAGAAATAGATAAGCTAATTCGGATGGAGGAGAAATTAAGTCAGCGAGTGGTCGGTCAGGACCATGCCTTAAGAGCTGTCGCCGACACGGTCCGACGGGCTCGGGCCGGTATCCAGGATTCTTCCCGGCCGATTGGCTCTTTTCTTTTCCTCGGGCCAACCGGCGTCGGCAAAACAGAGTTGGCCCGGGCTCTGGCGGAATTTCTTTTTGACGACGAGAAAGCCATGGTCCGACTCGACATGTCAGAATATATGGAAAAACACACTGTCAGCCGTTTGATTGGCGCTCCTCCCGGCTATGTCGGCTATGAAGAGGGAGGGCAGCTTACCGAGGCCATTAAAAGGCGGCCCTACTCGATTATTCTTCTGGATGAAGTAGAGAAAGCTCATCCTGACGTTTTTAATATTCTGCTTCAGATTCTCGATGACGGTCGCTTAACTGATGGCAAGGGCCGGACTGTGGATTTTCGTAATACACTTATTATCATGACTTCTAACCTGGGAAGCCAGGTCATCAAAGAGTTTAGTCAAGACTATGAGATGATGGAAAAAGAGGTGCGCAAAATACTGGAGCAATCGTTCCGGCCTGAATTCCTGAATCGAATCGACGAGGTGGTTATCTTTAAGTCATTGAGCCGGGAGGTTCTCTTGAAAATAGTCGAAATTCAGCTTGACCTTTTAAAGTCTCGGTTGGCGGGAAAAAAGGTTGACCTGCAAGTAACCGCTCGGGCCAAGGAAGTTCTTGCGGAAAGAGGTTTTGACCCGGTTTATGGCGCCCGGCCTTTAAAAAGAACTATTCAGCAGCTTGTCCAGAACCCTTTGGCTTCAAAGCTGCTTCAGGGCGAATTTAAAGAGGGGGACACAGTTATCGTGGATATCGATAGGAATGGCGAAATTATTTTCTCCAAGCCTAACTGAAGCTTAGTTGGCTTGATGAATTTTTTGATTTATGATAAAAGCAAAAATAATCTAAAAGGAGTTAAAAGGCGTTTAAGGAGGCTGAAATGAAACAAAAAAGTAGGCTTATATTTGGGGTAGCTTTCTGGCTTATTTTGCCTTCTTTTTTGATGGCGAACGGGCTTAATCTTAACAGCCTCGGGTCGCGGGCGCTGGCGATGGGCGGAGCTTTTGTTGGTTTGGCAGATGACTATAGCGCTATCTTCTGGAACCCGGCAGGAATTGCTCTATTCAAAACGCGGGCTTTTGGGTTTTATGGTACGGACCTCATTCCTTCAGGCAAGTACAAACTCGAGGTGCCAGTCCCCAACGTCGGGACGTTAACCATGGTTAATGCTAAAACCCAATCCAAACACTATTTGGCTGGTTTAGCGGCTTATTATCACCCGATTGCGGAAAACTTGGTGGCTGGCATAGGCGTGTTTATTCCGTCTGGTCTTGGCACAGCCTGGGATGGGTCGGATTTTGCGGCCATTGCCGAGAATAAGACTTATGAATGGTCAAGCCGCATCGGCGTGGTAAGTATTGCTCCCGCCATTGCTTACAAGGTTAATGACCAATTCCTGGTGGGAGGCACCTTGAATCTTAATTATGGTTCCTTTGATATTTCGATGCACGCGGGGTCGGCTGAAATACCCGTCCCTCCTTACAAGGTGGATTTAGGTCAATATGAAGAAAGCATGAGCGGTTGGGGCATGGGGGCTACTTTTGGTGTGTTGGTCAGGCCGAACGAAAAATTCAGCTTAGGAGCAACTTTTCGGACGCGGAGCACCATCAAGTTCAAAGGAAATGCCGCTATTTCTAATATTTATCTTATCGGGCTGAATAAGGAATCAGACGTAGAAAGAAACGTCACCTATCCTACCTGGTTAGCCTTTGGTTTAGCCTTTAAACCAATTACGGCTCTGACCATAACGGCTGACCTCCAGTGGTCAGAATGGAAGACAATCGATGTTATGAGAACCGATTTTCTTGACCCGGGGTGGAAGCTGCTGATGGCCCTGAGTGGCGATGACGCCAGAGAAATGCATTGGAAGAGTGTCATGCAAATGCGCTTGGGAGCGGAATACACGCTACCTAATAATTGGGCCGTTAGAGCTGGATATTATTGGGACCCTTCACCTGCTCCCGATACCACAATGAATGTTCTTCTCCCCAGCTATGATTTTAATGTCCTGACCTTTGGCGTCGGATATACCCTCGGTGACTTGAAACTTGATTTTGGGTTTGAATACTTAAAAGGCCAGGAAAGAAAAGTGAGTTATGTGGATGTCCTGACCAAGCCTGAATATCACGCCGCTATGCCTGGAATTTACAATTTGACGATAATTGTTCCCAACATTTCTATCAGTTATCGGTTCTAATGCAGCCTTGACCTTATAATAAGACAATCAACTGGCTTTGAGCCTGATTAAAAAGGCTTAATTGCAGCTGACCTGGTTGTTGGAAGAGTCAAAGGTTCGCGCCCCGAAAATTTGCTAAAAGTGGGCGTTAGAATCTTTATCGCTTCAGGATATTGAAGTTCGCCACGTATAACGGTCCCTGCGGCCATACCGGACTTATCCCCCGCACTTACCTCCACAAAAGGGAAGAAAAAATATAAAAAGTGGCCAGGGACGGAATCGAACCGCCGACGCAGGGATTTTCAGTCCCTCGCTCTACCGACTGAGCTACCTGGCCA
>CAZVIN010000091.1:0-5026 GCA_964627255.1 uncultured Eubacteriales bacterium
CGGCCCAGAGGCATTCAGGTAACACGATGAGGTTGGAAGGTGAATTATCTAAATCACCCTGGTTTTGCTGGGCTGAGTGCGCGGCCGGGTCGTTAGAATAGTTATTAGCCGTCGCCCCAAAACCCAATAAGGCACCGTTCCCGCTTGTTGCCTGGATAATAAGATAAGCTTGGTCATAACTGTATTGAGGATAGCCTCTGCCGGCTTCAGCAAAAGGATTAAACGCCTGGAAATCATGAGCCAAGAAGTTGCGGCTAAAGGATGACCCAATCTGGTTACCCTGGTTATCGTAAAGACGGAACTCGCAGGCCAAGCTATTTGTGGTGGGATTGAAAAAGCCGCACGAGGAACGATAAGTAGCGTTACTAACCAAAGAGAGAAGCATCATCGGTTGAGAGGGGGTAATTAGGTTTTCCGAAGAAGGAACTAGACCTAAAATTGTCTTCGAATAATTGCCATTATAAATTCGTGCCGCCACTTGCAGACGATGTTCCCCATCCTGGGTAGAAAATTCTACCGCCCCGACGCGACCATAATATTGAAAACCGCTATCGATGGAGGCCAAGTAGGAAAGAAAATTATTTATTTTGAAGCTATTTAAAGCGCCGGCTTGATTATTCCAGATAGTAATGGGACCTCGTCTTAAGCCATTTCCATAATTAAAATATATAGAAACCATAGAACCACCGGTCAGGTCGGTTATCTGGACATCAGTTATCCACGTCCCCTGGCCCGAAGCCTGCGCCCAGAGACATTCAGGCAGGACGACATAAGGAGAGGAGGCATTATAGTCAACCCGCCCAGCTTGATGAACAGTTACCGTTTGACCCGCCACGATAATGGTGCCAGTACGGGTGGCATTAGAGTTGGCGACCACAGAAAACCCCACTGTTCCCTGACCACTTCCTGAGCTTCCCAAAGTAATATTTATCCAACTTGAGCGGCTCGTGGCTTGCCAATTACAGCCCGCTGAGGCATTAACACTAATTGTACCGGAGCCGCCCTCCGAAGAAAAATAAAAAGTAAGAGGCGAAACTGAGTAGGAACAGCCGCTGGAAGAAGCGGTAAAATCTTGGGCCAGCTGATTGGCTAAAAGGTTAGAATAAGAGCGGGAAGAAGGACTGAAAACATATCCGGCCTTATAGGGCACTATCGTGCCCGACCAGCCCGAATAAACGACATCGCTATATTCTCCCGTAGAGGAAGTTTGCGGCGACGAAGGTAATCCCTGAATGGTTACGCCCGCCACAGCCTGACCATCAGGACTTCTTACTGTCCCCTTTATAAAAATAGGTACCCCCGATGCCTGAAGAGTAACAGCATGGATAAAGATATCACCCGGCGAGCCCACATAAGTATCCCAAACATAGTAAACTCTATCGGCATTGGGACTGACTCCCACATCCGAATAAGTGCATCCCTGGGAGTTAGGGACAGAGTCGTACCCTTGCCAAGTCCCACTGATTTTAGAGTTAAAATCTATGGCACTGCCATTGCCATAGGCTCCCACCTGCCAGGCAGCAAAAAGGTTGTTTTTCGCCTCGGCCAGGTTAGGGTAATGAAGAAGCATCTGAGAAGAGATTCTCAAGGGCGATACAAATCCCCCTCCTGACCAGTAGGCATAATCAACTACCCTTTCCCCCCCTATTTCTGTTGTCCAGATAAGGTGTGGTACATCGTTAGAATCAAGCTCGATAGCTTGATGTTTCTGGGAGTAAGAGGAAGGAACGGCCCACTGAGGAGTGCTCCAGCTGGCGTTTAGCGTGCGACTCCGTTCAGTATAGGCTGACTGATAAGTATCTGCCGCCACATTCTTATCAGCCCAGGTAGCAACCACCTTATTCTGGCCCACAGCAACATCAGGGAACTTGGATTGTCGCTCGCTTATTTCCCGGACTTCCTCCCAGGTGCCGCCGACCCTTGCTCGGGAATACACGCGATAGGTAGATGAAGCCCACCACACAGCAAAAATGTCTCCCTCCGGAGAAACAGCTACACGTGGCGCGTCCACGCCTTGTCGGTTATCAAGGATAATCGGGCTCCCCCAGACTCCGTCCGCACAAACCCTCAAGCGAACCTGAGCTCCTTCTATGTAAATCACATAGACTCGCCTGGCCGCATCGACATCAATTCCACAAGCCATTAGCGAGGGACAGTAAACTCCGTTAGAATTGCTCAAATTTAACGGGGTTGTCCATTGAGACCCCTCTCGGTTACCCCGGGAATAATAAAGGTCCCCGGAAGAGGAACCCGTAAGTTCCACCCAGATGACATGAACCTGCCCGGAAGAATCCACGGCAACTCTGGGGCCAACCGAAGAGGTAGAAGGTGAGTTGGAGACGTTAACGGCTGCTTTTAAGGAAGAGAGAAGAACTACCATCGCCAGAAGAGTAATAATCAAGGCCTTAGGCCAAGAAAATATTTTCTCACTTAAATAATTTACCCTCATCCTCTCCTCCTTTTCGCCCGAGAATGATTTTTTCCCCCTCAAGGATTCCTCAGTCTAATTATTTGTCGTTTCGAGAAATATTAAATCGAAAATTCACCACCCTCTTTTTAACTTATCAAACCAGCTTTTAGCTATCACCTTTTGAGGGGAATCGAGGGAGGGATTTTTCAACAATACTCGAGACTTCTCTCTTGGTTTAGCCCTTTTTTATTTACTCTATCAGCGATTAATCACAAATTCTTTTCTCCTGACATAATAATTAAATGGAAAGAGTCGGAGGAAATGCTAAAATAATCCTAACCTGAGATAGGCTCGGATGAAAATTCTTGTCTTGACGCCAACTTTTTTTCCGCTGGCGGGCGGCGCGGAAAGGGGAATTTATGAAATCAGCCGGCGCCTGGCCCGAAACCATCAGGTGGTAATCCTCACACCTGAGCCTAAACCCAAATACCAGAGATTCTATGGGGCGCAGGAACGAGGAAATTTAGCCGACACATCTTCTTTGGCCGAGATGGCCAATTCCCCTTCCTTTCTCCTGGTGCAACGATTTAAAGACCGGCAAAATATGATGAACTGGCCTGGCCAGGGTAAACTGGCGGGAATAATTCCCCCCTTCTCTCTTTCCGCTGTCCGGGCCACATGCCACGTTATTTCCCGCTTTAAACCCCACGTGCTTTGTGTTTTTTATGGCTTACCCACAGGTCTGGCCGGGGTTCTCGCCAAGAAACGCCAAGGAATTCCCTTTGTCCTTGCGCTCATCGGTCGCGACCTGCCCGCTCCAGGGATACCTCCCTTTTGGAAAAAATATCTTTGGTGGGTGGCGCGTCGCAGCGACCATCTCATCTTCATTTCTCAGTTTGGCCAAAAAGCTCTCTTAGGCGAGGAAAGAAAAAGGGGGGAAATAATTCCCTTTGGGGTCGACCTGCACCGGTTCAGTCCAGAAGGAGAGGGGTTAGCCAAAAAATCGATAAGAAAAAGGCTTAATCTTCCTGACTCAGCTCCCCTACTTTTTTCTCTCCAGCGTCTCGACCCCTGGAAAAAAACCGATATCCTCATTCAGGCGGTCGAGCTTATCCATCGCCAAGGGTGGCCCGTCTATTTAATTATTGGTGGTAAGGGGCCCGAGCGTCCCAAGCTTGAAAAAAAGATAAAGGAATTAAAATTGGAAAAATCTGTCTTCTTATCCGACTACATCCCAGAGGACGAATTGCCGGTTTATTATCAAGCGGCGGATATCTTTTGTTTTCATTCTACCTATGAAACCTTTGGGCTAGTTCTGCTTGAAGCCATGGCTTCGGGAAAACCAATTGTGGCCACTCGCTCCACGGCAATTCCTGAGCTAATTGAAGACGGCCTTAACGGCTTGCTGGTCGGACCAGAGAGGCCGGCAGAGCTTGCGGCTGCCGTCGTCCTTCTTCTCCAAAACAGCCCGCTGCGGGAAAAATTAAGCCAGGAAGCCAAGAAAAAGGCCTGCGGATTTAGCTGGGAAAAAATCAGTGCTCAATATGAGGCGGTCCTGCTCCAAGCCCAATGCCGACCGGAAGAAGATAGCCGCGTTCAACCATGAGCTACCAGAGAATTCGTCTTCTTTATCTTAATCCCGTAGCACGTATTAGCGGGGCAGAAAGAAGCCTTTTGGCTCTCTGGCATATTCTTGACAAAAAATTCCAGCCTTTTCTGGTTGTGCCTGAAGAAGGTCCCTTGGCCGAGAAAGCCCGAGAAAAAAAAGTGGAAGTGGCTGTTCTTTCTCATCTCCCTCGTTGGGAAAGGAGAAATCGCTGGTTTAAATTCTGGCAAACGATCACGGGTGCTTGGGAATTAAAAAAATTCATTCAGCAAAAGGGGATTGCTCTTCTCCATGTCAACTCGGTTCGCAGTGGCCTATTGGGCGGTCTGGCAGCGAAGCTGAGCCGCATTCCCTGTATTCTCCATGTTAGAGATATTTATTTTTCGCCCTTTACTTCAGAGCCCAGGGCGTTGCTCCTCGACTTTCTTTCCGACGCCCTGGTGGCTGTTTCCGAAGCTACCAGTCAATCAATTCAGCAGAAGAGGAAAAAACTTGCCCGAAAAATTCGCGTCATTTATAACGGCCTTGACCTAAGGGAAATTGATTCTGTTCCTACGGTTAACATTCGTCAGGAATTGGGTTTTAGGCCCCAGGAGACGCTAATCGGCTATTTTGGCCTAATAAGCCCTGTGAAAGGTTTAGCTTTTTTGCTCGAAGCGGGCCAAAAAATTATCGCCCATTATCCTGACACCAGAATTCTAGTAGTGGGCCAAAGACTTCAAGAGGAGGACCGGGCTTTTGAAGAAAAGCTAAAAGAATGGGCTGACCGGTCAGGACTTGCCTCTCATATCCACTTTTTGGGCTGGCGCGATGACTCTTTGGCCATAATGAAGGCCGTGGATATAGTTGTTCATCCCGCTGTATATCCTGAACCCTTGCCCCGGGCTCTTTTGGAAGCCGCAGCCTGTTGCCGGCCTATAGTGGCGACGCAAGTCGGAGGGATTCCGGAAATAATAGAAAACGGTGTATCTGGACTCCTCGTCCCCCCAGGAGAAAGCGCTCACCTGGCC
>CAZVIN010000092.1:0-12805 GCA_964627255.1 uncultured Eubacteriales bacterium
AAAAAGGTTAAAATGAAAATAAAAAGGAAAAGGGAAATAAAGAGCGAAAAGAAAGAGGAGAAGAAATAGCCGAATAAATGACAGAAGGCCTTGGGCTTAAGATTTTTTGTCGGCTTGTTGATGACACTCATTGGAATTAAATTCTCTACTAAATTCTCTATTAAATTCTTTCCTTTCTCTCACTCCGGGTGATCTTATTATTTGCAACTCTGCTCGGAAGATTTCTCGGGCCTGATGGAGGTCGTGAGCCGAATAGAAATTTGCAACCAAAAACCCCGGCCATATTGGACTTTCCAGATTTTAATTTAATTTGCCCGGCACTGAACCTCGCAATATAAATCACAGCTCGAAATAAAGTCAAGAATTCAAATTGCCTCACCTAAAATCTTTACGAAATTGATTCGTTGCGTCACGATAAAATCTACACGAAAGCATATTGCTATCTGAGAAAAGGGGGCGTGAGTTTCTCCTTGTTTTATCCTGACATTAACCAATTTTCATTTATCCTTGAGATTTCGAGGAAATTCTGGCCTTTGTTTAAGCTGGCGTTTCTTTAAGAGAAGAGAGCTCTCTGATTTATCGATTACCGAAAAAATGGCCAGCCCGATTCCCGCAGCCTGTCTTACCCATCTTAGGGCATGACAGCCAGACTGCCATGCAGGAAAATCCACCTCTTTTTTAAGAAATGAAGGGTCTTGCCTTTAACCCCGCCCCAGCTCAGGATAAGATGAACGAGGACTAAAATACTCATAAAAAAGAGATAAACCATTTCCTTTTCAGCAGATGCCATGGCTGATTGTGCTGGGTCAGAGACATTAGTGACATATTATAATCCTTCCAGTAGTGCTCAACGTCGCTCTCTTTTCTCCTAAGAGAATTTTAAGTTTTTTGCCCTATGGACGATCTGCGCCGGGAGCTTCAGGCATTGAAGAAAAGAGCCTTTGACCTGAAAAAATCCCGGTTAAAAGTGTCACTGATGTAATGACCCTATACACTGATTTGACTAATCCTGGTATTTTAGCCAGAATAGAAAAAGCTCATACCCGCGTCAGAAAGAATAATGATGACCGGCTCGCTTAAAGAAAAATTCGAAAAGTTAAAGGACCTTCTGCTCGTCGAATGCCAGCAATTTTATGGGGAGAGACTAGTTTCTGTGGTTATTTTCGGTTCAATCGCGCGGGGAACCTATAGCCCCGAATCCGATCTTGATGTCCTGATTGTGGCGGAAGCGCTTCCCCCTGGAAGAATGAAGAGAATTGAAGAGTTCTTAAACGTTGAAAAAAGGCTTGAACCTTTTCTGGCCTCCTTAAAAAAAGATAATCTTTACACCGAGATTTCTCCTGTCTTTAAAACTCCCCAGGAAGCCATGAAGGGGAGCCTTCTTTTTCTGGATATGGTGGAAGATGCGGTTGTCCTCTTTGACAGGGATCGTTTTTTTGGTCTTCTTTTAGAGAGACTCCGTCAGAGATTAAAGGCGTTAGGTGCCCGTCGTGTCTGGCGAGGGGATGTCTGGCATTGGGTGCTTAAACCAGACTACAAGCCTGGCGAAGAATTTAGCCTATTTTGACCATGACCAACAAGTCTCTGGCCCAGAGTTATTTGCGCAAAGCTACAGACCGGATTGATGTTCTTCATCTCCTCTTAAAAAAGGGCGCTTATTCTGACGTGATTAGAGAAGCTCAGGAGTGTGTGGAATTAGCTCTTAAAGGGATGCTTCGTTTTGTGGGCATCGAGCCGCCAAAAATTCATGATGTTGGCGGCCTCCTGCTGGAGCATTCAGATAAATTTCCTGAGGATATAGCCGCGAACCTGGAGAAATTAGCTCTTATTTCCAAAAAATTGAGGAAAGAAAGGGAGTTGGCCTTTTATGGCGACATTGATTTTATTCCTACCGAAGAATATACCCGGGAGGATGCGGAAAAAACTCTGGAAGAAGCCAGCTTTGTTGTCTCGACGGCTACCCCCCTGATCAAATAGCCTCATCTAAACACTTTTTGACAAAAATAGATTTTCAGTATTTTTTGAATAAATTGATTAAAATGGGTAAATTGATAAGATAGAACTGGAAGGGAAAAAATTTTCAAGAGGACAGCCATAGCGCAATTTGAATTTATTGGAGATTCAAAAGCTGTGATATTCAAAATATAATCGGCATTTAAGGAGGAAACTATGAAGAAGGGCTGGCTTATTTTGTTACTGATTCTGGCCGTATTGCTGGTCATCATCATTATTCAGAACAGGGGGGTGGTACGAACCCATTTTCTTTTTATTACGGTGGAGATGCCACAGATTCTTCTTTTGTTAATCACGGCCTGCTTTGGATTTGCCATTGGCATCCTGGTCTCTCTTCTGACGGAACACAAAAAAAGACAGGAGGGAAAACCCAAGTCGCAGGAAAGTACCTCGAGTTAAAAAACTTCCTTTTGTTTGAACCCGTCTCATTAGAAAGAAAAGACAAGGGCGACTAACAAGTTGTTGATATCAATCTCTAAATTATGAATTCGGCTGCTAGTTTTTGATTAGCGTCGGTTATTTTCCCAACCAGAAAATTTCCGAAAGAACAAATTTCATATTCTGATCATCCTCTCCTCATATAATATGAAGCTATCTTTGGAAAATTAATTCTTAGCTCGAAGGGAAATTTCCCTTGGGCAGCAAAAGGCTCCAAGAAACTTGTATTAAAAGAGCGCAATTTAAAAGTTAAATTGATATAATTGGATGTATTAACTATGTCGAGGTTTGATAAAAACCAAGCTGATAGCCTTTTTCAGCCGGGGGCAAACCATTCCTGATTAGGAGGATAAATTGAAGCCAAGAGAGATTAAGACCGATGTCTGGTGGGTCGGGGCAATTGACTGGGACCGAAGGCTCTTCGATAGCCTCATCCCTCTACCTGATGGCACCAGCTATAACGCATATTTAATCAAAGGTAAAGAAAAAATTGCCCTCATCGATAGCGTCGACCCGACCATGACTGAAACTCTATTGAACCAACTGGAAGGCGTGGACAAGTTAGATTACGTAATCTCACTTCATGCGGAGCAAGACCATTCGGGGGCCATTCCTGAGGTCTTAAAGAAATATCCTGAGGCCAAAGTTATCAGTAGCTCTCAGGCCAAAGAGATGCTGACGGATTTACTCCATTTGCCCCTCGAAAAGATAATCTCGGTTAAAGACGGGGAAAAGCTGCAGCTTGGCGAAAAAACGCTTCATTTTCTTTATACCCCTTGGGTTCACTGGCCAGAAACGATGTGTGCCTATTTAGAGGAGGAGAAGATTCTATTTAGCTGTGACTTCTTTGGCTCCCACTTAGCCATAAGCGACCTCTATGTCACCGATGAAGGAAGGGTAATTGAGGCGGCCAAGCGCTACTATGCGGAAATTATGATGCCCTTCCGCAAGGTCATTCAAAAGAATTTAGAGAAAATTTCAGCTCTTCCTTTTCAAATTATCGCTCCTTCCCATGGACCGCTTTATGACCGGCCTGAATTTATCGTCCAAGCTTATAAAGAATGGGCCAGCGATGACCCTAAGAACCTGGTGGTTATTCCCTATGTTTCGATGCACGGAAGTACGGCTAAGATGGTAAGGCATTTGGTTTCAGCCCTGATGGAAAAAGGTGTGGAGGTGCGCCAGTTCAGTTTGCCTGAGACTGATATTGGTAAACTTGCTATCAGTCTGGTCGATGCCGCCACCGTTGTCCTCGGTACACCGACGGTTCATGTCGGCCCTCATCCTGCAGCTTCCTTCGCGGCCACTTTACTCAACATTCTGAGGCCCAAAGTAAAGTTCCTTTCGGTTATTGGCTCTTATGGCTGGTCAACCAAAGCGGTGGAACAAATAGCCAATCTTATAACCAACATTAAAGCGGAAATTCTGCCTCCCGTATTGGCGAAAGGACAACCCCGGGAAGCCGATTTTAAAGCCCTTGACAACCTGGCTGAGACCATTTTCCAGAAACATCAAGCTCTTCACTTGAAATAGAATAATCTGGTCTTCTTAGGGGACCTGACTATATTTATAAATTATAAAAAAGGGAAAAAGACAATCACCCAAAAATGCAGTTGTTAATGTCATTCTATTATATTATTGCTTATATACTCCCTCTGTTGCTCGCCGTTTGGACTTTTTTAGCTTCCGAGAATGAAAGAGTGAAGGCGGGGCTCGTTGCTCTTATTTTATCCATATATGTAGGTCCATTTTTTCTGCCTTTATCAGGCTGGTTTTGGTATTTTGGCCGTATTATTCTGGGCATAGGTTGCTTTCTTTATCTACGCTGGCATGGAGTTCGGGTAAAATAGGGTTTTTCGATTTTTTTCTGTTATTTTAAGCTACCGTCGATAATAAGAAACAACAAGAACTTTTCTTAAATCTGGCTAAGGTAAGTTGGTACATATTTCCTTGACATTTCCTCTCTCAGTAAATGAGCCCAGCGAGACTGGACATCCAGCGGCACAAAGGGATGTAAAATTAAATAAATATACAGAGTGATAGCTGTTCTTGGAAAATTAGGTAAATAGGTAAGTTGGCACTTATTTCCGGAGGGAGGCGAGGACGGGGAGAATGATTAGGGTCAGCAAAGTGGAAGTGGCCAGGCCGCCAACCACTACCACCGCCAGGGGCCGCTGGATTTCCGAGCCAGGTCCAGTAGCAGCTAACAGAGGCGTTAAACCTAAAATCGTTGTTCCAGCGGTCATCAACACTGGACGCAACCTGATGGAACAAGCGCCCAAGATACATGCTTTGATATCCCCACCCTTCTTCATCTCCAGCATAATCTGATTTAGGAGCACAAGGCCATTGAGAACTGCAATGCCTAATAGAGCGATAAAACCAACCGAGGCCGGCACTGAAAGATACAAACCTGAAAGCCAGAGAGAAAAAACGCCCCCTACGAGCGCCAGAGGCAGACTCACTAAAAGAATCAAAACTAACCGCAGCGAGCCAAAGGTGATAAAAAGAAAAACAAGAATTAGGCCCAAGACAACTGGAGTGATGACCATCAACCGGCGCATGGCTCGTTGCTGGTTTTCAAACTGGCCGCCCCAGGATAGCGTCATGCCAGGTGGCAGAGAAACTTTTTCTTTAATCAACCTTTTGGCTTCGGCAACAAAACTTCCGATGTCGCGACCGGCAACGTTGAGTTCGACACCGATACGGCGAAAGCCGTTTTCCCGGCTGACTTGAACCGGCCCTTCTCTCAACTCAACTCGGGCGACTTCAGCCAACGGAACCAATGACCCCTGGGCAGTCCGGAGCAAAATATCCCTAATCTTTTCTGGCGAGCCCCGGTAACTTTCAGGAAAACGGACAACCAGGTCGAAATATCTGTTTCCCTCATAATAGGTTGTCGCCACCTTACCGCCAACTGCCATCTCGACGACATCCAAAACATCCCGGATGCTGAGGCCATAGCGTGCCATCTTGGCCCGATTGCCTTCTATCTGAAGATATTGCTGCCCCGCCACCTGCTCGACGACAATATCAGTAGCCCCCCTTAATTCAGCCATAACCGAAGCAATTTCTGCCGCCTTTTCGCGGAGCAACTCCCTGTCCTCACCAAAAATCTTTAAAATCAGCTGCGACCTTGTGCCGGCGACAAGCTCGTCAATCCGGCACTGGATGGGCTGACTGAAGCTGAAAACCATTCCGGGAATTGGCTCCAAAGCTTGCCGCATTTTATCCGCCAGCTCGTCCCAACTCCGGGCATTCTTCCATTCCGAGCGGGGCCGAAGCGAGCCGACATAGCCCGTTTTATCCACGCCTCGCGCCTCAACCGCTACGCCGGTTTGACCGGTTCGGCTGACGATAGTTTCCAGCTCGGGGAATTCTTTAAGTTTCTTTTCGACCAGGTTGCTAATTGCCATGGCTTGGTCGAGGGAAATCCCAGGAAGAAGCTGAATGTCCATGTCAAAGGCGCCTTCATCCATAACCGGAACAAACTCTCGGCCTAAGCGCGGAAAAATGTAAACCGCGCCGGCCAGCAAAACCAGGGCCAGAAATAAAATAAGCCAACGAAAGCGAAGCGCCTGATTTAAGACTGGAAGATAAATTTTCCTGGTGATGCGTGCCAGCAGAGTTTCCCGCCGGCCATCTCGTGGCCGGAGGAGGTAATAGCAAAAAACTGGCACCACAAAAATGGATAAAAGGAGCGAGCAAAAAAGAGCGATAGCCACCATGACCGCCAGAGGGGAAAACATTTTGCCCTCAATTCCTTGAAGCGAGAGAATCGGCAAAAAAGTGAGCACGATAATCATTTCCCCAAAAATCGAAGGCCGTCGCACCTCAAGCACAGCCTGCAGAATATCTTGGAGTCGGTCGCGATTTCGCCCGCCTACAGCTAAATGGCGCTCCACATTTTCCACCTGAATAATCGAGGCGTCGACAATCATCCCAATCGAAATCGCCAGGCCACCTAAGGACATCAAATTAGCGCCTAAGCCAAAATTTTTAGCCAGAATAAATGTCAGGAGAACGGTGAGTGGCATGGCCATGATAACAATAAAGGCTCCCCTTATATTCCCGAGGAAAAGGAAAAGGATGACAAGAACCAGCGCCGAGCCTTCCAGAATCGCCCGCTTCACCGTGTTCAAGCTGCGTTCGACGATTTCAGCGCGGCGGTAAAAAGGTTTTATCTTGATTCCTTGGGGAAGAATATTTTCGCGGTTTATTTCTTCCACCTTCTGCTCAACTCTCTTAACCACTTGACGACTATTTTCTCCCCGGAGCATCATGACAATGCCCCCGACAACTTCCCGCTCACCGTTCATCAAAGAGGCGCCTTGCCTGACGGCGTAACCACTCACCACTTCGGCTACGTCGCCGACCCGGACCGGAACCCCGCCTTCCGCTTTGATGACGACTTGCCGCACATCATCCAGCGACCGATAAAAACCGAGGCCACGAACAATTACCTGCTCGCCCTGTCTATCGATAATGCTTCCGCCAACATTGCGATTGCCAGCCTCGACCGCGGCAAAAACATCGCCCACGCTCAATCCATATTTGCGCAACCGGTTAGGGTCGGGGTTAACATGAATTTGCTTGATATAGCCGCCAAAAGAATTGATTTCGTTAACCCCTGGGACTGTCTTAAGAAGCGGGCCCACAACCCAGTCTTGAACAGTTCTCAGTTCTGTCAGCCAGCGAATCTCCTCTTCTTTGTTTTTTGTTTCTTGGCCCGGCACCTCGAGCACATATTGATAAATTTCGCCCAAGGCGGTCGAAACGGGTCCTAAGCTTACCTCCACCCCTTCGGGAAGTTTCGACCTTACCTCGCCCAACCTTTCAAAGACGAGCTGGCGAGCAAAATAAGTGTCAGTTCGGTCGCTAAAAATTAGGGTAACAACGGAAAGCCCAAACTTAGTAACCGAACGCATTAACTCGAGCTGCGGCAACCCGCGCATGGAGATTTCAATCGGCGTTGTCACTAAACGCTCAATTTCGAGAGGCGAAAGGCCCGGCGCTTGGGCGATTATCTCCACCTGAACATTGCTCACGTCGGGGAAAGCATCGATGGGCAAGCGAACAAAGGCAAAGATGCCCCCCATAATTAGGGCTAAAACAAAAAATAAAACTACTGGCCTCTTTTCCAAACAAGCGGCGACCAAGCGTTCGAGTAAGGTTGAGTCTTTCTTTTCAGTGCTTGTGCTCATGGCCTTCGCCCTCCAGAGTCTTCTTCAAGAATTCTGACTTCAGGCTGAAAGATCCCTCCGTTACGTAGGTTTCACCTTCGTTTAAACCTTCAATAATTTCCACCAAGCCATCAAAAAACCGTCCGAGCTTGACCGGCCGCAGCAAAAAGGATTCAGCTCCGGTCTGGATGAAAAGGCTTTCCTCGTTTTCAAGATGACGCACGGCTCGTTCGGGCACAGCCAGAATTTTTTCTTTTTCTCGCGGCAAAAGATAGACGTCGACATACATTCCGGGCTTAAGGCGAAAATCATGGTTTCTGACTTCGGCTCGTAGCTGGAAGGTCCTCGTCGCCTCATCCATAACATCAGCCAGCAAGGTTACCCGACCTTTAAAAATTTGACCTGGATAGGCCTCGACCTTCACCTCGCAATCAACGGGGATAGCTAGTTTAGCCAAGTCTTTTTCAAAAACATTTACTTCTACCCAGACCAAGCTTAGGTCGGCCACCCGAAAGAATTCTCGACCGGTTTCGACATATTCGCCGTTATTAACGGAACGACTGATTATTCGGCCCGCGATTGACGAACGAACCGCTAAAAATTCTGCACTCCTGCCCTCCCGCTCTAAGGTTTTAATTTCTTCGTCACCGACACCTAAAAGCTTCAACCTCCGGGTAATGGAGGCCAGCATTCTTTCGGCCAGTTCCTTATCAGTTCCCTGGGCGCGGGAGACCCTTTCTCTGGCTTGTAGGTATTCTGCTTGCAAAGCTTGATGCTCAGGACTGTAAAGGCAAAGGAGTACTTGGCCCTTTTCGACCCAGTCTCCCTCATAGGCCAGAATTTCTTCAACCCGGCCAGCCCCGCGAGCCACCACTACCGTATAATTTTTTGGATTGAATACCACTCGGCCGGCTGCCCGTAAAGGAATCAAATAATCACGACGTGTGGCGACTTCTGTTTTTAACCCAACCAGCTCCTGACCTCTGGTCGAAAGGCTGACCGAGGCGGTGGCCGGAACCTCCGCCTCATTATAATGAACCTCGGCGGTTTGCCGACAGGCCGGCAGAAATAGAAAATAGCCAGCCATAAGACAGTTAATAAATATAAAACCTTCTTTATATTTCTTCTTCCTCACCGTGTTTTTCTCCCATGATATATTTTTTATAATATATTTTTTATAGGTCATTTTTTAACCTTATTACCCTCTGGTAAACTCATTCTCTCGGTTTTCATCTAACTTATCGCAGGGCAAAAGCAGCCTTCCCCACTTCAGCCTGGCCTCTTATGATTTTTATGTTCATCCTTAATTAACCAGATTTAAATCGCCTTTTATTCGGTTTCACCGGCGACCTCGATTTCCGCCAGGGCTAAATGATGCTCAAAAAGAGTGTTAAGAAAAGCAAGGGATGTTTCGCGGTTAAGCCGATAAACCTCGAGCAAATCAAGAAAACCAACTTTGCCCTGAGCATATAAAGAGATGGTCAAATTGAGCATGCTGCGCGCCTCCTCAAGCAGCGTTTGTTCGAAAAGGTGCAGGCGGCGTTCAAGAGACTGAATGCGGTTAAAGACGGCCGTTATCCCCAAAATAATTTTTTTCCTCTGGAAATCGAGGGAAATTTCGGCTGCTCTCTGTCGGGCCAGGGCTTCAGCCGTTGCGCCTTTCTGTTGCGTCCGCCACAAGGGAAGAGAAGTTTGAATTTCAAAGCCCCAAGAAGAGGTTCTCAGGCTGGGATAATAAAGGCCCAAACGAAAATCAGGAAGGAGACTTCTACGAGCTAATTCCGCCTCCGCTTTGATTCTTTCCACTTCCTGGCTAAGCGCCGCTAAGGAAGCACGAGCTTCGGCTTCTCTCAGAAGGTCTTCAAGAGAGCGGGTTAAGGGCTGGAATTTGACGTCAGAGACAACTTCTCTTCTTTCTTTTATTTCACCGCCCAGAAGAAGCGCCAACTCCGCCCATCTTTCCTCCAGGTCCTTTTCTGTCACGATGATTTCATTCTGGAGGCGAAGCTTTTCGAGCTCCAGACGTAGAATATCAAGATAAGGAACCTCGCCCGCTTCATAACGAAGCTGGGCCGTACGCAAACTTTGATTCAGAAAATCAACGAGGGACCGGTAATAGGCGAGTGTTTCCTGAGATAAAGCGACTAAATAATAAGCCTTCTTGACCTGGGTTATGACTAGTCTTTTCCTGGCTTCTAAGCGCCAAGAGGCGGCCTCACCGCCGTGACTGCCAACCTCGCGGCGCAAGGTTCGCTTGCCCGGAAACTCCACCAGCTGCTGGATGCTGAGATTTATCTCAGATTCTGCTTTTTTCTGGCCTAAGTTAAGTCCTTCCCGGCTGAAACTTAGTTCGGGCAGGGGCCAGGAAGTAAGTTGAAGGGTGAGGCCGCGCCAAACGGCAATTTCCTGCTGAGCTTGAAGAATCTCCGGGTTAGCTTTAAGAGCCAGCTCAATCGCCTCCTCTAAGGCCAAAGTTTTCTCGGCAGAAGAGAGCGGCGAAAAGAAAACCGCGATGAGTAAAATCGCGAATAAGGTAGGAGTAGATAAAATAAGCGGAAAAAATAGCCGCTTTAATAAAGGCAATCTTATAGAATTTATGTTGGACAAAGTCTGGTTTCTAGTCAGCCAAGTTTTTATCAAAAACCTATTTATTTTTAGAAGCCGCCAATAATTCTTGCCCATTAGTCCTCCTCTGGGGAAAATAAGGGTGAAAAAAAGAATTAGGCAGCGTGGGGTGGGTGGAAGATTTCCCAGCCGAGAGGAAGGGGTAAGATAAAATTGGACCGCTGAAGCAGATTAGCGACGCATAAAATGGCCAAATATTGAGCTCTTAGAATCGGCATATCAAGGATAGCGGCAAAACAGGGACAAACATGGCCATCCGTGAAACTGAATGAGGCGACCTGATTAATCATCGTCAAAGCCAGGTCATGAAAATGAAAATGGCTCAAAGTATCGTGCTCATGAAAATGAACTCCCAGAGCGACGAAGAGCAAGATAAGCGCTATGCTTTCTGCCTTTCTCAGCCACTTCATATTAGACCCTGCCTGACGGAAAATACCGTCGCCTGAATACTCTTCAGATTTCGCCTTATATCAGATTTTCGCCATCTCGTCAACGAGCTACTGGGGTTCAAACATTATCAAGGCCGTTGGTTCAGAATCTCTTGTTGTCAACCATTCTTTGGTTGAACTCTTTGCCCTGTCGCTCTAGCTAGGCAAAAAGGGTCTCTTTATTTCGCCCCGGGCTCTTCGAGGGGGTACTTAAAGTTGGCCTTTTTCCCCAACACTAAACTTTTTATGGCCAAAATCGGGTCAAAACCAGACTAGGACGAGCCCCCGTCTCGGGTTTCTTGACCGCCGAGCAACGAGCGCAGCGCTCCCTCTAAATCGGAAAAGCAAAATTCAAAGCCAATTTCTTGCAGGCGGCGGGGAAGGACACGCTGGCCGGTAAGGAGGACGCTGGACATCTCACCGAAAAGAAACCGCAGAATGAAAGCAGGAGTAGGGAGAAAAGCTGGTCGGCGCAAGATACCGCCCATAACTCTGGCTAACTGAGATTGCTTTACCGGGTTAGGTGAGGTCAAATTGTATGGCCCCCGGGCTTCTTGTTTTTCTAATAAAAACCGGATGGCTCGAACCTCGTCGGCGATATGAACCCAGGAGACCCACTGCCGGCCGCTTCCCAACCGGCCACCGACAAAAAAGCGATAGGGCTGAAGCAAGCGACGTAGGGCTCCCCCTTCTTTACTCAGGACCACCCCCGTCCGGATAATCACCCGGCGTAAAATATTATCCAAGGAAGCGGTAGAAGCCTCCCATTCCACCGCGAGCTTGGCCAGGAAGTCCGTACCAGGCTGAGTATCTTCCGTTATTTCCTCGTCTCCGTGGGGACCATAGTAACCGATGGCTGAAGCTTGGATGATAACTTGAGGTTTTATGGTGGCTAAATTGACGGCCTCGACCACCGCTTTTCCAGCCGCTAAGCGACTTTCCCGGAGACGCCTTTTCCGTTCTTCGGTCCAACGGCCGGCAGCCAGGTTTTCACCGGCCAGATTAATAATAGCCAGTGACCTGTCAGCTAAGTGAGCCCAACCCTGCGAGGTATGGCCATCCCATTTTTCCATTTTGATAGCAGGCGATAGACCATCCAACTGCCGGGCATGACGACTGAGAATGATTACCTCATAACCCGCTTCAATTAATTCAGCTGTCAGTGCCCGCCCGATAAGCCCGCTCCCTCCAGTTATAATCACCCGCATGCTTTCACCTTTCAAGCTTATTTTTCCTTGATCGTTATATTATTATTATTTTTGTTATCATGCTCAATTCGGGAATTAATGCGACCAAAAAATTTGGATATAAATTTTTCTGTCAAAAAACCGAAGCTTATCATATTGAAAGCTTATCTTATACAAGAATTGTTCGCCATCATCCCGGGGGCTAAGCTCAGTTTCAATCCTTGTTTTATTGGAAACTGCTCTCATACAAATTGTTGGGCGGCCAGATTGCCAAACAAGAAGAAGTAAGTTTCAATCCTTGTTTTATTGGAAACTGCTCTCATACGGCCATTACGGCTGGATATAACACAAGCGAATTTTGTTTCAATCCTTGTTTTATTGGAAACTGCTCTCATACTTCCTTTTTCACCCACACTCGCTCACTCCAAATTATGTTTCAATCCTTGTTTTATTGGAAACTGCTCTCATACTCGCCGGAATCACCAGAAGCTTTTTCTTTTCTCCCCTCGGTTTCAATCCTTGTTTTATTGGAAACTGCTCTCATACAAACAGAAGGGAAAAAGAGGCAGAATTATTCTTAGGGGATGTTTCAATCCTTGTTTTATTGGAAACTGCTCTCATACTGTTTATGAGGCCGGGGAAACATTAGCCGAGAGAATAATGTTTCAATCCTTGTTTTATTGGAAACTGCTCTCATACTAACTCAGTTTTAGTCGAGATGTAATGAAGCAAGAGTTTCAATCCTTGTTTTATTGGAAACTGCTCTCATACTGGAGCCGGTCGCGGCCGCAGAATAAGGATCACGCAGGTTTCAATCCTTGTTTTATTGGAAACTGCTCTCATACCATTCTCGTTTTTCCTTACCTCCGGCTCTTCGGAAACCCGTTTCAATCCTTGTTTTATTGGAAACTGCTCTCATACTCCTTTTGAT
>CAZVIN010000093.1:0-17261 GCA_964627255.1 uncultured Eubacteriales bacterium
TTTTGGAAGCGGGCCATAGCCTCATAGAGAACCGGGACAATCAGAAGACGAAGCAGAATGGCAAAAAAGAAACCGCCAATATAAACTATGGCCAGAGGCTGATGAAGCTCAGAACCGGTTGTTCTAATTAAAGCCAAAGGAAGAACGCTAACGATCATAACCATATCTGTTATGAAAATCGGCCGAAACTTAATTAGGGCGCCTCGAATAACCGCCTCGCGCAAAGATAAGCCTAAGCTTCTCAACTCGTTAATCTTGGCCACTAGAATAATATCATTCTGCGTGCAAATTCCAAAGAGAGCAATAAGCCCGATAGTGGAGGAAACATTAAGCGACTGGCCGACTAAAAGAAGACCAAAAATTCCTCCCATCAAAGCTGAGGGAATGTTCAGAATAATTAAAAGAGCTTGCCAAAGAGAACCAAAGGAGGAAAATAAAACAACAAAGATTATCAAAATAACGAGGCCCATAAGTAAAGAAAGATGCCTCAAGGCGTGCTGCTGACTTTCGTATTGGCCGCCAAAGGTAACAAAATATCCGGCGGGAAGAGTTACATTTTCTTGTATTTTCCTTCTGGCTTCTTCGACAAAGCTGCCGATATCTCTTTTGGCTACATTACAAGAGATTATTTTGCGCCGCAGCAAATTTTCTCGAAAGATGGTTTGAGGGCCTTCGCTTCTTTTAATTTCAGCCAGAGCCCCAAGAGGAATTTTTTCTCCGCCGGGCGTGTCGATAAGTAAATTTTTGATGGCGTTCTCGTCTTTTCGGTATTCCTCAGGCAGACGAATTAAAATTGAAGTTACCCGGTCAGGCTCGTAAACGTCCGTCACCTCTAACCCATTCAAAGTAGTCTCGACAACCTCTGCCACTTGGGCGATGGAAATTCCAAAACGAGCCAGCTTTTCCCGGTCCGGCTGGATGACTAATTGCGGTATTCCTATCGTCTGCTCTACCTTTAAATCAGCGGCCCCGCTTATTTCGCCCAGAACATTTCTAATTTCCTCTATCTTCTCATTGAGAACTTCGAGGTCAGGGCCAAAGAGTTTAATCGCCAATTGCCCCTCTATGCCGGTCAACATTTCAGCCAATTTATTTGATATGGGCTGCTCAAAGATATAAGCAATGCCGGGAATTTTATCCAGTTCTTCTCTCATCGCCTCAGTTAGCTCTTTAAAACCTCTTTTCCTTTTCTCCTTTGGAACAAGCTCCAGGAGGAAATGACTATGATTAACGGGGTGAAGATGTTCCGAAGCCTCAGCCGTACCAGTAGTTCGGGAAATGGAAATTATCTCGGGGAACTTAAGGAACATTTTCTCGATTCTTTGGCCCATCTTAGATGATTCTTCCAAAGAGGTTTCAGGCAACATCACCGTGGAAACAATTATTGAACCTTCATCAAGTGGAGGAACAAATTCTTTCCCCAGAAAATGATAGCCAAAAGCGGCCGCCAAAATTAGAAAACAAAAGATAGCGATGAGCGATTTTTTATGGCCAAGAACCTGCCGCAAGATAATCTCATATTTAGCCTGCAGGTACTGAGTAATCTGCCACTGTCTTCTTTGTTCTCCATTAGCTTTAACTCCCTTCAGAAAATATGTCGCCAAAACAGGTTGAAGAGTAAGGTTAAGCAGCATGGCGCCAAAAAGGGAAGCCGCCACTGCAAAAGCTGTCGGCCGAAACATAGCCCCTTCCAGCCCTGTCAAGGTCAAAAGAGGTAGAAACACAAGAATAATGATTAGACTGGCCGAAAAAAGATACTTCCCTACTTCCTTAGCGGCATCCGCTATTATCTCTCGAGGACCATGCTGGCCTTGCCTTTCTTTCAAAAGGCGGAAAATATTTTCGACCATAATGATGGAGCCGTTAGCCATTTTGCCTATACCAATAGCTAACCCTCCAATGGACATGACCGTCAATTTGATGTGGAAAATATCCATAAAGATGAGGGCTATAAGGATGGAAAAGGGGATGGTAAGAGAAGCAATAAGGGAGGTGCGCAAGTTTCCCATAAATACAATCATTATTAAGACAACTAAAATGGCTCCCTCAACAATAGATATCTCCAGATGACGAATTGATTTCAGGATAAGAATCGATTGATCATAGATGGGTTTAATTTTGATCCCTTGAGGCAAATCCCGGCTTATTTGTTCTAATGCCCTTTTTACATTTCTTATAGTACTTAAGGTATCACCGCCATATTGTTTCTGCACAGTTACATAAACTGCCTCCTGACCGTTGTGCCCTCCTGATTCCCGGCGGAATTTGGCCCCGATTTTTACCTCGGCTAAATCCCGGATATAAATAGGTACATTGTTTCGAGAATCAACCACCGTTTTTTCTATATCGCCGATATTAACAATTCTCCCCACTCCTTTGATTAGAATCTCCTCGGCGCCCAAGTTGAGAATTCCGCCCGAAAAGTTGCGGTTGCTCATTTCTAAAGCTCTTTTTACCTGCTCGATGGTAAGTTTATAATTGAAGAGCATCTCTGGCCTTAACAAAACCTGATACTGCTTGACATAACCCCCCAAATTCATGACAAAGGACACCCCTGGGACTCCTTGGAGGCGATAGCGGATTTGCCAATCCGCTACTGACCGCAGCTCCATGGGGTCAACTTCGTCTCCAACAACCACGAATTCAAATACCTCTCCCATTCTTGAGCTTACGGGGCCTAAGATGGGAAAGCTCGTGCCTAAGGGGAGACGGCCGGCCACCAATTCGAGCTTGCTCGAAACAACTTGCCGGGCTCGGTAAATATCCGTTCCCCAATCAAATTCAACGGTTACCAAGGAGCCACCGGTAGTTGATTCTGACCTAACGCGGGTTACCCCGGGAGTTCCGACCATTAAGCTCTCCAAGGGAAAGGTGATTAGCCTTTCCACATCCTCAGAAGCCATACCTGGATTTTCCGTAATAATGTTAACCAAAGGTGCATTGAGGTCAGGATAAATATCCTTTGGAAGGCGAAAATAAACAAGAATACCTAATAAAGAGAAAAGCAAAACAAGAAAAATTGTCAGGAGACGTTGCTGAAGCGCAAAATTAATCAACCGGTCAATCATGGCTCCTCCTCAGCTCGCCCACCATCAATGAAGACCAGCCTTCTTCAGCTCTTCTTGGTAAAGCTTGCTCTTGAGCTCGTAGCTTCCTTGACTTACTACTTCCATCCCCTCCTCAAGTCCACTGAGAATTTCGTAAAAATTATTCTGTTCAGCTCCCACGACAACTTTTGTCGGCTCAAAGGCGTTCCCCTTGCGGACAAAAACAAATTTCTCCCCCTGGTCATCCAGGATAGCCTCTTTAGGAACGACCAGCACGGATTTTTCTTCTTGAAGGAAAATTTTGGTTGTCGCAAACATCCCCGGTTTAAGGAGAAAGCCCTGATTAACTACTTCCGTGCGAACAGTTACCGTCCGCGTCGCCTCCTTAAGGACGTCGCCGACATAGGAAATCTTCCCGGAGAAAACCTTTTCGGGATAAGCCTGAACGCTTATCTCCGCATCTTGGCCTATCTTAATTTTTGCCAGGTCTCTTTCAAAGATTTCGGCATCAACCCAAAGAATAGTGGGGTCAAGAATGGTCATTATTTCTTTGCTTTGGTCAACCATCTCCCCAAGAACAACTTTTATCTCAACGATTTTACCGCTTATGGGAGAAAACAAAGTGATAACCGGATTAATCTGGTGCCTTTCTGCTATTAGCTTGACCTCTTCTTCTGAAAAACCCAGAACATGGAGCCTTTTCTCCATAGCGTTGTGATTAGCTTCAGCCACTTTGAATTCAGCCTCGGCCGCCAGAAGATCCTTTTGAGCTCCGGCCCCTCGTTCGAAAAGCCTCTTTTGCCTCTCATAGTTCCTTGCGGCTAATTCAAAATCAGCCCTGGCTTTAAAAAAATCAGCCTTGGCCCGACCCACCTCCTCACTTTGAAGAGTAAGGAGAGGAGCTCCCTTTTTCACCCATTCGCCAATTTGCCCATGAATTGTTACCACTCTGGCGGGAAAAGCGTAGCTAATAACACTCATCTTGGTATATGGAGCAAGAATATTACCTACAGCTGAGAGGTAGGGCCTCACGTTCTGACGAGTTACTTTAAAAATTTCAACCTTAACGGCTTCTTTTTCTGCAGCCGAAAGCGAAATCGCTTGACCTTGCCAGCGCCAGCCCTGGCGTTTTCTCATCCTATTCCCCGCCTCTCTCTCTTCTTTTGTTTTGTCCTGAACCTTGACGGGTTGGCTAAAGGTCTCTCTTTTTTCCTGGGAAGAGAGAGGCTCTCGCTTGCAAGCTGCAAAGAAAATTAGGTTAGGGAAAAATAAGAATATGATTAAAAATAAAAATTTCGCCTTCATTTCCCACCTCCGCCGGAAATCCCCAGAGCTCTTTCCAAAGCCGCCAGGAAAATGGCGTGCTTAAAAAGGGTTTGAGCATAGTTAACCCTTGACTCAATCCAAGTCCGACGAGCCTCGATTAGTTCCAGGCCGCTTATTTCACCCTCCTCATACCGAAAAGAAAACATTTCATAGACTTCTTGGGCCTGGGAAAGAATGCTTTCCTCAAAGATACGGATTTGTTCTTCGGCCAGCTTAACCTTAGAGTAAGCTTCTTCTATTTCTAAAAAAATGCTGTTGAGCCAAAAAGCTTTTTCCTGATTTAAGATTCGCTTCAGAGCTTCGGCCTCGGCCACTTCACCCCGTGCTGGCTGCCAAAAAAAGAGCGGCACAGAAAAAGAAAGAGTGAAATCCCAATATTTTTCCCGTCCAATGCGATGCCGAGAAAGCCCGACGGCAAAATCTGGAAGATAATTAAAATAAGCTTGTTTTTTTTGAGCTTTAGCTCTCGAGAGAGAGAACTCTATTTTCTTCATCTCCGGCCTTAAAGCCAAAGCTTTCTCCTTGGCTTCGGCCACAGTTAAAGTAAGAAAAGCGTTTTTTAATTCACCCCTGATTTCAAGCCCCGAATCAGGCTCTCGGCCGAGCAAGGCATTCAATTTAGCCCGAGCTATAGAAGTCTGGACTTGGGCTTCCTTAAAAACATTTTCAGCCCGGGAAACTTCGACCTTAGCTCTTAACACCTCGGATTGAGAAACTTCTCCAGCCAAATATTTAAATTCTGTTATCTCCTTAAACTTCTGAGAGAGCTCCAGATTTTGTTGGGCAAATTTCAATTCTTCTTGGGCGAGGAGCAAATAATAAAAGGCCTCTTTTGTCTGAAAAATCAAATCAAGCTTAAAACTTTCCAGGTCGCTTCTGGCTTCTTCTGCTTCTAAAGAAGCAATGTTGGCGCGCAAGCTTCGCCGGCCAGGAAATTCAATAAGCTGAGCTACCCCAAGATAGTTTTCTTCTGTGCGGCGAAAGGAAAAGGGCCCGGGGAGAAGGTCTAAATCGAGGCTAAGAGCGGGTTGGGGAATGGCTTTAGCTATATTTACCCGAGCTAAGGAGGTCTCATATTGATGGCCATAAGAAATAAGTCGCGGATTATTCTGAAGTGCCAGATTCAAACACTCTTCTAAGGTTAAAGAGTAATTAGGTTCTGTCTGTTGGCCCAAGAGGTCAAGAAAAACAAAAAAGAGTCCTAACAAGAGACTGAGATAAAGATTAAAAATTGGTCGCTGAGGAACCTCGGTCTTCCTCTTTCTACGAAAACCCATGCTCATTTCTCCTCCTTCGGCTTGAGTGGTCCTAACTAAGCGAAAAACCAAAAGGGGAAAATACGACCTGGTTTAAAAAGAAATTAGCTCCATGGAGGGGAGCGAGAGAGGAGGCTTATAGAAAAATCATTTTTATAAGTAAAAATAAGTTTTAATCGGAAAAACCCGAGAAAAGAAAGGAGGAGGATTAAAATAAATAAGGCAATGCCGCCGGAAAGTGAAGACTGGAGAAAATGACAGGCTGGGCAAGAAGAAGCACTCTTAAAGGAGGGATGAAAATGAAATAAATCTATGACACACGAGACGAATAAAAACCAGGTAATAAATAGGAAAAGAAAAACATGCTTCTTTCCGGCCTTCATTTTTTTCCCTTTTAACATAAAAGAAAACCAGCTGTCAACGCCCTTAAACCTCTTGGCGAAAAGGAATTTAATTCTTTAGCGGCTACCCACCCGATTATTCAAAGTATTTTAAAATTATTTTAAGCACTGTAAAAATAAATTAGAGGTAAATCACGTGTAAGGTGTCACATTTTTTGGAAGACGATGCGGCCGTCAACGATAGTCATCAGCACTTCTATCTTTAAGATTTCTTCAGTCGGGATTTGAAGAAGGTAGCGGTCAAAAACCGTAATATCAGCCAGTTTGCCCACTTCTAAGGAACCGCGGACATCAGCTTCAAAACAGGCAGCCGCCGCGTTAATCGTATAAGCCTTAAGGCATTCTTCTACAGTCAGGCGCTCTTCAGGAAACCAACCTTCCGCCGGTGTGCCTTTTAAAGTCTTGCGGGTAACAGCCGAATAAATCAAATATTTAGGGTGCATATGATAATAGGCCGCGCTCGTCCCTGGCCAGTCTGAGCCAAAACAGAGAATGGCCCCGTTTTCGAGCAGAGAACGAAAAGCATAGGCTCCGCGGCATCTTTCGGCGCCGATTCTTTCTTCCATCCAGCGCATATCATCGGAGATATGATAGGGATTCACCTCAGCAAATATTCCTAATTTTTTAAAGCGAGAAAAATCTTCTGGCCGGACAACCTGGGCATGGATGACCCGAAAGCCCGCCAAGTCAACTCCCTCGCCTTTTAAGCGCTCAAAAAGAGTCAGAAGCTCCGCAACACCCCTATCGCCAATGGCGTGGACATTGGGTACAAAACCTGCCTCCAGGCCAGTTTTGATAAGCTGGTACATCTTCTCCATGTTGCCTACTTTGAGCTCCGGGTCGTCTGAAGTATGATGCCGCCAGTGGCCATAATTTTCCGGGTCATCGTTATATGGCTCAAAGAAGAGAGCGCCATGAGTACCCATGATGCCGTCGACATAGCCTTTGAGAGCACCATAACGTAACCAATAATCTCTCTCTTTTGTTTTCGGATGAAGCCCCGGCCGAAAACCTTTTTCTTTTAACTCCCGGCCGAGGGATAAATCTGGACGAAGCCAGACCCGGCAAGTAAGCTCACCGTTTTCTTGAAGCTCAACAAACCGCTCGGTCTGGTCCGCAGTGGCGATATCATGAATTTCCACAATTCCCGCCTCCCGCAAAGCCTTAAGGGCAGCTCTGTTTTCATCCAGTAGTCTCTTTCTCGATTTTGGCTGGCGCGCTTTCCAGAGCCGGTCAAAAGCTGGGGAGGGTCGAAAAACAATTCCTGTGGGCCGTCCCGCTTTATCCAGCTCAAGTCCGGCGAGCGGCGTTTTCTCTAAGCCCGCCGCTTTAAGGGCGGCTGTGTTGGCCAACCATTCTTTATAATCATAGCGACACAGAAAACAAGGGTTATCCGGTGTCAGGTCGTCTATCATCTCGCGGTTGGGACGCCAAGCGGCTTTCTTTTCTTTTGTTGACTCCCTACCGGCATCCCCTAAAGCCCATTGCTCATAGGCGCCCCAGAGACCTTCGGTTATCCATTCTCCTTTGTCCAGAAGGCTGACCACTCGGGCTATTTCTTGGCGTAAGCCAGCCTCGTCGGCTACCGTCATTAAATTAGCATCGTTAATCAAGGCGCCGGCGCGGTTAAAATGAACGTGAGAATCAATAATTCCGGGCGTAACAAAAGCACCCTGTAAGTCAATCAACTGCGTTTTCTCGCCCTTCCATTTAAAAGCATCCTTGTCATTCTCACAGACGGCAGTGATTAAATTGCCTGTAACTACCATGGCGCGAGCTGTGGGCTGGGAGGGATTCATGGTGTAAATATTGGCGTTATAAAGAATCAAATCTGCGGGTTGTTTGGGCTGGGAAACACAGGCGAGGAAATAAAAAAAAGAATATAAACAGAAAAAAAGGGGTAACAATAGTCCAAGAGTATTTCTTAGCTTTAATCTCTTTTGACCAGACATGCTTCTGCCTCTCTTTAAATTTAGTGTCATCTTCAAAATTGCCGAAGATTACAATTCAGATGACATCCCAATTTTTAACCTATTTTTGCCCTAAATTGCAACCATAGGGGATTCCAAATCAACCTGGCCAAACATTTGTTTTTAGCTAATTTAATAGGCTTGCCTACGTTTGGCACTTTAGGAAAAACCGGGACAATACCAAGAGCTATTTGGCTCATGCTCCCCTCGGATTTAATCCATTAAGCCCGCTAATCTGAAGAAACTTCTGGAAAGGCGGCTAATCTTTTCGACTCGGGCTGGAAAATATTTTTTCGCCTCGATATAATTTAGGCTGTCTCGACCCAGGATAATAAAGGTTGACCGATCTAATTTCTCTTTTAAACCCGAGACGTTAATTAGAATGGCCCCCCCATGCTTGGCTCCTCGTGTTTCCCTGGACCGGCTCCATTGTCTTTTGTCTTCATATTTTTTTTGTTCTGCTTTATTATGCTTTATTCGGCTTTATTTAATTGAGACAAAAAACTATGAGGCAGAATTGGGCCGAAAGAGAACAACTAATAAGGAGATTCTAAATGAGGCATCCTTATCTTTTATTATTAATCCCGCTCCTGATTTTCCTCATTTTTGGCCTATCCATAGCTCCGCTCGAGGCGGCTTCTATCCGAGCCGAGGTCAAAGGTTCTTATTTTAACCCCAGCGACCGAGCCTTCAAGGATATCTACGGCCGAGGCGCAACCTACGGCGCGGAAGCCGGCCTCAAATTAGGCCGGTTCATCGGCTTATGGGTTGCGGCCGAGTCTTTTTCCAAAAAAGGTAAAATGACCTTCACTCAGGAAGAAACGACTCTCAAAATCATGCCCTTGGCCGCTGGCCTCAGTGGCGAATTCCCCCTTGGCCCTGTTTCTCCCTATGTCAAGCTCGGCTTAGGCTATTTTCACTATGAAGAAAATAACATTTTAGGAACAGTTAAAAAGAACAATGTTGGCTACTTAGGCCAAGTTGGCCTCATAGCTCGAATAATCGGCCCGCTTTTTCTCGACCTCTTCGGCAGCTATAGCGTCTGCAAAGTGAAGCCCATCGAACTCGAAGCTGACCTCGGCGGCTTCAAGGCCGGAGTTGGCCTCGGTCTCCAATTTTAAATTTATCCAGACAAGGGCAGCCAACTAACCAGGGCCTCAGAGCGAGGAAAATAGCCAGCGTCGCCTCCTGCCTTATTTTTGAGTCATCTTTTGACTGAAGCTCGTCGCCTTTTTCCAGGCTCCCTCGATTCTTTAAAGAAAAGAATTTCAAGAAGCAAGTTCTTTCTTCAGCCGAGAAAATTCTTTGTCGCTTCGGTTTTCAAATATCAAGAGCTATTGTATGATTATTTCTATTATTTTTTTCCCTAACTTAGGAGAAGGAGGCAAAAATGCGTTGGCCAAAAAAGATTTTTTTCTGGTCCAATCTACTCTTCTTTTGCCCGCTAATTATTCTGGCTTATCTCTCGGTAGAATTAGCCGCGGCCCAAAAAGCCTTTACTCTTGGCGGTCTAAAAGCGTCGCCAGGAGAAAAGGTAAGCGGCTTCCTCGAGGTAGCTGAAGGCAAGGATGCGGCAACTCGCATCCCCGTGACCATCATCAACGGGACAAAGCCCGGCAAGGTCTTGGCCGTGGTTTCCGGCATCCATGCCTATGAATATCCCCCCATCATTGCCTCCTACCGGCTGAAAAAAATGCTCGACCCAGCCTCTCTTTCCGGCACGCTTATCCTGGTCCATATCGCCCATTTATCTTCCTTCCAAAAAAGGACCATTTATTACAACCCTTATGATTGGAAGAATCTTAACCGCGTTTTCCCTGGCACCAAGGACGGCACCCAAAGTCAACGAATTGCCTCGGTCCTCACGACTGAAGTTGTCGAGCGGGCTGACGCTCTCATCGACCTTCATTGCGGCGACGGGAATGAAGCCCTCATCCCTTACACCTACTGGATGATTAGTGGCGAGAAAAAAGTGGATGACATGTCAAAAGAAATGGCGTTGGCTTTTGGCCTTAATCATATCATTATCGACCCGACCCGAACCAAGGACATTAAGGATTCGAAATATCTCAGCTGGACGGCTATTTTAAGGAAAAAGCCCTCGATTACTACCGAGGCCGGCTACCTCGGCCGCGTGGAAGAGGAGATGGTGGCAGCTAACGTGCAAGGGGTATTAAACGTCATGAGGTATTTTAAGATGCTGTCGGGCGAGGCGAAGCTTTTGGACGACCCTATCTGGGTGGATAAATATGAAGTGATTTATTCCCAGCATGACGGCCTCTTTTATCCGAAAGTCAAGATGGGTTACTACGTTAGGGCTGGTCAGGTCGTCGGGGTAATCGAGGATTATTTTGGCCAAGTCTTAGAACAAGTCAGGGCTCCCTTTACCGGCATTATTCTTTACGTCATAAATACGCCTCCCTGCAATGCTGGCGAACCCCTATTTGAAGTCGGCCGCATCAAAGAAGGCAACAACTGACTAACCGATTTTGGTTCTAGCCGCTAATTGAAGAGCAAACATAACCACTAATTAACTTGCGTGCCTTTTTCTGGCCTATGGACAAGGAGCCAGAGCTTATGAAGCAGTCTCTTTGGCTGACCTCTTGGCGCGGCAGTCAATTATGCTTTGGGGAGGGTTTGATGCCTATCTGTGGCGACACGCTCACCTAAGGCTCCAGTTAACCTGGCGGCGGGAGGAGGACAACCTGAAACGCTTTGGGTTTTTTATCGCCCTGGGCGCTGCTTGGTAACATTGATGAGGCGGTCATATATAAGGCGAGAGATGGAGGCGGTCAGCTTTTCCGCTTCCTCTTCTTTTTCTATGCCCTGCGTTAGAACAACCAGAATGTAAGGTTGACGACCAGGCGGGAAGACGACCGCAGCATCATGGGCAATGCGGGTAATTGAGCCGGTTTTATTGCCTACTTTAACTTCAGCCGGCAAGCCGGCCGGGATTCCTTCCCGAAACTTCTGCGCCTCGAGTATCTCTAACATGGCCTGGCATGATTGACGTGAGGCGGCTTGACCAGAGACAATTGCTTCCAGGACGACCCTCATATCGCGGGCATCGGTCACATTGTTTAAACCTTTCTCAAAGGCCTTAGCATCTTCGACGCCCCGCAAAACTTTCATATTGACCACGCCCAGTTCCCGCATGGTATCCATGACTGCTTCGGCTTTTACCAGGTCAATTAAAATGTTAGTGGCTAAATTACTGCTCACCGTAATCATCCGGAAAAGAAGTTCTTTAAGGGGCACACTCTGGCCTTCGAGGGAATAGAATTCAGGGTCAGAATCATCTTCTGGCTGCAAGGAATAAGGAGTGCCATCGGCCAGGCTGGCAAAGCTATTTCGCACTAAGACCTTTTGTTCCCAGCTAAGCTCGCCTTTATCAATTCGCCTGAAAACCTCAACCATCACCGGTACCTTCATCAGGCTGGCGGCATGCATTACCCTTCGCTCGTTTATTTCTATGACCAGCCCGCTTTCCAGGTCATGAAAAGAAAGGCCCACTTCTGCGCCGAAAGCAGTCGCCAGCTTTTCTATCTCTTTTTTGACGGTTTCTGCTTCCGCCTTTCCTTGCTCTTGAGGGTGAGAGCAAGAATAGGCGATAAAGCTGAGAAGCAAAAATAAAACCAGCCGGCCTGTTAAATCCCGTCCTTTATGGTTTAAATTATAGATGCCCATCATTTCTCTCCTGAGACTGGGCCCGAATCAGGAACATAACCCGATACCAACCATAAAATTAAACGAAGACTTAGAAAAGTTTTTCTGGCCGGCGAGTTTAAATACAAAAAAATCCATCTTACCGGCCACCCTTCTAATAAAATATTTTATATTTGACGAGGAAGATAATACCTGTTTCCTCCTTTTCTATCAAGAGAAGATGATCCTCTTCAATGTCGAGGGGATACCGGGCGAGTTCAGTTAGTCTTATTCTGATCTGGAGGGGAAGGTAAAAATTATCAAGATAAATCCCTTTTTCGTCGAAGACATCAATGAGGAAGCCCCGTTTCGGGTCAAGGGTTGAAGTAAAGACCAATATTTTGTTCCCTTGGGTAATAATTTTAAGGACATCATTATGATAATCCCGAGGCAGCTCAAGTCTTTTCATTCCCGGTCTTTCATCTGGTGGCTTTTCTGGCTCGTAGCGGACTCGATGATATTTTCTTTTAAATACCAGACTCACCTTTCTCTTTTCCATATCGAAAACCTTAATGCGGTAATCGCCGGTATGCGAAAAAACAAAATATTTTTCTTGAAAGGAATCGCCAATAATTTCCGTAAGATAATCAGCGATGACGGCCGTTGGCAACCTCTTAAAAAACCATTGCGTCGGGTAAAACCCGTCAATTTTCTCCACCTTTCCCTGCCAGTCGACCAAACCCAAATTCCAATTGACTTCTAAAACCTCTCCCTCTTCTTTGCGGATTTTATCTATCTGAGGAAAGGCATGCTGGGCCATTAAGTATTTATCCCCAAAAACAGCCAGCAACCGAGGTGTTGCCTCTACTGGTTTAAAATCCCTGATGAGATTTGCCTGCCTATTAACAATAACGAACTTGTTCGGCGAGCTCTGGTGCATTATGACTTCATTCTGAGTAACCAGATAATTTTCGATTCGAGTTACTTCCCCGGGCCCCTGGCCTGAACGAAAGAGGTTGCGCTGAAAGCGACCATCGCCGTCAAACTCAAGTAATTGGTTCTCGTCAAGACAGAAAATATGTCCATCCCCCGCAACCTTAAGATTAGTGGGGTTTTTAAAATAAAAATCCACCTGGTTATCCCTAAGGCGCCATTCTTCTTTAAGTTTAACGACCCGACCAGCATTTTTATTTAAGGGCTTTTCACGATTCTCGATAATCGACTGGGCTCTAAGACCGGACAAAACGATTAACCAGGCAAAAATCAAAATAGTTATTATCTTCTGTCGGCTATTTTTTCTCACTCTATTGCTCGATTTCATGCTTATATTTTATAATAAGTTCGTTTCCCCAGGAAAAATGTTTATCATTTTAAATCATTTCTCCAGCTCGTAATCAAGTTAATAGCCCTCGCTATATCTAATTCCAATAATAACAGTCAGAGCCAGAAAGATGGTGCAAAGTAAAAGCAAAAGTATTAATAATCAACAGGTCAACCAGGTCTAACGAGGCTACTTTGAACTATAAAAAGCAAATAAATCTTTTTAGGCATATCTGCTGGCTAAAGGGCGCCGCCCTAAATTCAATTAGCCGTCAAAATAATGGCTCTTCAGACATTTTTGTGGGGAAAGAGGTAGCTATAAAGGAACGGAATGGAGAAAAGATTAACGCTTTGCTTTATAAAGAAAAATCGGGTAAATCATTAGACGGGTCTAAATATGACAATAAAGAGGAAAAATCGGGTAAACGGGTGAGCTGGCCCAGATAAAAAAATTAGCCCCCAGGAGGAGGAAAAAATGATTAAAGAGGAATATCCAAGACCAGAATTTAATTTAAAAGAGGCCCGGCACATTGCCCGCGAGCTTTTCGGCATTAAGGCAGACGCCCGCTATTTGGCAGGGTATGCCTGTCGCAACTTTTATCTTGCCGACCGCCAGGGACGAGAATTTGTCCTTAAGATCTCGGCCCGGGGAGAAACCTGGGATGAACTTGACCTCCAGAATAAGGTCATGGATTTTCTGGCGCAAGCGCTGCCTCCAATTCAATTTCCTCGGGTTCTTCCGGCGCTTAACGGCGAATTAATTAACCGGGTTGAAGGGAAAGATGGTCAGAAATACTTTATTCGCCTGTTGACTTATATTCCTGGCGATACCTTTTCTCGCCTGAGAGAGGTCCCGCTGAGCACCTGGCGAGAGCTTGGTTCACTTCTTGGTTCCATTGACCGAGCCTTAGAAAACTTTCACCATCCAGCAGCGCGAAGAGAAATCCCCTGGGACTTGAAGAATGTTCTCTGGGCCAAAGACAGGCTGAAATTTATCGCCGAGCCGGAGAAACGCCGGCTGGTTGATTATCATCTGACGCAGCTCGAACTGCGAGTTATTCCTGAACTAAACCACTTTCGCCAGAGCATTATCTATAATGACGCCAATGAAAATAATTTGATTATCAAAGAAAAGTCGGCTCGGCCAGAAGGGAGGCCCAAAATTATCGGCCTTATCGATTTTGGGGATATTGCCGAGACTTACACCGCGGCGGAAATAGCTATCGCTTTGACCTACGCCATGATGGGCAAGGAAAACCCCCTGGCTATCGCCGCAACTTTGCTTTCGGCCTATCATCGCCGCTTCCCCTTAGAGGAGCGGGAAATCGAAATTCTTCCGGAGCTTATAATCGCTCGTCTTTGCATCAGCGTGACTATGTCTGCTTGGAGAAGAAGAGAGGAGCCCGAAAATAAATATATCTCTATCTCTGAGAAACCTGCCTGGCTGCTTTTAGAAAAACTCCTCGAAACTAACCCCCAAAAAATCATTCAACTTTGGCGGCGAGCCTGCGGTTTTCAACCCCAAACGAGCCTTTTGAGGAAAAAGGAGATTTTAGAAAAAAGAAAGAGTCATTTTTCCGCTGCCCTGAGCTTAGCCTATCGCCGCCCGCTCTACTTCGTCCGCGGCGCTCTTCAGTATCTTTATGATGCCGAAGGTAAAACTTATCTCGATGCGGTAAATAATGTCTGCCACTTAGGTCACTGCCATCCCAAAGTAGTCCAAGCTGTTAGCCGGCAGATGAGCCTTCTCAACACTAACACGAGATATCTTTATGACCAATTAACCATCTATGCTGAGAAATTAACTTCGAAGCTTCCTCCGCAGCTGCGCTATGTTTTTCTGGTTAATTCCGGGAGTGAAGCTAACGACCTCGCCCTCAGGCTCGCTTTTAATTGCACCGGAGGAAGCGAAGTTATTGTTATTGATGGGGCTTATCATGGGAATCTCACCTCCTTAGTGGCGATAAGCCCCTATAAATTTGACGGGCCAGGCGGAAAAGGAGCGCCGACCTATGTGCATAAGGTTATAACTCCAGACCTTTACCGCGGCCGCTTTAAATATGGGGACAAAAAAGCGGGGACAAAATATGCGCTGGCTGTCAAAGAAGCCATAGAAAAGGCTGAAAGTCGGAATAAAAGGGTGGCGGCCTTTATCGCTGAATCGATGATGGGCTGTGCTGGACAAATAATCTTTCCTCCAGGCTATTTAAAAAAGGCCTTCGAATATGTCAGAAAAGCGGGAGGGGTTTGTATCGCTGACGAAGTTCAGGTCGGTTTTGGCCGGACAGGCGACTATTTCTGGGGTTTCGAGGCTCAGGACATTGTTCCTGATATTGTCACCTTAGGTAAACCGATTGGCAACGGTCATCCCTTAGGTGCCGTGATTACCACGGAGGAGATTGCCAAAGCCTTTGTTACCGGCATGGAGTATTTTAATACCTATGGTGGTAATCCTGTCTCTTGCGCCGCAGGCCTGGCTGTGCTCATGGCCTTAGAAGAAGAAGGGTTGCAAGAAAATGCCCGCCGTGTTGGCGCTTATTTAAAAGCCCGCCTCAAGGAATTGCTATCACATCATCCCTTGATTGGCGATGTTAGGGGCTTGGGCCTCTTTCTAGGAGTGGAACTCGTTAGGGACCGCCAGACAATGGAGCCAGCAACCGAAGAAGCCGGTTTTGTAACCGAAGGGATGAAGGATTTAGGGGTTCTGGTTAGCACTGATGGCCCTTGGAAGAATGTAATCAAAATAAAACCGCCGCTGGTTTTTAACCGAAGCAACGCCGACCGCCTCGTTGAAGCCCTCGACCTCTCCCTCTCCAAAATGGTGACGCCAAAATAATGCCCTCCTGCCTATTTCCAATTTTTATCCTTGACTCGGACTGGAATAGAAACTTGAAACCTCGGTTGGCTATGTCCGGCCTTTTTTATATTCAGACCTGGTCTCTAATAATTCTTGAGGTTCACCCATCCAAAACGCGGAGGAGCCGAAATTTATAAATCTCTCTTGAATCTAAGAGCCTTGCCTTAAAATTCTGCCAAGCCCAAGAAGTCTTAACTAGGTGAAGTAAGCATCGAAAAAAATATGATACAAGAAATATGTAGCCTGCCACTATTTTAGGGGGATGAGCCGGCCGGCCTGGATAATAATTTCTGCCGTCCGCAGTTGCTTAATATCTTTTAGCGGGTCGCCGGCCAGAACGACCAGGTCAGCGATTTTCCCTTTCTCAATAGTCCCTAATCGGTCACTGGCTGCGCTGACTTCAGCCGATATTCTGGTTGCAGCCACGATGGCTTCCAGGGGCGAAGCCCCTAACGCCACAAAGTTTTCGACTTCCTCAAAATAAAAATGGGGGTAAAAAGCCATGTTCTCCCCAACGGCGTCTGTGCCCACTGCCATTCTTACGCCTGCCGCCCGCAACTTGCGGAAAAGTTCCTGGCATTCCAAATATTTCTTTACCTTCCACTCCCATTCCGGGCCTCTCTCTTTATATTGATTTCCCAATTTAATCAAAATGGAAAGCGTCGGAACACAATAGATTTTCTTAGCTGCCATCTGAGGGATTACATCTTCCGGGAGAGCATAAGCATGCTCAATACAATCAGCCCCCGCTTCCACCGCCCAGCGGACAAAATCATATTGAGCCTTATAGACTCCAGAATGAACGGTAATAAATCTTTCATGAAAATGAGCTTCTTCCACGGCCGCCAAAATTTCCTCCCGCGAGTAAGGAGGCAGAATCTTGATCAAGTCAGCTCCCTCCTTAACCCTCTGCCGGACAGCCCGACGAAAACCAGCCGCACCGTCAGCCTCTTCCACAATTCCTAAGCGATAACCCTCAGTACCATGACCGCCGGTAGAGGTAATACCAGGGCCAGTGACGATTGGTCGGCTGCCTTCAAAAAATCCTGAATTAAAAGCTTTTTTAGCTTCATAGCCGACGCGGCCGAAGGAAGAGACATCGCGAACTGTCGTGACGCCAATTAGGAGCATCTGGCGAAGGAAATTGGCCGCCCGAAAAGCAGAAATTGCCTCGTTGATGAAAAAGAACTCTTCCTCCTTGGGTGGATAAGTAAAGTGAAGATGAGCATCGATAAGCCCGGGAATGATGGTTTTTCCCTTGACGTCAATAATTTCTGCTCCATTGGGTATTTCTATCTGACCTTTAGGACCGCAGTTAGCGATGCGGTCGTTGGCGATGATAATGACTGCCCTTTCGAGAGGAGGGTTGCCGGTGCCGTCAATTAACCTCGCTCCCGTAATGGCCAGATACTTGACTGGCTTCTCCTTTTCCTGGGCTT
>CAZVIN010000094.1:0-8193 GCA_964627255.1 uncultured Eubacteriales bacterium
TGCCAATATTGTTGAGGCAGCGGCCTTCTTCCAGCTTATGGTTAAGCAGGCGGGCAATACGCAAGGCTCTTTCGTTCAGCCTATAAAATTGCTCCAGGTCATTCTGGTCATAATAAACCAGACTGGCCTGCCGGAGGCACTTCAATTCAAGCTCCCGGCATCTAATCCTCTTGGCCAAGTCTAACGCCTTACCAAAATCAGCCAAGGAGCCCCTGTAGTCCATTTTCTCTCGCTTTTCTTTGCCCTGTTGATAAAGCTCATAGACCTCTAAATAACTCTCAAACAACCTCTTCTGGGTTAATAACCCCCATTCCTGAGCTAAGGAGAGTCCCTGTTTGAAACATTCCGCCGCCTCCTTCATTCGACCGAGGTTCCATAGGGTTAACCCTTGACCTTCATAGCCATCCAGGGTTTCTTCCTTAAGACCGATTTTCTTAGCTAAGCCGATGAATTGCTCATAGCTCTCAAGAGCTTCCTGATAGGCCCCCAATAATTGTTGCCTCTGCCCTTTCTGAAATATCTCCGCCCAATGGCCTTCATCATCGTTCCCTAAACCAACCACCCCAGCTTGCGCCGCCGAGGAAAGCATAAAAGCCAATGTGACTAAAAATATTAAAATCAATATCTTAGATTCCATTGTCATTTATAAATAAATGACCAAATTTTTTTCACTTTTTCTCAGTCCTTTAAGACCGTCGCTAATAAGAATTAATGACCCTTGTTTCATTTCTGCGCCTAATTTTATTGGGGTTTTATGGCGAAGAAGTAAGGATGGCGATCATAAAATCCCGATAACGTCTTAAGACGTCTTCAATTACCTCTTCTTTTGTTACGGTTAGAATTTTTTCTGGCTCAACCTGAGGCATAAAGGGCTCGACCCATTCGTTAAAGGGTACATTCTTCTCTCGGCGACCGCGCAATTTCAATTCAAGCTTTAATTGAATTGAATTAGGTGGGAGAGAAATGGCATAACCAAATTGAGTAGCTCTCGATTTAGGAAAAGAAATTTCCAGGTAGAGAAGCGAAGCCTTTTCCTTTTTCCAGCGAGCTCGCAGCCCAAACTCCCTGAGGGCGTCGCTCAAAGTCTCAAAGGCGGGTTCGGCTATAAACTCGCAAAACTGAAAGAAATTTTCCTTCGTTTCCACCTTGCATCTTTCAATCAGCCTGATCTTTTCAAAGCAATCCTCCAAGACCCCCTTCCAGTTCTCTTTAGTCATATCTTTATTCCTGTTTTTGAGATGGGTGAATTTTACCACAAATTTAATCCTGATTTAAAGTGAGCCCGTTTCTCCACCCTATTAATAATCTTCCCCTTAGCAAGACTGTTAAAAATTATGTGGAAAACCTGTGTATATTCTATCTATTTTATTGATTTTATTAAAATTACGGCATTTTGCACATAAGCCTGGCAATTCGCCTTCTTTCCTTCCTTATTTACCATTGTTCCGATTCAATTCCTCTCAGATTAACCATTTTCGCCGGCCAATAACTGCCTTATCTCCGCTTTGATATTATTAATGGCTATATCCTCTATATGAGACGCTCGGATTACTCTTAATTTTCCCGAAGGAGCCCATAGTCGAGCTTCCTCTTCTCGATAAAGAGCTATTCCCGCGCAGCCACAAAGCCCGGCCAGATGAGTAACCCCGGAATCGTTGCCGATGTAAAATGAAGCCTTGGTGAGCAGCCAGGCAATGGCGCGCAATGTTGGCTCGCGGCTCCAGCCCCAGCCTCCGGGCCAATGGAATGAAGCCAAAAGTGAATCATATTCTTCTTCAGCTGACCCGGTGACGACTACTCCACTGATTCTCCTTCGAGCCAGGTAATCGACGATATCAAGAAAATTGCTTAGCGGCCAACGTTTAGCTCGTCCCCCGCTACCTGGGTGGATAATCACAAAGGGCTGACCTCTCAACCAGGGAAAAAATCTCTCGGCTTCATCCCGCCATTCCTCTCTGACTGGTAGACATGCCAAGAGCTCATAATCCGGTTGATTAGGAGCCTTCTTTCCTAAAAACTCAGCCGTAGCCTCAAAGAAATGCTGAGTAAAGGGAAATTCTTGTTTTTCGGCGATGATGGGTACGAATCTTTGGCTTAAAGAACGTTTCATCCCTTCGGTCCATTCCACCTGGGGCTTATTCAACCAGCTCACCACCAGGTCAAAAGCTTCCAGCCATTTTCCTTTAATTTCAGGCTTATTCTGGAAGAGATAACTGACGCGACTATCTTCAAGGCTGATTATTTCTTCCACTATGAGAGCCTCTTTTAGCAAATCAGCATAAGATGACCTGGCGATTAAAGTAATCCGACTTCGGTTAAAGATATGCTTAATAAGCCGAAGCGCCGGTAAAATTATCAATAAGTCACCGAGTCCACCCCAGCGAATAGCTAAGATATTTTGCTCTTGCTCCTTATCTTTCACTTTATTAGCTTCTTCTTAGCGATAAGCCGAAAATAGGCTAACCTAATCCGCCCTCGGGCAATTCATGGTTAAATCGGACCTCTTCCGTTTTATATGGGCTCGTTCGAGGCCTAGGTTCGGGATGGAAGAAGCGACCATGGAAAATTTAGCCCACCCGAATCGCCCTTCTAGGAAACCTCTGGGCGCCGAGGATGTCTGAACCCAAACAGGACAAATGGACAGGCCAAAAGGGGGAAAAGGACTTCGGGGCTAAGCCTATGAACCGGGAGGCGAGTTCCGCCGGCGGCAAGAAGGGCGAAGACGAAACGGCGTCGAAAACCTGAGCCGAAGTGACGCGATCGCGGACGTCTCCAGACCTAGCCCCCACAACATGGAGGAGGAGCGTTAAATCTATTTGCGCCCTTTGGGCATAAATCATTTAGCCGCCGAGTTTTTTTGGTTAATTAACCTACTAAGGCATTCCTTTCCCGCCATAATCTTTTTTATTTCCGTCCCCATTTTCCACCCTCAAACGCTAAACAATGCCTCTCTCGACATAAAGCCCTTTACATGTGATTATAATTACGTTTGTAACTACACTTACGGGCAACCCCTATGGCTTTAGCAGTGAAGAGGCGAACTCTTCTCCCCACTTCTCAGCTCGAGAAAGTTCTTCCGGACCCGGCATACCCTGAATCTCAAAGGTATGGGTGACATTCCATCTAAGGGACTCGGCCAGCCTCAGAAAATCCTTCAACCCGCCACCACTCCAGCCATAGGTACCAAAATAGGCCGCTTTTCGGCCAAAAACTCTTTTGTGCCGGGCCATCTCCAGCACCGCAGCAAGGGGCGGAAATAATTTTACTTCATAAGTTGGCGCTCCGATAATTACTCCCTCCATTGTCCAGAGGGAAGGAAGAATGTAACTAACATTGGTCCGGGCTCCATCAAAAATATGACAGCCGAGACCGGTGCGAGCTACGCCCCGGGCAACCGCCCCTACCATGGACTCGGTAAAGCCATACATAGAGCCATAAACCAGGGTAATCCCTTTTTCTACTGGCCCGCTCGCATATTGAGCCCATTTCTGGTAGAGTTCGATAATCCGGCGCGGATTCTTTCTCCAGATTAACCCATGGGAGGGCGCTATTATTTCTACCGGAACATCTCTTAGTTTCGCAATAGCCGCTATAACCCTTTGGCTATAATTAGCCACAATATTTACGTAATATCTTAAAGCCTCTTCTTCATAAAACTCGAGCGCCTGAACCTCGTCATCAAATATTCTCCCCTGAATGGCTCCATAACCGCCAAAGGCATCGCAGGAAAAAAGCACCTTGGTTTCTGGCTCGTAGGTCATCATAGTTTCCGGCCAATGAACAAAAGGCGTCGAGAAAAACTGTAATTTTTTTTGACCGAGATTTAATATTTCTCCGTCACTAACTGCCTCGAGGCGCGCCGTTTCTTTAACTTTTAAAAAACGGGGAAGCATTTCGACGGCTTTTGCTGAACCGATAAATTTAGCTTGCGGAGCTAACCGAGAAAAAGTCATCAACAGCCCAGCATGGTCCGGTTCTAAGTGGTTAACAATAATGTAATCTATCTCCTCGAGAGAAACTAAAGAGGCCAGGCCAAGTAAATACTCCTCAGTTTTAATGGGCTTGATTAAATCAATTATGGCCTTCTTTTCATCCATAATCAGATAGGAATTGTAGGAAACTCCCGTTTCTTTTATCGGCCACAGCCCCTCAAACAGGTCAGTTGTTTGGTCATTAACGCCGACCCAATAAATCCCTGGTTTAATCTCGATAGGTTTCATCTTTAATTTGCCTCCCGCTCGGTCCTTGTCATTTGTTGATGCTTTGCCTTAAAAGTAAAAGTCTGATATCCATGACATTGGTTTTTGTCGGGCCAGTCATAATTAGACTGCCCACCTTTTCAAAAAAGCTAAAGGAATTATTATTATCGAGATAATGGCTCAACACAAGACCCTTTACGGCTGCTTTTTTTAATACCGACGGGTAAATCAGGGCCCCTGCCGCCTCAGTAGGGCCGTCGCGACCATCAGTCGCCAGCGATGCCCCGCACCAATCAATTTCCACAGCCAAAGACTTTTCCTGCCACTCCCGAAGCAAGGCCAGGCAAAACTCCGTGTTCCGTCCTCCCAAGCCCGAACCTTTTACAGTAACTGTTAACTCGCCCCCAGCAATAAGCGCCAACGGCTCAGTCAAGCCGCCAGGCTTGGCAATAAGGCTTTGGACCAATGAGGCCCAAACCTGCGCTGCCTTTCTGGCTTCCCCGGACTCCCGACAACTAATTATTATTGGCTTAAAACCTATTTCCTTGGCCTTATCCGCCGCTGCGGTCAACGCTATTTTATTATTGCCGACGATAAGATTGATAACCTTTTCTTGAGTTATCTCTCCCTTCTTTCTTGTTTCTTTAATTTCGCCTCTTATCCCCTTTTCTATAACCTCTTTGACCGATATCGGCGCCGCCTCCCATAGCTTATATCTTTTCAGAATTTCTTGGGCTTCTAGGAACGTACTTGAATCCCAAGCGGTAGGAGCGGAGGCGATCGTCTCAATATCGTCACCAATAACATCGGATATAATTAGGTTGACCAAGGTAGCAGCCGCAAAATGAGCTCCCATTCTTCCTCCCTTAACCGCTGAAAGGTGTTTCCGCACAACGTTGAGCTCCTTGATCTCAGCGCCAGCTTTCATTAGCACTTTGATCACCCCGGCTTTTTCCTCGAGATTAATCGGTGGTAAGGGTTTAACTACCTGCGCTGAAGCTCCTCCGGAAATTAAGAAAAAAACTAGGTCGTTTGGTTGGACTCGTTGTCCCAGGCTTAGGATAATTTCAGCTGCTTTGATACTTCTCTCATCTGGAAAAGGGTGAGGGGCCTCGACCTTTTTTATTCGAGGCCAGGAGAAAGGTATCCCAGGTAGGCAAACTACTATTCCTTCTTTCACTCTATCGCCGAGTATTTCAAGAAAGGCGGTAGCCATAAATGGAGCGGCCTTGCCAAAGGCCACCAAAAAGACCTCGCCAAATTGCTCCAGATCGACCAGCACCTCTCGTCCTTGACTTCGAAAGATGATTTGCGACCCTTTCTTTGTTATTGCCGCCTTGATAAGACGCTCGGGTTTAACAGCAGCCAAGGCCGAGACCAAGATTTGGTCGGCAGCAATTTGAAGACTTAGTTTCTTCATCAGAAACCGGTTTTATTAATTTCTTTTCCCAATCAGCTCATACTTAGTTCTCTTGCCTGAGCTTTTGCCCAAACCCAATTTATGATAAAAAATAATTATCATCAATGAAAAATTTGGCGCCGCGGCCTAAGAAGCAAAGAATTCTTCCTACCTTAGCTAAGTTTCTTTTTAGTTTCGCTTTGTTGGCTTATATTTTCACGCAGAAAACCAGCCTGAGTCAGGTTCTTTTAACCCTTCGTCATGTTGACCTGCCATGGCTGCTTATTTCTTTTTCGCTTCATGCTGTGGGCCTTATAGTCAGCGCCTATCGTTGGCAGATCTTAATCCGGGCGCAGGGCGATGACGTCCCCCTCAAACTCCTGGCCCAGTCTTACCTTGTAGGCACTTTTTTCAATAATTTTCTACCCACCCGCTTTGGCGGTGATGTGGTTCGGATTTGGGATGGGTCAAAATACTCTCAATCCATAGTTAAATCTTCAGCCATTGTCATAGTCGAAAGGTTAACCGGCTTGCTTATCCTTTTCCTCTTTGCCCTTGGAGTCTCGGTTATTCGTCTGGACTTAGCCAATCAATTACCCTTTATCTGGGTAGCTCTGGGCTTCGGGGCCTTAGGCTTTGCTGGTATTCTGGCTTTTCTCTTTCTTCCCTGGCCTCGGCTTCTCTCCCGATTCTTAAAAAACAGCCACCCCGGGTCGTTGGCAGCAAAAATAATTATCTTTCGAGAAACGATCATCAATTACCGCCAGCAGAAGGCCGCCTTTATGCGGGCTATGCTCTGGGCGTTAGTCCTGCAATTGAACGTAATTATTTATTATTTCCTTATCGGTCGGTCGCTTCACCTAAAGATCCCTTTGCTTGATTACTTCATGGTAATTCCGGTAGTCCATTTTATTCAACTCATTCCGATTACTATCAACGGCCTGGGGTTAAGAGAAGGAGCTTACATAGAAATTTTTGCCTTTTATTCTATCCCTGCTCAGGTCGCTTTTTCCTTTTCTATGGTTGATGTGGGCTTTGTCCTCATTCTCGGTCTGGTGGGCGGCACTCTCTATGTTCTGAGGAAATGAACCGGAAAACGAGAAATTTACACTTCGGCCTCTTCAGCGCAGGCTTGTTCAGCTTTTATCTTTTGACGTGTGCCATCGCGTTATCATTATCTGCCTCCGGTCAGGACATCAGTGATTTTGACCGCCGGCTGAAAAAGATTAAAGAAGAAATCAATCTGCTTCAGGAAAAACTTCAGGAAGAAAAACAAAAGGAAACTTCACTTCTTTCTCAATTAAACCAGCTCTCGCTCGAGAAAAAGCTTCTCCTGACTGAAATCAATTTGAACGTCGCCGAAAGGCAAAAGATAGATAAAGAAGTCGCCCGGCTTAGGGGTGAAATCAACTCCCTCCGGCAAAAACTCAACCAGCAAAAACAACAAATGGAAAAAACTTTGGTCAGTTTATATAAGTATGGCCGTCTTAACTGGGCAGATTTTTTTCTCCGCGCCGATAGTCTAACTTCGATTATTGCCGAGAACAAAAGGTTCGAGCTCCTTGTTGAGCATCAAAATAGCGTCTTGAATGAATACCTAAGAACTGAGGCTAATTTAAATGAGTCTACCCGTCAGCTGGAAACCAAACGCCGCGAACTCCAAAAACTTTATGACCAGGCAGAAGAGAAAAGACAAGCACTCGAAAACAAGGAAAGGAGCCTAAGGGAATTTACCCTTCGCGTCCAGCGGAATAAACTGCTCTTCGAACAGTCGATTAAGGAATACCAAGAAAGGGCAGAGCAACTCCAAGCTCTGATGGATAAAATTATTAAACAAGAAGTGACCCTTCCTTTCCGCTTCGTTCCCTTTTATGAAAAAAAGGGCAAGCTTCCCTGGCCTCTCATCGGTAAAATAATCACCCACTTCGGCCTCCAGAGGCACCCTCAGTTTAACACCGTAACTCTTAATAACGGCATCGAAATAGCCCCCGTTGGCCAGGACCGAACTGTCCGCGCTGTTCATGCCGGTAAGGTTGTCTACGCCGATAACTTTCAGGGCTATGGCGACCTGGTCATCGTCGACCACGGCCTAAATTATTATTCTCTTTACGGCCATTGTGCTGATTTTTTGATTAACAAAGGGGACTGGGTTCAAGAAGGTCAGCCTATAGCCATTGCGGGCGATTCTGGCTCCTTGAAAGGCCTCTGCCTTTATTTTGAAATCCGTTATAAAACCAAGGCTCTCGACCCCTTGCAATGGCTGCGGAAAAAATGATAAAATAATTTTTTACTTATGAAACGAATCAAGCTCATTTTTCTTCTCTTCCTCCTTTTTCTCAACGTGCTTATTCTTTTTCAAAAGGGAATTATTACTGCTGGACCGGCCGCCTCGCCGGCCGAGAAGCCTTTCGAGCCCCTTTTGTCTGTTTTCCGATTGGTCCGAAGCGAATATATAGAAGAAAAAGACCCTTTCCAAACCATGGACGGAGCCCTGCGCGGGTTGGTCAATTCGCTCGACCCTCTTTCTGGTTACCTCAGCCGAACGGCGACCAGCCTTTATCTCGAACAGCAAAAAGATACTTATCTTTATGAGAC
>CAZVIN010000095.1:0-12248 GCA_964627255.1 uncultured Eubacteriales bacterium
AGAGATGGTGATGCCTGGGGACAATGTCGAGATAGAGGTGGAGTTGATAACGGAGGTGGCGATGGAGCGGGCGATGCGGTTTGCGATTCGGGAAGGCGGCCGCACGGTTGGCGCTGGCACTATCACCGAAATCTTGGAGTAAGTAGGATAGGTTTTGAGACATGCGCGAAATAATCACGCTTCAGTGCTCAGAATGTAAAAGGCGTAACTACAATACCACGCGCAACAAAAAGAAACAGACGGAGAAGCTGGAGTTAAGAAAATACTGCCCATTCTGTCAAAAGCATACGTTGCACAAAGAGGTAAAATAAATTTTAAGGAGTGAAAAGAAGCTGAGCCCGACATATAAGAAGGGCAGGTGAGTAGCTCAATTGGTTAGAGCGGCGGTCTCCAAAACCGCAGGTTGCGGGTTCGAGTCCTGCCTCACCTGCCAGGTATTAATTCCCCTCGCGCTGTGGTGGCGAGAGGCAAATCATATTTCGGAGCCTAGAAGGATTGGCTATGGATTCTAAGGAAAGATGGTGGAAGCGTTTTTTTAACTACCTCCGAGAGGTCCGAACTGAGGCTAAGAAGGTTACTTGGCCTTCCCGGAAAGAAGTAACCAACACGACTCTGGTGGTTATTTTAGCGGTCATCTTTTTCGGGTTTTATCTTTTCCTCTGGGATGTGATTTTTTCTTGGATTCTGACCCGAGTGGAGACGCTGCTTCGTTAAACTGAGGTCGCTATGGCGAAACAATGGTACATCGTTCATACTTATTCCGGGTATGAAAAATTCGTCAGCGAATCCATTCGCCAACGAGCTGAGGAGACTGGTTTAGCGGATAAATTCGGCCAAATTATCATCCCTACCGAGGACGTAGTTGAGATCAAAGGAGGCCGCAAAGTTGTTTCGACTAAGAGAGCCTATCCAGGTTATATCATCGTGGAAATGGACCTTGACGATGTCACCTGGCATCTGGTTCGGCAGACACCGAAAGTGACGGGGTTTGTGGGCTCGGGACGGAAACCCGTGCCTCTGAGTCGCGAGGAAGTCAGTCAAATTGTTCGGCATATGGAAAAAACTTCGGAGAAACCTAAGCCCAAACACACCTTTGAAAAGGGCGAGGCTGTCCGGATTATTGACGGACCTTTTTATAATTTTAACGGAATCGTTGAAGAGGTTAATCACGAACGAAATACCCTTAAAGTTTTAGTCACTATTTTTGGTCGTTCTACCCCGGTTGAGCTTGAATTTCTCCAAGTGGAAAAAATTTAGGAGGCAATAATGTCCAAAGAAGTAGTCGCCCAGGTCAAGCTCCAGTTAACCGCCAAGCAAGCCAGCCCGGCTCCTCCAGTTGGGCCGGCCCTGGGGCAACATAATGTCAACATCATGGAATTTGTCCGTCAGTTCAACGAAAAGACGGCGCGGATGGAAGATGGCATGATTGTTCCTGTGGTTGTGACCATCTTTAAAGACCGTACTTTTACCCTGGAGCTTAAGACCCCTCCCGCTTCTTTTTTATTAAAAAGGGCTGCCGGAATTGCCAAGGGATCAGGCGCTCCCAATAGAGAAAAAGTGGGCAAGGTGACGATGAAGCAGATTGAAGAAATTGCCCGGATTAAACTACCTGACTTAAATACTGATGACCTTGAAGCGGCGAAAAAAATAATTATCGGTACGGCAAAAAATATGGGATTGGAGGTCGTCAGTGAGTAACCGAGGCAAAAAATACCTACAGGCCAAACAACAAGTGGCCAAAACCGAATTTTCTCTGGAAGAAGCCGTCAGCCTCTTGAAAAAGCTCAGTTATGCCAAGTTTGACGAGACGGTGGATGTCGCTCTGCGTCTTGGAGTCAACCCGAAGTATTCTGACCAGATGGTCCGGGGAACAGTGGTTTTGCCCTACGGGACGGGAAAAACCAAAAAAATTTGCGTCATTGCTTCAGGGGAGAAAATCAAAGAGGCGGAGGAAGCAGGGGCGGAACATGCGGGAGGCGAAGAACTGGTCGAGAAAATTGCTTCCGGCTGGCTGGATTTTGATGTTTTAATTGCCACGCCCGACGTCATGCGAAGCGTGGGCAAACTGGGTCGGATTCTTGGTTCTAAAGGTTTGATGCCCAACCCTAAATCGGGCACGGTGACTTTTGATATTAAAAAGGCGGTTCAAGAAATAAAGGCGGGGAAAGTAGAGTTCCGGGTTGACAAGACCGGTATCGTTCATGCTGGGGTGGGCAAGTTATCCTTTTCCGAGGCCAAGCTGATAGAGAACATCCGGGCTTTTCTCCAGGCTATTTTACAGGCCAAACCGCCGGCGGCTAAGGGCAAATATATCCGGAGCCTGGCTATTTCATCGACGATGGGACCGTCTTTAAAAATTTCTGAATCTGTCATAGAGACTTTATAGGCAACTAAGAGGGAGGCAGGCGTTGAAAAGGGAGAGTAAAACTAAGCTGATAAGGGAATTAGATGGACTTTTTTCTAAGTATGATTCCTTCTATGTTCTTGACTTTCAGGGGCTTACCGTCGCTCAGGCCACGCGTTTGCGCAAAGCTATCCGTCAGATGGGAGGTGTGTTTAAAGTAGTTAAGAATAGGTTGGCCTTGCGAGCGCTGCGTCGCGAGCTCCCGGCGGAAGTGCAAGCTTTTTTTCAAAAACCAACTGCCTTGGCTTTTCCTGACGGCGACGTCATCGCCTTAGCCAAATTCTTAAAAGAGTTTTCCGCCCAAAATAAAGTGCTTTATGTCAAAGGAGGGGTGGTCCAGGGGCGGGCATTTCCGCCCGAAAGGTTTGATGAGGTCTGTCGCTTAAGCTCCCGGTCTGAGCTCTTGGCGAAAATAGCCTATCTTATCTCTTCGCCTCTGGTCAACTTACTGCGAACCATGCAAGCCCCTCTTAGCCAATTTGGGTCGATGTTGAATCAACTAAAAACTAAAAAATAGGGTTGGAGGTAAAAATGACAAACGGTGAAATTCGGCTTACCAAGGAGCAGTTTTTTGCTCATTTAGACAGCTTAACCCTCCTCGAACTTGCTGATTATATTAAGGAGTTTGAGAAGAGGTACGGAATCTCAGCAGCCGCCGCCATTCCGGTGGCTATGCCTGGAATGGGAGCGTCGCCAGCGGCTGAAGCTAAGGCTGAGGAACAAAAAACTGAGTTTACGGTTGTCCTCAAAAATGCTGGGGATAAAAAGATCAATGTCATCAAGATAGTCCGAGAATTAACTAATTTAGGACTAAAAGAGGCCAAAGACCTTGTTGACACTTTGCCCAAACCAATAAAAGAAAATGTCAGCAAGGAAGAAGCGGAAGCCATCAAGGCGAAATTCGAGGAAGTCGGCGCCGTCGTTGAAATCCAGTGATCCAGAAAGACTTTTTTTTCTGGATTTGCGGGGGAAGGCGATGGTGCCTTCCTGATATTATGTGTCGAGGGGAAATATGAGTAAAGGGAGTGATTTCTCCACTAATCATCGGCAGCGGGTTGATTTTTCCAAGATGAAAGCGGTCTTTCCCATGCCGGAACTGCTTTCGGTTCAAATAGATTCTTACAATGAATTCCTGCAAATGGATCTCTTGCCGGAAGAGAGGAAGGATGTCGGCTTACAGGCTGCCTTTAAAGATATTTTTCCGATTTCTGATTTCAAAGAGACAACGCAGCTGGAATTCATCAACTATACCGTCGGCACGTGGGAATGCAAATGCGGCCGTTTGAAGGGAGTGGAGAATTCACGGCCGCGATGCCGGGCATGTGGCACGCTTCTGGCATATAACCTTGACCTAACTAAGACTGAAGTCTGTCCCTATTGCCATTCTTCCCGTCAATTCGATATTCCCCTTTGTGAACACTGCGGCGACCGAGTGCAACTCAAGGTAAAATATTCACCCGCCGAGTGTATTGAAAAGGGTTATACCTATGCTGCCCCCCTGCGAGTCAAGCTCCGCTTAATCTCTTGGGAGAAGGACTCTGGAGCTAAGAGTCGTCGTCTAAAGCACATCAAAGAACAGGAAGTTTATTTTGGCGATATTCCTTTAATGACTGAAAAGGGCACGTTTATTTTTAACGGCGTGGAAAGGGTCGTTGTCAGCCAATTGCAGCGGTCTCCGGGAGTTTATTTTCGTCCGGCTGAGACTAAGGGATGTTACATTGCCAAAATAATCCCCTACCGAGGGGCCTGGGTCGAGTTTGAGTATGATACCAAAGACTTGCTCCACGTTCGGCTGGACCGCAAGAAAAAGTTCCTGGCCAGCGTATTTTTGCGAGCTTTGGGTTTCGGTAACGACGAGGATATCATTCGCCTTTTTTATAAAGTCATTCGGGTTATTCCTGAAGAGGGTAAGCTTTATGTTGAAGTCAATGAAAATTTAATCGGGAAAACTCTGAATCAGGACATTCCGGAGGCAAAGGGGAAGGCAGTCCTCTGGCCTGGTAGAAAAAGGATAGTCGCCGAAACGCTCGCAATCCTCAAGAGCAAGGGAATTGAACGAATTCTCATAAGCAAGCGGGAGCTTCAGAATGCTTACGCCTTGACCTCCGTCAAGGGAAAAGTTAAAGCTAACGAAGAATTAGGCGACGTTCAGTTAGATTTGTTAATGGCGCGAGCTGAACCCTTCGAGGTCTTTTTTCCTAAGGAAAACCCTTGTGGGGACATCATCAGTAACACCGTTCGCAGAGACCCGCGCAAGAGTACTCAGGAAGCTTTGGCGGAAATCTATCGCAAGCTCCGGCCAGGTGAGCCGCATACAGTCGAGAGCGCCCATAACCTTTTTCAAAATATGTTTTTTAACCCGCAAAAATATAATTTTTCCCGCATTGGCCGGCTCAAACTTAACATTAAGCTGGGAATAGAAACCCCGCTGGAAGAAAAGGTCCTCAGGCCGTTGGATTATGTGGAGGTAATCAAGTATTTGTTCCGGCTGCGCAATGGTGAAGGCGAGGTTGACGATATCGACCATTTAGGTAACCGTCGGGTACGCTCAGTCGGCGAGCTAATAGAAAACGCTTTTCGTATTGGCTTGACTCGTTTGGAGCGGACCATCAAAGAAAAAATGACCGTGAGCTCAGACCTGAGCGCAGCCATGCCTCAGGATCTAATAAATTCTAAGCCCGTTATGGCAGCCCTTAAAGAATTTTTTGGTAGCTCTCAATTATCTCAATTCATGGACCAGATTAATACTTTGGCTGAAATAACCCATAAGAGGCGTCTCAGTGCCCTCGGACCAGGTGGGTTGAGTCGGGAAAGAGCTGGGTTTGAGGTCAGAGACATTCAGGCCTCTCACTATGGCCGGATTTGTCCTATCGAAACTCCTGAAGGACCGAATATTGGTTTGATTTCCTCGCTTAGTTGCTACGCCCGAGTTAATCCTTTTGGGTTTATTGAAACCCCCTATCGACAGGTCAGGAACGGCCGGATTGTTGATTATGTTCGGGTCATTAATCCTGGTGACAGCTCTTTGGAAATTGGTCAGGTGGTAGAAAAAAGTGTCTTTGAAAAGACAGTCGAAGAGCTGGGGAAGAATCGAGCGCGTCGTTTACCGGTGGCTGAGCCAACTTGCTTTTATCTTACAGCTTGGGAGGAAGAGAAACATAACATCGCTCAGGCTAACACCAGGATTGATGAAAGGGGGTTCCTGCTGGATGATTATGTCAGCGCTCGCCTGGGCGGTAATTTTAAACTTATTCCACGCGACCAGGTGGAGTACATCGATGTTTCTCCCAAGCAGTTAGTTTCCCTGTCGGCAGCCCTGATTCCCTTTCTTGAGCATGATGATGCCAACCGGGCCCTGATGGGTTCCAACATGCAGCGACAGGCGGTGCCTTTGCTCAGGCCTGAAGCGCCGCTTCTCGGCACAGGAATTGAACCTCTCGTCGCTCGCGGTTCAGGCGATGTGGTCGTCTGCCGCCGAGCGGGAATTGTGGAGTTTGTCGACGCCGAAAGAATCTTGGTCCGGGTTGACGAAAAAGACAACCCTAACGATTATGAAGTAGGTACTGACCTTTATTTGTTAACAAAATTCAGGCGAACCAATCAGAATACGTGCATTAACCAGCGACCGATTGTCCACAAAGGACAGCGGGTGGAGAAGGGTCAAATCTTGGCCGACGGCGCCTGTACTCACCAAGGCGAGTTGGCTTTAGGCCAGAACATTCTTTGTGCTTTTATGCCCTGGCGAGGCTATAATTTTGAGGACGCCATTGTCGTTAGTGAAAAACTGGTTAAAGAAGATATTTACACCTCTATTCATATCGTCGAGGAGAGTATCGAAGCTCGCGATACCAAATTAGGGCCGGAGGAAATCACCCGGGATATTCCTAACGTTCCCGAATCGATCCTGCGCAATCTCGATGAGAACGGTATTGTCCGTATCGGCGCTTATGTCAAGCCCGGCGACATCTTGGTGGGTAAGGTTGCGCCCAAGGGAGAGACTCAGCTTACGCCCGAAGAAAAATTGCTCAAGGCCATTTTTGGTGAAAAGGCCCTTGATGTTAAGGATGCCTCTCTTTATTGTCCTCCGGGCATTGAAGGAACGGTAATCGACGTCAAGATTTTTACCCGCCGTGGGAGTGAAAAGGGTCTCCGGGCTAAAATCATTGAGAAGGAAGAAATTAACAGAATGAAGCGCAACCTCGATGACGAAATTAGTATCATCGATCGCGAAAAATGGCGCCGCTTGAAAGCTATTCTCAAAGGAGAAATAGTTGGTCGTGACCATAAAGTTTCTGGCGTTACTTTGACTAAAGGCATGAAACTTACAGAAAAAATCCTGGACCAGATAGACCCAGAAGATTATGGCAAGCTCAAACTGGAAGAGAATTCAGAAAGAGACCGCAAGGTCCGGGACATAGAAAGAAAAGCCCGGCGCCAGGTCGAAGCCCTCAAGGCTGACTTTAAAGAAAAAGTCGACACTTTAAAGAAGGGTGATGAATTGGCCCCGGGCGTTATTCAGATCGTTAAAGTATATATCGCAATGAAAAGAAAGCTCTCTGTGGGCGATAAAATGTCGGGACGCCATGGCAATAAGGGTATTGTAGCCAAGATTGTTCCGGAAGAGGATATGCCCCGCCTTCCTGATGGGACGCCAGTAGAAATCATCCTTAATCCCTTAGGAGTGCCTTCCCGAATGAACGTTGGTCAGATCTTAGAGACCCACGCTGGCTGGGCGGCCAAGAAGCTTAACCTCTGGATTGCCTCCCCTGTTTTTGACGGAATGACCGAGGAGGAGGTCAGAAAACTGCTCCGCCAAGCCGGGCTTCCTGAAACCGGGAAAACTGTGCTCTATGACGGTGTTACTGGTGAGCCTTTTAACCAAGAGGTGACCGTCGGGTATATTTATATGATGAAACTTTATCATCTGGTTGATGATAAGATTCATGCCCGTTCCACTGGCCCTTATTCTTTAATTACTCAGCAGCCCTTGGGTGGAAAAGCCCAGTTTGGTGGCCAGCGCTTCGGTGAAATGGAAGTTTGGGCTTTGGAGGCATACGGCGCCGCCCATACTCTTCAGGAGTTGCTCACGGTTAAATCGGACGATGTAGAAGGCAGGGCCAAGGTTTATGAGGCGATTGTCAAAGGAGACCTTGATTTCTCTCCAGGTTTGCCGGAATCAGTCAACGTCCTAATTCGAGAACTGCAAAGTCTTTGCCTTGACGTCGAATTAGAGAAAACAGAAAGAGAGCCTATGTTGCCTTGGGGAATTCAGGTCCCCAAAAAGGCCAAAGGAGAGGGAACATGAACACCAGGCCAAATTCAGGGAAAACGAGGATTGATTTTGACCGGGTGAGAATTACCATCGCTTCCCCTGAAAAAATTCGCAGCTGGTCCTGGGGAGAAGTAACCAAGCCCGAAACGATAAACTATCGAACTTTTAAGCCCGAAAAAGACGGTCTTTTCTGTGCTAAGATTTTTGGCCCCATCAATGATTATGAGTGTCTATGCGGCAAATATAAACGGATGAAATACAGAGGCATAATTTGCGAACGGTGCGGGGTCGAAGTTACCAAATCCAAGGTTCGCCGGGAGAGAATGGGGCATATCGAGCTCGCCGCCCCTGTCGCTCATATTTGGTTTTTTAAGAGCCCTCCCAGCCGGATTGGCTTGGTTCTTGATATGACCATGAAGGACCTGGAAAAGGTCCTTTATTTTGAATCTTATATCGTCCTCGACCCTGGTGATACGCCGCTCAAAGAAAAACAGCTCTTATCAGAAGAAGAATATAAAGAGGCCCAAGAAAAATACGGTCATCGTTTTGAAGCCGGCATCGGCGCTGAGGCCATAGATAAACTCCTTTCTAAGATTGATATTAACAAAGAGGCCGAGCGGCTAAGAAAATTGATGAAGAAGGAAACCTCACAACAGCGCAAACTACGTTATGCTAAGCGATTGCGCGTTTTTAAGGGGCTCTTGAAATCAGGTAATCGGCCCGAGTGGATGATTCTTAAGGTTATACCAGTTCTGCCCCCTGACCTCCGACCGCTGGTTCGCTTAGACGGCGGCCGTTTCGCTACCTCTGATTTGAATGACCTTTACCGCCGGGTGATCAATCGTAATAACCGGTTGAAAAAACTGATTGAGCTCAAGGCGCCGGAGCTTATTATCCGGAACGAAAAAAGAATGCTCCAGGAAGCCGTTGACGCCTTGTTCGATAATGGCCGCAGGGGTCGAGTTCATCTCGGGGCTAACCGCCGACCGCTCAAGTCATTGAGTGAAGCCTTGCGAGGGAAGCAGGGCCGTTTCCGCCAAAACCTTTTGGGTAAGCGGGTTGATTATTCTGGTCGGTCGGTAATCGTGGTTGGCCCGGAGCTCAAGCTCCATCAATGTGGGTTGCCTAAGAAAATGGCTTTGGAGCTTTTTAAGCCTTTCATTTTCCATAAACTGGAGAAAGAAGGTTTGGTTCCCAGCGTTAAAGTGGCGCGAGAATGGCACGAACAGGAAAGGCCTGAAGTCTGGGATTACTTAGAAGAAGTCGTGAGGGAACATCCCGTCCTTCTCAACCGAGCACCAACGCTTCATCGTTTAGGTATTCAGGCATTTGAGCCCATCCTGGTTGAGGGCAAGGCCATCCAGATTCATCCCTTAGTTTGTGCCGCCTTTAATGCAGACTTTGACGGCGACCAGATGGCTGTTCATGTGCCTTTATCAGTGGAAGCGCAAATTGAGGCTCAGACTCTTATGCTCTCCAGCCATAACATTCTTTCCCCAGCTAACGGTCGACCCCTGGCTATCCCCAGCCAAGACATGGTTTTGGGTTGCTATTATTTGACAATCGAGAAAAAAGGCCTGAAAGGGGAAGGCCGAATTTTTTCTTCTCCGGAAGAAGTTCTATTAGCCTTAGAGGACAAGGAAGTTGACCTTCAAGCCAGGATAAAGGTTAGGTACGCAGGTCGGCTGATGAATTTGGCGACCTATTATGATGACCAAGCAGTCAACATTTGTCCCGTAATTGAAGTCCGGGGGAAACTGATCGAGACCACTCCCGGGAGGATAATTTTTAACAACATTTTGCCGCCCAACATTCCCTTCGTTAACGGTATGTTGAAAAAGAAGGGGTTAGAAAACCTGGTCTATTATTGTTTCCAGAAAGTGGGATTGTCGGCGACAGTTGAACTCCTGGACCGGATGAAAGAGCTGGGTTTTACTTATGCCACGCTGGCTGGTTTCTCTTTGGGAATCGACGATTTCCTCATCCCTGAGGAAAAAGCCAGTATTGTTCTAAAGGCGGAAAAGGAAGCTCAAGAGGTGGAACGTCTTTATCGCGATGGCACGATTACGGCTGGCGAAAGATTTAACCGCGTAGTAGAAATCTGGACAGCTGTTACTGAACAAGTTTCCAACGCTATGGTCGAGAAGATGCGTCGGGTTAGTTTCGAAACAAGGGAGCTTAACCCTCTTTTCGTGATGGTGGATTCAGGAGCTCGAGGTAATCGCCAACAAATCCGCCAATTGGCCGCCATGCGCGGCTTGATGAGCAAGCCTTCAGGCGAGATTATCGAAACGCCCATCGTTTCTAATCTACGGGAAGGTCTTGATGTTTTACAATATTTTATCTCGACGCACGGCGCTCGCAAAGGATTAGCTGATACTGCCCTTAAAACGGCCAATTCTGGATATCTAACTCGTAAGTTGATCGACGTCGCTCAAGAAGTAATTGTCGACCAGCATGACTGCGGTACTTTAAAGGGAGTAAACGTAACCGCGATCGTCGAAAACGGCGAGATCATCGAGCCTTTTATCGAGAGAATTGTTGGCCGAATTGCCTTAGAAAGGGTGCTTCATCCCGACACTAATGAAGTGCTGGTTGACATGAACCAGGAAATTACAGAAGCGGTGGCGGAAAAGTTTATTAACTTAGGGATTGAGCGGGTCAAGATTAGGTCAGTCTTAACCTGTGAATCAAGACGGGGTGTCTGTCAGCTTTGCTACGGCCGGGACCTCTCTACTGGAAAGATGGCAGAAATGGGGGAAGCGGTGGGCATAATTGCGGCCCAATCAATAGGTGAGCCTGGGACGCAGTTGACTATGAGGACTTTTCATATTGGCGGCATTGCCTTGCGGGGTACTGAGAGGTCGCGGTTGGAAGCCAAAAATGAGGGAATTGTCAAGTTTAATAATGTTAAAACAGTAACTAATAAAGAAGGTCAGCTGGTGGTGGTGAATCGTAATGCGAACATTGCGGTGCTTGATTATCGCGGTCGAGAGATTGAGCACTTCCAAGTTCCCTATGGGGCCAAGGTTCTTGTGCCCGACGGTGGCGAAGTCAAGGCGAGGCAGGCTTTTGCTGAATGGGACCCATTTAATACCTATATTCTCACCGAGGATGCTGGTGCGGTGGAATTCCATGATATTGCCTTAGGCATTACCATGGAAGAAGTCCAGGATGAATTCACTGGCTTAATTACGCAGGTGATAACAGAATCGAGAGAGGAAAAATTGCAGCCAAGAATTGAGGTCGTTGCTCCGGAGAGCCTCAGCAAGGTTGATGAGTCAAGAGTTGTCCTGAAAAGATATTATTTGCCTTCTGGGGCTCATCTTGAAGTTAAGAATGGACAAACAGTCTTTGCAGGCGACATTTTAGCCAAGATACCAAGAGAGGTAGCCAGGACAAAGGATATCACGGGAGGATTGCCCCGGGCTGAGGAATTGTTTGAAGCCCGGCGGCCAAAAAGCCCGGCGATCATCTCTGAGATCGACGGGTTTGTCCATATCGGCGGGCTCGTTAGGGGATACCGGAAGATTACAGTCCGCAATGAAAGAGGTGACGAGAAGGAATATCTCATTCCCAAAGGTGCCCATATTACAGTGAGCGACGGCGAAAAAGTCAGGGCGGGCACGCCCCTCATGGATGGTCCGGTAAATCCTCACGATATTCTTCGAGTTTTGGGCGAAAAAGAATTGGCTGAATATCTGTTACGCGAAATCCAGGAAGTTTATCGCTTGCAAGGGGTGACGATTAATGACAAACATATTGAGGTAATCATCCGTCAGATGCTGCGGTGGGTTAAAGTGGAAGAAGTAGGCGATACGGAATTTTTAGTCGACGAACAGGTCGACCGGTTTGTTTTCCAGCAGGAAAACGAAAAGATTATCAGACGCGGCGGGAAACCAGCCAAAGCCAGGCCTTTGCTTCTGGGCATCACTAAGAGCGCCTTAAGTACGGATAGTTTTATTGCCGCGGCTTCCTTCCAGGAGACTACCAGAGTTTTAACCGAGGCCAGCCTTTACGGAAAAGTGGATTATTTGCGAAGACTCAAAGAAAATATCATCATGGGCCGGTTGATTCCAGCCGGAACTGGCTATAGAGTCCATCGGGGGATTGCGATTAAAGAGGAAACGAGGGTGGCTGAAGCCGTCGAGGCGGATGCTCAGGCTCAAAATTAGGCCTTAAAGTTTTCTTCTCGAAACCGCTCGTTCTCCCCACATAAATAATCATTATTTTCCGGGTGAAGCCATCTATCTATTCGCCTGAAGAAGATAAAAACAGGGGAAGCACATCAGCTGAGCTCTCAGCCTCATAAGATTTATCATAAAAAATATATAAAATAGAGAAAAAGTAGAGAAGGGGCCGGACAAAAATATTGGTAAGTAGGGGAATGACACGCGTTCAACATGGCCCTCAATCGAACCGTCTCCGGGTGTATTCTTCATAGTCAGGAATAAGGCGTTCGTACTCTCCGGACATGAGCGGCGAAGAAATTATGAAATCGGCTGAGGCGCGATTACAGGCTACCGGGATGTTCCAGACCACGGCGATTCGGAGCAAGGCTTTAACGTCAGT
>CAZVIN010000096.1:0-3686 GCA_964627255.1 uncultured Eubacteriales bacterium
TGATAACCTGGCCGCTTGGCCGAGGTAGGTTTTTTAATTTTTTTATATAACAAATAATCAAAAATAAAATAAATTTCATTTAGGACTTCAATTAAACATTTATGGCTCTTATCCAATTTGGTTGATGAAAATGTGACCTGGGAAAAGGGGAGGAAATGGCTGAGTTCTTCTTTTGGTTATGGTTAGTCTTTATCAAACGAGAGAAAACGTTCTCTCTGCCTTCTGGCTGTAATATTTTGGCCTTAAACATCATCTTTACTCCAATAAAATCTTATAGTTGCCCAATAAAATATCGAGGTTTTTATCAACTAATCTGGAAGCGAGCCAAACTTATTATGAAAGGAAATAAGAATGGGCTCCTCCTTAAAAACCGTGGTAAAAATTGATTAAAGGAATAAGCGTAATATTGACACTATCGGATTTTATGGATATAGACTCTTAAAGATATATTGAATCAAGGAGGAGTTTCAATGAGGGGAAAAAGAATGGCTTGTTTCTTTGGCGGTTTTCTCTTCACGATCCTTTGCTTTTCCTTTGCGCAGAGCTTCCTCGGCTTAGATTCCATGGACGATTTGGCCCGGCTTAAGGGTTATGAGCGCAAGAGAATATCGAGCTTTGACCAGACGGGGAAAAACGCCGATTATCTTAAGATAGAGCCCGGGGAGACGGCGGAACTGGCGAAGATAGAGGGGGCAGGAATAATTAAGCATATCTGGATAACCCTCTCTTCTGAAGACCCGATGGTCCGGAGGAATGCCGTTTTGAGGATGTATTGGGATGGCGAAAAAGAGCCAAGCGTCGAATGCCCGCTGGGCGATTTCTTCGGTCAGGGCTGGGGCGAGAAATATAACTTCGTCAGCCTCCCCTTAGCTTCGAGTCCCCGGGAAGGAAACGCCCTCAACTGCTTTTTCCCGATGCCTTTCAGCCAAGGAGCCTTGATTTCTTTAGAAAATCAATCGGCAATGCCCATCAGAGCTTTTTATTATTATATCGATTATGAAAAGCACAAAAGCCTGCCGCCCGATTTAGGTCGTTTCCATGCTTTTTGGAATCGGGAGCTGACCGAGCCACTCCCCGAGGGCGAGAATGAATGGTCTGTTCTGGCGGAGCCGAAGCCAAATACCGACGGCCGAGGCAATTATATCATTGCTGATATCATCGGAGAGGGACAATTTGTCGGAGTAAACTATTATGTCGATAATCCCTCGCCCATATGGTACGGAGAGGGAGACGATATGTTCTTCATTGACGGGGAAAAATGGCCGCCTTCCCTTCATGGCACTGGGACTGAAGACTTTTTTAATTGTTCTTGGAGTCCGGTGGAAAATTATCAGCATCCTTTTTATGGATATGCCCGCGTCTCCGAGGGCACTGGCTGGTTAGGTCGGACTCATTGCTACCGCTTTTTCTTTGAGTCGCTGATAACCTTTAAGAAATCCCTTTTGGCTACAATTGAGCATGGACACAATAATTGTCTAACCCTTGATTTAGTGACCGTGGCTTATTGGTATCAAAAAGAACCGCATAAACCTTTCCCTAAGCTTAGGCCTAAGGAGGAAAGACAAAACATGCCGGCCATCGGGCCAGTTGATATCCATCGCTGGCGGGATGCCTGGCGCCGCGAAATGGGTGGCGGCAAGCTCTGGGGTAATGAGAAAAAGGAGGAGAAGAAATAAAAAATAGGGCGCAACGGGCCAGCCCGGAATAAGTTAAGCCTATTTTAAACTTATTGGGTTATCTAAAATGATTCTCTTCGATCTTGTATGGCTTGGGCCCGGAGACAACGGGAGTGGCCTCGCCTGGGCTCAGGTTTCCGACGCTTCTTTGTCTTCGCCTTTCTCCCGGCCGGCGGAATTCGGCCTCTTATTCATGGACGCGGCCCCGAATCCCCTTGCCTTTTTCCTGACCAAAAAATAGCAAGGAAGCAAAAATAAAAAATAGGAGAAAAATTAGGTAAATAAATAAGGTGTCACCAATTATTAGACTAAGAAAAGTTGAGGAGAGAGGATGCTCCTAAACCTGGAAAAAATATCTAAATCCTTCTCGGGAGTGCGGGTTCTGGAGGCGGTGGATTTTGATTTAAAGGAGGCAGAAGTCCATGCCTTGGCCGGCGAAAACGGCGCCGGCAAAACCACGTTGATTAAAATTCTTTCTGGTGTTCATACTGATTATCAGGGAGTTATTAAACTCAGCGGTGAGGTTGTTCGCTTTAAGTCGCCGCAGGAAGCAGCGAAAAAGGGAATTGTGGCCATTCACCAGGAACTTTCCTTGGTTAATCAATTGAGTGTCCTCGATAACATTTTTTTAGGCCGGGAAATAAGGAAGCGGCCTGGATTTATTGATTATCGCGCGGAGCGAAAAAAAGCTCGTGAAATGTTAGAAAGCCTTGGCTTGAGATTAAACCTTTTTGAGCCGGCTGGTTTTTACCCTTATTCGATTCGTCAGATGATAGAAGTAACCAAGGCGCTGGTCCAAGAGGCTAAAATCATCATCATGGATGAGCCAACCTCGGCCCTTAATCAGGCTGAGGTGGCCAGGCTTTTCGCTCTGATAGCCGATTTAAAAAAGAAGGGATGTAGCTTAATCTATATTTCCCATCGATTGGAGGAAATTTATCGCCTGGCAGACAGGATTACGGTTTTACGGGATGGCCAGAAGGTCGGCACCTCGCCGACCTCCGAATTACCGCCTTCAGAATTAGTTCGCTGGATGGTTGGTCGAGAAATAACCCAGCAATTCCCCCCTTATTTTGCCGGCGGCGGTTCGGAGAAATTGCGAGTGTCGAATCTTTTTATTCCGGACCCGTCAGGTCTGAAGCGTTGGGTGATTGAAGATGTTTCTTTTTGTTTGCACCAGGGTGAAATCGTCGGCTTGGCCGGGCTTCAGGGTTCCGGAAAAAGCGAGCTCTTTCACGGACTTTTTGGCTCCTTAGGACAGAAAATTAGAGGGGAAATCCATCTTGATGGCCGGCCTTTTATCAGTCATTCACCCCAGGAGTCAATTCGCAAGGGCTTGGCTCTTTTGACTAATGACCGCCAGGCTACGGGGTTAATTCCTTCGATGAATGTCATTAGGAATATAACTCTCGCCTCTTTAAAAAAATTTTCGCCCCGCGGATGGCTTCAGCCAACACAGGAGAAGCGGAAAGCCCAGGAGTATGTCGAAAAGCTTAGGATTAAACTGCGTCATTTAGACCAGGAAATTCAAACCCTCTCTGGCGGCAATCAACAGAAGGTAATTCTGGCCAAATGGTTAGAAACAGAACCCCAGGTTTTGCTCTTAGACGAGCCAACCCTGGGCGTCGATGTTGGAGCCAAACACGACCTTTATTTCCTGATGAATGGGTTGAAAGCGGCGGGAATGGCCATAGCCTTAATTACCTCGGAGCTTCCTGAGCTGCTGGCCATGGCTGACCGGATTTTGGTTTTACACCGAGGGAAGATTGTGGCTGAATTTTCCCACGACGAAGCCACTCAGGAAAAGGTTGTCCAGGCTGCTCTGGGTGGAAGCCTGCAAGGGGGGGCAAGAGACGTTTGAGAACGGCAATCTGCATGCTCGACAATTAGCGGGACCTGCGAAAAACGTTGGTTGAAATAAAAAAATAAAAGAAGAAAATGTGATACATAAAAATGAAACTAAATAAAAAATATACCTAAAAAAAGGAGTAAATAGAGAAGAAAGGAGCC
>CAZVIN010000097.1:0-38454 GCA_964627255.1 uncultured Eubacteriales bacterium
ACTGACGTTAAAGCCTTGCTCCGAATCGCCGTGGTCTGGAACATCCCGGTAGCCTGTAATCGCGCCTCAGCCGATTTCATAATTTCTTCGCCGCTCATGTCCGGAGAGTACGAACGCCTTATTCCTGACTATGAAGAATACGCCCGGAGACGGATCGATTGAAATATAAGAAACTTCTTTTAAGCCGCGGCAGCGGGAAAGTCATCCTAATTGTCATTTTCCCTTTAAGCAGGCCCTAATAAATATTAATCGCGACAAAATGGATGTCATAGGCAACCAAAAATCGTGCCTAAGTGGTGAAAGCGCCTCTTTATCCGCAGGGATGTCCGGAAAAGGCTGAAAATCAGGCGAGCCTTTCCTTTTGTCCGGGAGAAGCTCTTCTCTCATCCACTTACTCCCTTCCTCTAAGCGCTTAACGCAGTACCATGGATAAAAGCCATGGGTGCGGCAGGAAAATATGACGAGCCGCTCCTCGCCTCCGAGACAGCGGATGCTGGCAAACGAGCAGAGCGGGTTGCCGCAGTCGAGGTAGCGCCTGACAACTTTCTTAAATAATGGGCCGGAAGAAGCGGTATTAATTCTAGGTAAGCCTTGTTTACAATTTTTAAAATCAGATCACGGGCGGAGATTAGGCTTGCTTTTTTCCCGATAAAAGGATAAAAAATCACAACGCCTTATAACTAAAGTAAAGGAGATTAAAATGTTGAAGAACGGGCATAAATTGAGAGAGATTAAACCGATTCCAACGAAATTTAAGCTGGGTAGGGTCAAAAAAGTTAGGCATATTGGCCTCTGCTGGTTAGCAATCCTTGGCTTATGTTTTTCCTTATCTTCGTTATCATCAGGCCAGCCAAAGGCGAAAAAAGTTCAGTTCGAGGCTGAAGCGGCCCTCAGTTATATCCGGGATTTAGCCGCTGAGGCGATGCTCGGCCGGCGCAGCGGGCATCCGGGAGGTGAGGCGGGAGCGGAATATATTGCGGCTCGCTTTAAAGATTGGGGAATTGAGCCGGCTGGCGAGAATGGTACCTATTTTCAGAATTTCACCGTTGACCTTAACCAGGTTGAGGAAGGCGTCGTCTTTGAATTGATTACGCCCAAGGTGCGACGCTCTTTTTATTATGGCGAGGACTGGCGGGTGCAAGGCTATTCTGGTTCAGCCCACGGCACCGCAGAAATTGTCTTCGTCGGCTACGGCCTTCGTGATGAAAAAGCTAACTATGATGATTATGCCGGCCTTGAGGTCAAAGGAAAATGGGTGCTTTTGGCTTCTAATCTGCCTTCTTCTCTGGCCGAGAAATTCGGAGAAGAGGCGAGCTTAAATCGCCGGGTTCGTTGGGCCAAAGAGCGCGGCGCCAAAGGTGCCCTGATTTTTAGGAGGGAAGAGCCCCAGCAGGCGGCTCCGGCAAGAGGCGTTCGCCTTGGGTTGAACCGTGACATTTACCGGCCTGATTTTGCCATTATCTCCATCGAGACGAGGGTCGTTGACGCCCTTTTCCGAGATTTACTGACAGACTTGCGCTATCTCTTCCAGGAAATTGAGCGCCAGCAGAAGCCCATGTCATTTTCCACTGGGGTTAAAGCCTTTATCAGCGTTACAGCCCGGTTTGAAGAAAAGAAGCCGACAAAGAACGTCCTCGGTAAAATAACCGGTTCCGACCCGATTCTCAAAGATGAATATGTCATTATCGGCGCCCACATGGACCACCTGGGAGTTGACCCGTTGGGCGAGGTGATGAACGGTGCCAACGATAATGCTTCCGGAACGGCCGTTGTCATGGAGGTTGCCCGCGTCATGAAGCTCAATCAGGTCAAACCCAAGAGGACAATCGTCTTTGGCCTTTGGGCGGCCGAAGAAATGGGTCTTCTGGGCTCGCGCTACTTCGCTGACCATCCGCTTGTTCCGATAGAAAAGACTGTGGCCTATCTCAATATGGATATGGTGGGACATGGAAGCGGTAACGTCAATTTCCGGGGGATTTATTATGGACCAGAGGTCTGGGAAGTCTTAAAGGTTAAATTACCTAAGGAAATTCTGGATTATGTCCGACCAGGCCGCGGCGGGCCGGGCGGCTCAGACCACAGCTCCTTTCTGGCCAAAGGAGTTCCTGGTTTTTCCATCAATACCGAGGGCTATCATTTTAAATATCATCAGGCTAATGATGTTGTCGAATTGATTAAACCCGAGTTGCTGAAAAAGACAGGCGAATTGGTGCTGGCAGCGGCTAACATTCTGGCGAGCGAGAAGGGTAATTTTTTCCCGCCGCAGCGGCTGGAACGCTATAATTTTTTGTATCAGACGCTAATCAACTTCAAGTTTGAGCCAAGTGTTCAAGTCATCGAGGGGCATAAAAATGCTCAGGATTCTCATGTGGACTTGCAATTAGTAAGGGTTATCCCACCCCAAGGGGCGACTGGTGACGCGTTGCGGGTAGAGCTGATACGCCAGCTCATGGGGCTTCCAGATGAAGTGAGGAAGACTAATTTAGTTTTGTTTACTGGAGCTTCTGAACTTCAAGCAGCCATGAACCAGGGGAAGACGACGCTCCTTGTTGGAATAAGAGGCATCGATGTCCTGAAAGGTGAACCGCGCTGGGCAGATGTTTTAGCCAAGCAAGGGCTTTATTTAATCATGGAAGAAGCAACCGCTTTCCTGGCTGACGGTAAGATAAGCGACGAAGGTAAAAATATTCTCCAGGCCATAAACCAGGCTGGGTTGTTGCTTCTCATCAACCGGGCTCAAGATGACCAGATTAAAGAGATTCTTAATGTTTCTATAAAACCTATCGGAATAATCGTAAAAGAGATTCCGGCAAAAGAGACTCTGGAATTGATCGGGAAAAAAGGTGCGGCCCTCGGTTTGGAAGCGCCTCAAGGAGCAGAGCCAGCGGCCTATGTACAGAAACTTCTTGAGGCGCGTCAACTTCTCGGCAGAGATAATCTGTTCATTGTCAACGGGCCCTGCCTTTGGGAAAAATCGGGGCAGGATTTGGTCTTTCAGATTATTGCCGAACTTTTCAAAGCCAAAGTGGAAAGTGGTGAGCTGGGCAACCTTCTTTCTGGCAATTTTCTGCGCCTGCTTAGCCGGGCCCGGGGCGAAACCGCAAGTGGGGCGAGATAGTAAAATAAATAATTAGAATAGATAAAGGATTATAGATATTTTGGGGAAATTGAATTCATCCCTGACTTTTCCGCTTATAAGGATGAGCCAGGTTAAGATTGACAAGATAAATTCAGGTAACCCCTGAGGAGGCGAAGGGAAAAATAGAGAGAAGGAGAGGAAAATTCTTAGAGAACTTGTGGCCCTAGTGAGCGCCATAATCCTGGGGCTGATTTTTCTCTCGCTCGAATCTTTTCGCCTCGCCCGCACCAGAAGACAATTAAAGTGGCGGATTGCTGTCGGCGGAATCAGGGGAAAATCTTCGGTAACCCGGCTCATAGCTGGTGCCTTGAGAGAGGGGGGAATAAGGGTTATGGCCCGAACCACAGGCTCGCGGCCGGTGGTCATTTTTCCTGATGGTCACGAAGAAGAGGTCCGACGCTTCAGCCTACCTAATATCCTTGAAGGCAAAAGATTCCTCCGTCTGGCTAAGAAAGAAGCGGCTGAAGCCCTGGTGGTTGAGCTCATGGCCATTCAGCCTGAATGCCTGGAGGTTGAAGTCAGGAAAATTTTTAAACCCCAGTGCCTTCTCTTCACCAATTTTCGCCCCGACCACCGCGAGAAATTAGGCCGAACCAGAAGGGAAGTAGCGCAAAATTTGTTGCGGGCCGCCTTCAAGGGAGGAAATGTTTTCCTCCTAGAAGAGCAAATGACGCCAGAAATTGAAGAGATATTAGATAGGAAGGGAGCCAAAATAATCAGGGTTAATGGCCTTGGAGACCTCGGCCAGTCTGAGGCTCTAATAATGAGCAATGGGAATGAACCCGGGTCTAAAGCATCAAACTTAATCGGGTCCAAACTAAAAGATTTAAGCTTAAGAGACCTGAGGTCAAATTTCGGGGATGATTTTGCCGACAATATCCGCTTAGCCCTGGCTATATCACGTCATCTCGGCCTTAAAGATGAGGTGGCCATTTCCGGCATGCAAAAGGCAAAGCCTGATTTTGGGGGGCTCAAAATCTGGGAATTGACGGCTCCTCCTGCTCTGGCCCCAGGTTATCTTGTCAGTGCTTTTGCCGCCAATGAGCCAGAATCTTCTTCCTTAGTGATTGAGAAATTAAAAGAAATTATTCCCTGGAAAGGGAAAGAAGTTTATGGTTTGCTTCTCTTGCGGCGGGACCGCGGGGATAGAACCGAGCAGTGGTGCGAGGCGGTGGCGCAAGGATTCTTTGCTGAATTTGATGAGCTTTTTCTTTGCGGAGCGCCAGAATTAGTTTTTCGCCGGGTGAAAAGGCGAGTAAGAGAAAAAGAAGGGATGATTCGATTCCAACCAGGGTTGACTCCAATTTCGCCCAAGACAATACTTCTTAAGCCGAGGATATATTGCCTCAAGCCTTGGGCGGTGATGAGTTTAACCCGAAAATTGAGCCAAAGAGAAAACAAGCCGTGGATTCTTATCGGCCTCGGCAATATAGTTGGCCTGGGGGCGCGATTAGTTGATTTATGGGAGAGGGAGGCGAAGAGAATTCATGGTTGAAAAATTTTTCTTAGGGGTTTTGATTGCCCTTGCTTACAGCGAATTAACCGGCTTTGTGCCTGGCGGAATAATCGTCCCGGCTTTTGTCGCCACTACTCTTGACAAGCCATACCGAGCGCTTTTTACTTTATTAGCGGCTCTTTTAGCCATGGCCTTATATCGACTCGCTTCAAGGTATCTGCTCTTATTTGGTCGGCGGCGCTTTGTCTTTCTGTTGCTCGTTGGCGCCTGCTCGAGTGAATTGAGCTTTTATTTGACTCAGGCTCATCTTGACCAAGGCGGATGGCCTCTTTTTCCGTCGGAGATGCGCGTTATTGGCCTCGTCATTCCTGGTCTTCTGGCCAGCAATTTAGAGCGACAAAGATTCTGGCCTGCCCTGGCCTCTTTCGTTACGGTAACTGTTTGGCTTTATTTCTTAGGCAAACTAATCGGTCCCTAGTTGAGATGAAGCGTGGTCTTTTTAATATTTTTAAATTGCCAAAAAATTTGCGACTGAGATTCAAAAGGGAATTATCAATGTTCAATCAAGTAATTGCCAGCGTAGTGACATTAACCGCTGAATTCAGCTACTAAAATTATAAAAATGAGGGGCATCAATCTAAGGAGAAAGAAGCCAAATCAGGAAAGCCCCACTCCTGATTGGCGAGCGGTGATTATTTATGGGCTGGCGGTTTTAAGCGTAGCTTTTTTTCTTGTGACCAGATTCTTCCCCTTGGATCCGGAAGGAATAAAGATTTTGCGGCTGGCGGCCAAAGAAATGGAGGCAGCTGTTAATATTATCCGCACCTGCCGCCAAACAAAAGGCCTGCCCTTTGACCTTCAGGCTGACCCGAATCAAACCGGTTTGATTGGCTTGAGAAGGTCAATCCTAACCACAACCCTTGGCCAGCTCGAGGCTAAAAGAACAATCACCAATCCTGATTTGGCCGCTCTCGTTGTTTATTTGCTTTGCCAGGCAGGCGTCCAACAAGGCGACGCCATAGCCGTCGGCGCTTCCAGTTCTTTTCCCGGCCTAATAATTGCTTCGCTCGCGGCTGCTAAAGCCATAAAAATTACGCCCCTTTACATTGTTTCCCTGGGTGCCTCGCAATGGGGAGCCAACGACCCCCGATTTACTTGGCTTGAGATTCAGGATTGTCTGGAGCAGGCTGGCTGGTTACCCTGGGAGCCGGTGGCTGTTTCTCTGGGGGGGACGCAGGATTTGGGTTTAGGCATGGAGCCAGAAGGGAAGGAGCTTCTTCTGGAGCGGGTCAAAGCCAAAGGGCTGAGGCTTATCTCTGAATCAGACCTCGAAAAAAATGTTGCTCTGCGCCTAAGTTTTTATGAAACCGCCGCTAAAGGGAAGCGCCTCGCTGCTTTTATTAATATAGGCGGTGGCTGGGCGAACATGGGAGAAAATGAAGAAGTTCTGCACCTTCCTCCGGGGCTGAATATTATTGACCGCTCTATTACTACTGCTAAGGGAGTTGTCTGGGAGATGGCCCGCCGTCAAATTCCGGTTGTCCACCTGCTTTATATCAAGGGTTTAGCCGAGAAATTCGGCCTTTCCTGGGACCCGCAGCCATTGCCTCGAGTAGGTCAGAGTGAATTTTATCTTGAGGCTCGCCGCTCCTCTGGCCATTTCCAACTTCTTGCTTCCGTCTATCTCTTGGTAGCTTTTGTTTTGATTATCCTTTATCGCTTTAGTTAATTATTTTGGTTCTTCCGACTTTCCTGGGGAGCAAAAGTAAGATACATGAATGCACCTTTTAGAGAATTTGCCTTGAGCGATTTCATTATCCCTGAGGCTAATTAGATGAATATAAATAAAATCCCAGAGCGACCCAACAGAGTTTCTTCTTAAACTCTGCGCTGAAGGGCGGCCTTCAGGCCTTCTGGCGCCTTTAATTCTCCAGTTTCACCCACGCCAAACCCGGAAGTGCCATTATTTTTTGGCTCTTCCTTAAAAAGGGGAGTGGTTTCGAGGCTTTTTATCATGGATATCGAGCGCTTTTTATCCTCCATAAGCCCTTCAATCGGAGGAAAAGAGGGTTTTATAATGCTTTACCTCAATCCCCTTTTAAGGGTTAGTATGAGAATAAATCCTTCTTCTTCAATTCTAAAACGCCTCTACGGTCTGCTTCGAATCTCAGAGCTTCTTGTTTTTTTAAAAAAAATACAGCCTATCTGAACCTGATAAATCGCCGCCGTTTTAGCGCCAGAGACTTATTTCTTTCGATTTATTTTTATTCTTGTGATATAATAAAAAAAGATTATCAAATCCTATCTATAGTTAAATCGATAAAAGGAGGAGATGATGAAAAAAAGCAGGATGTCTTTTTTTGTTGCTGGCTGTAGCCTATGTCTTTTTAGCCGCTGGCCAGGGGCAGAAGCAAGTAATTGGTTTTAAGAAGCTCCAGGAGTTCTTGCCCAAGGTCGAGTTATCGGGATTTACCCGCCAAAAGCCGGGTGGAGAGACAACTTCAGCCCTGGGGATGACGAGCTCGGAGGCCCATGTTGTTTATGAGAAGGGAAGTGGCGATAATGTCGTTTCCATTGAGGTAAAAATTTCGGACATATCCGGGGTTCCCTTTGGCCAAATGGGAACATCGATGATCGGAATGATCGAGTTTGAGAACGAGACTGAAAACGTTTATGAGAAATCAATCCAGGTTCAGGGTTTTAAAGGGACGGAGAGAGTTGACCGGTCGGAAGATAATAAATCAGCTCAAATTCAACTTGCGGTCGGCAACCACTTCTTGGTTGAGCTCCAGGGCACAGGAACGAGCGACGCCACTCTGCTTCATAAGCTTTTGAACGATATGAAGCTCGCTGAACTGGCTAAGCTAAGCCAATAGTGACCCCATAAAAATAGAGCCTTCCAGCCGGCCGCGCGGCCAGGGTTGAAGCACGTCGAGCCCCAGAATAGGATGGCCTTCCCTGCAGCCTGTTTTTCTGATTAATTAAAGGCGGATAAAGAAGTTAATCTCATATTTAAATAATTAGGCTAAGATTCCATCTTGGCGAGATAAGCAAGCTTGACGTTACGACTTTCTTGGTTCAAGCCCAAAGGTTTAGAAAAAAATTTTTGCTTCGGGTTGAATCCTATCTTCGTCTTGTTGCTTGCCATCTCATTGAATACAAGAAACACTGGGCTAATGATTGCGCTCCTATATCAAAGCTGATAAGCTGGGTTCCATATTGGAGTAAGAACGAATTTTAGCAGCTAATTAGGGGCTAGAAATGGAGAGCTTACGATGGCCATTTTGAGACAAAATTTGACGCGGGCTTTTGATTCCCTCCGGGCCCGCAAAAGAATTACACATCTAAGGATCTTAAAAAGATATAAATCAGACGCTTAAATTCTTCTGTTATTAGCGATAAAAAATAGTCTTCGCTGCAATTAGCCTGATTAAACTTAGCCTGGGCCTATCTGAACTTAGCGCCAGCGGGTGAGAGTAACGGATTGCAGGCAGTTATAGGAATTAAAGGTTCTTTTGTCGCGGCAGATAGCGCGTTCAATAGTCAGAATACCGTCAGGGTAATCGTCCCAGCGGTAAAGATTAACATCAAGCTGGGAGCCCGTAAGGGAAGCTAATTCTTTTACCCCATGCGTTACTTTTTTTAGCCCAAGGTGGTCTAAAACTCGATTAACTTCGTCGATTTTATCTAAATGGAGGTAGCGACCACTTTCATCGATAGTCAAACTGAGACGCGGACCTGGCTCAGGGAAAAAGTAGCGGACAGTCTGTTTATAAAGGTCGCGGCCTTCTTCCTTGATAAAGACATACTCTGGGGCTTTAGCTAAACCCAATTCTTTTTTTAACTCGCCTATTGTCAGGTGCTCCATTTTGGTGTTTTGAAAAAAAACAAACAGGCCAGCAAAGATAAGAGCAAAAATCAAAGACCTGATGACGTTATCCCACTCTCGACGGATGAGTGAAATGAAAAGAGCCAGAAGGGCCGCGCACAGGATAACCAAGACGACCGTGCGAGCAATGGCGATATCACTCATGGCTTCTTTCCCTCTTTGTGAGTTAGGGGCTAATTGGCGCCTTTATTTTATCAAACTCAGAGCTAAGTTCAAGAAAGATTTTGGTTGCTCTTGCCTCCAACTATTAAAATTTTCTCCCCTATTATTTTTAAGTCAGGCTGAGGGATAAGCCGGCGAAGGCAGAAGCGATTATGAAAGGTTTCGGCTTTTGGCTTTTCTTAAGCGGTCTTCTTGGGAACCTCAGGGAGGACAAGTTGTCTCAGCCTGAACAGGACAAACGGAGAAGCTAAAGGGCGGAAGGGACTTAAGGGATGCCTCGATGAACAGCGAGGTGAGTTCCGCCCGCGCCGAAAAGGGCGAAGAGGAAATGGCCTTAAGAACCTGAGTGGCCGCGAGGCCATACCGGACGTCTTTGACCGGAATCCAAGCAAGATGGAGGATAATCTATTGGATTTACTTTAAGGAAAAAATTTGTAGAATAGGCGAAAGGAGGCAGGTCATGAAAAAAGCATCCTTAGCCCTTTTTAGCTTGATTTTAGTCGTTTCCCTTATTTATTCCCAGGTGGAAAGAGGCGAGACCAGGCCGACGCTTCTTCCGTCGAATTTTCTTCAGGCCATTATCCATGAAGCCTCGGGCGATTTAGCGCTGCAGAATGAGATTTTTTTGACCGCCGTTAACCGCAATCGGCCGCCTGCAGAATACACCAGCGGCTACTTTGAAACTCGCTTCCTGCTGGAAAAACTCAAGGAATACGGGATAACTCAGGCTGAAATCGTCGAGCTTCCCACCCGCGCCAAAACCACCTGGGACGCCGAAATGGCCGAGCTCTGGCTGACAAAGCCAACCGTTCAGAAGCTGACTGACCTAAAAGAAATACCGGCCACTCTTTGTTCTGGCAGCGTTTCGACCGATATTACAGCGCCATTAGTATATGTTGGCCCGGGTGACAGAGAAAGTTTCTATGAAGGGAAAGAGGTTAAAGGCAGGATTGTTCTGGTTAACGGTCCTCCCGAGCGAGCCAGACTTCTGGCGGTGGAGAAACGCGGAGCTTTGGGGCTCATCGGTTATTCTTCCAGCCATCCTGAAGTTGACCCTGACCAGATAGGCTGGAGTTCAATTCGAGTTGGCGAGGGACAAAAACCCACTTTCGCCTTTATGGTTTCGACGCGTCAGGGGCAGCGTCTCCGGGACATGCTCGAGCGAGGCCAAGAAATAGAGGTCAGAGCCCTAGTTAAGAGCCAGATGGTACCTTACCGGGAAGAAATGGTGGCGGCTTTACTCCCGGGGAAAGATTATCCCGAGGAAGAACTAGTCTTTACTGGTCACATTTTTGAGGGCTTCGCCAAACAGGGGGCTAACGACGATGCTTCGGGCTGCGTCGCCATTTTGGAAACGGCGAGGGTGCTTAAAAAGCTTATGGATGAGGGAAAGATACCGCCGCTTCGGCGCTCGGTTCGTTTCCTTTTTATTCCAGAAATTTCCGGCACCGCTGCTTACATCCAAAAGTTCCCCGAAATTGCCCGGCGCTTCTTTGCCAATATTAACGAGGACATGGTGGGCGAAGCGCTGATAAAAAATAATGCCTATTTTTATGTGGAGCGCTCGCCATACAGCCTTTCCAGCTATCTCGGTGATGTCATTGAATCCTTTGCCGAATGGATGGCCGAAACCCAGCGCATCTCGCTTGAAGGTCGTTCGGGCGAAATGGGGATTGTTTCGCCCACCGGAACCAGGGACCCCTTCTATTATCGAGTGGCTCCTTATACTGGAGGCAGCGACCATGTGGTTTTCATTGACGGTGGCGTGAAAGTGCCCGCTGTCATGTTCATTGTCTGGCCTGATTTCTGGTATCACACGAGCGGCGACCTGCCTGATAAATCTGATTCCACTCAGCTCAAGCGCGTCGTCGTCCTTTCAGCTGCTTCGGCGGTATTCTTGGCCAACGCTGGCCCCGAGGAAGTTCCTAAAATCATGGCCGAAGTAAGCACCAGGGCCCAAAGCCGTTTAGCCAAAGAATTTCAGAAAGCAGAGTTCTCGATTCTAAACGCCTCCAAAGAAAATCTACATGCGCAGCGCAAAGAAGCGGTTAACGTGGTTGACCAAGCCTTTAAGCGAGAAAAAGAGGCCTTGGCTTCAGTCAAGTTTTTTATTAGGGGAGAAAAGGCTCTGGAAGAAAAGCTCAATTCAAGAATTAGGGCTCTCGAAGGCCTAAAATCAATCTATTTGAACTCCCTTGAAGATATCTATCGTCAGCACTGTTTGGAGTTGAAGGTGACGCCGGTAAAATTGACTCTGCTGCCTGAGGAAATTCGCTTGAGCCGAATTATTCCCGTGCGCACTGAGAAAATGCGCGGCTATTTTAACGCCTTAGAGTTCAGGGAGAGAATGAGAGAGCTGAAAGACCTTCCGGCTTATAATCTCGGTCGAGCAGAATTTGAAGCTCGCAATTTCATCGACGGCCAAAGGTCAATTCTGGAGATTCGCAACGCTTTGGCTGCGGAATATGGACCGATACCTTTGAAACAGGTAGAAAATTTTATCCTCGTCCTGGAGAGAACTGGCTTCGTCACCCTCAAAAAATAATTTAGAGTGGACTGACCTAAAAGGGTTCGCCGGAGGCATCGGACTGTTAGCGAGTCGCCTCTATTTTATTTTAATTAAAAATGCCGTAGACGCTCGTGGCGGGATGGCATAATTTCTGGGAAAGATTCAAGTCAAAGGGAGTTTAATTTATCGGTTCTCTTCCGTCCCGAATGTCTCAGAGCCTAACCCCTACAAGATAAAAGAGAATCAATTTATCTTTGAGATGAGAATCACGTCAATCTGCGCTTTGAGAGCGAGATGAGAGAAGTTCGCGGAGGCGGCAGGCATTGTCAACAGCATGTGCCTGGTAGTCATTATTAAAATAGATAAAGTAGTCCTCAGCTTGAAGCTGAGTTAAATTAGCGGCCCATTCCTTAAGCTCGGCCTCTTGATAAAAATAACGGTAGCCAGCCGTCAGACCATGAAAACGCACATAGACAGTAGGCGTCGTCGCGACGACCGTTGGCGGCACTTGGCGCGATGAGACAAGACAAAAAATTGCCTGATGCTCGCGAAGCCGCTCATAAACAGCCTCCACGTGCCAGCCGGGATGCCTGAATTCAATGACATTATGAAAGCGTGGCTCAAGCTGTTGGAGGAAGTCCTCGAGCAGCTGAAGGTCGAGATGAAGGGAAGGAGGAAGCTGGAAGAGGAGGCAACCGAGTTTCTTACCCAGAGATTGGGCCAGAATATACATATAACGCAGGTCGCCTTGAATTTCCCGCAATTTTTTTAAGTGAGTAATGCGTCGATTGACTTTTAGGCTGAAAGTGAAATTTTCGGGCGTGGACTCAGCCCATCTAATCAGAGTTTCAGGCCGAGGAAAACGATAGAAGGTCATGTTTATTTCGACCGTGGTAAAATGCCGGGCATAATAGGCCAGCCACTCCGACGTTGGTAGGTCTTCGGGATAAAAAAGCCCGCGCCAGCCGCCGTAACTCCAGCCTGATGTCCCCACGTGCCAATTCATTTTAAAATTAGCATAGAAAAAAAACGCCGCCGAAGCAAACAATTTCTCAACCAGAGCTTAAGTCTATTGTCATGCCACTAAAAGTCATTTATTATGGTTCTTCCGACTTTCTTGTGGGTAAAAATATGATATGTGGATGAGCCTCTTAGCGAATTCACCTCAGGCGCTTTTGTGTCCATGAAGGTAATTAAATGAATATAAACAAGCAACGACAGCGACCCAATAAAGTTTCCTCTAATAATCTACATCGAAAGGCTGCCTATATGCCTTCTTGCGCCTTCTATTCTCCAGGTTTACTCACACAAAACTCAGAAGTTCCTTTATTATTTATCGCCGCTAACTATCTTTCTTGAGAGGCAAGAGAATAATGTTGTCCTTCACCCGAAAGAAGCCTCTGATTGGCCTCATGGGGTCAATCACGCAAGATACAATCCAGTTAGCCTCAGGGGAAAAAAGGCAGGAGCTCGGCGGTATTCTTTACCAGGCAGCGACACTCTGTGGGTTGGGAGGCGACGTAGTTTTAATCGCCAATATCGGGGAGGATTTATGGAAAAGCGTCCAGGCTACTATTCGGACCTGGCAGGGGTTGAAAAAGGAAGCTGTAAATATCGTCCGGGGTCCGGGAAATCGGGTTTTCTTGTCTTACCCCCCGCGAGGCGAAAGAAAAGAAAGGCTCAAATCAGCTGTTTGGCCGCTCACTCCCACCAGGATTTTGCCCTACCTTAACGGTTTGGATTTTTTATTAGTGGCGTTTAATTCCGGGTTTGACCTGGATTTGATTACCTGGCGTCAGGTTATCCGCTCCTGTTCCTGCCCAATTTGGCTGGACATTCATTCCTTAGTTCTCAGCCCCAATTTTGGTCTCCGAAACTATGAAAGCTTCGAGTCCTGGCCTGCCTGGGTGGAAGGCATTGCTTATCTCCAAGCCAACGAAAAGGAGGCGGCTTGTCTTTTAGGCCATCCCCAAGATAAGCCCACGATTGAAGAACTGGAGGACTTCGCCGCCCAATGTTTTTCCTTAGGTGTCAAGGCGGTTTATTTTACTCTGGGTCAGAGGGGGGTGTTTGTTTCCAGCGCGGAGTCTCAAGAGGTCTTGCCGGCAGGTAAGCCCCAGAAACTTGTTGACACGACGGGATGTGGCGATTGTTTGGCAGCTTCAGCCGTCTGGAAAATCCTTCAGGGAGAATCGGCCCATCAGGCCGGCCGGTTTGGAATCGCCCTGGCCAGCCGCGTGGCTTCTGTCAGCGGCGTTTTGGCCACTCACAATTTAGTCCGGCGTTTGGCTCACCTAAAAACTTTGGAAGTTAGTTAAAGTGGTTCTCTTCCATCCTGAACGTCTCCGAGCCTAACCCATACAAGATGGAAGAGAATCGTTAAAGTTAAAGCGTCGGAGTGCCGGTCTAGGGTTACCCCTAACGGATATTTTCGCGACCTCTCAGGAAGGGCGATTTTTTCCTGACTCTTGTTGCTCTTCTCTCAGCTTTGTGCTAAGATAAGTCCAATGGCCGACATATTAAAAAGCCATTATTTTTCTGATTATCTTAAGCCTTCCCAAATCGTTTATGACCTTAAAGCAAAAAATAGAGTCGAGGCCTTTGAAGAACTCCTCGATGTTCTGGCTAAGCATAAATTAATCCAGAATAAGCAGCTTATCCTTACCCGTTTGATCGATAGAGAAAGGTTAGAATCGACCGCCCTTGGAGAGCACATCGCAGTTCCGCATGCCCGAGTGGATACGGGTGATAAAATTGCTGTGGCCGTCGGCCGTTCGGCCCGGGGGATTAATTATGACCTTCAGGATAAGAAAAAAGTACATCTAATTATCCTTATTGTCTGGAATCCTTCGCTTCCGGGTCTTTTTAACCATCTTTTTGCTGGCTTGGCTCGGTACTTGCGGGAGCCAGATTTCAGGCAAAGAGCAATTAATGCACGCGACCGCAACGAATTCTATCAAGTGCTTTCAGAAATAGTTATCACCATGCCCAAAGATGACCGGATAGTCAGCCGCGCCAGCCTGCTTAAGAAGCTTCAGGACATTGAGATGCGGAAAAAAAGGGCGACTAAGCCCCAGATTAGAACCTTAGAAAAGCAGGCCGCTTTGATCCGCGAAGAAATGGACCACGCCACCCTCACTCGTTTTGACCGCCTGATGGAGCGCTATGGCTACGCGGTAGCCGAGGTGGAAAACGGCGTCTGTCAGAGCTGTAATATTAACGTGGCTACTGTTATGAGCTCGGCTATTGAAGGGTCAAACGATATTTATATCTGCGAAAATTGTGGCAAATTCCTGGTCGCCGCGCCTAAAAAGAAGAAATAATCAGCGATATGTTTCCTTAGCCAGGACGGCTGGTTTCATCACCTTAATTACCGGGAAGACTTCAAACCCCCGACCCCATTCCGGCACAAGGTGGCGGTCAAAGAAATTCCAGACAAATAAACCGTCATCGCTCTCTGGTTCAAGGAGATAGGCAACAAGCCGACCAAGAGGCTGAGCGGTCGAAACAAACCAAGTTCCGGCCGGAAAATCCCGCGTTTCGAGGCGGTAATCACCCTTTATGGAATTAAGTCGATGTCCCTGAAAAGGTCTTTCTGCCGGCTTAAGTTCTTTTAGTTGAAAAAGTTCTACTTCTAAGCGAGCCGGTTGAGTGAGCCTTTCAACAACAATCCCATGCTGGCGGAGCTTATTAATGACTTCGCGGTCATTTATAGTTATTAAATAAGCATAAGGGAGGCGGGCCGACCTCTTAGGAATAAAATTAGCTAAATAGGGCATGATATAAGTTTTTTTCTTCTCCGTTGGTTTAATTTGAGGAAAGCCGCCTTCACGGGGAATAATCTCCATCTCATATCCCCTAACCTTCACAGGTTGAGAGAGCGGCTGAAGGTCGAACTCCAGGCCAAAAAGGTCCTTATCTGAGGGATTAAGGCCGGTGGCCAAAGTTTTCCGGTCGGCCTCAGCGACGAGGTGCTTAATTTCTTCGAGTCGAATGTAAGTCTCATCTAAAATAGCCCGAAGAAAATTGTAGCAAGCCAGCACTCTTTCCTTAAATGGAGCGTAAACATAGTTTTCGTCTAAGATCGATAAACGATTGCGAAGCCCAACATAATTAGTTAAATAGCGAGGCAGATGGCTGAAGGTGCGCCAGCCCTTTTCTAAGTCGCGGAAATCGACGGGGTCACCATAGGGGAGAGAAAGAGTTTTATATTTTTTCTCCAAGGTTTGGCTGATGGCGGGAAGCATTTTATCCCGCAGATAAACGAGAATCTCCTGGTCTCCGTTGGGGTTGAGCGGCCAGGAATAAGTGACCGGTTCTTCGTGATAAGAGCCGTTAGTGGTATGGCAATCAACTAAAAGGAGCGGGTCCCATCGTTCTAAAACATTCACCACCAAACCTTGCATTTCTGGGCTTTCTAACTTTATGGCATCGCGGTTTAAGTCCAGGTTCTGACCGTTAGCTCTGACGCCGACTCCCTCTTCTGGTCCAGCCTGGTTTCTTCGGTTCTGAGGGCTTATTTTTTCATTCCCGTCAGGGTTAAAGTTAGGAGCAATGAGGATAACGAGACGGTCGAGATAGGGAGGTTTTTCAGCCAGAAGAATATCTCTGGCTAACATCAAAGCGGCTTCTTTTCCTTCTACCTCCCCAGCATGAATATTGGCTTGAATATAAACCACTCCTCGGGAATCTAGCCGTAATTCCTGAGGAGTGGCAGGAGTAGGTTTACCGATGATAAGAAGCGGAATTGGTCGGCCTTCAGTGCTCAGAGCTAAAGTCTCGACTCGAAGCCAGGGGCTTTGGAGTTGGAGCGCTTGAATGAAGGCTAAGACATCTTCGTGACGGGAGGTTGCCTTGAAATCAGTTTGCTCGGCTTGAGTTAAAGGGCCTTTTTCTTGGGCTGAGAGGGGGTTGACGAAAAGAATAAAAGCTGCCCATAGCCAAAGCGCTGTTTTCTTCAAATTTGTCTTGGCCATTTTGCTTTTCTTCCTTTAAATAATTTAAGGCTCGAGTTTACGTCAGCCCACCGCCGCCGTCAAGAGGCCGAAGGGCGTCAAGACCTCAGGGACGCTTTTTTTGCCAACTTTTTGCTCCTCGTCTGGAATTTAAAAGAAGAGGCTTATATAAATTATTAAGTGGCTAAGCGGAGAAGAGCCTTGAGGAGCAGGTTAGCGCCCTTCTCCAAATCTTCCCAACGAATCGCTTCTTGAGGTGAGTGACTGACCCCTTCAAGACAGGGAATAAAAATCAGGGAAGCTTCAGTCACTGTGGCTAAAATCTGTGCGTCATGACCCGCCCCGCTGGTCAATTTCATCCAGCGATAACCAAGCTCTTGAGCTTCTCTTTCTAATAAAGAAATTAACCGGGACGACATATCAGTGGGTTCAGTAGCATCTACTAATTTGTGATGAAAGGAAAGCCCGCGAGCAGCCGCGGTTTCCGCGGCGACTGCCAGGACGCTTTTTTCTATGGCCGCCAGCTCTTCTCGTCGAAAGCCTCTCAGGTCAAGGGTGAAATCAGCCTGGCCGGGTATAATGCTAAAAGTTCCCGGACGAAGTTCAACCCGGCCGATAGTTATCCGTCCTTCTTCATATTCAGAGATCACTAATCGACTGGCGCGTAGAGAAAAATCAGCTAAGCCGAGGAAAGCATCGCGGCGGAGCTCCATGGGCGTGGTGCCGGCGTGGTTAGGCTGGCCAAGAAAGGAGCCATAATATAGTCTTTTGCCAGCAATAGTCGTAACCAGGCCAATGGGTATTTCTTCAAGTTCCAGGGTTTCGCCCTGTTCAATATGAAGTTCAAGATAGGCTTCAACTTGGGGAGCCTCCTTATGGGCCGTTAATATCGAATCGACGCCGATACCCGTTCCTTCTAAAACTTTTTTTAAGGGTTGGCCAAATTGAGATTGACCCTGTTTAATCTCAGTTTCGTTCAGACAGCCACAAAAAGCCCTGGAGCCTAAGAAATCGCCGACGAGGTTGCCTTCTTCATCGGTAAAGGCGACAACTTCCACTGGTTTTTTGAGTTTAATCGCTTGTTCTTGAATAACCCGCAGGCTTTCTAAGCCGCTCAGGACACCGCAGGTGCCGTCAAATTTTCCGCCATGAATGACTGTATCCAGATGAGAACCGACCAGGATAACCGGCCCCTCTTTTTCCCCCAACCGGCCAAAGATATTGCCCGCGCCGTCCTGACGAACCTGAAGGCCAGCCTCTGTTAGCTTTTTTTTAAACCAGGCTCTGGCTTCTAGGTCAGCCGGACTAAAGGAGGGTCGACTAACGCCGCCCCCGGGTTCACTACCAATCCTGGCTAACTCCTCTATGTCCTGACGAAGTCTTTCTAAGTTAATTGCGGTCTGCATGGCTAACCTCTCTCTGGCAGGATATGATGAACTGCCCAACCGCGCTCGGATAAGAGTTGAAGCACAAAACGGCGGTGGCAGCGGCCGAAATATTTTTCCGCGCACATAAGAGCCACTCTTTTTTGCTGAGCCAAACTCTCCAGCTCGCTCAGGCCCTGATAAAATTCCGGGGTTTTCATCCAGGCTTCGTAGCCTTCTTTCCTGAAGCCACCCAAACTTGAACCAAGCCAGATATATTCTATTCCCTGAGTTATCGCGGTCATTTTAAGCTGGTCCTGACAAAAATGCAGTGATTTTTTAGAGGCGGGAAAACGCCGGATATCAACTAAACAATCGATTTTATTTTTTTTAAGGAGTTGCCAGAATGAATCAGCGGTCAAAGTTGAATGACCAATATCCCAGACTTCTTGCATTCAGTTCTCAAGCCTGATTTCTGGCAGGCTGCCTTCTCTCTCTGCGTTAAACTCTGCGCAATTGCTCAAGCATATCGCGGACGGCTTTCTCCACTCCGACTACCGCTGCTCTGGCAACGATGGCAAAACCGATGCTCAATTCTTCTATTTCCGGGATGGCCACTATAGGGTGGATGTTATGATAATCAAGGCCATGGCCAGCATGAACTTCCAGCCCCAATTCTGCGGCCAAAGTTGCCGCCTGCTTAATCATTATCAGAGCTTTGTCTCTTGATGATCCTGGTCGAAGTTCGGCATATTTTCCGGTGTTAATCTCGATTAAGTCGACTCCGACCTGGCGGCAGGCTTTGATTTGGTCTTCTACGGGGTCAACGAAAATACTGACTCTTATACCTCGTCTCTTAAGGGTCGGAATAAACGAAGTGAGCTGTTTTTGATGCCGGAGCACATCAAGGCCGCCTTCAGTGGTCAACTCCTCTGGCCTTTCAGGCACCAGAGAAACAACATCTGGTTTAACCTTAAGGGCAATCTTTTTCATCTCCTCCGTGGTTGCCATTTCCAAGTTGAGCTTGGTCTTGACTACTTCCCGCAGCAAGCGCAAATCTCTCTCCTGGATGTGGCGTCTATCGCCTCGAAGATGGGTCACTATGCCCGAAGCGCCCGCCTGTTCGGCCAGGAGTGCTACCAAAATCGGGTCAGGTTCGGTGCTCTGCCTGGCTTGGCGCAGGGTAGCAAAATGGTCGACATTTACCGCTAAGCGTATTTCCTTTTTTAATTTTTCCATGGCTTCAATCCTCCCAGATGACGCTGTAAAAGATAAGCGATTTCTTCGGCTATACTCCGGGCTATTTCTTCGCTCTCAGCCTCTACCATCACGCGAGCTACTGGTTCAGTGCCAGAATAGCGAATTTCAATTCTTCCTAAACGGCCGAGGGCCTTTTTAGCTTTTTGGATGGCGGCCTCAAACCCGGGAACAAGAGAAAAATCTTTTCGCTCCTTGACTGGAATGTTGAGGAGAATTTGCGGCCATTCAACCAAGCCGGCGCACAGTTCGGATAATTTTTGGCCGGTCTCAACTATAACCTGGGCCATTTTTAAACTGGTCAGTAAACCGTCGCCGGTGGGGCAGTCGTCAAGAAAGATGGTATGCCCAGACCGCTCCCCTCCGAGATTGGCTCCTTCTTTGAGCATCGCCTCGAGCACATAACGGTCGCCAACTCGCGTCCGAATAAGGCCCAGGCCCAATCGAGCCAGAGCGATTTCGAGTCCCATGTTGCTCATAATTGTGGCCACAACCAGAGGTAAGCGCAAGCGATTTTTGGCTTGAAGGTGGCGGGCTTGCACAAAGAGCGTGTGGTCGCCGTTAAGAATTTTTCCCTTCTCATCGACAAAAATCGCTCGGTCAGCATCTCCGTCATAAGCCACACCCAGCTCAGCTTCATTTGCTCGTACCGCCTCGGCCAAGCTTTCTGGATAAAGAGCCCCGCAGTGAGCATTGATGTTCCGGCCGTTGGGCTGGTTATGAATGGCTGTTACCTTAAACCCTAAGCTTTCGAAAAGCGCCGGCGCGAGGGCTGAACTCGCTCCATTAGCACAATCAACGACAATTTTTAACCCAGAAAATTTTGGGGTTGAAGCGAAGGGCGAACGATAGAAATCAAGGTATTTTTCAATTAACAAACAATTTATTTCTTCCTTAATTTCCCCTCCACTTCTTTCCGGCCAGGGGTTCTTTTCTTCTTTTATCGTGTCTCCAACGTTGGCACTTTCTTTATCTTCGCTTGCCTCCCCCTCTTTTTCTCCTTCTTTTTTCGTTTTCCCGGCCCGCTCTACTATTTCCACATCCCGCTCTTCGGAAACCAACTTCTCCGCGGCTTTCTTTCTTTCCCCCGCAGACTCCTCCCTTACCTTCTTGAGCTTTCCTTCGTTTTTCTTTTCGGAAAATTCGAGGCCTCCGCCGATCATCTTTTCCAGCTCGGCTTCTACGTTATCAGCCAGCTTATAGCCATTTTCCTGGAAAATTTTAATTCCGTTATATTCATAGGGATTGTGGGAGGCAGAGATAACCACTCCGGCACTGAAGTGGTTAAGCTTAGTGAGAAGCGAAATAGCGGAAGTAGGGATAACTCCAGCAAAATGCACTTCGCCGCCTTCCATCCTGATACCTTGAGCTAAGGTTTCGGCCAGCCAGGGGCTGGATTCCCTTGTATCCCAGCCGATGACAATCCGGAGAATTTTATTGTGCGGCCGAAGGAGACGAACCAAACCTCTCCCTAAGGCAAAAACAGTGGGCCTGTTGAGGGGAAATTCTCCCGCCCGGCCCCTTATTCCGTCTGTTCCGAAAAGCTTGACCATTTTTGGCTCCCCTACAGAAAACATGAGAATTATAGATAAAAGCCTTGAGCTTGCCAATAGCTCCAGTTGAAAACTGTTAAATGATTAAGCTTGAAAGTGTTAAAAAAATGACGAATTCTAACCTTGGATGGAAGGCAACTTAGCTGAAAAACAAACGTGATTTATTTTCGAGCAAGGCTCTTCGGGAGGCTTTCTCCTCCCCAAGGGAAAAAAATTTCTTTTGTTTAAAAGGTGGCTAAAAAAGCGCTTTTATCTTTTTTTAGGGGGTGGCGAGTTGGCCTCTTTTTCCTGGACAAAGACCCTGACCCTGACTTTGGTCAGAGAGGAGGCGAGGCGAAGTTCAGGTCGTGGTAGGATAAGGTCAGCCTCAAACTCCGTCGGCTGGGTGAGAGAGGAGATGTCGATAGGTGACGTCCCCACTTTATCCTTGGTCTTAATCCGGCTCTCCGGCCCTCGCACCGTAACTTGAGTGGGTGAAACTTCAATCTTCGTGAGCTGATATTTCGCCCCCAAGACGCCCACTAAGGTAGGGGCAATTTCCATGGTAACTTCTTCTGACCTTTCCAGCTTAAGGTTAACTTTATTCGGAGAAATACGGATAACCTCAGCTCCGGACGGCAGGCTGACCATGGAAGGATTAATCGGATATTCTTCTTGCAACAGGCTTGCCTTCTCTAAGTTGAGCTTAACAAAAACGTTATTAGGAGTAATTTGAGCGATCAATCGATTGGGAGCTCTGATGGTGACATCAATCGAGGCGGGTGGTTTTTGGACTAACTCCAGGTCTGAAGGAATATTATAGGTTTCGAGCGAAACAGGGATAGTCTTAACTGAAAAGGTCTTCTGTTCAGGGACTAAGGTTAGCCAAAGGACAAGAGCCAGGAGCAAAGAGAATAACTTTAGTTCCCAATTGCGGAGAAAAAGATTTCTTAACCAACGCATCATAAGTTCTTTAAATAACTCAAAAGTTTAGTTTCCATTTTTTCTCGGCCTTCCATTTTTTCGAGCCGGCCTCTGATGGCCAAGGAAACAGTTCCTGTTTCTTCCGAAACAACGACCACGGCCGCATCGGTTTCCTGGGAGAGCCCTAAGGCCGCCAGGTGCCTGGTCCGGGTAATTAATTCCGTGGGAGGGGGCGAAGCCGGAAGGGGCAAAAGGCATCCGGCCGCCACGACCTTATCGCCTTTGATAATGACAGCGCCGTCATGAAGCGGCGAATGAGGATAAAAAAGATTAACCAAAAGGTCTCGGGAGAGGATAGCGTCGAGCTTGGTGCCTCGCTCAGCGTAACTAATGAGGGAGATATCCTTTTCGATGGCAATTAGGGCGCCAATTTTGCGGTGCGATAAAAAGTCCACGGCCATCCAGAGTTCTTCCAATCTTTCCTCCAAGGACCTCATGACCAGCGGCCGGCGAAAGGGATGAGAGCCGATGCCGGTTAAGAAGCGGCGGATTTCTCCTTGGAAAAGAACGATCACCGCGATAATAAAATAATTTAGAAAATTTTTAACCAACCATTGAGAGACGACTAACCTGCCCCATTGGGAAGCAAGATAAAATAAACCAACGATGGCGATGCCTACCGCCATCTGATAGGCTTTGGTATCTCTGATTAATAAGAGTAAGGAATAGATGATGAAGGCGACAAAAAGGATATCAAGGCAATCGCCTAAGGTAATGTGCCTGAGAGCGCCAATGATATTAGTGAACATGGTCCATAGATTTGGTCGGAGGAGATGAAGTTTGTTGGGTTGAGATAATGGCTTCGGCTACACGTATCGCTCGGCTCACGGCTTGCGGGTCGTGAACTCTGAGGATGGCTGCCCCTCGCATCAGGCTAATAACTGCCGAAGCAACGGTGCCCTCCAGTCTTTCCTCGGCCGGCAGGTTTAAAATTTGGCCGATGAAGGATTTGCGGGAAATACCGACAAGCAGCGGTCGCTGAAAAGAGAGAAAAGAGTCCAGCTCGTTTATCAGCCGCAGGTTATCTTCAAGCCGCTTACCGAACCCAATTCCTGGGTCAAGAATAATTCTTTCGGCGGGTATCCCCTTTTCTCTGACATAATCCATCCTCTCTCGAAAAAAACCTGAGATTTCAGCGATTACGTCCTCGTAGTAAGGGTTGATTTGCATCGTTTGTGGGGTCCCCTTCATATGCATCAGGACTACACCCGCCCGACTCTCGGCGGCCACTTTGACCATTTCCTGGTCAAACCGGAGGGCACTAATATCGTTGATAATTTCCACCCCTTCGGCGAGCGCTGCTCGAGCCACTAAGGCTTTGGTCGTGTCAATAGAAAGAAGACAGGAAACACGAGGCCGAAGGCCGCGAATCACTGGAAGCACGCGCTCCATTTCTTCTTTGGCGCTGATAGGGTTGGAGCCAGGGCGGCTGCTTTCGCCCCCGATATCCAGGATATCGATTCCCTGACTGACCAATTCCAGGCCACGGGCGACTGCTTTTTCTACTGAAAAATAACGGCCGCCGTCAAAAAAGGAATCGGGTGTCACATTCAGGACGCCCATGAGCCAAGGCCGACGGCCGATAACAAAACTCTTTCCCTTAACCTCGAAGTTATAGGTCATTCCCTTCTCTTTAAAGTTGGCCAGGGGGCTTTTTTTCAGCGGCTCGATCCGCCTTTTTTTCCTCGGAAGATGCTGTGGCCATTCCGGGCAAAGGCGACTGTTTCTTATCCGTCGTCAAGCGGAGGGTGGCTTTTACTTTTTTGCTTCGGCCGACAATCCGGGCAATTTCTTCGCTATCTAAAACTTCTTTTTCCAGCAGGGCTCGAGCCAGACGGATTAACTTGCTCCGATTCTTGTTTAAAATCTCTTCTGAACGGCCGTAATTGCGATTGATGATTTTTTTTACTTCTTCGTCAATCAGCTCAGCCGTGCGTTCGCTAAAATTTTTGTGGGCGGCTAACTCCCGACCTAAGAAGATTAGGTCGTCGCGCTCGCCAAAGGTTAAGGGGCCCAAATCAGACATACCCCATTGACAAACCATCTTCCGGGCAATTTCGGTGGCCTTTTCGAAGTCGGAAGCGGCGCCAGTGGTAACCTTGTTAAGAAACATTTTTTCCGCCACCCGGCCAGCCAGTAGTACCGAAAGTTGAGCTTCGAGATAATCCTTGCTATAGGTGTAACGGTCATCAAGAGGAAGCTGCTGGGTCACGCCCAAGGCCAGTCCGCGCGGAATAATGGTAACTTTATGGATGGGGTCAGCTTCGGGAATTATTGCCGCCACCAAAGCATGTCCCGCCTCATGGATGGCAGTGCATTTTTTCTCTTCGTCGCTGATGATCATGCTTTTTCTTTCTACGCCCATTAGCACCTTATCCTTGGCGTATTCCATGTCAGCCATAGTGACATTGGTCTGACCCTTCCGGGCCGCTATCAAGGCAGCTTCATTGACTAAATTAGCCAGGTCAGCGCCTGAAAAACCGGGGGTAGACCGGGCGATTACGTTCAGGTCGACATCTTCATTAAGCGGGATTTTTTGGGTATGAACCTTGAGGATTTCTTCCCGGCCCTTAACATCAGGCATGTTCACCACGATGCGGCGGTCAAACCGGCCCGGACGAAGCAAAGCACTATCAAGAATATCTGGCCGGTTAGTAGCGGCGATGAGGATTATGCCTTCGTTAGAATCAAAGCCGTCCATCTCGACCAGCAGCTGGTTAAGGGTCTGTTCTCTTTCATCGTGGCCACCCCCGAGGCCTGCACCCCGCTGGCGACCTACGGCGTCAATCTCGTCGATAAAAATGAGACAGGGAGCATGCTTCTTGCCTTGGTCAAAAAGGTCACGCACTCGAGAGGCGCCAACGCCAACGAACATCTCCACAAAATCAGACCCGCTGATCGAAAAAAAGGGCACTCCGGCCTCTCCGGCGACAGCCCGGGCCAGGAGGGTTTTTCCCGTGCCGGGGGGGCCGACGAGCAGGACCCCCTTAGGAATGCGGCCGCCCAGCTTGGAGAATTTGTGCGGGTCTTTCAGGAATTGGATTATTTCCTGAAGTTCTTCTTTGGCTTCGTCTACGCCAGCTACGTCCTTAAAGGTTATTCTTTTCTGTGTCCCCTGGAAAAGCTTGGCGCGGCTCTTGCCAAAGGAAAGAGCTTTATTTCCTCCGGCTTGCATCTGCCGCATAAACATCAACCAGAAAAGGATAAAGAGCAGTAAGGGGAACCAGCTTAGAAGATAGGAAAACCAAGGAGCCCGAGAGGTATCTTTTACGTTGATCTCGACTCCATGGTCGCGGAGGGATTTGACCAGGTCATTATAGGAGGAGGGAGCAGTAGTTCTAAATTCATCACCACCTTTCATCACCCCACGAATCAAATTTCCCGAAATAGTGACACTCTGGACGCGGCGAGCCTCGACACTGTCCAGAAATTCGCTGAAAGTCATGTCTTTTCTGGTAATCTGAGAAGTTTGGAGCAAGCTCCAGAGGATAATAATGACCACGCCGGCAGCCAACCAGAAGAGAGCGCTCCTCCAGCCGGTAGGTTTTCTTTTAGGTATCATTGGTTTAATCTTATATTATTTTATCATTTTTTTTCCAGAATGTTAACCCCACGTATAGGTTCAGGACATTAGTGGCCCTTTTGCTTAGGATTTCTTAGCAATCAATTGTCCTCGGTGTTAATGCGGGTGGGCCTGGGCCTAACTTGGCCCTAAGACGAAGGCCGATAATTCTTAGTGGGAAGAAGACTAACGTTTGGCACCGCTCCAAGGATTCTAAGGTGTCGCCAATGCCTTTGCCCCAGAGCCCACCCCCTAGGAATTGGGGTCATAGAGAATTATGCTATCCTCTCTGCCTTCATAAACCCTCGGTAATCTCTTCTTTTAGTCAGCCGAAAGCACCTCTTCAAGTTCTGAGATTGGACCTAATTTATCGGCTTTGATATCGACATAATCATTGGTTCCGTCATCCGGACACTCGATAGAGTTCAAAGCAACCAGGCGAAGGTAAGATTCAATCACCGTCGCCTAAAGATGGCTTCTCGTCGCTTGGTGTAAAGTGAATGGGTTGATTTTAAAAAAAACAATGATTTTTGTTAGTATCAGGATAGCTTTAATAATGTGATTAAAGGTGATTTAATCTGTTTTCAAGCCGAGAGGACTTATTCTTTGGAGGGTTAAATGAAAAAGGACAAAATGAAGTGGGTCTTAATTTTAGCTTGGCTAAGCGCGATTCTATTTTTTAGTATCGGGTTTTGCCTCGAGATAAGAGCAGCGGTCATTGTTCGCCGTGAAAAAATGGCCTTAAGAACTTATCCCTTCTTTGACCCTGACCCCGTAGCTCGACCCGGGCCGATTTATCCCTATTTTCGGTTTCAGGGTTACAGCCTTCAGCCTGAGGAGAGGGTCTGGGATATGGTCAAACTGGAGAATGGCTATCTTGAAGTAGTCGTCGCTCCTGAGGTCGGGGGCAAAGTATGGGGCGCCAAGGACAAAGCTTCTGGCCGCGATTTTATTTACTGGAATCCAGTCGTTAAATTCCGCGAGATTGCTTTGCGCGGCCCTTGGACTTCGGGGGGAATTGAGTTCAATTTTGGCATAATCGGCCATGCTCCCACTACGGCCACACCGGTAGATTTGGTCATCGAGGAAAAAGAAGACGGCAGCGGCGCCTGCGTGGTTGGTGCCCTGGACCTGCCTTCGCGAACTCGCTGGCAGGTAAGAGTGTCTCTGCCTCAAGATGCGGCTATTATTGAAACCGAAGGTTTCTGGTTTAATCCCACGCCTTTTCATGACTCCCTTTATCACTGGATGACCGCGGCCGCTCCCGTTGGCCCTGACCTGCGCTTTTTCCATCCTGGCACCAATTTTATCGGCCATGCAGGCGAGCCCGGCAATTGGCCACAAGCGCCTGACGGCCGAGACCTTTCTTACTACGCCCAAAATAACTTTGGCGGCAGCAAGTCCTACCATATTCTTGGTGAATATGGCGAGTTTTTTGCCGGAATCTGGGAAAAGGATGCTTTCGGTTATGGCCACTTTTCTTTTTATCCTGATAAGCCTGGTATGAAGCTCTGGATTTGGTCCTTAGCCAGAGATGGAGAAATCTGGCGTGACCTTTTAACTGACCCACCCAAGCCTCAATATATCGAGATGCAAACCGGTTTTTTATATAATCAAGCCGCTGCTTCCAGTTCCTTAACCCCCTTTAAGCACGCCTATTTTCTTCCATATCAAGCAATTCATTGGAAGGAATATTGGTTTCCTATTAAAGGCCTAAAAAGAGTTGTGGCTGCTTCACCTTCTGGTGCCCTTAACGTAGAAGAGAGGAGCCCGATTGACAGAGAGAAAAAAGGACGAGGATTAAGGATTGAATTCTGTCCTGTTATTCAAGCCGAAAAAGGGCTCAGGGTTGAGGCGGATGAGAAATTAATCTTTCAAGAAATCCTGAGATTGGAGCCACTTCGTCTCTGGAGCAAAGAAATCGCCCTTCCCGAAAACTATAAGCGGTTAAAGGTGGTTGTAGGTGAAGGTGAGATAATCTGGACCGACGAACCCAAGGAAATAAAAAAATTAAAGCGGCCGGTAGAGACCTTGCCCGGTTTTAACTGGCAATCAGCCGAAGGGCTTTATATAAGCGGCGAAGAATTTTCTCGGCAGCGTCGCTGGGAGGAAGCCCGCGAAGCCTTTATCCGTTGCCTAAAAAAGGAGCCGGGCCATCTACGAGCTCTGACGAGGCTGGCAGAGCTCGAGCTAAGAGCCGCCAAGCCTGAAACCGCTTTGAATTATGCTCGCCAGGCTTTAATGATTGACACCTATGACCCGGCAGCCAATTTTATCTATGGAGCTATTAATCGAAGGATAGGTCGTTTCGCTGATGCCTTAGATGGTTTTAGTTGGGCCAGCCGCTCTTTAGATTTTCGTTCCGCTGCCTATACCGAGATGGCGGAAATCTTTTTTCTGGAGAAAGATTTCTGGCGGGCCCAAGAATACCTTAATAGAGCCCTGGCAGGTGAGTCCTATAACTTGGCAGCTCGAGAGATAGGGTTAATTATGCGGCGACAGAAAGGCCAGAAAGAAGCCGCGGCCAAGGAGATAAGCGATATTTTATCCCTCGAGCCGCTTAACCATTTAGCTCGTTTTGAGGCTTATCAACTTAACCCAAACGAGGCGACGAAACGAGCTTTTATCAGCGTCATTGCCAACGAGCTTCCTCATGAAACTTATCTTGAGCTGGCTTTTCGCTATACGCAGCTGGGACTGGACGACGAGGCAATAACTCTTCTGGAACTTGCGCCACCCCATCCGCTTGTGGATTTAACTCTCGCTTATTGGCATCGGGGCAAAGATGAGAACAAAAGCCTTTTCTTCCTCCAAAGAGCCTTAGAAGATAAACCTCTTCAGCCGTCAGCCGACTCTGATAAAGAGCCGCAGAGATTTAATCCCGCACTTAGCGCGGCTGACCACTTTGCTAACTCGAAGAATTCTTCCTTTTATCTTGTTTTCCCTTATCGCCGGGAAATGATACCTATTTTTGAATGGGCTTTAAAGGAAAGGCCCCATTGGAAACTCAACTATGGCTTGGCGCTGATTTTCTGGAATCTAGGTAGGGAAGACGAAGCCGAAAGATTCTTTTTAGCTTGTGGCGATGAGCCAGATTACAGCCCGTTTTATTTAACCAGAGCCAAGTTTAATCTGGCCAAAAGAAAGGAATTACGAGTCTTGTCGGATTTGGAACGAGCCCTTGCTCTGGACCCAAAGAGCTGGCGAGCCTGGCACGAGCTCGTTACCTTTTATGAAAGACAGGGCGAAGATGGCCTGGCGCTTAAATCGGCGCAGAAGATATATCCTGTCTATCCTCAAAACACGGCCTTGATTCTTGACCTGGCTCGGGCCCTGAAGCGAAATGGGAAGTTCAAGGAGATGCTAAATTTTCTTAGCCGGGTGACTATTCTTCCCTACGAAGGAGCTTGGGAGGGAAGAGACCTTTATCGTCAAGCCAACCTACTTCTGGCTGCTGAAGCCATAAGTCAGAAAAAGTGGGCCGAAGCCCGGCGCCGGCTGGAGGCGGCGCGGCGCTGGCCAGAGAACCTGGGCGCGGGGAGGCCTTTCCAACCAGATGAAAGGCTTGAATTTTATTTGTTGGGTTTGGTCGAAGAAAAAAGGGGGAAGAAAGAGCTTTCTCGGAAATATTATGAGGAAGTGGGGCGCATTACCAGAGGGAGAGAGGCAGAGCCCGCTTGTCTGAATCTTGTTAGCGCTCTGGCCCGGAAAAAGCTCGGCGAGAGAGAATCAGCGCTGCTCGAAGGGCAAAACTGGGTAATGAAATGGCCGGATAATGCGGCCCTATTTTGGGCTGCCTCAATTTTGCGCCAGGACTACCAGACGGCGTCAAAAATAGCCTCAGAATGGTTAGAAAAGAACCAGAAGAAGAGTTTCTGGAATTTGAGCGAAGCTGACCATTATTGGCCGCTTCTGCTAAAGATTGCTCAGGTGTTAAATTCTCTTGAATAAACCAATAAACTAAGAAATGTCCATTTCTGGCCAGCCCACCTTCATCCTCGTTTTGAGCCCAACCTTCTTTTTTAAAAGCCTAAGTGGTCGGCAAAATAATAGTCATTTGGCCTTATTTTCTAAAAGAATATTTTTTACTTAGCGGGAGACCGAGACAGTAAAGCCAAAAATTATCGGCGTTTGTTTTGACGGGTTTAAAGAGAAAATCAGATTGACAGCCTTTTCGGATTGAAAAAGAAAGAAGAAAAGAGATAATAGGCACGGAGGATATTATGGAGGGATCGGATAAAGGGATTCTCTTAGCCTTAGTTATCCTTGGAGGGCTCTTTTTCCCGGGGTTGAGTCAAGCAGAAAAAATTGAACTCCTTTCTCCTGGCAAGAAGGTTAAGGTGGAGATTCAAGTTGGTCCAGATATTGCCTATTCAGTTTTGTTTGAAGATAGAGTTCTGTTGGCTCCTTCGCCCGTTTCTCTCGTTATCCAGGACGGAACCAGGCTGGGGAAAAATGTCCGGCTTAATAACCTGAGGCGGCGCTCAGTGAGGGACAAGATTTATCCGGAAATTAAAGAGAAGCGCCGAGTTATCGCCGATAATTTTGAGGAAGTGGTGCTTAATTTACGGGGTAATTATGGGCTTATTTTTAGAGCTTATGATGACGGAGTTGCTTACCGCTTTTTTTCTGGCTATCGAACCAAAATTGTCGTTAATGCTGAGGAGAGCCTTTTTTGCTTTCCTGAGGACAGGCAGGTCTGGTTTCCAGTGGTCGAGAGCTTTCATTCTTCCTATGAGCGGCCTTATCAGCTTCTTAAGTTGAGTTCCATAGGTGCGAAGCGGATGGCTTTTCTGCCCGTTCTCGTTGATAACCCCGAAGGCCCTAAGGTGATCATCACTGAAGCCGATTTGACCGATTATCCGGGAATGTATTTAATCGGTTCTGAGGACGGCTCGCCTCAGCTACGGGCAACTTTTCCGCCTTACCCGTTAGAGGAACAGCAAGTCAGAGACCGAACGCTTCGGGTGACTAAAACTGCCCCTTATATTGCCCAAACAAACGGCAACCGCGAGTTCCCTTGGCGGGTTTTGGGGATCGCTCGTCAGGATGGCGACTTGATAGCGAGTGATTTAGTTTATCGCTTAGCGCGGCCGACCCAGCTTAAAGATACTTCATGGATAAAACCGGGCAAAGTGTCCTGGGATTGGTGGAATGCCCTTAATATTTTTGGCGTTGATTTTCGCTCCGGCGTGAACACTGAAACCTATCTTTATTATCTTGATTTTGCTTCCAAGTATGGTCTGGATTATGTGATTCTGGATGAGGGCTGGTCTGACCCCGCCGACCTCCTCAAGGTTAACCCGGCTCTGGACATGGAAAGGATTTTAAAGACCGCTCGGGAAAAACGGGTTGGTGTCATCCTCTGGTGTGTCTGGCTGACCCTTGACCGTCAGCTCAAGCAGGCCCTGGACCTTTTTGCTCGCTGGGGCGTTTCGGGAATCAAAGTTGATTTCATGGACCGAGACGACCAGAAGATGGTTAATTTTTATGAAAAAATTGCTCGAGAGGCGGCCGCCCGCAAATTGATTGTTGATTTTCATGGGGCTTATAAACCCGCCGGACTGCGTCGGACTTATCCCAATGTTTTAACTCGAGAAGGCGTTATGGGCCTGGAGTATAGTAAATGGACTGACTCCATTACTCCCGAGCACGATTTATTAATTCCTTTTATTAGGATGTATGCCGGGCCGATGGATTATACCCCTGGAGCGATGTTGAATGCCGACCAAAAACATTTTCGACCTGTCATGGATTTACCTATGAGCCAAGGGACAAGGTGCCACCAGTTGGCGATGTACGTGGTCTACGAAAGCCCGCTGCAGATGCTCTGTGATTCTCCTTCGCGCTACCTAAGGGAGCCGGAGATAATGGAATTTCTGTCCGCAGTACCGACAGTTTGGGACGAGACGTTAGTCCTGGAGGCAAGGGTAGGAGATTATGTGGTTATTGCCCGGCAGCACGGCGAGGATTGGTATCTCGCCGCCATGACTGATTGGGAGCCGAGAGAATTAGAGGTTGAGCTTGATTTCCTGGGTGAAGGCGAATACGAGGCCTTAATTTATGAGGATGGGGTCAATGCCGACCGCTATGCCAGCGATTATCAATGCAGACGGCGGATTCTCACTGCCTCTGAAACCTTAAAGATTAAGCTGGCGGGAGGCGGGGGGCTGGCAGCGCGTCTTCATCGTCGCTCTTAGCGGCAAAGTTAAACTCAGGAAAAAGAATGGGGTGGGAGGGAGGTTAGGTTTTTTATTTATTGCTTTAACTCAAAATAGTGAATTAGGCAACTCCAAAGAAGCTGATATGTTTTCCCAAACAAGCGGGTTTAATGAGCACTTAACTGAGGGACGGGGAGAAGAAATTAAAGTTCACGTCGCTAATCAAATTCCTAAGGGTGAATATTCGAGAGCGGTGAGCTTCTGACGTTTATTGACTGAAATAATTTTCTTGGTAAACTAATCATGCGTTAAGAGAGTGATTTATCAATAATAAAGATTTAAGATGGTGATTGAAGCCGTTCTTGCCTCAAAGGGGGAAAATGGACAATTTAAATTAGGAATAAATAAAGAATTACGCAAACGGAGGTGGCAATGGATTTTCTTGAGCTTATCGAGAAGAGATACAGCGTCCGAGCTTTTCAGGATAGGCCGGTGGAAGAAACAAAGTTGCAGAAGATTTTGGAGGCAGCAAGATTAGCTCCGACGGCGGCGAACCGACAGCCCTTTAGACTCTTAGTTGTTGCAACTCGGGGCCGGGAAGAGGCGTTACGCCGCATTTATTCGCGCGATTGGTTTGTTCAAGCCCCTTATATCATTGGCATTTGTGCCGTTGCTTCCGAGGCGTGGGTTCGGCGAGATGGCCGAAACTATGCTGTGGTCGATGCCACAATCGCTATGGACCATCTCATTTTGGCCGCGGCTAACTTAGGGTTGGGCACGTGCTGGGTAGCGGCTTTCGACGAAAAAGCGGCGCGAGAAGTGCTCGCGATTCCCGCCGAATGGGACCCGGTTGCTTTTACCCCTTTGGGATATCCGGCTGACGAATGGAAGCCCAAAAAACGTCGTCCTCTCTCGGACGTTCTGAAAAAAATATAGCCACCCAATAGATATTCCCTGTTTGCCGTTTGACCAGGTTTAGGCGGTAAATTGTGGCCGAGCAAATAGTGGCCGCTTTTAAACCCAGTCTCTACAAAATGTAAGAGAATCATTTTAATTTAAAAGCAGTTTTAGCGGAGTTTAAGGGTGAGACGGTAACGATAGCCGAGGTCTTGAAGTTGAAATTTAAGGGAGCTAACTACATGAATTTCTGGCAAATTCCATTTGGCAATGCAAGCGTAAACTTGCTCATAACCTTGCTCCCGAGCATAGGCGATTACTTCCTCGTGGAGGCGTCGGGAGATGCCTCGATTCCGGTAAGGTTTGGAGACAAAGGTGATTTGGAGGAAAAATTCCTTTGGTTTCCAGGTGGCTGAGGGGAAAATGTCATACATGTTATCCACTTCCAGGGCGCCAGTTGAGGGATACCCCATAAGATAACCGACCACTTTGCCCCCCACCTCGGCCACAAAAGTCTTGTATTTATTGCCTGGAACCAAATATCTTTTCTTATAAGCCTCGAGGCTCGAAACCAGCTGAACTTCAGGAAATCTTGCAGCCAGTTCCGCTTCGAGTTCTCGAACGAGCTCTAAAACCTGCTCTAAGTCTTCTGGCTGGTATTCTCTGACGGTTACTTCAAAGGACATTAGCTTTCTCTTTTTGCTCCGCCTGTTAATGATATTCTTTTAGCATCATTTAAGCGCATTTCATGCCGGCTGCGCTTTATAAAAATATAATATAGCATAGATTGGATTAAAAAAAACGGCCGAGGTTAGATAAAATATGGGACTGGGCACCCAAACTTCATTACTTAATATTTTCTTTAGCGGGCTTTTTACGTTTTTGCTAAAAATTTTAATTCTTCTGCTTTAACCGTTAAAAGGAGGAAAGCGCCTGTTAATCTTAGTTGGGAAAGCGGCATTTAAAAGGGGGCTTTTCCATCAAGGGAAAAATGCGTAGCCTGTTATTTTTTATTCTTGAGATAATATTGCTGGTGGTATTCTTCGGCGCGATAAAAGGTCTTTAAGGGAACAATTTCGGTTACAATCTTTTTGCCGCCGTAAAGACCGCTTTTCTCAATCTCTTCTTTTATCCTTTGCGCTACTTGCCGTTGAGCTTCGTTTCGATAGAAGATAGCAGAACGATATTGGGAACCGACATCCGGTCCCTGCCGGTTAAGCTGCGTTGGGTCATGAAAATTGAAAAATTTCCTGACCAGCTCTTCGTAGGCGATTCTTTTGGGGTCATAGACAATTTCAACTGCTTCGGCGTGACCCGTCTTACCTGAACATACGTCCTCGTAGGAAGGGTCTTTTTTATGGCCGCCCGTGAACCCCGCAGCTGTGGCCAGGACCCCAGGTAATTGACTAAACTTATATTCCACTCCCCAAAAACAACCAGCGGCAAAGATTGCCCTTTCGGGCAGCCAATCCCGGGCCTCAGCTTCGGGAATGAATTTTAGGGCGACGGAATTAATACAGTAATGACGGCCGGTAGGTGGCGGACCGTCAAAGAAAAGGTGGCCCAGGTGAGCGCCACAGTTTGAACATCTTACCTCAATCCGGGACAAACCAGCGGAGTAATCGCTCTCGTACTCAATATTGGCTTCAGAGAAGGTTGCCTTAAAGCTTGGCCAGCCAGTACCATGGTCATATTTATCTGCGGATGAGAAGAGAACCGAACCGCAGGCGGCGCAAAGATAAACTCCCTGTTCCCAAAAATCATTGTAGATGCCGCGGAAAGAGGGTTCGGTCGCTTTTTCAAACATAACTCTGAACTGTTCCGGCGAGAGGGTCTTCTTCCATTCCTCTTGGGTTTTGTTGACTCGTCTCATTTTAGCCTCCTCGTCGAAGCTTGAGAAATAGGACGGCGTAGGGAAGAAGAGGGCATTAAGAGCTTTCAAGCCTCCCCAGGTGATTAAAATGCTCAGGACCATTATCAGAAGCTTTTGCCTGCCGCTCATACTGGTCTCCTCGATTAAAAAATTATCAACCGCGTTATATCTCTGGTTTAACCCGTTATGTCTAATCAATGTACATTATAAATATCAAATTATCCTTATATAAATATAATAATATATTTAAAAGAAAGAGTCAAGTTTATCTTAGCTCTTAGGTTTACTAGGTTTTGCGTTCAATCGGCGAAGGACAGTCCTTATCTTTTTAAGAGTTTGGGTGACCTTCTCCCAAAAATATAGGTAAAAGAAAGTCCGGAGCTTAGGCTCTGGTCGGAAAATAATGGTTATATGAAAGCCTGAAAGCCATCCCGGGCTAAAATAAAAAAATCAATAAAGAAACTCCGGGCATGTTTTATTCTTTGCTTATTCTGCTTCTGATGGATTTAATGAGTTAATCCCGAAAAGAGATTTAGCGCTCTCCGGCTAAGGGCAGGCGGAGAGAAAATTTGAAGGGCAAAGTCGGTCGTTCCGCTGGGAATAGTTTTGGGCCTTAGCGGTTCATCATCCACAGGGATAAATTAAGGACAGTAGCAAAACTTACCCAGATAAAATAAGGCCAAAGCAGGATTGAGGATAGAAGCGAGAGGCGGGCAAATTTGATTATCGTCAAAAGGATTGCGACCCAAAGGAGAACAATAATCAAGAAGCCAAAACCGGGTGAATGGAGGCCGAAAAAGGCGGCCGACCAAAAGGCGTTCAAGAAAAGCTGAATAAAGAAAATCCAAAGAGCTGAACGGGCGCGCTTGTTCTGAACCCCTTTTCTCCAGGTCAAAAAGAGAGCGATTCCCATCAGAAAATAAAGCGTTATCCAGACAGGAGCAAAAAGCCAGTTGGGCGGGGCAAAGGCCGGCTTATTCAAAGTATTGTACCAGGTGGCGATGGCGGGCCGCGTAAATAAGGAGCCGACCACTCCCGCCAGTTGGCAGATAACAAGGCTGATAAGAAGCCTGAGAATTTCTTTTAATTTCATCGAATTAACTCCTGCTACAATTAAAAAATTAATTAGCATATTAAATTATTTAAATTGGAAAAGCAAAAATATCGACACCAACATAGGTTTTAGCGAGGAGAAAGGTGGAAACTAAGGTTTAACGGGTTAAAAGAGGGTTTTTCTAATTTGATTGTCAAGTTGAAATGTCGGCTTACAGAGAAGGAATAGAAATTTGGAAGAACTTCAGGGCATTAGCCGTGGTCTGCTGGGCCACAACAGAAAGCTCTAATCCTTTTAGCTTAGCGACTTGCTCCCCAGTAGTTCGCACTTGTTTTGGCCGGGAATCAATTCCTTGGTAGGTAACAGGCGTATCGGTCTCGAGTAAAATTCTTTCGAGCGGCGCTTTTTTAATCGCCTCCTGATGATGGAGGCTATAGAGGAGAGCCGGGGTAGCCGAAATAAAAAAGCCTCTGGCCATAACCTCTGCCAGTAAATCAAGCGAGCCTGAATACCAGTGAAAGACAGCCCGCTTCACCCCCTTTTCGAGAATCATTCGCAGCGCCCGCTCGTGGGAAAAACGACAGTGAATGATGACCGGCTTGTCGTATTGATTAGCCAGGTCAAGGAGTTGCCCGAAAACTTGGAATTGCAATTCTTTCTTTACCTTAGCCTTGTAATCTAACCCGACCTCTCCCAAGGCGATGCAATTTTTTAGATGTTCTTGGATAAAAATGAGGTTCGCCTCCAACTCTTCCGCCCTAATATCCCAGGGATGGTAGCCGATGGCAGGATGAACATAGTTAGGATAAGCGGCCGCAATCTCCAGAGTTCTTTTGTTGGATTCGACGGTAGTACCAACAGCAATAATTCCGATAACCCCAGCTTGTTTAGCTTTTTTAATTGTCTCAGGCAGGTCGGGGAGCTCGTCGAGATGAGCGTGGGAATCAAAGAGTTCAATCTTTTCCATCTTACTAACCAGGGCTTGAATACTCCAGGAAGTCTTTTCTGTCAAGAGGAGATTCTAGCGGTTTGGAATATTTAAAGTGGGGAGACAAAGCCCATTCTCTGTAGAATTAGTGATTAACCAGGTCTTCCTTTTTGTTAAATGAGACCGATATATAAATGACTTTCGTTCTTTTCGGCCAATCCCTTATCAGGCCAATTATTAAATTATTAGGGCGGCGTAATAGAAGTTAAATTAACCTAAGTCAAGGTAAGCGGGGATTTAGCCTTCGCTATAAAATGATTGCCTTTAACCTGTTCATTTGAAATAGGCTCTAATTTGATGATTTTCCCCTGATTATAATAGCTACGGTGGGAGTGTGAGCCCCCAAAGCGAGTTTTCTCAATAAGATCTTCCTCAATGTGCAAGTAATAATTATCCGGCCCCATTTCCCTGGAGGCGGCTTCGTAGACATAAAGCAGCTGGTTCTTGGATAAAATTCTGATGTCCTTGCTGAACGCCGTGACGGATTTCTTGTTCTTCCTCGGCTGTCCACCTCATTTCGGTGTAATACATGTCCGCACAAGGATTATCGTTCTTGAACTGAAGGAAATTAAACCCTCTAAATAAAACCCCAGCAACACTAAGGCCTTGTTCTTCGCGCCAGCCATAAAATTCCGCGGCTGACTTTTCAAAAAGGTTAGCAATTGTGCTGATATCACCCATAGGTTGTTAACGTGATTTGATCTCTGAGGCGCCTTTTTTGAAATCTTTAAGAAGTCGCTTACTCTGGAAGAAAAATCATTGGGTAAAGGGCTGGCAGAATAAAAAACTAAATAAAAAGTATATAATTAGAATTTCAGGGGCAAAGGCGATGACTAGTAAAGAAAGGATGGCCGAGGCAATGCAGCTTAGGCAGCCTGACCGCGTCCCAGTTATGTGTCAATTAGCGCTCGGCCATTATTTTTTAAGAAGCGGCCTTCCGGCAATCGAAATCTGGCATTCCAGCGAGAGCTTTGCGGCCGCCTTGATTAACCTCCAGCGGCGCTATCATTTTGACGGTATTTTGGTTAATCTTCCTGGTCGTGAGCCAAACTGGCAAAGGTATGTTAGAAAGATTGAAGAAAAAGACGGACAGAAAATCGTTCGCTGGATCAATGGCTGGGTAAGTGTTTGTCCGACCGATGATAATCCTCACGTTCTGCGGGAAAATGGTCGAGAATTTCACGCTTGCCTCGATGAGGTTGACCCCGAAAAACTCTTTTATCTTGAGCCCCACGACCTTGGCGGCTTGAAATATCCCTTCTCTTGGGGTTTTTCGAGTGAACTGCCGGCCAAGGAGGATTTTTTCCCTCCTTGGCATTTTGCTACGGTTGATTATTTGGTCGGCAGAGTTGGTAAAGAAATTTCGGTCCACGCTGAAGTTTTTTCTCCCTTCAGTCAACTCCTTGAACTTTTGGGCTATCAGGCTGGCTTTCTGGCCATGAAAAAAGACCCGACCAAATTCAAAGCCTGTCTTCAAGCTCTGACTCGAGGGACGACAGCTTATGGCCTCGGCTTGGCCGCCCACGGCGTCGACGCCATTCTCATCTCCTCGGCTCTGGCTGGAGGCCATTTCATTTCACTTCAACATTACCAGGAATTCGTCTTGCCTTATGAAAAAATAGTTATTGAGGGCATTAAGGCGAAATATAATATTCCTGTTTATACCCATATTTGCGGCAAAATAGGCGACCGCCTTGAGCTCATCGAGACCACTGGAACCAACGGAATTGATACTCTTGACCCCCCGCCTCTGGGTAATGTCGAGTTAGCGGAAGCCAAAAAAAGAGTCGGGAGGCGGCTTTTTCTCAAGGGCAATATCGACCCTATTAATGTAGTTTTAAACGGGACGCCGGAAAAGGTTTGGGAAGCAGCCCGAAAATGCTTAGAGGTAGCCAGGGAGGGAGGTGGCTATATATTGAGCACTGCCTGTTCAGTGCCACCTTATGCTCCTCCTGAAAATATCCTGAAGCTTTATGAAGCGGTTGAAAGGCACGGTTATTATTAAATCAATTTTTCCTAAATAGACCCCGCCCCTTATTTTCTCTGTTTGATTTTCTCCCGAATTTCCTATGGGAGTTGAGGAAAAGATTTTTAATATCCTTCGGGTTGGCGGCAACACTCATCTCCCCAAGGCAGCCAGCGATATTATCAGGAGATTCTTTGGTGTAGCTACAGGCAGTCAGTAAAGAATGAGCTCTGAGACCTTTTGTTTGGCTAAGGCGAGAGAAGCTCAAGGAATTTTTTACTGTTGAAACTGGCGACTCGACGCCAGAGAACCAAGAGCAAGAGCGAAGAAATTATCCCTGCATCTGCCTATAGAAATAATGTCGACTGCCTGCTTTTTGTTCATCCCGCCAAAAAAGCAAGAAGCTTGTCGGCAGATTAAAGTGGTTCTCTTCCATTTTATCTGGGCTGGTTTGAGGGCTAAGTTCGGGAGGGCAGAAGTGACCATTGAAGGTCTAGCCTTCCCGAAGCGCCCTTCGAGGGAACCTCTGGCCGCCGAGGATGTCTGAGCCTGAACAGGACCAACGGAGAGGCCAAAGGGGGGCAAGGGACTTTCGGGCTTTGTGGGATCAAGGAGGCGAGTTCCGCAGGCCCCGAGAAGGGCGAAGAGGGAACGGCGTTAAAAACCTGAGAGGGAACGAGGCCATCCCGAACGTCTCTAGGCCTAA
>CAZVIN010000098.1:0-6611 GCA_964627255.1 uncultured Eubacteriales bacterium
TAATCCCTTCAACGATAAAACCCTCGTTATCGCCGATGTCAACAGCGTCTTCCCATGGTCTATATGCCCTATCGTCCCTACATTCACATGAGGCTTCCGCCTCTCAAATCTCGGCTTCGCCATTTCACCTTCCTCCTCTCATCGTTTTTCACCGATGAACAGGAATCCGTCCCTCTATCCTTGCCATAATTTCTTCAGCTACCTGGGCCGGAGTCTGTTCATAACGCAAGAATTCCATCGTAAAAACACCTCTGCCCTGAGTAAGGGTCCGTAATACTGTAGCATATCCGAACATTTCTGCCAAAGGGACCACCGCCCTGATTACCCTTGCCCCAGCCTTGAGTTCCATTCCTTCGACCTTGCCGCGTCGGGAATTGAGGTCACCCACTACTCCCCCCAGGTACTCATCGGGGCAGATAACCTCAAGACGCATCACTGGTTCTAACAGCACCGGCTCAGCCTTGGTAGCGGCCTCTTTAAAGGCCAGAGAACCAGCTATTTTAAAAGCGATGGCCGAAGAATCGACTTCATGATAAGACCCGTCAATTAAAATGGCTCGAACATCGACCACTGGAAATCCGGCCAGCACACCTGATTCCATAGCTTCCTTAATTCCTTTTTCAATGGCCGGAATAAATTCCCGCGGGATAACACCTCCCTTAGTGCGGTCAATAAATTCAAACCCGGCCCCTCGTGCGAGAGGCTCCAGAACAAGCAAGCAGTGGCCATACTGTCCCCGACCACCGGTTTGTCGAATATAACGGCCCTCCCCCTGGGACGGTTTGAGGATCGTTTCTTTATAAGCAACCTGCGGCCGGCCCAACCTGGCTTGGACACCAAATTCTCTTTCGAGACGGTCCATGATTATTTCTAAGTGCAACTCCCCCATGCCATAAACCAAAGTTTGGCCTGTCGCGGGGTCTTGAGCCGTCCGGAATGTCGGGTCTTCCAGCATAAACTTGTGCAGAGCCTGGGCAAGACGGTCATGGTCAGCCTTAGCCCGAGGTTCGATCGTGGCTGAAATTACTGGTTCAGGAAACTTAATCGCTTCTAAAATTATGGGATGGTTTTTCTGGCAAAGGGTATCGCCGGTGGTGGCGCTGCGAAGCGAAGCCACGGCCGCAATATCGCCAGCAAAAATCTCCTGAATGTCTTTACGCTTATTGGCATGAACTTCGAGGAGACGACCAATCCTTTCTTCTTCATCCTTAGTTGAGTTATAGACCGACGCTCCCACCCGCAGCTTGCCAGAATAAACCCTAATATAGGCTAATGAACCCACAAAAGGGTCGTTCATTATCTTAAAGACAAGAGCGGAAAAAGGCTCGTTATCCGCAGCCCGCCTTGTTTCCACCTTCATCGTTCGGGGATGAAAACCTTGAATCGGCGGGATATCCACTGGCGAAGGGAGGTAATCAACCACAGCGTCAAGCAAAGGATGGACCCCTTTGTTACGGAAGGAAGCCCCTAAAAGCACCGGAACCAAACGGCAAGAAATCGTCCCGCGTCTCAAGGCAGTCTTGAATTCGAGAGGAGATATTGGTTCTCCGTTAACATATTTTTCCATTATGCTCTCGTCAACTTCACTCAATGCCTCGATAGCTTCGGTTCTCCTGATTTCAGCCTCGACGCGATTATCGGGACCAAGTTCTCGCCGCTCAAAGGAAGTCCCCAAGAGGTCTTCTCCCCAGTCGATTTCCTTCATATCGACCAGGTCAATCACACCCCGGAAGGAATCCTCACGACCCAAAGGAAGCTGAATCAAGACAGGGTGAGCTCCTAAGTGGGTTTTTAGCTGCTCGATGGCGGCTTCGGGGTTAGCTCCAACGCGGTCCATTTTGTTGATATAAACCAGACGGGGAACGCGATACTTGTTAGCTTGACGCCAGACAGTTTCGGTCTGGGGTTCAACGCCGCCGACGGCACAAAGAATGACGATAGCTCCGTCTAAAATGCGGAGGGACCGTTCAACTTCGGCGGTAAAATCAACGTGACCAGGAGTATCTATGATGTTGATTCGATGGTCTTTCCAGAAGCAGGTGGTAGCCGCAGAGGTAATGGTAATTCCCCTCTCCTGCTCCTGAACCATCCAATCCATAACGGCCGTACCCTCATCGACCTCTCCCATTTTGTAGGTTATGCCGGTATAGAAAAGAATTCGCTCGGTCGTGGTAGTCTTCCCCGCATCGATATGGGCCATAATGCCAATATTGCGAACTCTCTCGACCGGATACGACCGCATCTATTCTTCTCTCCATCTCGAGGTCTTGGCGACCAAGCCTTCGGAGGACCGAAATTACCATTTATAATGAGCAAAAGCCCTGTTGGCTTCCGCCATTTTATGCGTATCTTCTCGCTTCTTAGTAGCGCCTCCACGGTTATTTACCGCATCTATAACCTCAGCCGCTAATTTCTCCTCCATCGATTTGCCACTCCTCTCCTTAGCAAAATGAGTAATCCATCTTACGGCCAGAGAAATGGACCGTTCCATCGGCACCTCTACTGGAACTTGATAAGTTGCTCCCCCAACTCGCCGCGATTTGGTTTCGAGCAACGGGCGGACGTTCTCCACTGCCTTTTCTAAAATTTTCAAGGGGTCTTCTTTCATTTTGGCCTTGATGATATCCAGAGCCCCGTAAACAATTCTCTCGGCTAAGCTTTTCTTACCTCGCCTTAGAGTTATGTTGATAAATTTGGAGACAAGAGTGCTATTGTAAAAGGGGTCGGGAGCTGGTTTCCTTTTTCTTACTTTGCCACGCCTTGGCATTTAGTTCTCCTTAGGCTTTACCGGCGATTTTTTTCTCTTTCGGCCTTTTAGCGCCGTATAAAGAGCGCGCTTTCATCCGATTTTGAACTCCCTCAGCATCTAAGGTGCCGCGGATGATATGATAACGAACTCCTGGGAGGTCCTTAACTCTGCCTCCCCGGATGAGGACAACTGAATGTTCCTGAAGATTATGGCCAATGCCAGGAATATAAGCAGTTACTTCCACATTATTAGTCAGCCTAACTCTGGCCACTTTTCTTAAAGCTGAATTGGGCTTCTTGGGAGTAGTGGTAAATACCCGAATGCAAACTCCCCTCTTCTGGGGACAACGGTCCAGCGCTGGAGATTTGCTCTTCTCCCGCTTGAAAGAACGACCTTTCCGAATTAATTGATTAACCGTCGGCAACGAAATATCTCCATATTAAAAAAAATAATTCCTCATCCCGAATTGCGAAAAAAACTCGGAATGATTGGCCGAATAATAGCAAAAATAGCCTTTTCTGTCAAGAAAACTCATTCAATCCGTGAAGTGCTACCGAAAGACGGGCTATTAAATCATATAATATATTACCCAGACCCCATAAAGGATAGGGTAACATGCTTAGGATGGACATATGGGTATGAGAAGAGTATTGGGGGTTCTCCTGGAGCGGTACCGTCGAGCCTGCTTCGGGAGCATGGTTAGATGATTTAACACGTGTCGAGCAGGCTCTATAACGAAAAGCGGGCTAAAAAGTCTCTCGGAATTATCAAGACATCTCAAATCGGACAGACCTCTCCCCCGGTCAAAAAGAGAATCACGAAAAATACTCACGGCCGGTCTCGGCAGCCATCAGAAGCTCCTGCTAAACGACCTGAGGCGGGGCAGGCTTGTCTGGGACAAATGTCCGCCTAAGGTGATGGATGGTCCTGTCCACCACAGCAGAGTTGGCAAGGAAGGCGATGACCTACCTCGTGGCGCCACCGCCCAGGGGAGGCAAATAGATATTCTTACCAAGGCGTGCCTTTGGCCGGGTATTGAAGGAGATAAGGCGGGGGGCCCGGGGAGGGATCCATATCAAAGGCTCCCGGCTCCTTCGTAATCCCGGATAAAAGCTAAGACCTTCTCTTTGACTGTATCCCGGACCCGGCGCATCCTCTCGAGCTTTTCCTCGAGTGTCCCAGAAAATAATTCTGGATCATCAATGCTCCAGTTGATTATCTCGGTGAGGAGGCCAGGAAAAAGGGGACAGCGCTCGGCCGCTTTTGCGTCGCAGACAGTGATCACATAAGAGAAAAGCTCGCCTCTCTGGTAGAGTTCGAATACACTCTTGGTTTTGTTTCGAGAGATGTCGATCCCCACTTCCCTCATGACCTCAACGGCCAGCGGGTTGAGCTCCCCCGGCTCCAAACCGGCACTGAGGGCTTCAAACTTATGCCCGGCCAAGCTGTTGAGGAAGGCCTCGGCTATCTGGCTCCGGGCGCTGTTGTGGACGCAAACGAAAAGGACCCGGGTCTTTTTCATCAAATATCTCCTTAATAACGCTTTCCCAGGAGTATAAATGAAGGATATTCTGTCTTGCCCTTTTTTTCATTTGCTCAAAGCGGTGATGATAAATTTTCCACATATTTCTCAGGAAGACGATTTTTTCTACCCAGTCGTCTATTGACCCCGCCCGGGCGATAAGGCCCGTCCTATGGTCCTCAATAATTTCTTTTGGTCCCCCCCGGTCAGACACCACGGCGGGTAGGCCGCAAGCTTGCGCTTCAAGGACAACCATGCCAAAGGTATCCGTCGTGCTGGGAAAGACGAACAAGTCAGCAGCTGAGTAGATCTCCGGAAGTGAACTGTAATCCATCCGTCCGAGGAATCTGACCCTCTCATACTGCCGAGTTTCTCCCTTCAGCTCTTTGAGATAGGGCCCGTCGCCAACGAAAATAAGATTCCACTTTTCATCTGTTTTTAGAAGACGCTCATAGATTTTTATTAGAAAAGGCAGGTCCTTGTCTCGAGAGATCCTTCCTACATAAAGAAGATTGAAACCATCATCAAGACCGTATCTTTTCTGGAAAAGCTGCCTTGCCATCGGTTGAGGAGCAAAAATGTCGGTATCAATACCTCGGTTGAAAATTTTCATCTTGGAGAGTTCGAACCCTCGAGATTCAAGATTCTGCATATATTCACGCGTTGGAACCCGGATCTCATCCATGCTTGAATAAAAAAAACGGACCAGGTTCTCTAAAAGCTTAACAACAGACTCGTCGGAAATGATCTTCTGAGCCTGAAGAGTAAAATCGGTATGATAGATTCCGATGCTCCTAACATGAAGGAGCTTGGCCGCTATTAGGCCGAGTATTCCCACCGGCCCAGGAGTCGAGATGATGATTTCATCGGGATTGGCGCTATAGATCTGTTCCAAAGAATGAAGAATAGAAGGAATTTTCATAAGATAGGTCTCGTATCCCGGAAGAGGGAATGAATGAATAGTGGGGAGGGGGATTGCTTTGACCGGTAAACGACTCTGCTTCGGCTCATTATTTTCCGAACAACTGACGATGTAGAGAGGAAGGTCTTTTTCCAGCGCTAAGTTACCAAACTTTTGGAGAGTTGTCGAAACCCCGTTCAGGTCATCGAGGGTGTCTGTAAACCACAGGATCGTCTTACCCTTTTTTGCCGTCTCTATTCCGAACTGGCCTCGCAGGTCAGAAAGGAGATGGCGGTTTTCGGTCATTATCCTCATCGTAGAGAAAAAAGGAACCGAAAGGAAAAGGCCGGGAATAGATGCCGAGATGTTCCTGATCACATTGACGAGATCTCCCTTACGGAGGTCTTTTTCCAATGATTGCAGGAGTATCTTGAATAATTCGTCAGCGATTATAGCGATCTTATCATAGACCCCGTCAAGACGGTCTTCCACGGGAGAGGCCTGATGGTTTTCAATTTGTTCGATAAGTTCAGAAAGCAGTTGATGGATACGATGCCCGTCTTTTTTTAATGACGACTTCAGACGGTGAAAGAGGAATCGATCTTTAAGCCCGGCCCCTTTATTCTCAAAAACATACTCTGTAAGCTTGCACAAGGGCGTGGAGGGAGCATTGGCACTCTTATGCCGGTAAAAATCAAAGGCGATTTTATAGAACATGAAGGCCAAGGACTTATAGTCGTTGTGCCGTCCCAGCCCCCGAGTCTGCCTGTTTAGAATACTCTCCAGAAATTCGGAAAGGCTCCTCGCACTAGAAGTGGTAAATGTCCGCCCAACGAAGAGGCCGGCATGATCGTCGGAGCCTCCGGTGACCCCTTTGACCCAAGGAGCGTCGCTGCTGGGTTCGATCCGGTATTTATTCCAGAGTTCGTCTATCCTATCCGGGTCTAGGGAAGACAGGACCGCCATCCAAGTGTCGTTATGGCTCCTATCTCTTCCCCCATTCATACCCTCAAAGACATCAAAAAGGAGGAGGAGTTTTTCCAGATGAACAAGGGAGAGCTTACCATTGACAGAAAAAGTGGGGTGGGCTACTGAGTGTGGCAGTCGGTTTTTCACAAGATAGTCTCGCAGCTCATAAATATTCTTACGTAAGTACTGCACCTCCTCGAACTGGCGCTCATCAAATCCGTAAATCAGCAGATGAACCTTGCATCCATCTTCAGGAAAATAAGCCGTGGATTCAACGCCCGTGAAACACTCATTTGGATATTTTTCTTTTAGAATAAGCGAGGCCTCCATCCTGTTATGGTCGGTAACAGTAACGAAATCCATCCCTCTTTCTTTGGCTAACTGGTAGATGAGTTCCGGCTCGGTGTAGGACTCGCTGGCGCCCAGCCTCTGGAGAAACCACTCCGAAGGGTGGTTGGAGTACTTCGAAT
>CAZVIN010000099.1:0-19036 GCA_964627255.1 uncultured Eubacteriales bacterium
TTTTCCGAATCCAGAGAGTAATAAAGGCGGGGAGAATCCCGAAGAAAAAAACAGCCCGCCAGCCCCAGCGAGGCAGAACTAAGGCTGTTATCCCCGCGGCTAAAGCATAGCCTACAGCCCAAGAACTCTGCATTAACCCGAGGGCCTTACCCCGATGCTCGTCGGGCCAGGTCTCGGCGACTAAGGCAGCGCCCGTCGCCCACTCGCCACCCATTCCCAAGCCAAGGAGAACGCGGAAAAGAGCTAACTGCAAGACATTCTGACTCAACCCGCAGGCAGCGGTAAAAACAGAATAAATCAGGATAGTCATCATCAGCGCCCGCACTCGGCCGACCCGGTCAGCCACCACGCCAAACAAGACCCCGCCAACCGCCGAGGCTAAAAGGGTGAGGGAGCTCATCAGACCGCCCGTAGCTTTATCCATGCCCAAGTCCTTCATAAGATGGGCTAAGACCATGGCGTAAAGCATGATGTCACAGCTATCCAGCATCCAGCCTAAGGAAGCTGAGAGCAGGGAGCGTCGCTGGGCTGAAGTAATCGTCCTATACCAAGGTTTCGCTAACTCTGTTGCCACTTGAACCTCTCTCCTTTTCGCCTATCTTGTCTTAATTTCTTTCTTATCCCTTAGCCTTTGAGCCAGCTCTCCGGCGCTATGAAACCAAGCTTTGGCCCTTCAGGCTCGGCCCAATTTTTCTAACCTCCTGTCGACAAAATCGCCAAAGAAGCTCCTAAAAGGAGGTGGCCAAAAAATCTTGGTTTGGCTCTGCTTGGTTCAATCTTCTTAAGACCTTCTTCCCTCTTATTCCCTCTTACTTTGCTCGGCCATAACCACCAGCCCCTGGCGTGGCTATGATGAGGATATCGCCCCGGCCGACTTCGATGGAAACCTTGCCGGCCAGGCGATGCTCCCGACCTCCCGAAATAAGCCTGTTTTCACCCTTCTTGCCAGGTTTGCCGCCTTGAAGCCCGTAAGGAGAGAAACGCCTTCTTTCCGAAAGAATGTTCACTTTGGCCGGGGCTAAGAATTCATACTCTCGTATAAGGCCGTCTCCTCCTTTAAATTGGCCTTCGCCCCCTGAATTAGGCCGCAATCGATAGCGTCTAATTCTTATCGGCAGATAATGTTCCAGAGCTTCCACGGGTGTATTGCGGGTATTGGTCATGTGGGTATGAACTCCGCTCAGCCCGTCTCTTTCAGGACTGGCTCCCATGCCCCCGCCGATGGTCTCATAGTAAGCGAAGGTTTGTCCAGTCTTCGGGTCAATCCCGCCAAAGGTGACGTTGTTCATCGTGCCGCTCGAGGCGGCCGGAATTCTCTCGGGAACAGCCTGGGCCAAAGCGCCGAGTAGCACGTCGGTTATGCGCTGCGAAGTTTCCACGTTGCCACCGGCTACCGCGGCCGGAGGTCGGGCATTGACTATTGTTCCCATCGGAGCAATCAACTTGATCGGCCTCATTAAACCTGCATTATAAGGGACATCCCCGCGCACCAAGCAGCGAAAAACATAAAGCGTGGCCGATAAAGTAATGGCGTAATTGGCGTTTACACTGCCTTCAACTTGGGGGCCGGATAAGGAAAAATCAACTTCCGCTTCCTCGCCCTTAATTCTCACCTCGACGCCCAGACGAATTGGCCGACGGCTCAGGCCGTCGTCATCCAGAAAATCAATAAACTGATAATTACCGTCAGGTATTTCTCGCAAAGTGCGGCGAATAATCCTCTCGGTATAATCCTGGAGATATTTCATGTATTTCAAAACCAACTTGGCTCCATATTTAGCCACGATTTCTAAAAGTCTTTTCTCGCCGATACGGTTGGCGGCTAATTGCGCCGTAAGGTCGCCTTCCCTTTCCACTGGAGTACGCACGTTGGCCAAGATAAAATTAAGTACATCGCGGTCTATTTTTCCTCGTCTCACCAATTTAACTGGCGGGATGATTACCCCCTCTTGATAAATCTCTGTCGCCAGAGGCATCGACCCCGGTGAGATGCCGCCGACATCGGAATGATGGGCCCGGTTAGCCACGTAAAAAATTGGTTTGGCCGCGCCCTTGATAAAAACTGGCGAGACCAGAGTTATATCCGGCAAGTGGGTACCGCCTCGGTAGGGGTCGTTAAGCACCACGACATCGCCTGGTTCAAGCCGGGTGGAATTGATGGCGCTCTTGACTGAAAGGGGCATAGCCCCAAGATGAACGGGCAGATGGTCTCCTTGAGCCACAGTCTCGCCGGCCGCATCAAAGATAGCACAAGAAAAATCCTTTCTTTCTTTGATGTTCGGGGAAAAAGAAGAGCGGCATAGCGCCACCCCCATTTCCTCGGCAATAGAAACAAAGATGCTTTTAAAAATCTCCAGTTCCACGGGGTCAAATCGGTCCCCCACCGATTTAATTTTTTCTTCCCGGTCGGCTGCCGCCATTTTCTCCTCGCCGTGGGCTGGGCTTTGGCCCATCTCTCCCTTTTATTTCTCCTGGGCAATCAAGATTAAACTTATTCCTTTCATCATCTTGGTCAAATAAGGTTATCCCTGGTATTCACCCTTTTTCGCCTCATTAGTTTAAGCAACCGAATCATTGTTTATTCTTGGCCAGATTAACTTAATTCATATCCATAATTTATATTAAAAAAATTATTTCCTATTTCTTACCTCTCCTTAAACGCCGCGGGGTTTTAATTTCCATTATCAGATGACCAAAGGGGTCAACGCGAGCCTGCCAGGCAGGCGGTAAGACGGCCGTCGATTCATAATCCATCACTACCGCTGGCCCCTCCAACCGATGTCCTGGCTCAAGCGGCTGCCGGTCATAGATTCGGGCTTTATATCTCTGGCCATTGAAAATCATTGACCGTTCGTCAAGAACAGACTCGGCTAATGACGTCCCTTTTATTTCAATCTTGGGAATGGCCGGCTTTTCCGTAAGGCCAATAGCTTTCACCCTGAGGTTAACAATTTCCACCGGACGGCTTCGGTCAGCGTAGTTATATCTCTTTAAGTGAAGTTGGTTAAAATCAGAGCGGAAGCGCGGGGAGGCCGGCACAGTGAGTTCATAGCTCTGGCCAACATAACGCACATCGAGAAAACGAAGCAGCCGCCTTCTGGAGGTTGAAAAACCTTCTTTCTTCAAATCTTCGCTGGCCTGAGTAAGCAGCGGCTGAAAAAGCCGGTCGATATCTTTCAGCGTAATGTTATCGGCTTTAAGGAGAACAGACCGGGAATAATCTTTGACCACATCCGAAAGCAGCATCCCTAAGGCTGAAAGGACACCGGCATTTTTAGGCACGATAACCACAGGAATCCTCAACCTGGCCGCTAAGCTGCAGGCATGCATTCCGCCCGCGCCCCCAAAGGACACGAGGGCAAAATCTCGCGGGTCATAACCCCGCTCAACGGAAATTACTCTGACCGCCCTCTCCATGGTGGCGTCGGCAACACGGATTATGCCTTCGGCCAGCTCCTCTGTTTTTAAATTCACTTGACGGGCGAATTTTTCCATCGCTTCCTGAGCCTTTTCTGGATAGAGCTTCATCGTCCCGCCAAGAAAATGATTAGGGTCAAGACGGCCTAAGACCAGGTTAGCATCGGTTACGGTTATTTCCTCGCCCCGACCGTAACAAACCGGTCCTGGTTCAGCCCCGGCACTTCGAGGGCCAACCCGCAGCGCACCGCCTTCATCAACATAGGCAATCGACCCGCCGCCCGAGCCAACAGAATGGATATCAATCACGGGCAACTTGAGTGGCAACTGACTGATTTCGCTTTCCGTCGAGGTCATAATAGCGCCGGCACAAAGGGAAACATCAGTCGAGGTCCCCCCCATATCAAAGGAGATGAGGCGAGGAAAGCCAGCCTGAAAAGCGACGGCGCTGGCGCCCACGACGCCGCCAGCTGGTCCAGAAAGAATTGTCGCCACCGGCTTTTCCGCTGCGGCGGCCGCCGAAATACAACCTCCGTTTGATTGCATGATGCGCAGCCGAGATGATGGAAGCTCCTGCTCCAAGCGACAAAGATATCTTTCCATCAAAGGGGCAACGTAGGCGTTAATGGCCGTGGTGCTGGCTCGCTCAAACTCTCGGTATTCGGGAAGAACTTCCGAAGAAAGGGAGACATGGATTTTCTCCTGCGTCAATCTTTCCTTTACTTTTTTTTCATGCGAGGCATTAGCATAGGCATGGAGAAAACAGACCGCCACGGATTCAATTTTCTTCGCTTTTAGCCGGCGAATGATTTTTCCCAGCGCATCGAGGGAAAGAGGCTCGAGGACCTTTCCGTCGTGGCTGATTCTCTCTGGGAGACCAAAGCAAAATTCGCGGGGCACAAGCGGCCGCCTTTTTTCGACTAGAATATTATAAAGTTCGCGGCGAGTCTGCCGGCCAATAGTCAGCAGGTCTTCAAAGCCGGCGGTGGTAATAAAGGCCAGACGAGCTCCGCGGCGCTCGAGAAGGGCGTTGGTGGCGACTGTAGTCCCATGAATAATATCCGTTTCCGCCTTTAAGACCCCAAGCGCTCGCAACCCCTCTAAAATGGCCAGCGCCGGATTAGCTGGAGTCGAAAGGACTTTATGGACCCTGAGGCGCCCGGCGGCCATTAAGACGAAATCAGTAAAAGTGCCGCCCGTGTCGATTCCCAGTCGAATCATCTACTATATCCTTGAACTCTATTCTTTCGAAGAGCGCTATTTTTACACGGCCCAAAAAAGATTGCAACCAAGCGCGGCCTGAAGCTCCTTCTCTTTTAAAGCTTTGGTTCTTCCGACTTTCTTCCGGGCAAAAACAAGATAACATGATGACGTGAGGCAGCTTTTAGCCAATTCATCTCAGGCGGGTTTATTGGGCATGAAGCTAATTAGATGATTATAAATGAGATTCAAGAGCGACCCAAGAGCGTTTTATTTTAAAACTCCGCATCGCCAGGCCGCCTGCTGGCCTTCTAAAGCCTATAACTCTCCAGGTTTACCCCATTCAAACCCGCAAGGACCGCAGCTTTTTAGGCTTATCTCTGGAGGAAAAGGAGCCTTTAATCCATCACCTTTTAAAACTCTGTTGAGAATGCAATTATCAGGCTTCATGGCTGTAATCCTTTAGGTTCGTAGCGAGCTTGCAGAGAAACTTTTTGATGCCTGTCTTGCTGGGTCTTTTAAAACTGCTTTTCCGCCTGAGGAAAACCGCTGGTGGCGCCGGGCGAGACAATTCGGTCCCTCAAAATTTCTTTGCTTTTACTTTGCCTGAGCGTTGTGCTTGGTCAGATACATTGGTGACACGTTTTAATCCTTCCAGTAGCAGCGAACGCCAATCTTTTTCCGCCTAAGAGAATTTTAAGTTTTTAGCCCTATGGACGACTTGTGCCGTGAGCTTCAGACACCGACGAAAAGCGCCTTTGACCTGAAAAAACTCGGTTAAAAGTGTCCCTGATGTATGGACTCCATACCAGCGTTTTTACTATAGAAATATTTGGCTTAAAATAAGCAGGGAATCGATAGGAGTGAATATGGAAAGTAAAACTCAGCGAGCAAAATTAATAAGAGACAATGGCCAACCGATAAGGATATATAGAGACTTGTCGGGTCTTTGGCCTAATGGAAGAAGAAAGATCCTATCTATCTTTATTTTGGCTCTTGTTATCTTCTTGGGTACAGAGGGAACTATTCTCAAGGAGTCAGGCCCAACTGGGTCTAAATCTTTTCGGCTGGGGCTGGTAGGCAGCGGCTGGACCTGCTTTTCCCCGAAAACTGTTCATAGAAACAAAGATTCTTTCCCCACTCCAGCCAAAAATAGGCTCTCCCTCCCGCTCCCCGAATTTACCTCAGAGAAAGACAGTATCTATAAGCAAGAAGAAATAACGGTGGCTCTTATCGATTCAGGGTTGGGTGGCCTTTCCATCATGGCCGAAGCGGCCAACCGCTTGGAGAAGGGAAGGTTTTACCGCCGCGTTAACCTGGTCTTCTTTAACGCTCTTTTTTCTAAGGAGGGAGGCTATAATGCTCTGCCTACTCGACAGGCCAGGCTGGAGATGTTTGACCGGGTTTTAGGGTCATTGAAGGAAAGAATAAACCCCAACCTAATTCTTATTGCTTGCAATACCCTTTCCACGCTTTATCCAGCTACCCGCTTTTCCCAAACAACAGATACTCCGGTGCTCGATATTATTCGTCCTGGAGTTGAGCTCCTCGCCGCCCAACTCCGGAAGCAACCCGAAGCTTTAGCTATTATATTTGCCACGCCTATCACTATTAGCGAGGATACCCACCGCCAGCAGCTCTTAAAGCAAGGCTTTGCTCCTAACCGTCTCGTCGTCCAGGCCTGCCCGGAGCTTGAGGTTTATATCGAAAAAGACCCGCAGGGCGAGGAAACAGGGCTACTTATTTCTGGGTTCATAGAAGAGGCGCTCCAGAAAATACCTTCGCCTCCACCGCCGCTAATCTTCAGCCTAAATTGCACGCACTATGGCTATTCCCTTCCTCTTTGGGAAAAAGCGGCTCAAGAAAACCCTTGGCCTTCTTTGGCTATTGTTAACCCTAATTCCGGTTTGATTGACCTCTGGCTTAAGCCGAGCCTAAAACCACGCTTCAAGCAAACGGAAATCAAAGCCCGTTGTTTCTCTCGAGTAGAAATCGAGGCTGAAAAGAGGCAAAAAATTTCTTTTTATTTAAGCCCGATTTCGCCGCTGACCGCCGAAGCTCTACGCCATTACACCTTGGACCCCAAACTCTTTTAATCAGTCTCCGGGTCAATTAATGGCCGCGTCTCTTCAAGAACAACTAAACTATATATTTTTCTCCTCTTTTGTCGGAAAAAAAGGGAGGCCGTCAGACTAAGTAAACTTGGCGACGGCCTCGAACGAGGCGGCCGATCGGCCAGGCTCTGATTCCCTGCTTTTCAAAGAGAGCCACAGTCCTCTTGGCTTCAGACTCGCTCACCACCACCACCATCCCGATGCCCAAATTAAAGGTGCGGAACATCTCCGCTTCCGCCACTTGCCCCCTTTCCTGAATCAGCCTAAAAATCCGGGGCACGGGCCACGTGCCCTTTTTGACCTCTACAGCCAAGCCCTCGGGAATGACGCGCGGAATATTTTCGGTGAAACCACCACCAGTAATATGAGCCATGGCTTTGACCTTGACTCTGGACAAAACCCTCAGGATGGCTCGAGTATAGATTCTCGTTGGCCGCAATAAAGCGCGGCCTATTTTCCCTTTCAATTCTTCTTCGCTAAAGACACGACGGGCCAAGGAATAACCGTTGCTATGCAGACCCGTCGACGCCAGGCCAATAATTACATCTCCAGTCCGACAGTGACGGCCATCAATGATCTTTTCTCGCTCGACTATCCCCACACAAAACCCCGCCAAGTCAAAGCGGTCAGGTTCGTAGAGGTCAGGGAGCTCGGCCGTCTCCCCGCCGATAAGCGCCACCCCCGCCTGGCGGCAACCCCGGACCATTCCCTTCATCAAGGAAATAAGCTTTTCCTGGTCAAGACCGCCGGCGGCAATATAATCCAGGAAAAAAAGGGGTTCGGCGCCAGTGACTACGACATCATCCACACACATCGCCACTAAGTCTATGCCCACCGTGTCGTATTTTTTCTGCGCCTCGGCCACGAGCAGCTTTGTTCCCACCCCGTCAGTTGAACTTACCAGGACTGGTTGTCTCAGGTTCTTAAGTCGCGGGGCAAAAAGTCCGCTGAAACCACCGATAGAGGTCAAAACCTCTGGCCGCGCGATGCGGTCAAGCAGGGGCTTAATTGTTTTCAGAAACCTATCCGCCCTGTCGATATCTACACCCGCCTGTCTATAGGTTAACCCCATGATTACCTCCCGAGATTCGAAAGTTTGTCCTTAGAGTCATATCCTTGGCTATTTTATTATTATCTTGTCAACAATATAGTGCCGCCTTCAACAATATAGTGCCGCCTTAAATATTTCCTCTTTCTGGCCATATGCCTGTTTAGCGTTTTGGATGCTTCACTTTTTTTTGCGCCTTTTGAGAATAAGTCCTAGATGGCTTAAGCGACCGGGGAAGGCTCGGCCTTACCGAGTTGCTCTTTGAGCTAAGCTCGGGCCGCCAAGATTGTCTGCGTCCTAACCGGAAAAAGGGAAAGGCCAATAAGAGAGAGCTTTTTTCTTTGCTGCTGCCATGACCCGAGAGCCGATTCCCGGCGGACCAAAAAAAAGGGAATATGGGATGGCTTCTAAAACCTGATTCCAAGCGAGATTCTTCCGGTGGCCCCATTACTTAGCTTCCCCGACTTGGAAGAGAATCATTTATTCTTATTCCTCAAATTAACTTTCTTAAATTAACCTTGATTAATAGGCTCAATTATAATGTTTTCAGGCTGTTTGAAAACACCTGCAACTAGGATGATTTTACCTCTATTGAGCTAAAAAATACAGCCCGGGTATGCGGTCCATACAGCAGTGACACTTTTAACCGGTTTTTTCAGGTCAAAGGCTCTTTTCGTCGATCTCTAAAGCTCGCGGTCCAAGTTGTCCATAGGGCCAAGAACTTAAAATTCTCTCAGGCGGAAAGGTATTGACGTTCGCTACTACTAGCAGGATTAAAACGGATCACTAATAGACCTGACTCCACACAGCCCGGATTGAAGTTTTTTCGCTCTAAGAAAATACCGGGGAAAATCTTGGGGCTAAAAATTTCTCTCCAGGTGGCAGTTGAGGCGGCTTAGTCCAAAGCCAGAAAAGAGAATTTTGAGGACAAAATTAAAATGGGAAAGAACCGATGATAAAAAACCTGAAAAGTTTCGACCCTGGTGAAAAGAAACCAGAGAAAACTTGGCATTTGTTTTTGATTTAGGTTAAATGAGAAAAGCCCCTTAAAGTCTGGAGAATTTTAGTCTGTTAGGGAGGCCGGCAATATGACAGACCAAAAAAATAAAAAAAGGGTGGGCAAAATAATAGGCTTTTTTGGCCTGGGCCTTTTAGCCCTCATAATTCTGGTGCTTATTTCACTTTTCTTCTATTCCCGCCATCTGGCTTCCAGCGGCCTTTCTATCTATGAGGGAGAGATAAAAATTGTCGGGATAACCGAGCCAGTTGATGTTTATCGCGACACCTACGGCGTCCCGCATATTTTGGCCCGCAATGAAGCTGACCTTTATTTAGCCACTGGCTACGTCATGGCTCAAGACCGTCTCTGGCAGATGGACCTGCTGCGGCGAGTGGCTTCGGGCCGCTTAGCTGAAGTCTTTGGCTCGCGTTTCGTTGATACTGACTTTCTTCTCCGGGCTCTCCGCATCCCGGAAAAAGCCCGCCGTGTTCTTGCGGCTACACCACTGGCGTCACGACAGGCCGTGGAGGCTTTTGCCGCCGGGGTTAATGCTTTCATTCAGGAAAAGGAAAAGCAACTGCCCCTTGAATTCCGGCTGCTTCGTTATAAACCTGAACGCTGGGAGCCAGAACACTCTGCCTATCTCATCGGCTACATGGGCTGGGACCTGGCTTTCGCCTGGGGAATTGAGTCACTTCTCTGGGAACTGCAAGAAAAATTAACCGGCCAGGAAGAAAAATTGGCCGAGCTTTTAGCCGAACCCAACTCGCCTATATTCATTTATTCCAACTTTTCCCTGCCCCTTTTGAACAATAAAGAAGAGAAAAAATCTACTCAGGTTTCGGCCGAAAAGAAATGGAAAGGAAATAATGATTATCATTCCGCCACAATGATTTTCGAGCCGGAAAGCAATATTCCCTCTAAGAACTCCGGCCAGGCTTTTTTTGATTTAAACCCATACCCAGCGCGGTGGCAATCTTTACCTAATCTATTTCCCTCACTCTGGCCTTTGGTCGAGCTGGGAGAGACCCAAGATTTCCTGGCCGATAGAGAATTCTTAGCGTCTTCGAGTCAATCCACGGCGCCAAAAAAATTAATAGCTCGAGACCCAGAAACCTTGGTGTGGAAATCATCTCTGCTGGAGGCGGCTCAACTGCTGACAGCCACGGGCCTGGTAGTAAAAATGGGAAGTAATAATTGGGCCGTAAGCAGCAACCGGAGTACTACTGGCCAGCCTATCTTGGCCAATGATATGCATCTATCCCTCTCTCTTCCCAACATCTGGTATCCGTTGCATCAGTCGGTGCCAGGAAAATTGAAAGTAAGCGGCGTAGCCCTGCCCGGCGAACCCTTTATCGTGGCTGGCCATAATGAGCATATTGGTTGGGGGATGACTAATGCCATGGCCGATGACCTGGATTTCTATTTAGAAAAAATTAGTCCCGATAAACCCGACCAATATTTAATCGAGGGCGAATGGCGGCCGATGGAGGTCAGAAAAGAGATTATTAGAGTCAAGGGAGGCAAAGAAGTATCGCGGGAGCTTCGCTTCACTCATCGCGGCCCGGTTATCTCTGAATTCAAGAATATCAAAGACAGGGTTATCTCCATGCGTTGGACAGGGTATGAAGAAAGCAATGAACTTCGCGCCGTCTATCTTCTCAACCGAGCCCGCAACTGGTCCGAATTTCGCGAAGCTCTGCGCCATTTCCGCTCTCTCAGTCAAAACGTTATCTATGCCGATTATGAAGGCAATATCGGGATTCAGCTCGCCGGCGGAATTCCGAAACGCCCCGGTCCGGGATGGAATCTACAACCGGGTGAATTCTTATCATCCGATTGGTCCGGACTTATTCCCTTTGAAGAACTGCCCTTTATTTTTAACCCTCCCGCTGGCTTCGTTCTCTCGGCTAATAACAAGAGTGTTGACCAAAGTTATCCTTATTCCATTAGTTATTTCTTCTTGTCGCAGGACCGGGCGGAACGCATCCAGGAATTTCTCACCTCTAAGGATAAACTAAGCCCTCAAAATTTCGCCACCCTCCAGGCTGACTTCCAATCAAAACTTGTGACCCATCTCAAGCCGTTTATAGTCGATATCTTAATGAAAACATCGGAATACTCTGAATTAGAAAAAAAAGCTTTGCAGAGATTGAAAGATTGGGAGGGAGAAATGGCCGCCTCCAGCCCAGAAGCCACTATTTTTGAAATCCTCTACTTTGAGCTCAGCCGCGAGCTAATTGAAGACGAACTGGGCCCGAACCTCAGCCGCCGCTTTCTTGGTCCTGCCAGCCGCATCTTCCTTCCCTATTTCTTAGAGCAAACATTGGCGACAAAAGACTCCTTCTGGGCTGATGACTTAACTACACCCGAAGTTAAAGAAACGGTCGAGGATATCGTTCTCCGCAGTTTCCGCCAAACAATCAACTTTCTCCAAAAGAACTGGGGTAAGGATATAAGCCGCTGGCAGTGGGGAAAGGGGCATCAGCTAACCCTAACTCATCCCCTGGGCGAGGTCAAACTGCTCAATTGGCTTTTTAAGCTAAACCGAGGGCCTTATCCTGTCGGCGGGGCCGTCCATACCGTCTGCCCCTTTGGCTATAGTCTCTCATCCCCCTTCCGCGTCAACCATGGCGCTTCCCAGAGACATGTTTATACCATCGGCAATTGGGATGATTCCTTAACCATAATCCCTGGCGGTGTTTCTGGCGCTCCGGCCAGTCGCCATTATGCTGACCAGGCGCCTCTCTATCTTCGCCATGAATATCGGTCTGACTTCTTTGAAGAGGAAAAAATCATCCGGGCAAGCAAATATCATTTGACTATCGCTCCCGATAATAGGAAAAATTGATAAAAATTTTTTGGTTCCTCTCAATTTCATCTAAGTTAGGCTATTAGACCCGGGAATCGCCTGACCCCAGTCCAGTTTTTCGACGGCCTTCACTCTTGGCCCTTGTGGCGACGGCCGAGTTCGTCTTTTTGATATACTTATGCGGCCTGGCAAAATATTCAACGGGGAAAATTGAATTTAGTTAAATAAGCGGCACCCAACTGGAGAAAGAATAATAAATTTCTTTCTTTTTATCTTTTTTCTATCGGAGACGCTTTCCAGCCCTCAGCTCCTTCCAGCGAGGGATAAACTTAGGAGGTTCTCTTCTATTTTATCTGGGCTGGTTCGAGGGCTAAGTTCGGGAGGGCAGAAGTGACCATATAAGGTTTAGCCTTCCCAAATCTCCTTTCGAGGAAACCTCTGGCCGCCGAGGCTGTCTGAGCCAAATCAAGACTCACAGAAAGGATAAAAAGAGGGCATAATAACCGGTGACACTTTAATAACCGGTGACACTTAATTTATTTACCTATTTTTTGAAGCCGAGCAAGGGAGAGGATGAAAAACAGGGCAACTGACTTCTGGGTAGAATTTATAAAGGGGGAGTTTTGTATAAAAATTGCTTCGAGCTCAATTATTTATCTAATTTTTATAAATCAAGGCAAAGGGAAAGGGATATGTCTATGAACAGGCACCAAAAAATTGCTGACAAGTCACCTTTTTGCCTAATTATTATGAAATAAATCAAATGGAAAGACCGAAAGAAGGTAGTTGGTTTTACTATTACCTTTAAAGCCAGGGAAGCGATTCCACTCGCAACGATAACGGCGAAGGCGAAACGGCGAGGCCATAAAGCGGCAGGGAATTTCTGGGGTACATTTCGAGCGAGGAGGCAAGTGGCGCAAGCGCCAAGAAGGGCGAGGAGGGAATGAGGTAAAAAACCTGAGGGGGAGCGAGGCCATCCCGAACGTCTCAGAGTCTAACCCATACAAGATGAAAGAGAATCACTTAGGATAATAATTTCTCTCACGGCGGCAAAAAATGAAAAAGAGGGCCCTGATTAATTAGCTGCCGCTCGCTTCCGGCGCCAAGGAAAGCGAATCCCTTCCTCGAATAAAGAGTAAACTACCGGGATGACCACTAAGGTAATTAAAGTGGAGCTCGTTAGTCCGCCGATAACGGTTCTGGCCAAGGGAGATTGAACCTCACTTCCTTCCTGAAGGCCAAGGGCTAGAGGGGTCATAGCCATGATGGTCGTCAAAGCCGTCATCAAAATGGGCCGCAACCTTCGCCTACCGGCTTCCGCAATGGCTTCCCGCGTGGGCATCTTGTCTCGCCGCCGCAATAAATTGGTGTAATCCACTAACAGGATAGCGTTATTGACCACAATCCCTCCCAACATAATACAACCGATATAAGTCTCTACGTTAAAGGTAGTCTTGGTTAAGATAAGGATAAGGACAACACCGATGACAGCGAGCGGAATGGAAAACATGACTATCAAGGGGTCGCGCAGCGACTCGTACAGCATGGCCATGACCATATAAACAAGGAAGATGGCTAACATGATGCTGATAAGTAATTCGCGAAATGCCTTTTGCTGCTCTTCGTAATCACCCGTAAAGTTGATGGTAAAATCGCGGGGCACAGGAATGCTCCTTAAACCCTGGCGAACGTCAGCGATGACTGACCCCATGTCTCTTTCGGCTATTCCAGCCGAAACCGTTACCACCCTTTCTCGGTCTCTTCTTTCGATCTGAGTTGGGCCTCGTTGCGGCTGAATGCGGACCACATTCCGCAGACTGACCTGCTGTCCCTCAGAGTTGGTTATGGTCATGTCGAGCAAATCATTAACATCCAGCCTTTCTGAATCTTTCACCCTGACTAGGATACGGTATTCCCGGCCTCCCTCCCTGAACTGGCTGGCTTGATTGCCCATGAGCACAGTCTGAACAAAACCCGCGATTTGGTTGAGCGAGAGCTTCATATCCGCGGCCTTTTGACGGTCGATAAGCAGGTGTTGTTCGGGCGAGCCTTCCTGACGGCTTATTCTGACATCCGTCACGCCCTTAGTATTTTCCACCACGCGCCTCACCTGCTGGGCTAAGGCCATGGCCACGTTCATATCATAACCCCGAATTTCCACCTGCAACCTTTCCTGGCCGCCGCCCCCCCTCATTCCGAACATCATCTGACCACCAGAAGCTCTGGTCCTGATAATCGCGCCCGGAATCTGGGATAAACGCCGGCTGAGGTCGGCTGCAATCTCCATACTGGACCGGGTTCGATGCGTTTTTGGTTTCAATCTTAAGGTAAGCGAGCCTTGGTTAGCCCCACCCCTCCAGCCGCCGCTTCCCGCGCCTTCCTCCAGGCTTTCTAATTCAGGAACATACTGTTTTACTAATTCCGCCACCATTTTTAGTTTCTCGTCCATCACTGAAAGTCTGGTCCCGACTTCCATCTCCACCGTAACGTTAACTTCGCCTTCGTCTGTTTGGGGAAGATACTCTCGACCAACAAACCTGATGAGAAAAACACTGACAATAAGCAAGCCCAGGGCAATTCCTACCACCTGCCAGCGGTGATTTAAAGAATAATTAAGCAGCTTCTTATAATTGTCCTCTAAGCTCCTAAAAGACTTTCGAGCCCAGCGAGCCCACCGAGAATTTTGTTGAGCTGAGGCTGAAGGCGAGGTCTTGGCCCCGCGCAAAATCATGTGGGAAAGCATCGGCACGATGGTGATGGCCACAAAGAGGGAGCAAGCCAAAGCAAAACTTACAACATAAGCCAATTGCTTAAACATAATCCCCGAAGCCCCCCGCACAAAAACCATCGGCAAAAAGACAATCAAGGTGGTAAGAGTGCTGGCAATGATGGCGGCCGTAACTTCTTTGGTGCCATTAACGGCGGCTTCATAAGTGGGCAGGCCTGTTTCCTTTAGCCGGAAAATATTTTCCAAGACAACGATGGAGCTATCCACCATCATTCCGACACCAAGAGCTAAACCACCCAAAGTCATTACGTTGAGGGTAAACCCGCCAAAATAAATAAGGGCAAAAGTGGCGATGATCGAAATGGGGATAGACAGAGCAATAACCAGAGTGCTGCGGACGCTGGTCAAGAAGAAAAGCAAAACAAAAACAGCTAATAAGCCGCCGTACATAGCTGAGGAAGCCACGTTACTAATAGCATTTCTGATGAACTTGGAGCTATCTCTAATCGTGATAAACTGAAATTGTGGATAGTCTTCCTGGAGGCGCTCAAGCTCTTTAAGGACGCCTTCAGCCACCTTAACCGTGTTTTTCCCTGATTGCTTGAAGACCATCAACCTAATACCTGGGATGCCATTTATCCTGGCGACACGGGTGATGCGCCGGTGCGTATCTTCGACACTGGCGATGTCTTTTAATCTTATGGTCGCACCATCGCGAATGGCCACAATCGTTTCTCTAATCTCGTCAACGCGCGTATAAACTCCGGGAATGCGGATCACGATTTCGTAGTTTCCTTTTTCAATCGTCCCCGCCGGAATATCTATGTTTTCTTGTCTAATTCGGCTGATAATAAGGTCAAGAGGCAGGCCAAGGGCTTTGACTTTATCCGGATATAAATTAATCTGAATCTCCCTTTCGAGGGCGCCCCAAACATCAACCGAGGCCACTCCTGGCACACGTTCCACCCGGTAGGCGATCTGTTCATCCACTATTTTTCTTAGCTGAATGGGGTCTAGGTTAGCAACGATGCCGAGCATCAGAATCGGCATTTGAGCCGGGTCAAACTTGCGGAGCGTCGGCCGCTGCACTTCCTGGGGTAGACGGCCACTAATCCGGTCCAGCCTTTCCCGGACTTCATTGGCTGCTTCGTCAAGGTTTGTTCCCCAAGCAAACATGACTCTGACTGTACTACTCCCTTGCGAAGAGCTGGAAAAAACTTCCTCGACTCCCGGTACGGAACTCATCGCTTCTTCAATCGGCCGGGTGATAATTTGCTCCATTTCCTCGGGCGCCGTATTAGGATAGGACGTGGAAATATTCAAAGTGGGGTAGGTTATGTCCGGCATCAAGTCTATAGGTAATCGTCCTAAGGAAATTAAGCCGAGAACCACTATGACCATGGTCAGCATGATGGTAAAAATAGGCCTCTTTATCGAAAATTCGGATAGGCTCATTTTTTTCTCCCTTGGTTTATTTCCATCATTCTCAACTTCTTTTTTGCGGGCCAGAAGATTCCGTCTTACCTTCTGGCTTTCGTCCTGGCTTAACGCCGGGCTTGCCAGAGGGCTTGCCGCTGGGGCTACCACCTCCAGATTGAGCGTTAGCCTCAGGTAAAATAATCGTCATCCCGTCCTGAAGCAGATGCTGTCCCAAGGTAACTACATAGCCGGAAAGGGAGGTTGGTTCAGCTATCTCCGCTCTTTCGCCCTCGATAATCCCCGGTTTGACTGGTGTAAAAAAGGCTTTGCGATTCTCCAAGTCAGCCAGGAAAATACCCTGCTGACCACCCCTAAAAACTAAGGAACTAAAAGGAACGATTTTTATCTGGTCTCGGCGGGCAAATTCGATTTCGGCGTTAACAAACATTCCGGGCTTAAGCAAGCCTTCTTCATTATTAATTTCAACTTCAACTCGCGCCTGGCGGGAGGTCTCCTTAAGAAGTGGAGCTAACCTGGCTACCTGTCCGATGAAAGTCTTATCAGGAAAGGCGCTGCTTTTAACTGACACGGACTGGCCAGCCTGAATCCGAAAATACTCTTTATCCGTGGCATAAATAACCGCGATGATGGGATGGATTTCAATGACCGAGATAATCGGCGTATTGACTGAAAGCAAGGCGCCCTCGTCCACGAATCTCTCCCCTACATAGCGCACATTGCTTCCTTTTTCCCAGGTAGCGATTATTTTGGTGTAAGAGAGCCTGACTTTAGCGGTTTCGAACGCGGCTTCTCGATTGGAGACCTGGGCGACAGCCACTTTATGCCTTGATTGCTGGGCATTGAACTGGGCTCTGGTCGAGTCGAATTGGGCATCAGAAAGAATACCCTTTTTATACAGCGTCTCGGCTCTTTCCAGGTCTTTACGGGCCAGCTCTAAGGAATTTTGCACGTCTTCGAGGTTGGCTCGAGCTACCCGCAAATCAGCCTCGGCCTGGGCCACCTGTTGTTGGTATTCCTCATCGTCTAATTGCGCCACTATCTGGCCGTTGCGGATGGGGTCACCGATATCAACGTAGAGCTTCTTTAATTTTCCCGAAACCTTAGGAGCAATAACAAAATGGGACCTGGGAATCAAAGTGCCAGAAAATTGGCCTAAATCCCGAATCGAGCCCGTCTCGATTGGCTTGACCTCGACTGCTACCGAGGCCTGGCGCTGGCCAAAACCGGCATTTTTTTTAAAAACAAGCGGATAGAGCCTCCAGATGACCAAGCCAACAAGAATGACAACAATAGCAATAAGGATTTTCTTCCCGGAAATTAGATTCTTGATTCTTGGCTTCATTCTCTCTTTTCTCCTTGTTAACTACTATATTTTATCAAAGCCGTTGGTTTGCGGCGTTACTTGACCTTATTTCCCGTAAAAAAATCTGGCCGGAGATAGTATCTCGGGGCTGTCTTAACAGTCGGTGGGCTTTGCCAAAGGAGAAACCCAAATTAACCGGCAATGCCTCAGGTCCGCAACGCTTTTTCCAAACCAATTTAATCGTCTCCCAAGACTGACCGCACATTTCTCTTCTCCCGGCCCAGACCCATAACCCGGTCCAGATTGGCCAAAGAGAGGTTATAATCAATGAGAGCCTTAAGTTCCATTGTTAGAGCATTGGCGTAGTCTCGCTGGTATTGGAGCACTAAATAATTGGTACTCATCCCTACCTTCAGCTTTTCCTGCTCGGCTTCAAGCTTCTTTTCCGCCAACTCACGAGCAGCTCGATAAGCTTGGGCCCGCTGATAATTGGTTTCAACGGCTCGGACAACGTTGCTTATTTCTAAGCTAAGCTGTTGCTCCTGGTTTTTAAGTTTTAACTTGGCCTGCTCCAAGCTGAGCTTGGCCTGGGCGTAATATGCCCGGGTAAAAATAGAATTAATAGGGAAGTTCACTGTTATTCCCACTGACCAGTTCTTAAACCGAAATTTGATAGCATCCCTTAAGGCATCAGTCTTTTTTCCGGGGATTGTGCCGACTACAATGCCCGAAAGCGCGTTATTATCTTTGTAAAGAATTTGGTCGCCCGAAATTCCGGGACTCCAGTAAGAAAATTGAAGCCGCAGGTCCGGCAGAAGCTGATTGCGGGCGTAGCTGAAGTTAAATTGTTTGCCGTCAACATCAATCCTCGTGGCCAATAAATCGGGCCTTTTTTGCCAGGCGGTGTTGAGGGCTTCGTCAAAACTAATTTCTCTCTTGGTTACTTGCGGCGAATCCGTGGGAATGATGCAGACATTTTTAACGTCCTTAATTTCGGCGGCCAGGTTCATGATGGTTTTTAGCTGGTCCTCATAGTTCTTCACCAAAGCTTCCGCTTCAAGGATATCGGCCTGCCTCGTGCTGACCTCAGCTTCGGCCGTCAGGCGTTCGATCGGGGGTAATGTCCCGGCCTCGATTTCAATTTTATTCTTTTCTAAAAGCTCCTGGGCTAATTTCAAGGATTGTTGCCTAACTTTCAGGTTCTCGCGGCTATAGACTAAATTCCAATAAATGCTCTCCACGCTATAAATAGTATCTTCCAGCAGCTTTTGGAAATTTTCCTCCGAGATATCTCGACTGTGCTGAGCGATGATTATCTCGCGACGACTGATTCTAAAGCCAAAGTCCTTAAGCAGAGGCTGGCTAAAATTGATGCGGATAGTACTCCCATAGCGCGGGTTAATAGTCTGGAAACGGCGGTTGCTTTCGTTGACATAATTATAAAGGCTGAAAGAGAGAGAACCACCAGCCGGGAGTTGCTGGCCCAACTGAACCGTATAATCGTTCTGACGAGTAGTGACGACATCCGAAGCGTCAAGGAAGGAATAAGAGGCAGTACGGGTATCCTGTTGGTTATAATTGAGGCTCAGAGAGGGAAGGAACTTTTCCGCAGCTAAGGTAACGTTGCGGTCAGCTAATTCGGGCGTAATCATCTCGGCCGCCAATCCCAGGTTGTGCTTTAGGGCCTTAAGGATACAATCATCAAGGGAAAGCTGGAGAGTGGTTGGTGGAGCAACTTCTTGCTGGCTATCTGGCGGTGGGGTTGATGATTGACCCAACAAAGGACGCGCCTCCGCCAGGGTCAAAAGCAAAATAAAGCTCCCGAAAGCCAAAGAAACTAAGGATCTTCGGTTCATTTTTTTCCCCCTAAGGGTGAAGACTTGAAAGAAAAAGATAAAAAGGGTAAGTTTATCGGCCAAAATATAATAAACTTATCCATCTTGATTTAGACGAAACTAAGGGCTCTTTCTTCCC
>CAZVIN010000100.1:0-45432 GCA_964627255.1 uncultured Eubacteriales bacterium
GTTTATTTTTGTCTGGCTCTGGGCCTCGGGGCTGGCTGGCAGAGCTTGGCGGGGTTATTATCTTCAGAGGCTTTAGTCGGCCGCAGGCGGCAGGTCTCAGGATTAGTAGCCAAGGCCGTTTTCCTTTTGTGCATTGCCTCTTCCTCATTCTTGGCCATAAACAATTTCTCCCAGGCTAATTTAAAGGGGGTCACCAACTATGATGGCCGGCTAAACTCCCTTTTTGATTCTTTGGAAGCAAAGCGAGCGGTAATCATCTTGACCGACAATTATCATGAGTCCATGTTTGTTAAATATAAGCATTGGGTGGAATATCCGCGGACGCTGGTCCTCCATTTTGAGCTCGACCCGGCTGAGGCCTTGCTGCCTCAAGTGAAAAGAAAACTCAATCGCGAGCTGCGGTCCAACTCCTCTCTCCAGTGCTGGCTTTTCCCCGATTGCGGCCGCGGACAGTTACCGATTTCTTTAGTCGAGCAATTCTGGAAGGGTGTGGTAGGGTCGAAAAAAGAAGAGCTTTTAGCTTCTGTTTATTTTATTTCGCCCTCGCTGCGACAATGGATGGCTAGTGAAGGGATTAAGACAAGAAAGGTTATTGGTCAAGAAAAAAAACACGGTCGCGCTTTTTTCTATTATCAGGCTTTTCTCCCGGAAATCTTTTAACCGGTTAAAAACTTAGTTCCCTTTGGCTCAACCCCCCGCCGAGCCTTCAGGCCGTTTGAGAAACCTAATAACTACTTTCGATGTCTTCCTGAAATTTGGGGATCTTCGATTTGAGCCGCTTCTTGCCGAAATTAACGCCCAGGAAAAAAGCACCTAAAATAATAACCATGGAAAACAGCGTTCGCCAGAAGGTCTTCATGCTTGCTTACCTCAATTTCATTATATATTTTTAATTAAAAACGTCCAAAAAGTCAACTATTCCAGCTTAAAATAAGCGATTAATAATAAAAAACTTTTATATTTAGGAGGATAGTTAATTTTTCCGAAGCCAAGAAGTTAAGGGCTTAGCTGCTTTTGGGAATATTGAGCTGGAAAAGAAAGAGCGGGATAATCATATAAAACAACTGCCTTCGCCCCATAGTCGGCCTGAGGGAGAGCGCAAACCAGGCTCTCCCCAAACAGAGAAGGTGTCTAAAGGGTAACTTCAACTTCCTCCTGGATTTTATCTCCTGTTGCCGACGTTTGGCCGAGATGATATAATAAAAAATACTCTGCTAAGGAACGTCGATGAATTTCGGGTTAATTGTCCTTATCACCTTATTTGTCGCTTTTATTCTGCTGCTCCTATTTAACCCCAACCTGACTTGTTTCGGTCGTCGACTCCGCTCGCCGTTTTATCCTCTGCGCCGGCGGCGTTTGCTGGCTGCCAAGGGCAAGAACCAGCTTAAGCCTGAAGACTACGGTTTTAGCCTTACTGAAGATGACGCCCAAACCTTGCCCATAGGGACCGAGACACCAAAGACCAAGGTTATTCCTTCCTCCAGCGAGGGGCGAAAGATGGCCAATGAACAGCCCTTGACTTCCCAGAAAAAACCCAAGAAAACCGAAGATTACGGGTTCAAATTAGATTAGAATTGATGGCCGCATTTCTGGCCCAAGTGGAGGTAAGACCAGAGACAAGGGCTCAGGCATGGTTTCGTTTTTCAAGAAGTGGCCGGCCTTCGGGCAAGCCGGTCGGTTGAGAGGGGCGGAAGAAAAGCGACCCCTGCATCGCTTTGCGCCCCAGGAGATTCGAACTCAAGAGGAAACAGCGGCCCTGCGAGCTGTTCGGCGGTGGTCAAACCGGGGCAGCCTGAAATTTACATGAGAGGCCGGAGGGCGGAGGCCGCGTCGCTGGGGTCATCGCAAACTGAGCGGACAAGAGCGAAGTCGCCCCCGCGGCTTTATAAAGAAAATCAGGCTAATATAAAGCAAGCAAGTTTATTAAAGAGAAGAGATATATAATAAAAAGGAAAATATGGTCAGGAGCTGGCTACAGGTAGGGTAAATGGGGTTTAATGAGATTGGTTATGTTTTATTTAATTTAAATCTGCTAAAAAGAATTGTTAGCTAAGAAATCTCTTCATTGCCAAAGGGGTCCAAACCCATTGAAAAGAGGGCTGTTTAAATTGCGGGAGAGGTTTAATCTTCATTTATCCTTGGGTTTAATTGGTTTTTTCTTGCCTTTATTAGCTTTAATGGCCGGATGTACCCTTTTGCCCCCTCCTGGGGGTTTAAATAAACTTTCGCCGGCGCCGAGCTTGATCTCTTCCGTCACCGGCTACTTATCCTTCAGGTTAGAGAGAGAGCAAGAAAGATTAAGGGGCAGAGCTTTTTTTCTTTTAGCCCCGGGCCGAGGACGCCTCGAAATCCTCGACCCTGTCGGACGTCCGGCCATGGTTGCTATCTGGAGGGATAGGAAAGATTGGCTTATCGTTCCCCGGGAAAAGGTCTATTGGGAGGGGAGGCGGGAGGAATCGGACCTGGTCGCCCAGCTGTTGGGTTTTCCCTTGGAGCCGGTGGAGCTTTTGGCCTGGATTGTAGGCCGGACTGAGGGGTTAGAACTTCTCACCGAAGAAGGGGGCGACGCGAGTCAAGAAGCAGGAAATGAGACCTCGAAAAAGCCTCTAGTCTCGGCGGCAAATGACTTGGCTGACAGGAATATTTTGGCCGGATGGCAAGTGGAACGGGACAAACAGGGAAGACTTTGGCGGGGTGAAAAGGGGGACCTGAAGATAACGATTATCGAGCGCTCCCAAGAAAGCCAGGTGGCTCGCTCTATCTCCTTAGTGCATCCCTGCGCTTCGGGCAGATTAACCCTGCTCGGCCTCGATTTTAATCGGCCGGTGGCCGCTCCGAGCTTCAGGCTTAATTTCCTTGAAAATAGCGGCTATCGCGCGGTCACCTGGGAGGAGATGGAGGAAATCCTGCGGCTTAATAAAAGGTAACTAAGTTCAATTTGGCGGTATCATCGAGTCTTCTCTTTTAAGCTCTTTTAAGAGCAAGGTTTCTGTGGGGGCCGTTTTTGGCTTTAGCTCTTCGGTTGGATAAAAAAACGCACGAAGCGGGTTAGCATCGCCGGCCATTTAAGCTTTCGCTTAGCGCGGCAGTTGGGATAAAATTAGCAAAACGAGAGACAAGAGCAATCGGTGAAAATGACAGCTCTTTAGTCTTAATCAAGCCTTTGTTTTCGAGCGAGGAGGCGATGAAGAGAAAACGAAAGGTTCTGAGGCTTCCTTCGTTTGCTAAAATCAACCTGGGTTTGGAAATAAGGGGTAAGCGCGAGGATGGCTATCATGAGGTCCGGACTTTGTTTCAGACTGTCGACCTGAGGGATACCTTGGAATTTGCCCTTACCTCTTCTGGGGTAATTAACCTGCAAGGAGATGACCCCACAGTTCCCTGGGATGAGAAAAATTTGATTTATCGGGCCGCGTGCCTTCTGGGAGAGCGTTTTTCGGTTCCGGCGGGGGTGAATATCAAGGTTCAAAAGCGTATCCCTGCCGGCTCTGGCCTCGGCGGTGGGAGCTCCAACGCTGCGGTGACTCTCCTGGCTTTAAATCGACTCTGGGAATTGCGCCTGGATTTAGAGGCTCTGACTGAAATAGCCCGCACCCTCGGTTCGGATGTCGCGTATTTTCTGACGGGCGGGCTTTGCTTGGGCGAGGGGCGAGGGGATATCATAACCCCCTTACCTGAACTCCCGCCGCTCCCCTGCGTGATTGCCCTGCCTTCCTTTCCCATTTCAACCGCTGAAATCTACCAGCGTTATGATGAGCTTCATTCCTTGACTAAGACCCCTCGAGCCGGTAGAATTAAAGAGTTTTTAGAGCGACGTCGCTTGGCTCACCTGGAGAATGAGCTCGAAACGACCGTTTTCGAGGCTTACCCCGGGTTAAGAGAGGTTAAAAGCCTGCTCGTCGAGGCGGAGGCGGTTGTGTCTCTGGTTAGCGGGACAGGCAGTTCAATCTTTGGCCTTTTCTGGGAGAAAGAGAGTGCCTCCAGAGCGGCCAAGGTTGTCAGTTCCAGGGCCAAGGCAGTGCTGACCGAGACTTTGCCTCGGGAGCGCTATCGCCAGTTTCTTGCTTGAGCGCTGCTGGGGCGTAGCCAAACTGGTAAGGCAACGGACTTTGGATCCGTCATCTGGAGGTTCGAGTCCTCCCGCCCCAGTTATTAAATATATTAAGCCTAAATGTTTTGGTGGAGTGAGGCCTAAAATGAAAATTTTCGCGGGTTCTTCTAACCCGGTGTTGGCCCAGGAGATTGCCGGCTATCTTAAGGTTACCCTGGGTCAATGTGTTCTCGGCCGTTTTTCAGATGGAGAAATTCGTGTTTATCTCGATGAAAGTATTCGCGGGGAGGATGTTTTTATTATTCAAAGCGGCTCTGCTGACGTCAATTTTCATTTGATGGAACTTTTTTTGTTGATTGATGCTTGTAAAAGGGCTTCCGCCGAGAGAATTACGGCCGTAATCCCTTACTATTGCTATGCGCGGCAAGACTGGAAAGACCGGCCTCGGGTGCCAATCTCCGCCCGACTGATTGCCGACCTTTTGGAACGAGCCGGCGCGGACCGCATTCTGACCATGGACCTTCATTCTCCCCAAATTCAGGGATTTTTTTCCGTCCCCGTTGATAACCTTATGGCGGCACCGGTAATAGCTCGCCATTTAGAAGATATAAACCTGAATAATATCACCGTTGTTTCTCCGGATGCCGGCGGAGTCGCCCGGGCCCGCGCCTTTTCGCGACGCCTTAATGCCCGTTTAGCCATTATTGATAAACGCCGGCCAGCACCCAACATGGCTCAGGTGCTTCATGTCATAGGCGATGTCCGCGACCAAGATGTGGTCATCTTTGACGACATTGTCGACACAGCCGGCACCTTAGTTCTGAGCGTTGAGGCTTTGAAGAAAGAGGGCGCCCGGAGAATTTTTGCCGCTTGCACCCACCCCGTCCTTTCTGGGCCAGCGGTGGAGCGGGTGAGACAGTCCGGGTTAGAAAAGCTTATCGTCACCAACACCATTCCTCTTAGCGAGGCTGCCCGTTCCTGCGACAAAATTCAAGTGCTTTCCGTGGCCGAGCTTTTTGGCGAGGCGATCCGGCGAATTAACGAAGGGAGCTCAGTTAGCTCCCTCTTTTGGTAAAGGAAATTAAGGAAAAATAAAGTAGAGAAGGTTAATTTAACTCCCGTCGCAATATAAGGGATGAAAGATGATGAGCTGAGACAAGGAGGCAAGGATGAGTGAAATCATAAAAGCCGAAAAGAGGATTGACTTCGGCAAGAATGCCTGTCGGCGCCTGCGAGCTAAGGGCCAGGTGCCCGCAATTCTCTATGGACCGGGAATAGAGAGTCTGCCTTTGGTATTAAATAAAAAAGATGTGATCGCAATTCTCAAGACAGAAACCGGGGAACGCTCCATTTTCCAGGTGGCTTTTAACGGTGAAGAAAGAAATGTCATGATCAAAGAGCTTCAAGTTGACCCGGTAACTGATAGCCTGCTGCACGTTGACCTCATTCAGATTGCCATGGACCGGCCGATTAAAGTTTCTATACCCGTCCTACTTCAAGGAGAAGCTATCGGAGTGAAGAGCCAGGGAGGATTGGTGGATTTCATCACTCGAGAGATTAAGGTGGAATGCCTGCCGCGCCTTATTCCCGAACACATCGTTGTCGACATTTCTGGCCTTCATGTCCACCAAGCAGTTAAAGTGAGTGATATTCCCCCCATAGAAGGAGTTAAGATTGTCGAGGACCCGGAGACAGTAGTCGTAACTATTGCTTTGCCGCAAGCTGAAGTAGCGGCGGCCGCGGCGGCTGCTCCGGCCGAGGAATTGGTAGTGGAACCGCCGGAACCCGAGCTTATCCGCAAAGAAAGAGCCAAGAAAGAAGAAGAGGAGTAATCAGGTCGAAATAAGATATGGGACACGCGAGGAGCGATTAGTGTGGGCAGTAGTCGGTTTAGGCAATCCCGGTCGTCAATATGCGGCCAGTCGCCACAATGTGGGGTTCATGGTAGTGCGGAAATTGTTTGACCGCTGGGGTTTTGAGCGGTGGAAAAGGCGGTTTTTAGCCAAGGTGAGTTACGGCCGCCGTGGCAAGGAGTTAGTTTATTTGGTTTTGCCTCAAACCTTCATGAATCGCAGTGGAGAAGCGGTGAGCGCGCTGAGGTCGGGGTTAGGATTGCCGGTTGAGTGTCTAATAGTGGCTTATGATGACCTGGACTTAGCCTTGGGAACAATCCGGGTAAGAAAAGACGGCGGGCCGGGAACACACCGGGGCATGCAGTCAGTCGTTGAAGCCTTAGGAAGCGAAGCTTTTCCCCGAGTCAGGGTGGGGATAGGACCTTTACCAGAAGAAGCTGACCCAGCTAAATTTGTCCTTGAACCCTTTACTCCTGAGGAGGTCGAGAGACTCGAACCCAGCTTGGAGGCAGCCTGTCAGGCGGTCGAGATGATTCTTGAAGGCGCAATTTACCAGGCTATGAACCTTTTTAATCGCAAACAAACCTGATCTCCTTGCCCCTGCTCGGAGTGGAGGGGCTATGTGAGACAGCATAACCATAAGGAGGTCTGATGAGACATTATGAAACGGGCGTTATCATCGCTCCCAACCTTTCTGACGAGGAAATTGACCAGCAGATTAAACAGATGGCCGAGGTAATTGCCTCGATGAAAGGCCAATTACACCGTGAGGAAAGGTGGGGCAAGAGGAAACTGGCCTATCCGATTAAGAAGTTTGCAGACGGCTATTATGTTTTCCTTCACTATGAATCCGAGGCTAACGTGCCTGCTGAACTGGAAAGGCGATTTCGACAGAGCGACCAGATTCTGCGCTTTCTGACAGTGAAAAAACCTCCAACCCAACGCCGCCCCCTGAAAAAAGGCGAGAAGGAGGCGGAAGAAGAAGCCCCTCAGCTTGGGGTGAGCGAGGTCGAGGCGACCGGCGAGAAGGAAAAAAGCCGAGACGAAGAAAAAAAGAAGGTGAAAGAGGGAGAGGCCGAGTCTAAGGAGAGAGAAAAAGATAAAGGGAGGGAGGTGTTTTGATGGCCAAAGAAGAAAAAGTGGACAAGGCTCAGTTTAAGAGATTCTTCCCGGCAAAGAAAAAGGTCTGCCGCTTTTGTCAGATGGATGTCCGGGAGATTGATTATAAGAATGTCGATATTTTGCGTCGTTATGTCCCGGAAAAAGGCAAATTGTCCCCTCGCCGGACAACCGGGACATGTTCTTTTCACCAACGACGGTTGGCTCAGGCGGTCAAACGAGCCCGGATTATGGCCCTTTTGCCCTTTGTGGCCGAATGAAGGCTGGTAAGCAGCGCTTAAGAGGGAGGCAAGCATGAAGGTTTTGCTCAAACAAGATGTGGAAAAACTGGGAAGAAAAGGCGATGTGGTCAATGTAGCGGCTGGCTTTGGCCGGAATTACTTGATTCCCCGTAAGCTGGCCATCGAGGTAACCCCCGAAAACGAGAAGCTTGTGGAGATGGAGCGCCGAGCTCTTTTAAAAAAGATAGAAAAGGAGAGGATGAGCGCTAAGGAGCTTATCGACCGCCTGAATCAAGTCCGGCTTACTTTTCAGCGTAAGGCAGGAGAAAAGGATATGATTTTTGGCTCTGTCAGCGCCACTGATATCAGAGACGAACTCGAGAAGCTGGGGTTTTCTATTGATAAGAAGAAGATTCAGCTGGAAGAACCAATCCGTCGCTTGGGCAATTATGTTATCCCCGTCAAGGTTTACCATGAGCAGAAGGCGGAGGTCCATTTGGAAGTGGTCAGAGAAGAAGAAACCGAAAAGTCAGCCTCAAACTGACCTGTTTTTGATAGATTCTCTTGTATCTTGCTTGGGTTAGGTAAATAAATAAGCTATCCCCCTTTTTTCGCCCCTTTTTGGCCTCTCCGTTTGTCCTGCTTAGGCTCAGACATCGTCGGCTACGGGGGGTTTGCTCGGAGGCTAATTCGGGAAGGCTAAATTTTAACTGGTCGCTCTTGCCAACCGAAGCTTAGGCCCGGCAGCAATCCGAAAAACAGGAATGAGGAAAAAATAAATAAAAGGCAGGTAAATATAAGATATCAACTATTTGGAAGCCACAGCCTTTAATGATAGCTTCGGCCATCGCCGGCTTCTCTGTTAACGTAGTCTAAAAATAATAAGGAAATAATAAAAAAAAAAATAAAGGGAACAATTAGGTAAATAAGGAGGGTGTCACCAATTTTGGGATTTAAATATTCGGGGACTTATTAGGGCGAACAAAAGACTAAAGAGCATAAAGAAAACAAAAGTGACTATTCCTATTCGCAAGGCAATTAGCCGGGCCTTTCGCTTTTCGATAAGATGCTTTTTATATTCTTCGTAAGTGATGACAAAAGCACAGGCAGAGGCCAGCAAGGAAAACAAACCTGCAGCTAAAAGAAGAGCGACGACCCTTTGGGTCAAATCCTTTTTCCTCCAAGCGGGAGATTTTATCAAAGGTTATTGTCCAAATAAAATTAATAAAAGATAAGTCGGTGGCGACAAGCACGTCAAAGTCGGTTCCTCTGGCAGTAGCAAAAGAGCCGGTGCGGCGAAGAGAAATGTCTTGCCTCGGGAATATGAATGAGCCCATTTTTGGCGGGAAGCGATAATATCCCTGATTCGGCTGGTGATTGGCATGGATAAGGTCCTAAAGCTCCTCTAACCCAGTGGTGGCTCAGGTTATCTTTTGTGGAACCTGAGAGGATAGGTTCCTGGAGGAGGACGTTAATGCGACTCAAGGTAGCCGCATCTGACGGGCGTAAGATTAGCTTTGTCTTCATGGATAAGCAAGGCTTGTAATTAATGTTGGAGTAGTGTTTAATAAGAAGGATGAAACGTGAGAGGGGGAAGGCGTTGAGACGTCATTCCCTCTGCAGGATTTAAAGCCACTAATGATATCAATTGAGCCCGTTTGATCAGGAGAAAGAAAGCAGTGGACGTTGACCTGCTCTTCTTAAAAAAAACACCCCCCCATAGTTTAGAGGCGGAAAGGGCGGTGCTGGGCGGAATCCTGGTCAATAACAGCGCCCTTAATGCGGTTTTGTCGATTATTTCTCCTGACGATTTTTATAAAGACGCACATCGCAAAATCTTAGAAAGAATTATCAACCTGGTGGATAAAGGGTTGCCGGTTGACTTGATTTCTTTAACCGAAGAATTAAGACGCGCTGGGCTCCTCGAAGAGGTGGGCGGCGCGGCCTATGTTTCATCCCTGCTGGACGGTGTCCATCGCAACCTGAATGTTGAATATTATGCCCAGGTCATTAAGGAAAAGTCGTTGTTGCGGCGGCTGATTATGAGTTCGGCCAAGATTATCGCCGCCGGTTACGAGGAGAAAGAGGATGCCGACGAATTACTCAACGAGGCCCAATCAGAGATAATCGAAGTCGCCGAGCAGCGGGTTAAGCCCGGTTTTATTCCTGTCGGACAGCTAACCGGGCCAGTTTTAGATTTGATTGCCCAGCGCATCGAGCGTCACGATGCCGTGACGGGCGTGCCCACGGGATTTCGGGATTTAGACGCGCTGACGGCCGGTTTTCATCCCTCCGAATTCATCGTGGTGGCCGCCCGGCCATCCATGGGCAAGACCGCCCTCTGTTTAAATATTTCTCAATATGTCGGGACGAAGACTGACTATTCGGTGGGCTTTTTCTCGATGGAAATGGCCAAAGAACAGATTGTCATGCGTTTGCTCTGTGCTGAAAGTCAGCTGGATATTAAGCGCGTCCGCACCGGGTTTGTCAGTGAGCGCGAATTCGAGAAGCTAAGATTAGCCGCTGAAACTCTTTCTCAGGCTCGAATTTATATTGACGAAACCCCAGGTTTAACCGTCATGGAAATGAAAGCCAAAGCCAGACGGCTCCATCTGGAACAGAAGCTCGACCTCCTGTTTATCGATTACATCCAACTGATGAGAACTGGCGGTCGGTTTGAGAATCGCAACCAGGAAATGTCCTTCATTTCACGCTCTCTGAAGGAGTTGGCCAAAGAGGTCCGGATACCAGTGATTGGTATTTCCCAGCTCAGCCGGGCTCCGGAGAAAATGAGAAAAGAGCCGCGGCCCCAACTTTCTGACCTGCGTGAGTCTGGCGCCATCGAGCAAGATGCGGACGTGGTCATTTTCATTTACCGGCCTGAAATGTACCGGCCCCACGAAGAAAGCCTGCGCGGGGTAGCGGAAATCCATGTGGCTAAACAACGGAATGGGCCGACAGACACGGTAAAATTGGTTTTTCTCAGCCGGTATGCTCGGTTTGCCGACGCCGAGCTTGGTTATCCTGAGTATACTCCAGCCTGAGCCAAGATGAATCGTCAGCGAGTTTCCCGGCCCATAGAGGTTCTTGTCCTCAACTTGGGTGAAGTGGGGTTGATGTTCGGCCGCACTCTTCGGGCCCTCTTTGGTCGGCCCTGGGAAAAACGAAATTTTTTAAATCAATTAGAAGAGATTGGAGTCAACTCCCTGCCCGTGGTTTCGCTTACGGCTGCCTTTGGTGGCCTGGTCTTCGGGCTGCAAACTTATATCGGCTTTCATCGTTATATCGGCCCGGGCACAGAAGCCTATGGAGGTCCGGCCATAGGTCTTGGTTTGTGTAAAGAGATCATCCCAATTCTGGTCGGTTTGATGGTGGCTGGAAGAGTCGGTTCCTCCATGGCCGCGGAAATCGGCACGATGAAGATAACCGAACAGATTGATGCCCTTATCAGCTTAGGGGCTGACCCCATCCGTTTTTTGGTGGTTCCCCGCACGCTGGCGGCTTTTATTACCTTACCTTGCCTGACTCTTTATGGGGATATCATCGGCATGTTTTGTGGTTATTTTTATAACGTCGTTTTAATGGGTGTGAACCGGTCCATTTATGTGACTCAAACTTTAACCTTTCTTGAGCTTTGGGATATTATCAGCGGGTTGATTAAGGCCGCTGTTTTTGGCCTGGTCATGGCCATTGTTGGTTGTTGGCAAGGGTTAAAGGCAGAGGGAGGAGCGGAGGGGGTTGGCCGGGCGACTACCAAAACCGTTGTTTTCAGCTCGATTGCAATCCTGATTATCAATTTTTTCATGAGCAAGGCCATGCCGGCCAGCCTTACCGGTCGCTGAAGACCTGAGGAGAAAAATTAGGCGATGAAGGAATCGGCAGATTTTTTAGCTCAGGAGAATCAGAGACCTCAAAATCAGATAATGATTAACCTGGTTGACCTCCATAAATCCTTAGGGGGGAAAAAAGTGCTCTCCGGCGTTAATCTCGAAGTCCGGCGGGGAGAGACGATGGTGGTTATTGGCCAGAGTGGAGCGGGTAAAAGCGTTCTTCTCAAACTGATTATCGGTATTATGAAGCCTGACCAGGGCCAGATTTTTATCGACGGGTCGGAAATAACCTGCCTAAGCGAGGAGGAAAGGCTCCGTCTCAATCGTAAATTCGGGATGGTTTTTCAAGGGGCGGCACTTTTTGATTCGATGACTGTAGCCGAAAATGTAGCCTTTGGCTTGGAACGGCACCGGCGGCTGGAAGCAGCGCAGCTCCAGGAGATGGTCAGCAAAGCTTTAAGCCTGGTTGGTCTGAAAGGAGTCGAACAGCTGATGCCGCATGAACTGAGCGGCGGGATGAAAAAGCGGGTGGGCTTGGCCAGAGCCATTGCCTACAGGCCAGAAATAATGCTTTATGACGAACCTTCGACGGGAATTGACCCCATCCGAGCCGACGCCATTAACGAGATGATTAATAAATTTAAAAAAGAGATGGGTGTTACCTCGATTGTTATTACCCACGATATGGCGAGTGCTTTCCGAGTGGCGGACCGCATGGCCATGCTTTATGGCGGTCGCATCATTGAGGTGGGTACCCCTGAGGAGATTCGCCACAGCCAGAATCCGGTTGTTCAACAGTTTATTCGGGGAGAAGCCAGCGGCCCGATCGAAAGCTGGTGATGAGGTGGCTAACGAGACCCATGATTAATCCTAAAGGAATTGTTAGGTTGAAGGGCGAGTTCACCCTTCGTGGACAGCCAGAGAGTTTTTGGCTTCGGTTTAAAGTTTATGCCCGGGCAGTCCGCGGAGAAGAGAAGGGGGAGGAAGAACTAAAGCCTTGGCGCTAACTATACTATTTCGATAGATTCGATAGAAATCATAAGAATGGTTCTATTGGTTCCCAAAAGAGAAGGGGCGCAAGGAGAGAAAGAAAGGAATTTAGGAGCTTTAAGGCGCTACGGAAAAACTCCATTAATTCAAAAAATTGGAGTTTGGCCGGCAGATAGGCGCTGGAGGATGGAAGCCAAGCCAAGAATATGATAAAGTCATAAAGATTAATCAAGAGCCATGGTCAGATTAAGTCGGGAAGCTAAAATTGGTTTGTTTTTAGGAGTAACGCTGTTTATCCTCGCCACCTTTATTTTTGTGGTTGGCGACATGAGCCGGCTTTTTCGGCGGCCTGGTTATCCTCTCTTGACGTCGTTTGATTCCGCCCTGGGCCTGGAGCGCCACACCGTTGTCCGGATGGCTGGAGTTAAGATTGGCTATGTGAAAAATATTCAGCTGGTTAAAAATAAGGCCTTGATAACCATGGACATTTTCCCCTCGGTCGCAGTCCCGCGGGGCTCTAAGGCTGCTTTGGCCAGCCTGGGGCTTCTTGGCGAAAAATATATCGAGGTCTTTCCTGGCACGGAGCTTAGCGCTTATGAGCCGGGAGAGGAGCTCCCTTCCCTGCCTTCGGTTAGTTTTGACCAGCTTGGTCTTCTCCTGGTTTCGATCGGCGATGAAATCAAAGCCATGAGTCAATCCCTCCGGACGTTATTGGGGCCAAAAGAAAAAGAAAATATAAGCCTGACGTTGGAGACCTTAGCGTCTGTCAGCGAGGAGCTGCGTCATTTTTTGGCCACCTCGAAGCCTGAAATTCAGGATGGCGTAGCGAATTTTTCGCGGGCCACAATTAGAATCAATGAGGAGGCTAAAAACTTGTCGGGTCGACTTCAAGAGGTGGCCTCCTCCCTGCAACGGTTCCTGGAGGCTAACCAGGATGAAGTTAAAGAAAATCTTTTCCGGTTGAGCGAATTAAGTCAACAACTTAGCCGGGCGAGCGAAGCTTTGAACCGTATCCTAGAACGTTTGGAGAAGGGACAAGGGACAGCCGGCCGGCTGCTTCAAGACCCAGAGCTTTATGAGAAAGCAGAAAAGGCGGTTGGTCAGGTAGCTGCGGTCGCGGAGAAAGTGAGGGCAGTTAGCTTGAACCCGGCTCTCAGGGTGGATTACCTTTTTTCGCCCGCCCAATGGCGAGGCCAGTTTTCTTTAGCCCTCTGGCCGCAAGGAAAAGAAGGCAATACTTTGCTTTCCTTAGGTCTGGTGCAGGACCCGCGGCAAGAGGGTTTTCTTTGGAATCTTCAGGCAGGCGCCAAGATTGGTCGTTGGGCAGCCAGAGCCGGCCTCTTTGAATCTGAATGGGGAGTCGCTCTTGGGACGGAGGCAGTAACTAACCGTCTCTTCTTCACCCTGGAAGGCTTTGCTTTTAACCGGAGTGATGGCCCTAAGTGGCGTCTATATTCGCGCTACCAATTTTTCCGTAATTTTTATCTTATCTTCGGAGTTGATGATTTTGGCGTAACCAAGCAGCGCAGCCTGATTCTTGGTTTTGGTGCCGGTAATGAATATTAAGGAGAAAACGTTTTTTATCTGCCAGAGCTGCGGGTTTCGGTCGCCCAAATGGTTGGGGCGTTGTTCGGCTTGCGGTGAATGGAACAGCTTCGTCGAAGAAGTGGAAGAAAGGGAGGTTCGGAGCGCTGAACCCTCCTTTCCCGTTCAGGACCCGTTGCTTTATCGGGATATTAAGGAAATTAGAAAGCCCCGGTTGCCGCTTCCCGCAGAAGAAATAAATAAGGTTCTGGGCGGCGGGCTGGTGGTGGGCTCCCTTGTTCTTATCGGCGGCGAACCGGGGATTGGCAAATCTACCCTCCTGCTCCAAGTTTCTCGCGATTTATCTCAGCGAGGCGAAAGGGTTCTCTATGTCTCTGGCGAAGAGTCCTTGGAGCAAATTAAGCTTCGGGGCGACCGACTGGGGATTAAAGACGGAGAGCTTTTTCTCTTAGCCGAGACCAACTTGGAGCGAGTTCTAAGCTTGGCCGAGAAACTTCAGCCCCGGGTGCTGGTGGTTGATTCTGTCCAGACTATTTATTCGGCCAAATTAACCTCCAGCCCAGGAACTATTAGCCAGGTCCGGGAAGTGGCCAGTGAAATCTTTCGCTTGTCTAAGCGTAACCAGATTGCTTCTTTCCTCATCGGGCATATCACCAAGGAGGGAAGCCTCGCTGGGCCTAAATCTCTTGAGCACATCGTGGATGTTGTCCTTCTTTTTGAGGGAGAGAGAGACCATACCCACCGTGTGCTCCGTGCCTTAAAAAACAGGTTTGGCTCTGTGGCGGAACTGGCCGTTTTTGAGATGACCTCTTCAGGGCTACAGGCTATCGCCAACCCCTCAGAGTTTTTCCTTAAAGAGAGACCGGTAGGCGAACCGGGCAGTGTGGTGGTAGCCACAATCAAAGGCACCAGGCCGATGCTGGCTGAGATTCAAGCCCTTGTCTCACCCACCCTTTTTTCTGGCAACCCCCGGCGCATGACGGTGGGTTTGGACCATTATCGGGCGGCCATGATACTGGCTATCCTGGAGAAACGTCTCGGACGGAGCTTTGCAACTGACGATATATATGTTAATGTAGCCGGAGGCCTGACCATCGAGGAACCAGCGGCTGACCTGGGCGTGGCTTTAGCCGTGGTCTCTTGCCTTAAAAATAAGGCCTTGCCGCGCGAGGTGGCGGTTTTTGGTGAAATCGGGTTGAGCGGTGAGGTGAGGTCAGTGGGGCAGGCGGTGAGTCGGGTGAAGGAAGCTCAGTCGCTGGGTTTTGACAGGGTCCTTCTCCCCCAAGGTAATTTAGGCGGTGTCGAAAAGGAAGCGTCGGGTAATCTTAGACTCCTGGGTGTTGGCACTATCCGGGAGGCGATTGGTATAATTTTTTAGGGATTGGTGCAGGATGGCTTTATTAATTTTTAGGGTGGTGATTATTGCCTTTATTACCTTAGCGGGCTATTTTTTCCCTTTTTTTGGTTTGTCTCGGCTCGCGGCCGCGGGGGTGGCATCGAGCCTTGGTCTCATTATCATGTACTTAGAAACCAGGGTTCGCAAGACCCAATTCAAGGTCATCTGGGGTTCAACCTTGGGAACCTTTGCCGGTGTTTTTCTGGGCTGGATCCTGGGCTCGATTTATCGGTCTATTGCCAGTGATTCGGCTACGACCACCTTTCTACGGACTTTCTTTCTTATCATCATGCCTTACATCGGTTTTTTAGTGGGCACGATGAAGTCAGACTGGCTTAATCCGGCTTATCTTTTCCGTTTCTTTCAGGAGAAGAGTGTCGGTCGGGTTTATAAGATTCTCGATACCAGTGTCATCATTGACGGCCGGATTGCCGACATCTGCGATACTGGGTTTATCGAGGGGACAATGGTGGTCCCGCAATTTGTGCTTAAAGAGCTCCAGCAGATAGCTGATTCCCCAGACCAGCTCAAGCGGCAGCGAGGCCGCCGCGGTCTGGATATCCTGGACCACTTGCAGCGCTCCAGCCAGGTTTCAGTGGTAATTTCCGAGCTTGATTTCCCCGAGGTCAAGGACGTTGATTCGAAGTTGATGGAGCTAGCGCGCCAGCTCGACGGCAAGATTATCACCAATGATATTAATTTAAATAAAGTGGCTAAGCTGCGCGGTATTTCTGTTTTAAACATTAATGAGCTGGTGAATGCTTTGCGGCCGGTTGTCTTGCCGGGAGAAACTATGAGAGTCTTTATCCTGAAAGAAGGCAAGGAAAAAGACCAGGGGGTAGGCTATCTTGACGACGGCACGATGGTCGTGGTGGATAATTCGCGCAAGATGATCGGCCAGACTATTGATATAACTGTGACTTCTGTGTTGCAAACAACCGTCGGCAAGATGATTTTCGGTCGATACAACGAAGAAATTCATTGAGGGCGATAATCTTGGAGGCGGAGACTTGTTCCCTTAAAAGAACGGCGAGGGTGCTGGCGATATTGAATTTGATTGGTTGTGAGCATGATAGCTACGAGCCCAGAAAAAGAGGACGACAAATAAACAACAGAAGGATTTTAGTTTGCTGCCAAGCCGGAGAGACGGCGACCTCCCTGGCATCATCCTTTTTTATCTGATGATTGAAACTTAAAACTATGCCGACTAAAACACCCCCGACCTCAGGAAACAAGAAGGGCTTCCCACCCAGCCGAGTGGCCGCAATAATCGTGGCAGCGGGCGAGGGAAAGAGATTTGGAGCGGCCAAGCAGTTTGTGCTCCTGTCTGGAAAGCCGGTGCTGGAGTGGGCCATTGAGGCTTTTGTTTTCCATCCTGAGGTAGACGAGGTGGTGGTGGTTTTGCCTGAGACAAGCCCGGCAGAACTGATAAAAATGAAGTGGGCCAAAGTGAAAGCCGTCGTTGCTGGGGGTAAAGAGCGCCAGGATTCAGCGGTGCGAGGCCTGGAGGCTGTTTCTGAAGGCATAGAAATAGTTCTCATCCATGACGGGGTCAGACCGCTGGTTCAAGCCGAACTAATCACAAAGATAATTCAAGCCGCTCGGACATATGGGGCCGCCATTCCCGCCTTACCCATTGAAGAGACCATCAAGGAAGTGGAAAAGGAAAGAGTTCTTCGGACCTGGGAGCGGGAGAGAATTGTGAGGGTCCAAACACCGCAGGGGTTTCGCCGGTCATTGCTTCAGGCCGGCTTTAACCAAGCTTTTCAACAAGGTTATTATGGTCCCGACGAGGCGAGCTTAGTAGAAAGGCTGGGTCAAGAGGTGGTAATTGTCCCTGGCGATAAAAGGAATATCAAGATTACCACAGCAGAAGATATTAAAATCGCGGAGGTTTGGCTCAATGAGGGTGGGTATAGGCTATGATATCCACCGGATAAGATTGGGCGGGCCGCTGATTCTCGGCGGTGTCGAGATTCCCGCTAATTTTAGCCTGGTGGGGCATTCTGACGGCGATTGTCTTCTTCACGCGATTATCGATGCTTTGTTGGGGGCAGCGGCTGAAGGAGATATCGGCCAGCATTTTCCGCCTTCAGAGAAAAAGCTCAAGGGAATAAAAAGCACCCTTATGCTGGAGAAAGTGATGATGCTTTTGAAAGAAAAAGGGATGGCCGTGGTTTATGTGGACTCGGTGATTGTCGCTGAAAAGCCCAAAATGGCCCCTCATATTCCCAGGATGAAAAAAACTTTGGCCCCGATCCTAGCTATTGCCGAGAGCAACCTGGGAATAAAGGCCAAGACCAATGAGGGGCTGGGGGAAATAGGCCGGTTGAAGGCAATAGCCTGCTGGGCCGTGTGCCTTTTATCTGCAGGCCATAAATCGCCAACAGCCTGATATTTTTAAGCTATTATCAATAAGCCTTTGCCTCAACAACTTCAATTTGTTTCTGACCGTTTCCCTTTTCACTGCCAGCCTTGGTTTTTTATCGGGAGGGGTTAAGGAATATGGGTAAAAGAATCTGATGGGGGCTCGTTCGGCAGCGGGGAGCTGGCGCGGCGCAAACGGTCCATAATGGCTCGGCCCAACCCAGTCTCGGGAATTGGTTCGGCTAAAATCAGGTCTAAATTAGCTTGATCCAGACGATAAAGGGCTGAAAAAAGATTGGCCGCGGCCGAACGAAGGTCGCCAGTAGAGGAAAGAATTTCTATTTGGTCGAAGGGTAAATGAGATTTTTCTCCTGAGAGGGAAAGAAGGCCCAGCCTTTTTCCCGCCTTTTTCCATTGCCAGAAGTCCTTTTCTTCCCAATTTAAAAGAGTCGGCGTTCGGGGGGAATAATGGCGTCGCAACATCCCAGGAGCTTCGGGCCTTTTTTTTGTCCGCGGAGAGATGGCGACTTCGCCGATAACAGCTTCTATTTCTTCTAAAGGCACGCCGCCCGGTCTTAAGAGCTGCGGCCGCTCAGTTAAAAAAGAGATAATCGTTGATTCCACTCCCACCTCGCAGGGTCCGCCATCCAGAAGAAAATCTATCTTTCCCCCCAACTGGTCGCGGACGTGCTGGGCCGTCGTGGGGCTGAGATAGCCAAAAGGGTTGGCGCTTGGTCCGACAATAGGTGATGACGCTTCCAGAATGAGTCTCAGGGTAAGATTATGCCGGGGCATTCTCACGGCAACACTGGGTAGACCCGAAGTAACAATGTCCGGGACCTCGCCCCTTTTCGGAAGGATAAAGGTGAGGGGACCGGGCCAGAAACGCTCCGCTAAAAGAGCCACCTTAGCCGGAGTTTCGCGGGCTAATTTTTCTAAATCGCCAATTTCAGCAATATGAACGATAAGGGGGTCAAAATGGGGCCGCGCTTTTATTTCGAAAACTCGAGCCACGGCCACGGAGTTGAAGGCGTCCGCTCCGAGTCCGTAAACAGTTTCCGTGGGGAAAGCAACCACACCCCCCCTTTGAATGATGCTGGCGGCCTCGGCTATGGCTGCTTTATCCTGAAGTATTAAGTCAACGGCGTCTTTAAGGTTACTCACGACGCGAAAATGAGGTCGGAGTTCGGATAAATGCTTCGGCCCATGGCCGGTAAGGAGGTAGACTCCGGAAGCGCCCGCGGCGCTGGCCAATTCCATATCGCTGGGGTGGTCGCCGATGACGTAAGAACTTAAAAGCTCCAGCCCAAATTCCTCAGCCGCCTGCAACAGGTAGTAAGGTTTGGGTTTATGGCACAGGCAATTATCTTCACGACGGTGGGGGCAGACGTAGGTTTTTCGAATGGTTATTCCTTCTTGGGCTAATCGGCTCAGGATAAATTCGTTGACCTCGGCCACCTCTTCTGGTTTGAGGAATCCCTGGCTAACTCCGGGCTGATTGGTGACGATAAAAAGGAGATGAGTATCCTTGACTCTTTTTAAGCTCGAGAAAACTTCGGGTAGGAATCGGACCTCGGCGGGTGAACGAATATAACCTGTATCTTCGACCAGCGTCCCGTCTCGGTCAAGGAATATCGCTGGACGCTTCATCTCCGGAACCAGCCGACCTCCTCCATCACGTTTTGAACAATTTTGGCGCTGGGGCCGTCGCCTCGGGCCACGTAAACGCCGGCCCGGCCTTTCACCGCCTCCTGAATTTTAGCCACCTCGGCGTGGGTAAAGCCAGGGCAGAGCAAGACCGAATGAATCCCTTCTGTTTCTAACATTTCCTGCGCTACTTGAACTGCTTGCGGCTCGTTCTGCACGATAACGACGAACAGCTTGTAGATAGAGGTTTCGAGCGTCGCCCGATGCTTGTTGGTCTGGGCGTCCGGGGCATGGGCTAAAAATAATGCCTTAAATTGCATTTCTTTACCTCCGGGACTCCTTGCTTCGGAGCGATTTCATTATAAAGCAGCCAACAATTAAGTAGAAACTAAATTTGCTGCAGGAGGAATCATTGAGTTGTCCACAAAACCTTAATTTCATCTGGGGTTTTTGCCCTCTTATGAGGATGAGGCAAGAATGCCTCCGGCCTGACCTCGTTATAAAGATTTTTAGCCAATCAATGGGGTGGCTTTTGCGGCGGCCAAATTCCTTTCAACGATGGCCTTGGCTGGGGTCATCTTTACTCATTTCTCTTGCGGGTCAAGATTGAACCCAGATATCAGAGCCGCCTTGGTTAGGCCTTTTATAAATTAAAACTATTTTCTTGACAGAATAATAAAACGGAGGTAAAATCGAATATTCAAACAAAATGGTCGAAAAGATGAATAAATATCAGGCAGCCGAGCAAAAAATCATCGAGACCGCTCAGCGGATTTTTTCCCAACTGGGGTTCAAAAAGACCACCATGGACGATATTGCCCAGGCTGTTTTTAAGGCCAAAAGCTCGCTTTATCACTATTTTAAAAGCAAAGAAGAAATTTATCGGGCGGTGGTGGAGAAGGAATCTCGGTTAGTCAAAGAGGAAATTGAGCAAGGCTTGGCCGCTCAGAGTTCTCCTGCCAAGAAGCTCGAAACCTATGTTAAAATTCGGATGAGGGCGCTCCGGCGCTTAGCCAATTTCTACCGCGCTTTCCGCGAAGAATATCTTGAGACCTATGGTTTCATCCAAAAAATTCGTCAGGATTATGACCGTTATGAGATTGAAACCATCAAGAGCATTCTGGCCGAAGGGATAGAAACCGGCATATTCAGTGTCCCGAATTTGGAGCTTACGGCCGTAGCGATTATTACCGCCATGAAGGGTTTCGAATATCCCTGGGCGGTAGCGCCCGACTCGGCCAAAATTGAACGGGACATAGATACCCTGATCCACGTTCTTTTTTATGGCATCATGAAACGTTGAGGCGAGGCGATGAAGTTTTTCCGGTTGGTTTTTCGTTGGCGCTGGTGGGTAGTGGCCGTTTGCCTGCTCCTTACCATCCTTTTAGGCAGGCCCATCCGACGGCTCCCAATCAATGCTGACTTAACTTCTTATCTTCCCCGCACTGACCCGGCGGTTCAAATCTTAGAGCACGTGGCTGACACTTATGGCGCCAATTTTCTCGCCGTTATTGCCCTCGAAGCCGAGGATATTTTTTCTCCCGCGACTTTGGAGAGCATCCGCGACCTCACCGCTAAACTGCAAATGATAGACGGGGTTAATTACGTTACCAGCTTAACTAATATTCTGGACCTGAAAAAAACTGAGGAAGGTTTGGAAATCGGAAAATTAATTAATGAAGACGACTTTCCTTTTAATGGAATCAAGGCCAGAGCGCTGCGGGATTATGTTCTGAGCAAAAAGCGCTTTCGCGGCCGTCTGGTCTCGGCTGACGGCCAGTCGACTCTGATTATTGTGGCTCTCCGTAAGGGGGCCGATAAAACCAAGGTTATAGGGCAAATAGAAAGTATTATCCACGAAAGACCTTGGCCTGGTCGCCTCCATTTAGCCGGTCTGCCTTTCCAGCTTCATGAAATAAGTCAGTATATTATCAAAGATTTGCAGGTTCTTTCCCCGGTGGTGGCGGTGGTTGTCTTACTTTGTCTCTACGCGAGCTTTCGCCGCTGGCGTCGCGTTCTCATCTCTTTGGCGGCCGTAGGTCTGAGCACTATCTGGACGCTCGGCATTATGAGCTTGACCGGGGTGCCGCTGACCATTATTTCTGATGCTATTCCCGTCCTCCTTCTGGCCATAGGGAGCGCCTACAGTATTCATGTCATAATCCGGTTTGATGAAGCTCCTGCTGGCCAAAAAGAAAAGGCTTTGGCCCATGTTTCTTTTTCTGTCTTGCTGGCGGCGCTTACCACCGTGGCGGGATTCTTGTCCTTTGTTTTTGGCTCCTATCTTTCCGCCATCAGAGAATTTGGCGTTTTTGCGGCTGTTGGTATTATTTTGGCTTTAGTCTTGTCTTTAACGTTTGTTCCCGCCGCCCTTTCCTTAACTAATTCTTTGCAGCCTAAAAGGTCTGGTGATTCTGCTCCCACAAAAAAAGAGCTTTCTTCCCTCCTCGCTCGCTTAGAAAAATGGAGCTTTGAATTTCTGCGTCACCCTAAATTAACCTTAGCCATATTTTCCTTAGTAATTATTGTGGCTCTTTTAGGCCTACCTCAAGTCAAACGACATTCCAAAATGTTGGATTATTTTGAGGCTGCGAGCACCGTTCGCCAGAGTGAAGATTTCTTGGAGAAACGTTTCGGTGGCTCTATTCCCGTACATATTCTAATCAAAGGCGATATCCAGAATCCGGCGGTTCTCAGCGAGATGAAAGCCCTGGAAGCCTTCTTAGAACAGGACCCCGTAGTTCATAACCCCTTATCCATTGCTGATTATTTAGCCGAGATGAATGACCTAATGGGTGAAGGGGAAAGGATCCCCGAGACGCGAGAGAAGGTTAGCAATCTTCTCTTTTTGCTCGAGGGACAGGAGGGATTGGACCAGCTTCTGGTGGCGGATAAAACCGAGGCGGTAATCCAGGCCACCATCCCCAGTCTGGATGTGGGAGCGATGAAAGAGTTAGTGAAGCGCATCGAAGGCAGGATAAAAGAGTCTCAGCTCCAGGGAGTGAGGATGGCTTTTTCCGGGTCCCCGTTGGTTTATATCCACCTCGACCGCAGTTTAATCCAAAGTCAGTTTTTCAGCCTGGCTTTGGCCCTGGGTTTGATTTATCTCTGCGTTTTCTTTCTGGTGCGCTCCCCGGCCGCAGCCCTCTTAGGTATGCTTCCCATCAGCTTTACTTTAATTTTGGTTTTTGGTCTCATGGGCTATGCCGCCATTCCGCTTGACATAGCCACTGTTTTGGTGGGGAGTGTTTCTATCGGTATTGGTATTGATTACGCCCTCCATTGGCTCAACCGTTTCCGCTTGGAAGTCGCGCTTGTATCCTCAACAGAAAATTTATCCGATGAGGAGATTAGATTTTCCGCTGCTAGCTGCCCTCTGCCCTCGTTGCCTTTGGCCCCGGCGTCGAGGCAAGGGTCGCCTCCCCCATCAGCCAATTCATCGTTAATCGTCCCGGTGGAGAGAACGCTGCGGAGTGCCGGCAAAGCCATATTTATCAACATGATAACCGTGGCCTTGGGATTCTTAGTCTTGTTGCTGGGGAACCTAATCCCGCTACGTCGGTTTGGCCTCCTAGTAGCTGTGACTATGCTCAGCTCAGGCTTGGGAGCTTTGACGCTTCTTCCGGCGGTGGTGGTCGGGACAAAAGCCCGCTGGCTCAAGCTGAATGGAGAAAAGCGAAAATAAGGTTAAGATTGTCCTGGAGGCATTAAAGATAAAAATAATTTTAAGCTTCTGGAAGGTGCCTCGGCAGCCGGAAACAGGCAATTGAGGAGAAAAGAGAAGCAAATTTTTTAGTAGCAAGAAATTTTCCTGAAGAAAAAGAAAGATTAGCCGCCTTGGTGGCAAGGGAGAAACACTCAGGCCCTAAGATCAGAAGCATCAGCCCCAACTCAAGGCGGCAGGGATAAATTTATAAGGAGGCAAAAATGGCGGACTTAAAAAAGAAGCAAATAAAAAAGGGCCTTTCCTTACCCTGGGGGCTTTCTTGGTTTTGGGTCCTGGCGGGCATAATTATTCTTCTCATCATTCTCTTTTTAATGCTTTGGGCCAGCCATGTTTTCCCTGCCCAAAAGCTTGCGGCAAACGAAATATTATCCAGAGTAGATGAAGTGGTTAACGCCCCCAAGGACCGGGAAGCTAAAATGAAAGTAACCATTGTTGACAGCCAAGGTCGGCAAGAAATAAGAGAAATGCTCAGTTATCAGAAGGGAAGTGACCGCCGCTTAGTCAAGTTTACCGCGCCGGCTGAACATAAGGGAATAGGCTTTCTTTCCCTCCCTAAGGAGCTTATGTATGTTTATTTGCCAGCTTACGGTCGAACCCGGCGGATAGCCTCTCATGTCAAGAATACGAAGTTTGCCGGGACTGATTTCACCTACGAGGACATGGAGGCGGTGCGTTATTCGGAAAAATGGAACGCCGAGCTGCTAAGGGAAGAGGGGGGACAATACGTTCTGGAGCTAAGGCCAAAAGCAGGGACTAAAACTCAGTACCTAAGGATGGTGATGTGGGTTAGGGGAGAAAATTTCTATCCCTCCCAGGCCGAACTTTATGACCAGGCTAACCGCCTTTATAAAATTCTGCGGTTGGAAAAAGTAGAAAAAATTGGCCCTTACTGGGTTAGCCGTCAGCTGATTATGGAGGACTTAAAAGAAAAGAGGCACACCATCTTAGAGCTGGAAGAGGTCAAATTTGACACGGGCTTGACCGACGAATTTTTTTCCGAGCGTTTTCTCATGAGGTAAAAAAAAGCCCTTTGGCGGGAGGAGGCGATGGAGCTGGTCACACGGCTAATTGGCTGGTTAAAAATTATGGGCTTAATTTCGTTATTGGTTTTTTGGCTCTGGCCCTCCGCGCTCCCGGCGGGAAAGGCCATAGCTTATTATGATTCTGCCAGCACAAACCCAGAGCGGGAGATAAACGACAAAAATATCAAGCGGCAGAGAATAAATAGAGAACAACAGATGCCGAATTTCAGTGTTAGCCGCAATTTAGACTCCCTTAGCTTGGCAGCGATTGACGATGAAGATATGGACCAAGCTCAGCCGATAAAACCGAGGACAGAGGCCGCCGCTAAATCGCAGGAGGAACTTGGGTTTGTAAATAAAGGGCCCCAAAAGGGGCCTACGCCCCTCTACCTTTCAGAGAGGGATGAAAAAGATACGTCGAAGAATGAAGCGGGCTTAAACTGGGGCGGGGTTTTGCTCCTGGACCATCGCCTGCTCGCCAAAGCCCCCTACGATTTTTCTTTCAAGGAATACCGACTGGAGCTCAAAGCGGAAGCCACAACAGAAAAAACTAAGTTCTTTAGCACGCTCTGGGTTCGTTCCCTGGGGTTTGCGTCAGTTAAGAGTTCTGCCGACCTCTTCGTCCGGGAAAAGACTACTCCCTTTGAAGCTCAAATTAGGGAAGCCTATATTGACCTCTACGGTTTTCTTTTCCCCTGGCTCGATTTAAGGGTCGGCCGTCAAAGGATTGCTTGGGGGACGGCTGACCGGGTTAATCCCACTGATAACCTCAACCCCGATGACCTGGAAGACATCTGGGATTTTGGCCGTCACCTCGGCTCCGACGCGCTTAAGGCGACTTGTTACCTGAGTAATTTTACCTTAACGGGTGTTTTCATTCCCCATTTCACCCCAGCTTCCCCGCCCTTACCCGAGTGGGCTGAGGCCTTCCTGCCGGCCTTAGCCATTCCAGGGCTGAAAATAGGCCAGTTGAAGAATGAAATTATCCTGCCCGCTAACACTTTGAGGTCTTCTTCTCTTGCCGGCCTAAAAATAACCTCTAATTTCCGAGGGTACGATTTTTCGCTGAGCTATGTTCGTGGTCGAGATGACCTGCCGCTACTCCGAGATGTTATTGTGGAGAATTTAAACGGAGACACGGCCGATGTTTTAGCCCGACTGGTTTATCCTCGGATGAACATCCTCGGCTTAGATATGGCAGGAGCTTTAGCTGGCGTGGGTCTCTGGGCGGAAGCCGCAGTCTTTTTCCCTGAGCGGGTAGTGGGTGAATATGTCTTTCCTGTGTCTAATTTGGGGGTTATTCGTCAGACGAATGTCGCCCTGCGAAACCGTGCTTACTCTAAATTTGTTTTGGGGGCTGACTACACCTTCCCTTCTGGAATTTATCTCAACGGCCAGTTCGCCCACGGCTTCCTCCACGAGCGGGGGGCCTCAGAGTTGAGTGATTATTTTCTGGTTAACGTCGAATGGCGGCTTTTCCATGATAAGCTAAAATTAATTCCGTTAGCGGGGTGTCTGGCAATCAGCGAATGGCGGCAGTGGCCGGACCAAATGACGTTAATCTGGGTGCCCTCCATAGAGTACCGCGGCGCCGCCAACGCGGAAATTGTAGCCGGTATAAGAGTAATTACTGGCCCGGGGGATAGCAGTTTCGGCCGCCTCAAAGACCGGGATGAATTCTTCTTGCGCTTCAAGTACAGCTTTTAATTACCAAGGGCGAGAAAGCGCTTTGGGGCTTATTGACCAAGCCGACTCTTATTATCGTTAGGAGCTTACGGCGGTCAAGGCTTTGGGGGAAAAACAGAAAGTATTTAGGCCCATCAAGGCGGGTATGGCTATTGGCTTTGAGGCAAATGGGGGCAAGGAGACAGGCAGGAGTGAATTAAGCTTTAAAATATATAAATTATATGATATATAAAAAATATATTTAAAATATCTGTGAATAAAAAACCGCATAAAAAAAAGAGGCTGCCTTTCATTTTTGCAGCCTCCGAAGTTTTTTCTCCGGAATGAAGCCCGGAAGTAACCGGAACCGGTGCATCGCCGGCCCCGTCTTAGCCTTTAATGGCCGGAGTTTTAGGCGTCGCGGCCTCAACCCTCGCCAAATAATTGGCGATAATCTCGCTCCCCGCCTGCTTACCGACCTTAGCCAGTTCCAGAGCTGAGGAAGAAATAATCAGGTTAAAACCAGCGAGGGTCACAAGCACGGCAACCAGCATGATCGCGACCTTAGTCTTGAAGTTCATCTCTTTACCTCCTGCGAAATTGGGATGCTAACTGCATCCTCACTTATTTAAACGTAAGATGGGTGAAAAATGTTCCCTTTTTTTGAATATAGAAAAATAATTATATATCAGATATGTTGAATACCATTGCTATTATAGCATAAAACGACAAAAAATCAAGCCTCGAATGAACAACTCATCCTTAAGAGGCATGGTCATTTTAGGGCTTTCTTATCATGAATATTCAGCCTCTCTTTCGCCCAAAAGACCGCTTCTCTCGGGGAAAACAAGGTTTTTATAGAGCCTTCCCTTAGCCTCCTTTCAATAGTTAGAAGGCCAATAAAACCTCTTTTTATGGGGAAGGCATCTATGGCTTGCTTAAAATCTTATATCTTTTTTTAAAGAAATACGGCCGATTAAGGCCAATAAACAATACCCTTTGCGCGAGGGAGGGCTGCGAGCGAACAGCTAAATATAACGAAAAAATTGGTTGCTTGTGGCCGGCCGCTTAAAAAATCCAACGTGACTTTGTCGCTTACGTTTGGGCGACAGTGAGCGAGGGAATGAGCGAGGCTAATTCACCCAGCCTTTCTTTTACTTCGAAATTCCGGGCGCAGCGAACTTGGCAGGAGCGGCAATCGGCGCAAAGCGGCGAAGGCAGGTTTAGAGAAGTGATTAAATCGGTAGCGGCGCAAAGGTTTCCATAACCAAAGGCGTACATATAGCTTCGCATAAGGTCGGGGATGGGTAGCGCCTCGGGACAAGTCGACAGGCAGCTAAGGCATCCCTGGCAATAAAGACCGCCGCTATAGACTTCGCCCAGGCGGAGGTCGCGGCGTTCTTCTTCTGTCAAGTTCAGGTTGGCCATGACCGAAAGATTTTCCTCCAATTGCTCAAAAGTAGTGAAACCAGGAATAGCCGTATGAACCGCTGGCTCACTGAGAACCCATTTAAGCGCGGCTTTCATGTTAATCTTTTGCGTTTTTTCTTTATCCCAGTAAACGCCCGCCTGAGTCTTCATGGCAATTACTCCCAGCCCCGCGGCGGCTGCCTCTTTCAAAGCTTGGCGCACTTCCTCTCTATTTTCCTGACGGAAGTTAAAAGCAGCAATAACTACATCGTGGACTTTGGCTTCCAGCAGCCCGCGGATCACGTCGGGCTGACCAGCATGGGTTGAGACGCCGATAAACCTGGTTTTGCCGGCCTGCTTCGCTTTTTGTAAGGCCTCCAGAATGGCCTCATGGAGAACATGTTCTTTCTTGGTAATATTGTGCAGGCTGAGGATATCGACATAATCGAGGCCTAAACGTTGCAAGCTTAGGTCAAGCATTTCCAGGAATTGTTGGGCTGTCGTCTCCGGGAAAAAGTCGCCGGTTTTTCGGTCGCGAGTGGGGGGGTTAATTTTAGTGGCGATAACAAAAGAGTCGCGCGACCTTCCTTTGACCACCGACCCGATCATCTCTTCGTTCCGGCCTCTTTGATAACCGTGGGCTGTGTCAAGGAGGATAATGCCTGAATCCAGGGCGGCCCGAACCACATCCGGGTTATCCGCATTCATCACCCCCATGCTGACGGCCGTAACCTTAAGGCCGGTTTTCCCGAGCGTCCGGTAAATTAACTTAGGCTTATCAATTGCTGCCGTCTGTTGGGGCAATACCAGAGTGTTTTTAAATTCGCCTTTAAGCCAGGTGCCAGAGGCCAACCAGCCAACCGCCCCTCCCACCCCTATCTTAAAAAAATCGCGGCGGCCAAGCCTTTTCGAAGCCATTTTTTTCTCCTTATATAGAATTAATTTTTCTCATAGCTGAAAGAGGTCTCTCAGTTCATATATTAATTTTCATTTATTTACATATCTAGTCATTACCGTGTCCAACTCGAGGTATTTTCCTGGAAATTTTAGCGGGTGTCAATTCCTTTCGGACTCAACCTGAAAAAGCGGAAGTGGTTTTAGCGCTTTTTGACCATATATATTGGGCATTTTAAGCCTGCCTTAAGCCTTATTTATGGGCAAAATAATTCATAAAAAGCCTTAACTATAATAGAAAACAGATAAATAGGTATGGTGTCACGTATTTTTAGATATAGCATCAGAAGATTTTGTCCTTGTTGCCCTCTCCCTTAGTCCATATAAAACTCAGACCTCTTCGGCGGTTAGCAGCGAGTTCGAAGGACGACGCGGAATATTGAATAAGGAGGAGAGAGCGAACAATGAAGATTGGAGCTCAGGACCTTAGACCCCTCATTAGGGCGTTTAGGTTTTATCCTGACATTTTTTTGAGGCGTATTACAGCTTATTTTATTATAATTAAAATCTAAGGGCGAGCTGAAGACCATGGAACTGCGGATGGCCGCCGCGGCGGGAAAAGTTTATCTGCGTTTAAACGAGCTTTGGCTTTCCGGGAAAAAAGCAGCCTTGGCTCTTATTTTAGAAACCCAAGGGTCCGTTCCTCAGGTGGCGGGGGCTTCGGCCATCATCACCGCCGACGGCCTGGATAGCGGGACTATCGGCGGAGGTAGCTTCGAGGCGAGCTTAATTAAAAAGAGTCAAGAACTTTTGAAAACAGGGCGGGCGGAGCTCATAACCTGGTCTTTTTCTGCCGAAGTCGACGAAGCCGGTTCTCTGTGCGGCGGAGAAGCCTTGGTATTAATAGATGGCTCTCCTGAAGAAACCCGACTTCCTTTAGAAGAGGTCGCTCGTTGTTTAAGAGAGCGGCGGCAGGGCGGGCTTATAACTCTGATTAAGCCGTCTGCGGAAGAAATGGTCCAAGTGGAGAGGTTTTTTCAACCTGCGGCCCAACCAGAAGAGGAAATAGAGAAACAGGAAGAACAGGACGAGGAAAAAAGGTTAACCACCCTCGAATTTAGTGCGGCCAGGCCGCCTTTTTCTCCCCCAGACCTCGGGCTTTTTCTGCAAGGCGAGCGGCCAAGCCTAAGAAAAAAGGCGACTCCCGAGGGGAAAATTTATTATCTTTTTTCTGAACCAATTTTTCCTCCGCCTCGTCTGTTAGTGTTTGGTGCCGGCCATGTTGGCCAGGCGGTGGCGCGATTAGGGATTTTCTTAGGGTTTGAAGTTTTTCTTTTTGACGACCGCCACGACCTACCGCTTTCTGGCGACCTCTCCGGTCGTGTCAACCTCGTGGTCGCGGATATGGCTAATACCCTAGCTGAATGGCCGACGGATAATTTTAGTTATCTTGTTATTGTCACCCGCGCTCACCAGCATGACGCTGAAGTCTTGAGGGTTGCCTTGAAGAAAAAAGCTGCTTATATCGGAATGATCGGCAGTCGACGCAAAGCGGCCTTGATGAAGCAGGAATTCCTTAATCAGGGCTGGGCCAACGAAGCCGAGTGGCAACGGGTCCATACACCAATTGGTCTCCCCATCCTCGCGGAGACAGTGGAAGAAATTGCCGTGAGCATTATGGCCGAGATAATAACGGTAAGACGGAAAAAGGAGACTGATTAGATGATTTATGGCTTGGTTTTGGCGGCCGGCGAATCGCAGCGGATGGGTCGGCCGAAACTTCTTCTTCCCTTGGGGGAAGAAACAGTCATCGAAAATGTCCTCAACAAAATCAAGGCTTCCAAGCTGACTGGATGTTTAGTAGTAGTTAATTTACAGGACAAAATTATCACCGAATTGGCCCGGCGTTTTTCTTTTGCAATTGTTATCAACCCCAATCCAGAAAGAGGCATGCTTTCCTCCATAATTGCTGGTATTTCCCAGTTACCACCGGGAGCTGAGGCTATGGTAGTTTTTCTTGGCGACCAACCCTTAATTACCTCCACCCTGGTCGATTTGCTTATTGTCAGCTATCGGGTGAAAGGGAAAGGCATTGTCGTGCCCACTTATCAAGGGAAAAGAGGCCACCCAGTGCTGATTGACCTTAAGTACCGGCAGGAAATTGTCCAGCTTAACCCTGAAACAGGGCTGAGGTCTTTGCTCTGGCAGCATCCAGAAGACGTCCTTGAGCTGCCTGTAGAAGAGGCGGGAGTGACTGTGGACTTGGATACAGCCGAGGACTATCTTCGCCTTCTCCAGGAGCTCTCGGCAAAGAATAAGAGCTAATTGCCTAAGAAGCGGCAAGGGCTAAATCTTAAGGGGTCAAAACAAATGTCCAGCTTTAACCACTTTGTGTTTATGTTTCCCTTTTTCCTTTTTGAGGCCGGGCTTGGGGCTAAATCTGGGATGGCTAAAACTGGGTTAAAACTGGGTGACAACTTACATATTTAGCTAATATCTATTTTGAATTTTCTTCTTTCCGCATTTTAGCCAAGTTGAAGGACAAGCGGTGAATGGCGCAATAAACCCAGGAAGGTTTCGGTTTCCCGAGTCGCCCGTTGAGGGAACTTCGGGCGGCCCAGGCTGTCTGAGCCTAAACCTGTCAGAGCGAGAGTCCAAAAGCAAGCAAATCAGGTCTGAGGGCACTTGTTATCAAAGAGGCAAGTGGCGTCAGTTCTGAGCAGGAGGATAGGGGGGAAGGCCGGAAGCATCTGAAGGAGAGCGGAGACATGTCGGACTCCCCTGCCAGGTTCGTGTTCAGAGACAAGATTTCCCCAAGCGTCGCGAAGGCCGAAGACGAAATGGCAGGAAAGAATCGGACGGGAAAGAGCCCATGCCGAAAGCATAATTGCTTAGCCCAAATGGCAATGAGCACCGAGACAATAAGGGAAGAAAAAAAAGCGAGTTTCGTCAAAATAAAGGCGGATGGAGTCCAGGTAATTAAGGCCAAAATAATTATCTGGGTTTCCGACTTCAAAAATTTAAGGAGGTAAGCACATGAGAAAGGTTCTCGGGCTAATCTTCGGAGTTCTGCTTGTCCTTCCTCTGGCGACGCTTTGGGCTCAAGAGGTTAACCTGACGGGAAGTTGGGAATTAATTTCCCAAAGCCCTCGGGGTGAAATGAAGTCAGATTTAGAAATCAACCAGGAAGGCGCCAAGCTCACAGTAACCATTAAGAGTCAGCGCGGCGATATTACCGGTGAAGGTAAAGTCGAAGGCAATAAAGTTGAATGGACTATCACCCGGTCCACTCCTCGGGGAGAATTTACTACCACTTATAAAGGGGAAATAAAAGACAAGGATCATCTGGCTGGCGAAGCTGAAATGGGCCAATTCGGCACGATTCAGTGGACCGCTACCAGAAAATCCTAATGTAACCAATTAGCCCTAACTCCATCCTCCTTTCTTTCCCCACCGTTCCCCTTAGGGGGCGGGCAAAAAGACCCGCCCCCCCTGCTTTTTATTTTTTGGTTCTTTTATATTTAACATTTTTTTCTGTTGTTTTTTGGGGTCAGGTCTAAGCAAGAATACAAAAAAGGGTTACAGCTCCCATATTTACCTAATTTTTGTTTTTATGTTTTTCTGTTTCCTTTTTTAAGGCCGGGTTCGGGGCTAAATCCGGGATGGCTAAAACTGGGTGATAATAAAACGGGGTGACAACTTACATAAACTTATATATTTACCTGTTTTTTGACCGTTTTTTAGGGCCAGGTTTAAGGCTAAGTCGGGGGTGGCGGCGGAAGCGGCCACAAAAATTGGTGACAACCTTACATGCCCGGAAAAAGCTACCCTTTTATATTTTTTAGCTGCATCCTAAGGATGAGTTTTGGAGTTAATGGTAGAATGAAAGGGAAGAATTGAGGGCTCCCTCCGTCTAAATAATGGTGTGCGGAGGAAGCTCAAGGTGAAGACTGAATGGACGAGAGAGAACTGGTTCGCCGGGCCTCTGAAGGAGAGAGCGAAGCCTTTGGTGAATTGGTTAGTCGCTATCAAAACCGGGTTTTTCACCTGGCCTTGGGTTTTACCCGGGACAGAGCCTCCGCTGACGACCTGGCGCAGGAAATTTTTCTCAAAGCTTACCTGGCTTTGCCTGGTTTCAAGTGGAAAGCCGAGTTTTCCACCTGGCTTTATCGCCTGGCCATTAACCATATCAAGGATTATTTACGGAAAATGAAAAGAAAGGTCTTGAGGGAAGCCCCCTTAGAAGAGGCCCGAGCTCAGCTTTTTCCTGACGAGCAAGAAGAAGCCCGGGAAGAAGAGGAATTAATGGAAAAAAGAAGGCAGCTTTTGGAAGAAGTAATGGCCACTTTACCCGAGAAGTATCGAATTGTTTTGACCTTGCGGGACGTAGAAGGTTTAGCCTACGAGACAATTGCTTCCCTCTTAGGCACTTCTTTGGGCACGGTTGATTCCCGTCTTCACCGGGCCCGAAAACTTTTGCGGGAGAAAATGGAGCCTTATTTAAGGCTCGAAGGGAGGACGCCATGAATTGCCGTCAGGCAGAACGATGGCTGCTCCGCTCTTTTGACGGCCGGCTAAAGGCCGAAGAAAGGGAGAAGCTCAGAGAACATCTCGATACCTGCTCCCGCTGTCAACGAATTGAAGGTGATTATAAGCTGCTTTTTCCCCTTTTAAAGCCAGCCCCATCAGTTGAACCCCTGCCCTACTTTCGCGAAAGGCTGGAGAAAAAGCTGGCGGCCTTAGGCCGGCCAGCGCCGGAAATTCTCTGGCAACCGATTCTGGTTAGGGCCGCCACTGTGGCGCTTATTGGGCTCATTATCCTTACCGGAGTGATGATTTTCTTCTTACCCGGAAAAGCCCCAGCTCTTAGCCAGAGCGAAGCCTTTATTTTTCAAAATGAAAATCCTTTCCCCGAAGTCCAGCAAATCCTGAATGAAGCCCAGTTAGAACAGCGCAACCTCCGGCTCATGTTCTCTTCGCTTGAAGCTCGGGAGCTCTCCAGGAGGTATTTCCCATGACCGCTCGATTTAAATTTTGGCTTATTATTTCTTTCCTGCTGGTGTTTGTGGCTGGAGGGCTAATTGGATTTTTTGGGGAAAGAATCATCGCCCACCGTGGTTTTCCGCCGCGGCGGGAAGGGCCGGCTTTCCCTTCGTTTGAGAAATGGGCTCATGACCTCAATTTGAGTGCTGAGCAGCAAGAAAAAATCCGGGAGATTTTCCGTCGCAGTGACGAAAAGATGCGGGAACTGCGCACCCGGTTTCATGATGATTTAGGTTCTATCCAGGCCGAAATTAGAAAAGAGATTGATGCGGTTTTGACTGAGGCGCAACGAGAGAAACTCCAGGCTATGATTCAGGAGCATATAGCCAGAAGAAAGAAAGAAAGGGAGAGAGCGCCAGAAAAAGAGCGCTACCCTGAAAGAAAAAGGGATTATCCCCGATAAAAAAATGAGGAGTTAAGGAGAAGCCAAATGAAGAAAAAAGGGATTATTTTGGTGGTTATCGTCCTCGTTGTCATCGGAGCCTTCGTTGGCTACGGAATGATGAAGCGCGGCAAGAACAACACCCCAAAGTACCGTTTAGAAGCAGTCACTAAGGGTGATATTGAGGCAACGGTGGTTACCTCAGGTACTGTTAATCCCGTGACGGTAGTTGATGTGGGGAGCCAGGTTTCCGGCCGCGTGGCGAAGATTTACGTGGATTTTAATTCGCCGGTTAAGGCGGGCCAGATTGTGACCGAGCTGGAGCAGGATTCTTTTATTGCTCGGTTACAGCAGGATGAAGCCAATTACCGCAGCTCGGCCGCTTCTTTGGATAGAGCCAAGGTGGCTCTGGAAATTGCCCAGAAGAAATACCAGCGGTCTTTGAGCCTTTTCGAAAAAAACCTCATTTCTTTCGAGGAGAAGGAAGCGGCTGAAGCCAATTATCTCAACGCCAAGAGCGAAGTTCTCTCGGCTGAAGCCCGGTTAGAACAAGCCAAAAGCCAGCTCGACGCCAGCAAAGTTAACCTGGCTTATACGGTTATTCGTTCGCCGGTTGACGGGGTGGTAATCGCTCGGAATGTCAACGTTGGCCAGACCGTTGCGGCCAGTTTGCAGGCGCCAGTTTTATTTAGAATAGCTACCGACTTGAGCAAAATGCAGGTGCAGTGCAGCGTGGATGAAGCTGATATCGGCAAAGTAAAGGAAGGGCAGGCGGTACGCTTCACCGTTGATTCCTATCCTGGAGAAACCTTCCACGGAGTTGTCCGGCAAGTCCGCTATTCGCCCGAAACCGTCCAAAACGTCGTTACTTATACTACCATCGTTGACGTCGATAACCCGCAGTTGAAGCTTCTACCCGGAATGACGGCTAATGTGACTATAACTGTGGGGGAGGCTAAAGGGGTATTAAGAGTACCCAACGCTGCCCTCCGTTTCTCCCCGGAAATCAGCCAGGAGGAGATGGAAAAGCTGCTGAAAGAAGTCCGGGAAAAGATGATGGCTCAGTTTCAGGCCCAACATCAGAGCCAGGGCGGTGGTGAAACTCAGGCTCCTCGGGTTCCTTTCCCGCAAGGCGAGAGAAGACCTGGGGGCCAGGGCGGTCCGGCAGGTCAGGAGGGCCAATTCCCCGCTGGTGAAAGAAGAGGCTTGGGTGGTCGCGGCCAGCAGATGGCGCGGGTCTGGACTGTTGACGAGAAAGGTAAACTCTGGCCAATTTTTGTCCGCACGGGAATTAATGATAACTCGTATACCGAAATTAAATGGGGCGAGCTAAAGGAGGGGCAAAAGATTATTGTTGGCCTCGCCTACTCCACCTCCGCCTCCCAGTCTCGGACTCAGCCGATGGGGCCTGGCGGCCCAGGTCCGATGATGTTTATCCGGCGTTAGGTTTGGCAGGATAGAATCATGAAGAGCCAGAACGAAAACCTGATTCATTTGGATAATGTAATTAAGATTTATAAAGTCGGCGAGACCGAGGTTCATGCCCTAAGAGGGGTATCCTTGACCGTCCGGCCTGGCGAGTTGATTTCGATTATGGGCCCTTCCGGCTCCGGGAAATCAACTTTGATGAACATTATCGGCTGTCTCGATAAGCCCACCGCGGGGAAATATTTTTTGGACGGCGAAGAGGTTTCTCGGCTTGACCGCAACCGGTTAGCCCGCATCAGGAACCAGAAAATCGGGTTTGTTTTCCAGAATTTTAACTTATTGCCGCGGACTTCAGCTTTAGAAAATGTAGAGCTGCCGCTTCTTTATGCCAACGTTCCTCATAAGGTAGCCAAAGAGAAAGCTCTGAGAGCCCTGGCTGCAGTTGGCTTGAAAGGCCGAGAACACCATCAAACTAATCAGATTTCCGGCGGAGAAATGCAACGCGTGGCTATTGCCCGAGCCTTGGTCAACGACCCCAGCCTTATTTTAGCCGATGAACCTACAGGAAATCTTGATACTAAGACAGGTGAAGAAATCATAGCCATTTTCAAGCGGTTGAATGAGGAGGAAGGCATTACGCTTTGTATTGTTACCCATGACCCGGATGTCGCCACCATGACTAAACGGAGAATCTATGTGCGCGACGGCCGGATTATTCGCGAGGAGACCTCTTAAGGAGGAGGAAATGAATTACCTGCGTATTTTGCGCGTTTCGGTGCGGGCCCTTTCCCGCAATAAACTCCGGTCTTTCTTGACTACGCTGGGCATTATCATCGGAGTTGGTGCCGTTATTGCCATGGTCAGCATCGGTGAAGGAGCCAAGTCGGCAGTGGAAGAGAGATTTCAGTCGATGGGGACTAATCTTCTTTTCGTAAGCCCAGGAAGCCGCTCGGTCCAGGGACGACACACCGGGTTTGGCGGCTTTCAGTCGCTTAAAGTTGAAGATGCTTTAGCTATTGAAGAACAGTGCGATGCTGTCCTTTACTCTTCGCCCATCGTGCAGACAAGAGCCCAGGTAGTGTATGCCAATAAAAACTGGAATACCAGCATCACCGGCGCCAATGAAAAATTTCCGCTCATTAGAAGCTGGGATGTGGAATTTGGAAGTTTTTTTGACGACAGCATGGTTCGCTCGGGGGCTAAAGTATGTGTCCTTGGTTCGGAAGTTAAGAAGAGCCTCTTTGAGGACGAGGATGCCATAGGTAAGGTTGTTCGCATTAAAAAGATACCCTTCACAGTGCTCGGAGTTATGCGCTCCAAAGGCGAGTCGGGAGGGTGGATGAGCCGGGATGATATGATTATCGTTCCTTACACCACCGCTTTAATGCGCTTAGTCAGGCAAGATTATATCAGTTCCATAGATGTAAAGGCAGTCTCGTCCACCAGGACTCCTGAGGCCAAAGCTCAGATTGAAGACCTGCTGCGCATCCGTCATCGCATTGCGCCGGGAGCCGAGGATGATTTCAACGTGCGCAACATGACCGAGATGATGGAGTCAGCCACAGAAACCACCAAGATATTAACTATTCTGTTGGGAAGCATTGCGGGAATTTCCCTTTTAGTCGGCGGCATCGGCATCATGAACATCATGTTAGTTTCGGTAACCGAAAGAATTCGCGAAATTGGCATCAGAATGTCTGTTGGCGCCAGAGAGCGAGATATACTCCTCCAGTTCTTAGCTGAGGCGGTTACGCTTTGTCTAATGGGAGGGCTGGTAGGCATCATGGTAGGCTTTGTCGCCTCTCGGCTCATCAGTCGCTTTGCCGGCTGGCGGACAGTCGTTTCTCCAGACGCCATCTTTTTAGCCTTCTTTTTTGCCGCCTCCGTGGGAATCTTTTTCGGGTTTTATCCAGCCCGCAAGGCTTCCAAGCTCGACCCGATCGAAGCCCTTCGTTATGAGTGATAAACCGGAACAAAGCCCTTCGTCTTGATTAATAAAAGGAAAATACGGAAGGAGGTCCCGATGAAAAAAGTAAAGGTTTTTTTAAGCTCGTTGATTTTACTTGGCTTCCTTTTGCCCTTAATGGCTTTGGCCCAATCTGAGGAAAAAGGTCAAGTTTTATCTTTAAGCTTGGAGGAGGCGGTAGTTCGCGGCCTTAAAAATAACTTGCAGTTGGCGATCCAAATTCTTAGCCCTGAGCTGGCCGACATTTCCGTTTCCCGAGCTAAGGAAAAGTTTATTCCCACCATGAGCTTTTCTTTTAGCCGCCGGAGCACAGCCCAGGCTTCCTATTCTTGGCTGGAAGCCTCTGATAGGACGCTAACTGAGACTGAAAGTTACCAGACACAAATTAACCAACAAATTCCCACTGGTGGTAGCCTCGGAATTTCTCTTAACTGGGACCGGACTGATACCACAACCCGGTTTCAAACGATTAACCCTCGTTATTCGAGCACGCTTCGTTTTACCTTCAGTCAACCCTTGCTCCGAGATTTCGGTTTCAAAATGAGCCGCCGAGAAATCATCGCCGCCCGGACCAGCCTGGAAATATCCGAATATGACCTGAAAAAAGTGATAATGGATACCATTTATTCGGTCGAAGATGCCTATTGGAACTTGGTTTATGCCATTGAAAATTTAGAAGTTAGACGTCAAGCCTTGCAGTTAGCCAAGGAACTGCTCGAGAAAAATAAACTGGCCGTAGAAATCGGCACGATGGCGTCTCTTGAAGTTTTAAGCGCCGAAGCTGAAGTCGCCAGCCGGGAAGCGGATATCATTGCGGCGGAAACCCAGGTTAAGAATGCTGAGGACCAACTGAGGCGCATTTTGAACATTAGCCGGGAAGAAGAGGCGACAGTTATCGAAATAAAACCCGTTGATAAACCGCGCTTTGTCGAGCAAAAAGTTAATTTGGAAGAATGTTTGCAGCTTGCCCTGCGGAATCGTCCCGACTTGGCTTCGAGCCAGCTTCAGGTTGAAAGCCAGGAGTTAAATCTAAGCATTGCACGCAATCAGCTTTTGCCGAACCTTTCCTTTACCGCCTCTTACTGGAGTCCTGGACTTTCTGGCGACAGGGTTCTCTACCTTAATGATAACCCTTTGACGGGCGTAGTAATCGGGACAATTCCCGGTGGAGCCTCAGGGGCCTTAAAAGATTCATTTAATTTCAAATACCGCAACTGGTCTCTTGGTCTGACTCTTGACATTCCTTTAAGTAGTGTTTTTTCTCGGGCTAACTACGCTCAAGCCAAGGTTAATTTAGAACAGGCTATTTTAAGACTGAAGAATCAAGAGGAACAGATTTATCTGGAAGTGAAGAATGCGGTGCGAGCGGTTCAATCCAACTACCAGCGCGTTCAGGCCTATAAAATCGCTCGGGAGCTGGCCGAGAAAAAGCTCACTGCGGAGCAAGAGAAATTGCGGCTGGGCTTGAGCACTAATTTTATGGTCCTTACCTACCAGCGGGACTTGTCTAACCAGCGGACCTCTGAGCTCAAAGCGATCATTGACTACAATCTTTCCCTGGCTAACTTAGACCGCGTCTTGGGCACCACCCTCAAAACCAAAAACATCGAATTCATGGATTTTTTAAAACGAGATTGAGCTGGTTTGCGTCGCCCGTCAACTATGAATCGAGCTCGGACACCCAAGTTGGGTTTGATAATTCTAGCGGCTGCAATTAAGTTAAAGCTTAATTTTGGGCTAATTAAAATCTTGGTCAATGGAGATATAAATCATGCTTTGGGGATAATAGAGCTTAGGTCCTAAGGAAAAGGCCCGGGCGGCTTTTTCCGCTTCCAGCGAAAGGCGTATTTAGACAAAATTAATTATGACGTTGCTGAGCCATAAAAATTGCTATGAGCTCTAAAGGTGATATATTTTATTTCTGACAATAAACGCTATAATATAAAAATAAAAATGAAGAGAAGGCTTGGCGCAGCTTGAGATGATAAAAAGAAGGATGCTGGTTATTTTTATTATTTTCTTCCCCCTTTTTGATTCCTGGCTGACAGCAGGGGGACGGGAGGATTATTTGGTCCAAGCTGTTCCCTTCCCTCATCCCCCAAAAATCGACGGCCTCTTAGAAAATCCCCTTTGGGATCAGGGAAAGATAATTGAACAATTTACCCAATACGAACCCCAGGAAGGAGCCAGCCCATCAGAAAAAACTCAAGCCTTTATCGGGTTTGACCAGAATAATCTCTATATCGCTTTCCGCTGTTTTGATTCTAACCCCAAATCTATTCGAGCCTGTCTGACGCCACGCGACCGGGCTATGGGCGATGATTCCGTCACCGTTTATTTAGACACCTTTAATGATAGGAAAAAAGCCTTCGTTTTCCAGGTTAACCCCTGCGGGATTCAGAATGACGGTGTTTACACTGAAGGGACGCGACGAGGCCGGGGAAGGGGCGGAGGTGGCGGCGGGATGATGGGCTTTGAGCGCTTTGACCGAAGCTGGGATACTTTTTTCCAAGCCCAGGCGCAACTGGATGAGCAAGGGTACACAGTGGAAATGGCGATACCTTTTAAAAGCCTTCGCTTTCCTAACATTGGGAATAAAAAGTGGGGAATTATTCTCCAGCGCTCTATCCGCAGAAAGAATGAAGAACTTTATTGGCCGCCTTACTCTCGAAGCGTGAACGGCTTCTTGGTCCAGGCCGGATTGTTGGAAATTCCGGGGAGCCTTCGCTCAGGAAGTAACATTGAACTTATGCCGGTAGTTACTGGGCTAAAAACCGATGAAGAAAAATTCTCGCCTCAGCCCGGACTTAATTTTAAATGGGGGATAGCCTCTGATTTAACCGCTGATGTCACCCTGAATCCTGATTTCAGCCAGATTGAGGCTGATATGCCTCAGATTGACGTTAATCAACGTTATGCTCTCTACTATCCCGAAAAAAGGCCTTTTTTCCTTGAAGGTAAAGACATCTTTGATACGCCGCTGGAAATATTCTATGCCCGCCGGATTATCGACCCCCTCTGGGGTTTTAAGCTTTCTGGGAAAATTGGGGGAGCAGCTCTTGGTTTCCTTAGTGCTCTCGATACGAATCCTGTGGCCATAACGATTCCTAACGCTGATTTAGAAAGTATCGAAGGAACTTCGGCCCGCAGCTTGGTCCATGTTTTTCGCTGGCGCCAGGATCTCTTTCCTGAATCCCACGTGGGAATTATTTTCACCGACAAAGAGGTCGGGCCTTCCCTTAGCCAAATATTTTCTGATTATAACCGAGTAGCAGGAATTGATGGTCATTTCAAATTTCTTGATTATAACCGGTTTTCCTTCCAGATTCTGGGGGCTAAGACCCGAGTTCAAGGTCACGAGACAGAAGTGGTGCCGGCGTTTTCCCTTAATTTAAGCCGCATGACTCGTCATTTTAACTTTTCTGTAGATTATTACCACCTTCCCCCTGATTTCGAGGGTAGCCTCGGCTTTTTCCGGCGCCTAGACGTTAAATCCCTAAACACGCGCCTGGGATATGTCATTCTCCCTGAAAACGAATATGTTATTTCGATTCGGCCTTCGGTTGAGTACCGCCGGGTTTATGATTTTAGTAATACCCTAACTGATAACGAAGTCGATTTTTCTCTGTTTATTTCAGGCTGGCGACAGACTAGTTTTTGGGCTTCCTTTAGCACCGGCCTGGAAAGATATAAGGAGGTTGATTTTTACAAAAGCGACTTTGACGTCCACCTTTTCTCCGAACCCTTTTCTTGGTTGACCGGTAGCATTTCTTATGGCTTGGGTCAGGCAATTTATTATTCTGACGACCCCTATTTGGGATTTAAGGCTTCCTGGTCTCTAAGAGCCACGCTTAAACCATTCAGCAATCTTAGCCTTTCTTATAATATCCAGAACAACGAGTTTTATCGTCAACGGGGAGGCGAAAAAGTTTATGAAATTAATATTATTTCTCAGAGACTAAATTATCAGCTTTCTAAGACAACTTCGCTCCGGCTGATCACCGAATATAACGATTATTATGACCGGCTTTTTCTCAGCTTTCTTTTCAGTTATGAATATCGACCAGGGACGGTTTTTTATTTTGGGGTTGACCAGACTCGGGGAAAGGATGAAGAAGGCGTTTTCCAGAGACCTGGGCCGGCAATTTTTGTCAAATTTTCCTATTGGTGGCGAATTTAACCGCTGCTTCCTACTAAAAAGCATCCTTTTAATCTGGGAGAAGGGTTGAGCCAGGTGCGAGGTTTTGGCTTACGGGTTGTCGTTCTCTTCTTACTTGGGATAGAAATAGTGTCTTTCTTGGCCTGCTCCCCCAAGCCTGAAAACTATATCCTTCTCTGTGCTGGCGATAGCTTGACTGAGCAAGGCTATCCTGTTTATTTGCGTCGGCTGCTGAAAAAAGAGGGCCTTCGGGTGAGGGTTTATAACAAGGGCCGGAGCGGCTACAACTCAGCCGAATATTTAGCTTATTTAAGGGCCCACGCCTATGAACTAAGAAATTTCCAACCTGATTTTATCCTTCTTCAGTTGGGCACTAATGATGTTCGGACTGATGGCGACCGAACTTCGCGCGAAGAATTTAAGGCCAACATGAAAGAAATTATCAACCTTTTGACCCAATTTCAGACAAGACGAGGGCAGTCGCCCCGCCTTCTCCTCGGTCTCGTCCCGCCCATCAAGGAAGAGGCGAACTATCCTTTTAGTGAGGAATCGGCGCAGAGAGTCGAAACAGAAATTAACCCCGCACTCTTAAGCTTGGCTTCGGAGCTAAACTTGCCGGTAGTAAATAATTGGGAAATCTTTATGAAGAGGCCCGAGCTTCTCCCCGGCATCCATCCTAATCCCGAGGGCTACCAGGAGATGGCCAGAGCCTGGTTGCAAGCGCTTCTGCCCTATTTTCACCTCAGAAATCGCTGATAATTTTCTCCCCCGACTAAATTTTGGAGCCTGGATTAGGAGCTCTGAAGCTTTTTCCTCGGTTAAACTTCGAAAATTTGAGATATTGAAGAAGGTCATATAGAACAGGAGGGGAAGGAGTTAACAAGGCAAATAAGCTAGAGACTTTTTTACCGCCTTTTGATGAGTTAGACCAATTATCAGTTCGCGGGTTTGGTGGGGGTAGACATAATGGCCGAGGAGAGGCGTCGACTTCTCGGACCGGAGATAGGATGGTTCTCCAAGGTGTGGGTCAAGGCCGACCCGCCGAGTCCAATCTAAAGTTTCTAAGGTTTGGCTGATTCCATCAAAAAAGCGCTTGCTTCTTGGCGGATAAAAATGATAAAATAAAATAAATCTGTTGATATCCACGAAATTATCTTGCTGCGGGAGAATCGATTATGAACAGAAAGCTTATCCGACCCAGTTTGGCTGAAGTCAAGGAGAAGATGACTAAGGATTCAGCCCCGCGGAAAAAAGCTCCCCCTCCGTTCGAAACCCATGCTGAGAATTATTATTATCTTAAGCAGATGAACAAAAAGACGCCTATGGCGGTCGTGCTAATTGACGGGGAAGAAGTGCGTGGTTATATCGAATGGTACGACCGCTATTGCCTTAAACTCAATCGAGACGACGCCCCCAACCTTTTGTTGTTTAAAAATAGTATCAAATATATGTATAAGCTCAATGACAATAAGCATGGTTCCCAAGGACAGGGAGCCCGGAAAAAATAAATTTCCCTGGCTTCGGCTTGGCCTAACCATAGGTGACCCTGCAGGTATTGGTCCAGAAATTTTAATTAAAGCTCTGGCTAAAAGAGAACTTCTTCCTTTAGGCGCTTATTTGATTTTTAGTCCGCCTTCCCTTCTCGAGGCTGAGGCCAAGGCGCTCAAGGTTAAGCTCAAGCTCTATTCTTTTGCGGATTGGGAAAAGGCGAAGGGGCCGGGGTTTTTCCTTTTTCCCCTTGAAACCAGCGGAGAATGGGCCGAAAAAGGCCGGGCTTCAGCCGTTGCTGGCCAGATTTCTTTTCAGGCATTTTCCGAGGCTTTCCTCATGGCCCAGCAAGGGCTCCTGGAAGGAATTGTGACTGCTCCCGTCTCCAAACTTTCGTGGGCCTTGGCGGGAATTCCTTGGCACGGTCACACTGAATACTTAGAAAACTTTTATCCCGAGGCAATTATGGCTTTTTGGAGTCGAAGACTGAGAGTAGCCCTCTTTACTCATCATCTCCCCCTGGTTGAGGCTCAAAAAAAAATCACTCGAGAAAACTTAATTAATTTTTTTCGGCGGCTGGAGTCTTCCTTGAATCGGTTTTATGGTCGGCGCCTGGAATGTTTGGTCGCTGGTCTTAACCCTCATGCTGGAGAGGATGGGCTTTTGGGGGAGGAAGAGAACAAAGAGATAGTTCCTGCTATTACCGAGGTTCGCCAGATGGGCTTAAGCTTTTCTGGCCCTTATCCGCCTGATGTTATTTTCCGTCAGGCCCTCGACCGGCGGGATTGTCTGGTCGTAGCTCTCTACCATGACCAGGGGCTGATTGCCTTTAAATTAGTTTCTTTTGCTGACGGAGTTAACCTCACCCTTGGCCTTCCCTTTGTCCGGACTTCCCCTGACCACGGGACAGCTTTTGATATTGCGGGCAAAGGAATGGCTTCTGAGAAAAGTATGGTGGCCGCTATTCGTTTAGCCCACCGGATGGCGGCGCGGCTAACGTCTTAATCTTTTCATCTCCGCCCTGACTTCTCTTTCCACATCGCGGGCCTTGATAGCTTCTTTTTTCTCAAAGGCTCGCTTGCCCCGGGCCAAAGCCAGTTCGATTTTTACTTTACCCTTTTCGTTAAAATAAACTTTGGTCGGGATCAAGGTTAGACCCTTTTCTTTGATTTTTCCGGTTAACCTTTTAATTTCTTGCTTATGCAGCAAAAGCTTTCGCGGTCGTCGCGGCTCGTGGTTGAAGCGATTAGCCGCCTCGTACGGGCTGATATGGCAATTGAGGAGGTAAACTTCGCCATTCCTAATTTCTGCAAAGCTTTCCTTAAGACTGACCCGGCCTTCCCTGATTGATTTGACCTCACTCCCCAAAAGGGAAATGCCTGCCTCTAACTTTTCGAGGAGGTCGTAGTTGAAAAGTGCTTTCTTATTCTCAGCGATTACCTTCATCTTTTGATTTCCTTTTTTCCCGGGGCTCAAGCTTTATCAAGCTTAGGTGACGGCGGCTGATTTTTTCCACCGTAAACCGGTAAGGTCCATAATCGAGGGAAGTCTTTTCCTGAGGGAAACGGCCCAAATGGAAAAGGAGAAAACCGGCCAGAGTGGTGTATTCCCGACTTTCTGGCAGGTCAATTCGCAGATACTCGCGGATTTCCTTTATCGGCGCTCGGCCGCGCAAAAAATAGGTGTGGCCTTCTTTTCTTTCCAGCCAGGACTCCTCCGTAGAATCATCTGTTTCGTCTCTTATTTCGCCGACAATTTCTTCCAGGATGTCTTCAAGCGTTACGATTCCCTCGATGCTCCCGTATTCATCAACAACCAAAGCTAAGTGGACTGCCCTGGCTCTCATTTCGCGAAGGGCCGTCTCCAGCGAAGCTGATTCGGGAAGAAAAAGGGCCGGCCGCAGGAGCTCGGGAAGCGAAAAGGGCCTTTTAGCAACAAGACTGGGCAGAATGTCCTTTACGTGGAGGACGCCTTCAATGTTCTCCATTCTTCCTCGAAACACAGGGAAGCGAGAAAACTCTGAGGTCAAAATAGTTTCCAGGATTTGCTCTGGCGGGGAGCTGATTTCGATGGCCTTAACTTGGGGCCGGGGAACCATAATCTCCCTCAGAGTGCGAGTGGAAATGTTCAAAACAGCCGAGAGCATCCTCTTTCTTTCCGCTGGCATGTCATGGGTGCCGGTCATAAGCATCAGCCTCATTTCTTCTTCGCTCAGCAGGTCAGGGCTCCGAGCCGAGGGGACGAGGAGATTAATAATTCCGGTTAAAGCTCTGGAAACAGGGGAGAATAGAGTCAAGAAAAAACGCAAGGGATGCACCAAGCTTAAAGCTAAGCGAAGAGGATGATAGGCAGCCAAGGTTTTGGGCGCAATTTCCCCAAAAAGCAAAATAAGGAGGGTAGTGCCAGCGGTGGCTATCAAAACAGCCTTATTTTGGTGCGCGGGCCAGAGGGCAACGATAAGATAGGTAGCCAAAGAGGCAGCGGCGATGTTGACCAGAGTGTTGCCGATGAGAATAGTGCTCAGAAGCCGGTCGACCCTTTCCTTCATTTTGAGAACCCGGTTGGCTCGGCGTGAACCCTTTGTTTCTAACAAGCGAATTTTAAAAGGGCTAGAGGCAATAAAGGCGGTTTCAGCGGCGGCAAAAAAAGCGCTCAAAACGAGGCATAAGAGAAAAAGAGCAGCGCAGGTCAAAATCATTGCCTTCGGCCTTAGATTTGAGGCTCGCTCTTAAGATGTCGAAAACACTTAGTCAGGCAATCTTCCAAGCGATGCTCGATTTCTAAGACCGAGAGCGAGGAGGCTTCGGCGAGTTCAGTTACCACCAGTTCACGGGCTTTTTCCATCATCGCTTTTTCGCGGAAAGAAAGGCTGCGTTGGAGATTAAGGTAATAAAGTCCTTTAAGAACCTGAATAACATCGAATATTTTTCCGGTTTTCATCAGATTCTGATGCTCCTTGTACCTTTCCTTCCAATCCCGGTGGAGGTCGATGGGACTGTGGCGGATAAACTCGAAAATATCGTCAATATCGTCTTCGGAAATTGGCCGCCGCAAACCAATTTCACCGGTATTGGCCACGGGCACGATCACCAACGAGTTATTGGCCAAGATACGGACATGATAAATGCGAAAAGTTTCGCCGAATAAATTAGACTCTTTAATATCCTCTATGACCCCGACGCCTTGGTTAGGATAAATTACTTTATCACCTATTTTGAAGGAGTCCATT
>CAZVIN010000101.1:0-26077 GCA_964627255.1 uncultured Eubacteriales bacterium
CTGCTCAATGGCCTGGTCTAAAGCTTTTGCGCTTAAATCATTAGAGCTGGCAAAGGCCATTTTTCCTTTGATGATAATTCTTATCCCGGCGCCATAGCTCGCCGCTTCCTGAGTAGTTTCCACCTCGCCGTTGCGGACTTCGAGGGTTAAATTACGGCCATTCTCGATATAAACCTCGGCCGCCTCCGCTCCCTTTTTTAAGCACTTTTTAATTACCTGTTGGGCTAAATCTTTATAGTCCATATCTCTTCTCCCCTCCGTTATTTTCTTCTCTTGTCGGGGCCTCCACTTTTCCTGTATCCAATAATTTGGATATTATTGATTTTGCTTCCGACTATTTCTTTCCCCAAGGCAGCTTATTCCTTGTCTTCCTCTTTTTTGAAGTCTTAGGCGCGGCCTCGAGTGCCGCCCACGGTGATTCCTCGCAGCCGGACTGTCGGTTGCCCGGCGGTCACTTCAGCTGCCTGGCCTTTACCGCAGATTCCAGGGCCAAAATCTAAGTCGTTACCTACGGCGTCGATTCCCCGAATAATATCTAAACAATGACCCACCAGGGTAGCGCCTCTAACGGGTGTGGTCTTTTTCCCGTTTTCAATTAAATAGGCCTCCCGGCAAGTAAAATTAAAGACCCCGGTGGTCGGGTTAACGCTGCCGCCACTCAAACTTTGCACATAAAGGCCGGACTTGGTTGAGGCCAAAATATCTTCGGGGTTGTCCTTTCCTTTTTCGATAAAGGTGTTGGTCATGCGTGGTATGGGGATGTAGCGAAAACTTTCGCGACGGCCGTTGCCGGTGCGCTCCATGTTAAGCTGTTTAGCAGAAAGGATATCGGTCATAAAACGAACCAACACCCCGTCCTGGATTAGGACATTACGCTTCATCGGCGTTCCTTCGTCGTCAAAATTAGTTGTCCCCCGGAAATTGGGCAGAGTGCCGTCATCGACCATGGTAAAAACATCGCTGGCCACTTTTGTGCCCAGTTTGCCCACAAAGACGCCGGTCTCTTTGGCGATATTATCGGCTTCGAGAGGATGACCAACAGCTTCATGAACCAACACCCCGCCCCACCCGTTTTGCATCACCACATCCATTTTGCCCGCGGGCGCATCCTTGGCTTCCAGCATCGCAATGGATTCCCGGGCACAGGTTCTGGCTACATCTTGAGGCTTGATTTCGTCAAAGAGTTCGATTCCACAATGGCGGCTTATTCTTTCTCGGCCCAGATGGGAAGTATTGTTGCCCACACCCAGAGTCTGGACAATAAAGAAAATAAGCGGCAGGGAGTTGCTGACATAAAGCCCCTCGCTATTGGCAATTACGCGGCTCCTGATTTCATCATAATAATCGACCGAAGCCATCTTAATCCGGCCATCGTAGGCCAGAGCAGCTTCGTGAGCCTGCTTCATTATCTCGAAACGCTTTTCGTCAGCCACCTTCTCAAGAGGAACTTTTACGGTAATATAGGAGGGTCCCTTTTCTTCCTTCACCGGCACCGGCCTTATTATTTTCCCGTTACGAGCCACGTAAGAGGCCACTTCCGCTGCCCGCTTCAGCTTTTCTAAGGTGAGCTCGTCAGTATAAGCATAACCCGTTTTATCACCCGAAATTACCCTTACCCCTGCTCCCTGACTGAGGCCGAAAACAGCTCTTTTAAATTTTCCCTCTTCCAGAAGGAGACTGCGCGAGACCCGGTGCTCTAAATAGATTTCGGCAAAATCGCCCCCCTTACTGAGCGCCAGCCGGATGACTTGATTTAAATCTTCCTTGGAGAATTTAGAGATGAGGTTTTTTGGCGAGACTTCGCCGGCCATTAGGATGGAGAGGAGGGAGGGAGTGGAGGCAATAGCGATACTTCCTTTAAGGCTCATTTCCAGGAATTGGCGTCGGGCTAAGGGTTTAAGCCAGTGATTGCGTGCATTCATGGTTTAGCTCCATTCTGGCAACATTTTAATTACCCTTAGATGATATCGCATTTCAAAATAATATTGCAAAGAGAACCCATTTTTTTCGGTTAGCTCTTATAATCTGCCTTCTGAGGTATTGGGTTGAAGTCAAACCCTCCGTTCTTTCGGTGTTTATAAATAACCTTCATCCTTAGAAGGAACCCGGCCAGCGAGGCCTAAGAAACCCGCCTCTAAAATAAAAATAACCGGGCTACTGAAGATTAGTTCCAATGCCTGGCGGCCTTAGCTCGGATTCAACGGGCGGAATATAGGAGATAAGGAGACTAACAGCTTTAATAAGCGATTAAGACCCTTTCCTTAAATTAATCAGTTTTGGATTAAACAAGGAAACTAATTCGTTCGTAACAATTTAAATACAGGAATAATTTTGATTAAAAAATGATATATTAAGAAGAGATTAAAAATGAACCGAAGAAAGACATTTGGGCAAAAAATTAGTCTTAAATGTTTGCTTTTCGCTCGCCTTTTTTCGGCCTTCCTCTTAATTTTTCTCTCCCTTTCTTACTTCTCCTGCGGGCCACCACCTAAGACGGCCGCTGTTCCCTCTCCTTCCTTAGAGTTTGATGTGGAAAATTCTTTGGCTGCAGCCAAAAAAGAGCTCGACCGTGCCTGCTATTATGGTTTTCGCGAAGCCGTAAAGATTTTAGAACCCCTGGTCGCGGCGACAGCTCCCTGGCCGCAATTAAGGGCCAAGGTGCTTCCGCTCTATATCAAAAGTTTATTGCTGTTAGGAGTAAGGGAGAAAGAGATAGGAATTTCGACTCCCACGACCGAAAAAATAGCCTCTCTCCTTAGTCTGAATAAAGATTTTGCGGACCTGGTTGAATTTTACGAAATAGTTAGGGCGGTTTCAGTCCAAAGCAAAGGAGTTATGGCCTACGATGACCGGCAAATAGAGGCCCGAGTAAAGAGCCGCGATTGGGAAAAGGAAAAGCTTGATTGGGAACGGTTTCGGGAAGAGAGGCAGCAGCGGCTAAAAGAGCTGGAGAGAAGAGCCCAAGAAGACGAGTTGGCCGCTTATTTTTGGCTCGCGGGCTTTTTTAATCTCTATTTAGAGCGCGAGTCTAACTTAAAGCCCAAAGCTTTGCTGGAGCTCTTCCCTCGAAGTCGGCTCGTTCGCTTTAAAATAGCCATCACTTCTGCTCCCGTGGCCCGTAAGGATTTGTTAGAAGAGCTTCTTAAGGAGGAACCAGAATTTTATGAAGCCCATTACTTTTTAGGCGAAGTGGCCTTGAGGGCAGGTCTTTTGCTTACAGCGGAAAACCATTTTCTTGAAGCCTGGAAAGCCATCCCGGTTTCACCCATCATTGCCATCTCTTTGGCCTCGGTTTATTTTCACCTGGAAGAGCTGGAGAAGAGTCTGGAAATGTACGAGTCCACTCTCGCCATTCTGCCTCAGTATCGGGAAGCCATGCTCGGTCGAGCCATTTGTTTAAGCTTTTTGGGGCGCCATGAGGAAGCGATGAAAGCTCTGCGGGAAATGATCGAGCTGGGCTACTGGCTGATGGGCGAAGCTCATTACTGGCTGGCCTGGAACCTTTATTATCTTAATCAGTTCCAGGAGGCTTTGCCTCATTGCGAAGAAGCCAAAGGGCGGCTACCTACCAATTCTCAGGTTTTTTCCTTGACCGGCGCCGTGGCTCTTGAATTAAATGACCTGCCCCGGGCCGAGGAAAATTTGCTCAAGGCCCTGGAGTTTGACGCCTCGAATGCTGAGGCTCTCCTGGGTCTTGCCCGGCTGGAGGCCCGCCGCGAAAACTGGCCCAAGGCAGCTGATTATTATGAAAAATCCGGTCGGGTCTATGAAAATCAGGTTCATTCGATTCAGGCTCGAATGAAAGAAATTGAGGCCTCAGAGTTAAGCCCGGAAAGAAAACAGGCCCAACTGCGGCGGAAAGGGGCTCAGCTGGAGAGCGTTTCTCTGACCAGAGCCACGACAATTTATAACGCTGCTAACTGCTATTTTAGCGCCGGAAAGATTACTGAAGCTTTGCGTTTGGCTGAAGAAGCTTCTTCTCATCCGGCTTTCAAGCAAAGGGCTGATGAGCTCATTTCCAGGATTAAGCGGCAATAACTTCTGCCTTCTTTTTTCCTCCTAGCGAATTGGAATTGAGTTGATTCTCTTCCTTGAAACTGAACCCATCATTTCTGCGCTTATGCTTTGTCTTTAGAACGAAACTGAGGTTAGAGGCGGCTTCGGGATTAATATTTTTGCCCCCCATGTCTTGTTAAGCTCAAAGAGAGAGTAGGAGCCAGAGTCAGGAATAGCTTTGTGTCTTTCTCTGGGAGGGAAGGTAAATGATAGGGAGAAGATGGGTAAATATAGAGGTCTTCAGGGAAGCGGCCCTTTCTTACTTCGTTTTTCAGGTTATTGGTGGGGCCAGGATGAAGTGAACCTCAATCGGTCGCAGCGCAGCTTCTGCAAGGCAGCAAATCCGGGCTGTTTGACGGTCCCAAGCAGCTTAGCCTGGGTTGAAAGCGAGCATCAAGTGATTTCAAAGAGGAAAACCAGCGCTCCTTGGGCGGCCTTGAATAATCAAATTCTATTTTCCTCGGAGTGGAGGAAGTGTCTTTTTTGGAGCTAAAGAGCGAAAAGCACGCCTTTAGGCTTTTAGCGAAATTTTCCAAGATGAAGGCGTGATTAACCTGAACTAATAATTTTTCTTCATTCTCCTTCTAATAGCGGGGGGTGTAGGCGGTAACGCGGAGCTCCGAGCCAAGCAGGCTGTGGGGGATGAAAAAGACCCCTAAGGTAAGCAGGGAAGCGGCCAAATACCAACCCCGGGCTGGCCGGCCTTTTCGGCCCATAACTACCGCAATTCCCCAGAAGACAAGAGCGACCAGGGTTTTGGTGTCGGTCAAGTCACGACCGACCGGAAATCCCGTCCACCAAGCGCCAAAAGCATATTTCTGAACGATCGGACCCAAGACGAGGCCCCCGAGGAAAAGAAAGATGAAGGCCAGCAAGGCTAAAGGCTGTGGACGGCCGCTCCGGCTAAGAGCTTCCAGGCCGGCCCTGATTGAAAACAGCAGCCCCAAAAAGATGACAATAACGTGGAGGATTAAAACAGGACCGGGAACTGGGCCCCGAAATCTCATGACTACCAGTCCGTATTGGGGAATGCTTATTTCGAGGTCCCTATCGTTATCAAAGAGCACTACCCGATATTCCAGCTTGCCTGCCGCAGGAAGCGGGGGGACGTAAGCGGTAATCTTATCGCCATCGCGCTTAAAAGGCGCCCGGGTCCAAAGCTCCTTAGTGCGGTAGGGTCGGTATTCGACATAGCCAATGACGTTTTCATCCGGCACGATTAGAGTTACCGGACAATCAGAAGTAGTGACATGGGAGCGGGGCAAACGATAGGGGATTTCTAATTGGTCAAAATAAGCTTTGCCCCGAATAGGATAGGTTGGCCCTGTTACCCGCTGGTAGACTATCGTGACCAGCGTAACGATTATGGCCAAAAGCCAAAAAGTTATTTTTTTCACCATTGACTACCTCGTATCTAAATAAATTTGAGTTAGATACACCGTCATGATTTTCTCTTTATAGCATAAAAACGGGACAATAAAAATATATTATAATTCCGATAGATATAATATAAAAGAGCGGAGACCGGGTAAGAAGAAGAAAACTCCGACCAACTATAAAAAGCTGGTAAATATTTCTGAGGAGGCCTCTCCCCGGAATTTGGACTAAAAAGATACCGATGGTCATCAACATTAATTGACGTCTAAAATCTTCTTTTTTCTCAGGGCTGAAGAAGCCACACTCCGGAATAGGAATAAAAGAGGGCCAGGCTATCGGGGAAAACCTTATTTAGAAAGCAAATTAGGGGGAAAGTCTAATTTCTGAACATTATTTTTTTAGGATTCTCCAGGCAGCCCTAATAGGCTATTTTTCCGCTGGGGCCCGACCCTCTTCCCGCTTAAATATTCTCAGAAGGAAGGGCAGCTCTTTGATTTTCAGGACAAAGCATCCAAGGGCATAGGTTACCACCCCCGCAGCCAGAAAAACCGCGAGATAAACGACTTTCCAGGATAAATGAACCTGAGATAATTTGAGGGGCCAGAAGTGGGCAATTGATAAGAGTATCGCCCCCATAAAGATTGAAGCTAAGAGGATTTTAGCCACCTCCTTTGCCAGCGCTTTCCAGCCAGGCGAGCCAAACTTCTTGGTAAGAAGAAAGCTCAAGATTAAAAGGTTAACGGTAGCGGCAGCGGAGGTCGCTAAGGCTAAGCCCCGGAAACCTAAAGGGTGCATGAGACAAAGATTTAAAATAATATTAAAAGCAATCGATAAGAAACTCACTTTGACCGGAGTTTTGGTGTCTTGGAAGGAGTAAAAGACTTGAGCAATAACGCGAACCGCGGCATAGGAAAAAAGGCCAAAGCTGTAAAACAGCAAGGCTTGTGAGGTAGCCACGGTGTCGGCAGCGGTGAACTTGCCATGCTCATAGAGGACAGAAATGATCGGCTGGCTAACTAAGGCCAAGAAAAAACTTGAGGGGATTGTCAGAAAAGCCACCAGTCCCAGGGAAGAGCGACAGGTGGCTAAGGCCATAGGAATATCCATTTTAGCGGCATAGGCGGAAACAACAGGCAGAGTGACCGTGGCTACGGCGATGCCAAAAACTCCCAAGGGGAAGTGCATCAGGCGAAAGCTGTAGTTGAGGTAAGAAGGGCTACCTTCAGGCAGAAGAGAAGCAATAACGGTGTTCACAAAGATGTTAATCTGAGTGGAAGCCAGGCCAAGAACGGCCGGGGTCATCAAGACCAAAATTTTTCTAAATCCCGGGTCGCGCCAGGAGAGGAGGGGTTGGTAGCGATATCCTTCCCTGACCAACAGCGGCACCTGAAAAAGCCACTGGCCTAAGCCCCCCAGCAGAACACCGAGGGCCATGCCGATAATCGGCGGCGAAAAATAGGGCGAAATAAAGAAGCCAGCCAGAATCATCCCTAAATTAAAAAAAACGGGAGCCAAAGCGGGGACACCAAAATGACGCAGCGTGTTGAGCATGCCCATGGAAACAGCCCCTAAGGAAACAAATAGTAAGAAGGGAAACATTATTTGAGCCAGAAGCATCGTCAATTCCGATTTTCCCGGAATTCGGCTGAAGCCGGGAGCAATCAGTTTAACTAAATAAGGGGTGATAATTATCCCGAAGGTGATAACCGCGGCCAAGATGACCAGCAGACCGTTGATGAGCAAATTAGCTAAGCGGAAGGCCTCTTTTTTCCCTTTATTTAATAAATGCTCGGTAAAAACCGGGACAAAAGCGGCAGATAAAGCGCCCTCAGCAAACAGGTCACGCAGCAGGTTGGGGAGGCGAAAGGCGGCGACAAAGGCATCGGTGGCAAAGCCAGCGCCGAAGAGATAGGCGAAAGTCTGTTCGCGAAGCAGGCCAAAAAGTCGCGAAGCAAAGGTAGCCCCGCCCACGACGATTGAAGAGCGGGCCACACTCGTCCGAGCTTCCATTGGCGTTTCTATAACATATATGACAAGCTTGAGCAAATCATGGGCACCGATGATTTTAGTGGCTTTCGCTTTTTGAGGCTGAGAATCAGCCAGCCACGAACCCGCGGCCAAATCTCGTTATTTCCGCTTCTTCCCTTACTTATCCTTACCTCACTTGGAGACCTGTGCTGGGTCAGATACATTATTGCCGTATTAGAATTCTTCCAGTATTGCCGAACGTCAATCTCTTTTCGCCTAAGGGAATTTTAAGTTTTCGACCGTACGGACGACTTGGGCGGCGAGCTTCAGAAATCGACAATAAGAGTCTTTGACCAGAAAAAATTCCGGTTAGAGGTGTCACTGATGTATGGCCCCCTACAAGACATTGCAAGCCATAAAAATAGCATAAAATTTTGCCGGGGCGGTTGTGGTCGGTTAACTTTTTTGTTTTCTCCTTTATTTTCAAGAAGTTCCTACCAAATTTCTATCTAAAAATCACCACACTTTTTACGGAACAAAGAGCCGAGCGGGATTTGACAGCGTAATTATTGTTGAGTCAAAATATATAAATAGGATTAAAATTAAAGGAGATAGACGGAGAATTTAGACCTTAAAAGGAGAAAATGATGAGAAAATTATTTTATGGGCTGGCGATGGCGTTCTTAGGAGTTAGCTTGCTCTTTATCTCCAAGAATTTTGCCCAGCCAAAAGTGGTTGAAGCCGTGTTTACCCCCATGCCCATAGCTATCGACGGAAATAATCAGGATTGGGCCCAAGCTGCTTTGACCGCCCAAAATAACGTCGCCGTTGATTATGCTTTTCGCCATGACGGACAAAATCTTTACATACTTTTCATTTTTAATGACCCCAAATTCCTTAGTACCATTAATGATACAGGGATGGCGATTTATTTTAGCCCCGCCAACAAGAAGAGTAAGGATTTCGGGATCAAGTTTATCCGCAAAAATGTTACGGGAGAGGAGCTGATTGCTCTGGCCGAAAAGCAGGGGACTCCTCTTACTGAAGAGCAAATAGCCCAGCTTCGGGAAAAGCCTCAGGCTCGCTATCTTTTTTATGAATCCGACATCATCGGCAAAAAAGGCGAGACCATAGTTCCTCATAATCAAGAAGGGGTGAACCCGCCCGCTTTCCGTTCCGGAAGGAGCGGCAAAAGTATTGTCTATGAATTTCGTGTCCCTCTCGTTTCTCAGGAAACCTATCCCGCAGGCATTGGTTTCCAGCCGGGCCAAGCCTTGAGAGTCGGGTTTGAATGGGGCGGAATGACCCCCGAAATGCGCAAAGCTATGATGGCCAGAATGGCTGCCGAGGGTTCTACTGCCCGCGCTACCGACACTTCCCTGGAAAGGTCAATAAGCGGCGGCGAAGAGGGCGGAGAGATGATGGGCGGTGGTTCCTCAGGTCCGCGGTTAAGCTCAACCCCTAAAAAATATTCTTTCTGGGTTGATCTAAAGCTTTCGCCTGGGCAGGAATAAGCCAAGAAGAAGGAATTTGGTTAGCTCATACTGAGCCTTAGGCCCAGGAGGCGAGAAAGGCACCGGCAAAGGCCGCGATTAGAGCCAAAAACCGAAGCCAGGTGATTTTCTCTTTTAAAAAAATAACCGCGAAAATAAAAATGAAAACGGTGCTTAGTTGATTAAGGGGAGCAGCGATGGAAGCCGCGGTAAATTTCATCCCTGCCACCCAGGCAATTATCCCGCCGTAGGCGCCGACAAGCGAAGCGATAATCATCACACCCCAGTTATCTGTTAATAAAAGCGGCTTTATGATTTTTTCCCTCTGAGGATAGAAAAGCATTGCCAGGGCCAAAAAAATCGCACCCGAGGCCATTCTAACGCCGGCCGCCCAAAGAATTGAGACCTCAGTCAGTAGGGGTTTAATCATAACAATCCCCAGGGCCATAAAAAACATCGCCAGACCGCCCGCCACAATGCCGGTGATTAGTTGCTGAGAGTTACGCTTTTCATTACCTTTCCAGGCGATAGTCATTACCGCTACGAGTATAAGGCTTACCCCGAAAATCTGCCTGAGCTTCATGGTTTCGCCGAGAAAAATGAGCGATAAACTGATAACAAAGGGGCTATAAAGGCATTCGACGATAGCTGTCAGGCTTGCGCCTAATTTATTTAAGCCCACAAAAAACAGCGTATCCGAGAGAGCAATGCCGAATAACCCGCTGACAATAAGAAGACCCCATAGGTGGAGATCCTGAGGGCTCCCGGCCGGGGCCAAAAGCCAAGCGGTAAGCCCGAGAAGAAGGCCGGCAAAGGTGCTTTTAAAAAGGTTAAGAGCTAAAGGGGCAACCTTGCGGCCGCTGATTCGAAACAGAATGACCGCTGCAGCCCAGGCGATAGCCGAGATAACAGAGAGAATTTCGCCTTGATAGGGAAGGCTCATTTTTAACCGTCAAAACGTCATTAACCGACCACTTTTATACCCAAACATTAACCAGAAAAATAAAAATAAATAATTAAAGCGCTTTTATATCAAAGGAAAAAGGGGAGGGTCAATAATTCTTTTAAAAGGCGGGCCTTTTTGATTCTTTAGTCAGCTGTCTATTTTTTCCTGGTTTCCCGCCTTTCCAGCAGGTTGGCGACGGTGAAGGTTTTTTTCTTGGGCTCAAAGATTAGGGTTCTTATTTCAAAGGGCTTAAGCCGCACTTTTTTCTTCACCCCGAAGCTTGGTAGTTCGACGGTCGTCTCGCGTTCTTTGCCGGTTGGCTCGAAAAGACGGATAACGAGGTTATTACCCTCTTCGCCTTTTTTAATGGCCGGCGTAATTATAGTCTCGTCACTAAGAATAATAAAAGGAGTAAGCTTTTTCCCCTCTCCTGGTGGGAAATGAGCTAAGGCCAGCGGCTTTTCATGATGAACCAGGGCTTCTCGCTCCACCGCTCTCAACCTTTCTTCCACCGGGCCGGCATTAAGCCAAAATCGAAAGACCCTTTCTCCCTGGTCATGCCGAGGAACGAAGCGGTCCTGCACTAGCATCGGCCTGTCGGGCACAGGGTCAGCAGCATAGGCCGGCGAGCGGAGCAAGGAAAGACGAATCTCGCCGGTTCGGCAATCTGAACCATAAATTCCGTCGTTAATACAGGTCAAGGCCAGGTCTTGATGGCGGGAAACCAAAGCTACCCATTTTTGACTGACGACTTCGCTGCCGTCTAAAGGCAGTTCCGCGACACCGTAAACTGTTTGGCCAAGATACCATGACTCCGGGAAAGCCGTCGGCAGGCTAAGCTTGAGCAACCGGTCCTTTTCCTGCCAATAGACCTGGACTTCAACTTCCATTTCTGTCCCTCTTTTCGGCAATTTATACCGGAGGAAAAGGAGAGAGTGATTATAAACCAGCGCGCTTTCAATAATAGTTCTCACTGGCCCATCCTCAATTATTCTAACTGAGGGAAGGGAACAGGAAAGACCTTGTCTTTGCCAGCTTTCATCATTTGCCGGAAGAAGCTCGAAGCGGCCAGCGATTTCTCGAAAAGAATGTACCGTCATTCCCCAAGGGTCTGAATTATCAACCATAACCAACGGTTGAAAGGCGCCGGGTTCAAGGAATTTTTGACCGCGCACTCGTAAGCTATCCATCAACCCCGTCAAACAGTTAATTTTTGCCTCTAAGTCAGCAGAGCTAAAATTGATAAAGCCGTTTTCCGCCTGAAGAGACGTTTGGGGCGGTTTAGCTGATTTTCTTTCGAGAAAACAAGAAAAACGGTGGAGTGAGGAGGGCTTTAAGGTTGCTTCCCAGACAACTTTTTTTCTCCATTCGACGTTCAAATTGCTCTCTTCTTTTTCTACCTGAGAGGGCAAGGGCTCGGCGTTGGCCTCGATGCGGGGCCACCAAAAGCCGCCTTCCCAGTTCATTTCCTGGGGCTGGAATTCGACTTCAATGATCGTCTTTACCGGAAAGGGATGGGGATTAAAAACCAAGAGAGGAATCTCTCCCTGCTTGGCTTTTGGCTCGGAAGAAGCGGTGAGGAAAAATATTTTGGCCTTGAGTCGAGCCAAAATTTCTAAGCCGTGATCCATCAACCTCAGGGCATCTTTTTCCGCCGATAAGGTAGCTGAGCCGGGCAGAATATCATGAAATTGAGCGAAAAGCAGGTCACGGACAGCCTGACGGAGTTCTTCCTCTGGATAGGGCATTAACCCCTGAAAAAAAGCGGCCGTAGCCATCTTTTCAGTCAGAAAATATTCGCTTTCCAGTGCGCGGTAGCGCTTCTTGACCTGACTCATTGAGGTATAACAACCCACGGCCCAGGGATTAAGGTCAGAAAGAACGCGGGGGAGAGATTTTTTCTGGAGGCTGAGCTCGGCAAAATAGTTTTCGGGGGTAGAATGTTTGATTTCCAATTCCTTAGTTTCCTCGGCCAATTTAGCGAGCGCTTCCAAATCCTGGTGGGAAGGGCCGCCACCGTGGTTACCCACACCCCATAAAAGGAGACTTAAGTTCTGGTTGGGATGAGATTTTATCCAGTCTTCGACTTTTTCTCGGGCTCGACCTAACCGCGAATTATAGTGAGCCGGCGCTCGGGCAGCTAAGATTTCAGAGCCATCAAAACCAATCCAAATAAATTCCTCAGACGGCAAGCTACGGTCGGGTGGGCCAGGCCGACAGAAAATATAAGAATCGTAACAGGAGCGGGCTAAAATTTGGACCAACCCCCGGCTGTGACCAAAAGAGTCAAAATTGACCGCGGTTCTTGGTTCGACCTTAAAGTGGCGGCGAAAGAACTGGCGGCCAAAAAGTATTTGTCGCACCAAGCCTTCTCCAGAAGGCAGGTTGACGTCGGGCTGAAGAAACCAGCCGCCCATAATGTGCCAGCGCTTTTTGGCTACCAGTTTTTGAAGCCGCCGAAAAAGTTCCGGCTCATATTCTTTGACCCATTCGTAGAGGAGAGCCTCGTTATGGTTGAAAATAAAGTCTGGGAAGGCTTCGCAGAGTTCAGCCGCGGTCCGGAAAGTAGCCAGGGCTTCAGAAGCACCTTCTTCCCAGCGCCATAACCAAACAGGGTCGAGATGGGCGTTGGCTAATAAATGGATTTTTTTCCGGGTCATCTTTGTTCTCCATTAACTATTAATAGTGGTTCATACTTAAATTCTTTTAGCTTTTTTAGTTTCGTTTGCGCTTTGAACAAACTACTTTGGGACCAATTCAGGACAATCATACCGGGCTTTATTTCCTTAGCTTAGGATAAACAATTACTTGAATAACACAAACAAGGGAAGCTAAAAAATCAAAAATAAACCTCATCGGAAGAGTCATTATAATTTTTGAACTTGGCAAGTATCAACAGGGTAAAAACAGCTTTTTTCCAGTTCTTAAACTTTCGGCCCTCCCCGTCTTATTTTTTAAACCAGCCCATAAAACAGAAAATAACCGCTGGGGTCAAAAGGGGAACTTAAAAAATTAAGAACTTTTTGGATTGGGCTTAGAGGAGGCAGACTAAAGAGGCGCCTTTATTGTGAAGGGAGAGACCAAAACAGCCTAATTTATCTGACTTTAGGCTCTGAATCCTCATTGGGTTGAGCTCGACATCTCCTCTTAGCAGGTTAAAGGAAGGAATTTTCAGGGTTTAACCGGCTACATCCTCTGGGCGGATGGTGCCTCGCCCTCCTTTTCTTCTTCAAGTTCGCTTTCCACTCCGAGCAGTTTAGCCGCTCCTTCGTAGATCATCCGAAAAGATTTTTTTGATTCCTGGAGTTCCGCTAATTTTTCTCGAACTTTTTGTAATTCCCGTTCGATGTGGCTATCGATTTCTTCCAGCATCTTTTTGGCTTCTACCATCGTCCGCCGGTATAGTTCTTCTTGCTCCTTAGTTAATGGCATGGCCTTTCTCCTTTCTTCATTCTATGCCCACGCTTTGATTATTGTCTAAGTCGGAAGCGGGTTTCAATGGGCTTCCAAACTTTTACCTTAACTCCGTTTTTTTCGGCGGGGGTAAACTTCCACTGGCGGATGGCCGCCTGAGCAGCCTGCTCCAGCGAGGCCGCGTTCTTTATTCCGCGAAGAATTTCAGTTTTGATCACATCGCCTTTCTCCGAGATTAGAGCGTTAACCACGACTGACCCTTCTAACCCCATCTGTTGAGCCAGCGGTGGATATTTGGGCTCAACCGTTTTTACTGCCTTAGGAGCTATGTCCACTTCCTCCAAGGGCACTAAGTCCCCTTCTTTTATTTGAGGGGAAGGGGTAGGTTCTGGTTTAGGCGCGACCGGGTCAGGCTCAGGACTGGTTGGTTTTAGGTCGGGCTTAGGTTGAGGCTCATTCTCAATTTTTACGGCCGGTACAGGCAGAGTCAGGTTTGGTGCTTCAGCGATTAAAACGGGCGGTGCTTCTTCTTCGCTCGCGGTTTCTTCCTTCTTGTCGGGAGGCGGCGGGGTCTGGTTGAGGCTGGGTGTTATCGGCTCTTTGAGACGCGGTGTCTTTGCCGCCATTTCTTGTTCTTGCAGCCGGGAGGGAGTCAAGGTGGCCGCATCAGAAATCACTCGGCGCGCCACTGCCTCTTCCTGACTCGGCGGAGGCAAAGGGTGTTTCTTCGGCTTGAAGACAAAAACAGCCGTCAGGGTGAGAACCACGGCCGCCGTTACTCCTAAAAGGAGGGGAGGAGAAGGCCTCTTCTTGCTTGCTTCGGCCATTTCAAATAGCGAGGGCATCGTAGCAGCCTGGCGTCTCGGAGCCCCCTCTTTTTCTCTTTTCTCTTCAATAGCCTCCTCGCGGAGCTCCTTTTTTTCTTCTTCCTTTTGCGGCGTTTTCAATAATAACTTTTCGGTTTTAAGCTCGTCTTTCGGCTTTGGAATCTCCTTTTCCGCCTTCACCTCGCTTATTTCGCTCAGCTTCTTGGCAGTTTCTTTCTTCGGTTCAATTGAAACTTGGGGTGGTGTAATTTTGGCTGGCGCTTCAGGAAATTGCGGAGCCTGTTTTGGTTTTTCTTGTTCTATGGGCGACTCCGCTTCCTTTGACCTAACTTCGGTTGTTTTAACTTCAGGTGGTTTAGTCGGTGACGGGGCGGACGCCGGTTTCCTGTCTTGGCCTACCGGTTTTTTGGTTCCGAAACCCAAGTCCGCCAAAGTCTTTTCGAGCAACCGGTCGACATCTTCACTACCCGGTATATCTTTCTTGGTTATAACCTCTTTTGGTTCCGCCTTGGGTGGAGAAGGCGGCCTGGTCAAAGGAAGGCCCTTTTTAATTATGTCATTTAAATCCTCTAGACTCTCGGTAATTAGGTCCTCTTCTTCAATTGGGGACTTGATATCAGGGCCAATTAAGCCCAGCACACTCTTTTCCAAGTCTTCTCTTTTCCAGGGTTTGGTGAGGAAAGCAGCGGCGCCGTAGGTTTGGGTGGCCTCAATTTTATGTCTCACATCTTTATAGATTCCGGTAATCATGATTACGGGGACCTTGCCCTGCGATTCGATTTGAATCTGTTTACAGAGCTCAAACCCGCTCATTTTGGGGAGCATCGCCTCGAGCAAAACAATGTGCGGCTGGCGGGTGCGGTAAAGGTCGAGGCCGGAGAGGCCGTCCTTTGCTGTCAAGACTTCCATTCCCAGTTCTTTGAGGAAGGAAGAAACGCCCTCGATTGAGCCCGAATCGAAGTCGACAACTAAGGCTCTCAGGCCGAAAGCTCGGGAACGAAGATTTTCTGCTTGCCGGAGGGCTTGAGTCATCTCCCTTCTCCCCATTTAATTAATTATTACTCTCCTTAAAGAACCAATCTCCATTATTTTGTCCAGGAACTAATCGGGTCAATCACCCCTTAGGGTGAATCAGAGGAGGATATTAAGAAACAATCAGGGTTAAGAAAATAAAAGATTGGGGTATACTGAGATGTGTAAGATAAAATTATCCTGGCCGTCGTTCAGAACATAACCTAAAAATAGGTAAGTTTAATTATCTCGGCCTTTGGCCTCCTCGGGATTGCTTTGAAAAAAGACTGAGACAGGCTGAACTTCGCCTGGTTGCTTCCGCCGTACCTGAAACATCCTTTACCCTGGCTTAAAAAAGCAACAAAGAAAAAGACCGAAAAAATAAATAAATACGCAATTCGCCACCTATTTTGATAGGCTGTTACCTGTTTTAAGCAAGGTTGACTTCTTTTAGCTCGCTCGGGGTTAATCAAGATTTGGCTGAAAGCTAAGGATGAAAGGGCATGGCGAGGGGAAACAGAATAAGCTAAAATGCAAGCAGGAAATAATTTATTGATGAAATAAAAAGAATAAGGAGCCTAAAGTAATAAAAAATTCCGAAAGACACGATTCAAGAAGAAAAGAACGAATTGAAGCTATTATTTTGCTACCGGAGGGCGAGGGAAAAGGTTCTGGAGTGAGATGATCGGAAGAGAAATTACGGCTCGAAGCATCTTGAACAAATCGAAGATTTTTGATTATTGCCTGAACCCCTATACTGGTTGCCAAGTGGGCTGTCGCTATTGTTATGCCCGGCTTTTTATTCCCCGTTATACGGGCCATAGCGAACCCTGGGGAACTTTTGTCGATGTCAAAGTCAACGCTGTAGAAATCTTAAGGCGGCAGCTTCGCCGGGCGAAAAAAGGAGTTGTCTGGGTTTCGTCAGTCTGTGACCCCTATCAGCCGTTAGAAAAGCGCTTGGCTTTAACCCGGCGCTTGCTCGAGGAACTCCTTAGGTCTCAATTCCCGGTCAATATTCAAACTAAAAGTGCCCTGGTGCTGCGGGACATTGACCTCTTGCGCCGCTTTGAGGCCGCAGAGGTAGGTTTCACGATTAGCACTGAAAATGAGGCCATTGCCCGTCTTTTTGAGCCGGGAGCTTCTTCTGTGGCCCAAAGAATCGAAGCCTTAGGGGTCTTAAAGCAGGCTGGCCTTAAAACTTTTGCTTTTCTGGGGCCGCTTTTACCCGGCGACGCGCACCGTCTCGCCTCCCAACTTGAAGACAAGGTCGACCGAGTTTTTATTGACCGGATGAACTATCTCCCGGCGGTTATTGGTTTTTATCGACTTCATGGGTTAGAAAAATATGCCACGACATCCTTTTTTACCGAGCAAAAAGAAAAACTAATTCAGCTCTTCCAAAAAACGTCTGTAGAAATCGAAGTATTATTTTAGCTCTTTATCCTGAGATATCCGGACGATGTTTCTTATAGCTTATGCTTTAAGGCCACCTTTGGCTTTCCTCATCGCCATTTCTCTTTTTTTCTTTAATTGATTCTCTTGCCTTTTGTTATCGCCGGTTCGAAGGATGAGTCCAGAAGGGAGGAAGCGAGCCCTTGCCGGCTTAGTCTTCCCGAAAAATTTTTCGAGGAAACCTCTTGGCGCCAAGTTATTCATTATTGTTCGCTGGCGTGATAACTGATTTATCGGCCCGGTCATTTCCGTTATAATTAAATATAAATAATTTAAAAGGCGCCTTTTCGGAAGCGCCAAGTGAGAAAGGTATCTATGGAAAGAGCCAAGATAAAAGTTTTCCCCAAGATTGTTCCCCCTCTCGACCCTGATTTTCTTCCGGCCAGTCTCTGGAACCGGGCTTTTCGGCTGGAAGTGGGGGGGTCAGGTTTGGATTGTAAGGTAATAATCTCTCTGGAAAGGTCGGAGGAAAGTGGCTCTTTTTTTGAGCTCGAGGTTTTTAAGCCTGGCTTTTCCCCTTCAGCTCAGGAAGCCTCGCTTTTTTATTTAGAAAAGATGGTCAAGAACTTGCTCTGGATGCGTGGGGGGCGGCGTCTTATTCTCTGTGGCCCCGCGGCAATTTTCCAGCCTCTGACCGCGACTTATTCCTCAGAAGGCGAAAGGGCTTTTGATGTTGATTTAATGACCCGGGCCTATGGTCAGCCCTTTTCGGTCGAAATTGGGGAGAGGGTGGAAAAAATCTCTCCAGCCAGAGAAAAATCGAAACCCTTGGGTGGGCATCTTGACGGCTACCGCCTTGGATTTGACTTAGGGGCCAGTGACTGGAAGGTGGCGGCTCTGGCTGAAGGAGAAACTGTTTTTACGGCTGAATTTCCTTGGGCGCCCGCTGAAGCATCTGACCCTCGCTACCATTACTATCATCTTCAGGCGGCTCTTAACTTGGCTGCAGCCCACCTCCCTCGGGTTGAAGCCATCGGCGGGAGTGCGGCGGGCATTTATGTGAATAATGAACCGCGAGTGGCCTCGCTCTTTCGGGCTGTCCCCCCGTCTCTTTTTGACCGAGAAATCAGGCCGCTTTTTCAGCGGTTAGGGGCTGTCTGGCAAGTACCCTTCGAAGTAGCCAACGACGGTGAGGTAGCGGCTCTGGCCGGCTCCATAGCTTTTAAGGCACGCCGGCTTTTAGCTATTTCCATGGGTTCGAGCCAAGCGGGTGGCTATGTTAATGAATCTGGTTATATCACTGATTGGCTTAATGAACTTGCCTTTGCTCCCGTGGATTATCGGCTTAACGCTCCCCAGGATGAGTGGTCAGGTGACCTTGGTTGCGGGGTTCAATATTTTTCGCAACAGGCTGTTTTCCGCTTAGCACGCGCCGCGAGCTTGGAGATAGACGAGACTTTGTCCCCGGCGGCTAAATTGAAACAAGTTCAGGATTGGCTCGAGAAAGGGGAGAAAAAAGCGCGGTTAATTTTTGAGACTATCGGCGTCTATTTAGGTTATGGCCTGGCTCACTACGCTGATTTTTATGATTATCGCCATGTCCTTATCCTTGGCCGGGTTACTTCAGGAGAGGCGGGCGAGATAATCCTTAAGAAAGCTCAGGAAGTGCTGCAAGTGGAATTTCCCGAGTTGAGCGAAAAAATCGAACTCCATCTCCCTGACGAACGCAGTCGCCGCTTGGGTCAAGCTATGGCTGCGGCCAGCTTGCCGCTAATTCTCCGCGAGCGCTGGGAGGCTAACCAGAAGAAAGTCGTTGAGGAATAGTTATTCCATGATAAGAATCGCCATCAGGCCGGCCCAGAGAGGATGGAAGAGCACTAAATAACAAAAAAAATTGATACGGGTTAAGCTGGGGAGGAAAAAAATGAAATTGAGACACGAAGGAGCGGAAATTTTTATTCCCGACGGGGTTAGGGAAGAAGAGGCCTTTTCCAGGACCACTCACGTCGGCGTCGGCGCCCACCCGGATGACCTGGAAATCATGGCTTATGATGGGATCCTGCGTTGTTTTAAGAGGGCCGAAGAATGGTTTTTTGGAATCGTGGTCACGGACGGTGCGGGTAGCCCTCGGGCCAGTTTTTATAAAAACTATACTAACGAGGCGATGAAGGCTGTCAGGCGTCAGGAACAGAAAAAAGCGGCTTTGGTTGGCGAATATAGCGGTGTTGCCTTTTTGAATTATCCGAGCTCTGAGGTAAAGGACCCCGCCGTCTTGGCGGTACGAGAGGATTTAAAGGAGCTTTTCTCAGTTCTTAAGCCGCGGGTCATATATACCCATAACCCTGCTGACCGTCATGATACCCATGTGGCGGTAGCTTTACGGACAATCCAGGCTCTGCGGCAACTGCCACCCGAGAATCGGCCCGAGAAGGTCTATGGCTGCGAGGTCTGGCGCGACCTCGACTGGCTAATTGAAGAAGATAAAGTTGGGTTTGATGTTTCCGCCCATCAGAACTTGGCCATGGCCTTAGTCAGTATTTATGATTCCCAAGTAGCTGGTGGCAAGGGCTATGATTTGGCAACGATTGGCCGGCGTCGGGCTCATGCCACCTATTACTCTACCCATGAGGTTGATGTTTCCAGCTCGATGATTTTTGGTTTAGACTTGACGCCTCTAATTCACAACGAGCAGCTGGATATTAGCGAGTTTGTCCAGGGATTTATCGACCGGTTTGCCGCTGATGTTCGGCTTCGTCTCCAAAAGCTTCTATGACTAATGGTGTCATCTTATCTATTTACCCAATTTTTACCCAATTTTTGCTTGTCTTCCCACTGGCTGAGATAAGATTGGTAATTTAAGCGGCGATTTGGATTAGAGAAATAGCGGATAAATGTTGCAAGAAACGCTGACGGAGAAGCGCCTGTTCTTATTATTTGATTTTTGATTTGGTCGCAGGAGCCTCCTGGGCAAATAGGCCCATTTTTTGCAGAGCCTGCTCTCCGCGGGTAAAATGAGGGGCATCTTCCGGCAGATAAAGGATGACGCCGCCTCTAACTGGTCGCAAGCTGATTTTTCCCGCTTGGGCCAATTCGTTGGTTGTCTGCACGGGGTCAGCGCCGCCAAAATAGGTCTTAAAGGCTTCGTTAAACCCGCTATAAACAGAATGAATCCCTTTAAACTGGCCGGTGCGCAGTTTTTTTATGGCCAAAACCACAAATTCTTCGGCCGATAGCTGGCTTGCCATTTTTTTTCCTCCCTTCTTTTTACAACGTCGCTTGGCCGCTAATTATCTCAATTGGCTAAATAATCGCTAAGCCAAGCACGCCCAACACAGGCTCCACAGCTGAGATAAGGCAGGAGTCCGCCACGAGCAAAAAATGGCGAAAGGCAGGCCTTTAAGGAGCAATTTCAAAAAAATAATCTCGGATTTAGGTTTTAGAGTTATTCCATCAAATAATCCGTCTATCTAACTGAAATTAACCCTAATTAAAAAATAAACGGCAATTTGACTCCGGAATTGAAACTAATTGACGAGGCGAAATTCTTTATAAATTATTCATGGTTCTGGTATTTTTGCTGCCTATGGGGTATGAATTTATTCGCTTGAAATTGTTTTTGGGGTTAATTATTATGTCCGCCGGTGGATGGAGGGAAGGAGGCGAGGTATCGATTACCAAAGAGAAAAATACTCGGAGTTAAACAAGTCTAGTGAAAGTTGAGGCTTGGTTTAATTAGAGGGGAAAAATGTCCCTTCTCTCGAAGCTCATTCTGGATCCTGGAAAATTAAAAGCCAGAAAGGAGGCATCATGAAAATTTTTCTTTGGCTGCGGCCTAAGGTTTGCCAGCGGTTTAGCCTTTTTAATTATCTTTTAATTTTCAGCTTAATTTTTTCGTTTGCTTTTGGCGTGGTCAGAGCCGAGAAGGCCAATTATGACCTGGCGGCGCGCTGGGTTTCGACGAAGGTAACGAAGCTTGTTTTTGACCTTTCGGTTCAGCCGCACTGGCTTAAGACGAGCGACCGTTTTTGGTACAGTTATGAAACACCCTCGGGGAAAAATTGGTATCTGGTCGACCCAGTAGCCAAGACGAAGAAGCCGCTCTTTGATAACGCCCGGATGGCGGCGATGCTGACCAAAATTCTCTTGACTCCTTATGATGCCCAGCATTTGCCGATTCGAACCATCCGCTTTGTTAAGAATGATACTGCCTTTCAGTTTGACCTCGAAGTCCCTCGCGATAGCGACATCTCGGTCGAAGGCCAAATCATGTCCGTCAAGGAGCTCGAGAAGCGCTTCCTGGACAAGGAGAAGGAAAAGGAAAAAGAGCAGGACACAGAGATGAAAAAAGAAAAGGAAGAGGAGAAGCCCAAGGAGCCAGAGGCCAAGACCAGGACGCTAACCTTTGAGTATGAGTTAGCGACGGGAAAACTGACGCTGCTTAAAGATTATCAGCCCAAGCCGAAAAGACCTCGCTGGGCTTCAGTCTCGCCCGACCAGAAGTGGGTGGTTTTTGCCCGCGGCCACAACCTTTTTTTGATGGATGCGGAAAATTATGCCAAAGCTTTAAAGAAGGCTGATGATAAGACTATTCAGGAAATCCAACTAACTACCGACGGTGAGGAATATTACAGCTTTGCTCGCCGGCTGACGGAGGAAGAAAAAAAGGAATTGCAAAAAGATGAAAAGGACCGCAAGGATTTCCGCACCCCGCCTATCGGTATCATCTGGTCTAAGGACTCGAAGAAGTTTGCTTGTATCCGCCAGGATGAGCGCAAAGTAGGTGACCTCTGGGTAATTAACAGCCTGGCCAATCCACGGCCGACACTCGAGACTTATAAATATGGCATGCCTGGGGAAGAAAACCAGCCTCAGCCCGAGATACTAATCTTTGATATTGCTTCTAAAGGCCGGGTCAAGGTTAAAGCGGAAAAATTCAAGGACCCAACCTATAACATTTTTACCGCGCCCCGGCGGTCAAGGGAGGAAGACGCGGAGGAACCGCCTCCCCCACAGTGGGTGGCGGATACTTCCGATAAGCTTTATTTTGGCCGGCAGACCCGAGACCTCCATGGCTACGAAGTCTGCGTCGCCGATACTGCTTCGGGCGAGGTAAAAGTGCTGGTCGAAGAAAGGATGAATACCTATGTGGAATATCAACCACTCCGCCTGCTTGGCGGCGGCCGCGAACTGGTCTGGTGGTCAGAACGAGATGGCTGGGGCCATTATTACCTCTATGACGGAGAGGGCAAGCTCAAGAATCAGATAACCTCAGGCGAATTCAACTGCCGGGGAATTGTCGGGATTGACGAGAAAGCTCGGCTCCTTTATTTCCTAGCAGGCGGACGAGAAAAGGGCGAGGATCCCTATTATACCCATCTTTATCGCATCAGCTTGGAGGGAACTGGACTGAAGCTCTTGACTCCCGGAAATTTCGACCACTCCGTGGCGATGGATGATTCTCAGAAATTCTTTATCTCGAATTACTCGCGAGTAGACACCGCCCCCAAATCGGAACTCTTAGACGCCAACGGTAATCGGCTGCTCGAGCTCGAAACCACGGATGTTTCGGCGTTGCTAGCCGCAGGTTTTAAGTTTCCTGAGACCTTCACGGTTAAAGCGGCTGACGGCATTACTGACCTCTACGGAGTAATTTATAAGCCGTTTGATTTTGACCCCAACAAGAAATACCCGATTATTGCTTATGTTTATCCTGGCCCACAAACCGAGAGTGTTTCCAAGGCTTTTTCCCCGCGCAACCAGAATGTCGCCTTAGCTCAGATGGGGTTCATTGTGATTGAGGTAGGCAATCGTGGCGGTAGCCCGATGCGCTCTAAATGGTATCATAACTATGGCTATGGCAACCTTCGTGATTACGGGCTGGCAGACAAAAAATATGCTATCGAGCAGCTGGCGGCTCGCCATCCCTTTATTGATATTAACCGTGTTGGGATCTACGGCCACTCAGGCGGTGGGTTTATGACTGCGGCCGCTCTACTTGTTTACCCTGATTTCTTTAAAGTCGGCGTTTCCTCTTCCGGTAATCATGAAAACAATATCTATAACCGCTGGTGGAGCGAGAAGCACCACGGGGTCAAAGAAGTAATTGATAAAGAAGGCAATATTAAATTCGAGTACAGCATCGAGAAGAACTCCGAAATCGCCAAAAACCTTAAAGGCCATCTCTTGCTGGCCACAGGTGATATTGATAATAATGTCCATCCCGCCAATACTTTCAGACTGGCAGCAGCCCTCATTAAGGCGGGTAAACGCTTCGACTTCTTCATTTTTCCTGGCCAGCGCCATGGCTTTGGCGATATGAACGATTATTGGTTCTGGATAAGAGCCGATTATTTTGCCAAGCATTTACTGGGTGATTTTTCGCAGACAGTGGACCTTGTGGAACTCCAAAGAGAGATTGAACAAAGCGGCGAGCGACGCTCCCGCTAAAATTAGTGATGCAATACCTATTTCCTATGGCCAATCTTTTTATGTGAGGCTTAAGAAGTAATAAGACCTGATTGAAGGGTATGTTTTCATTCGTCGAGATATAAAGGTTCAAATTCTTTAATTGAATTAAGATTATTGAGGGCAGGGAAAAAGGGATGGATATTGCCCTATTTAAGCCCTATGATTTTTCAGTTGCTGGGTTTTAAGCGGTCTCTTTATATAATCGGTCCATTGTCGGTGATCGTTCATACAAAATTAATGAGATGGGAACGAAAGGGCGGAGCCCTTCTTGTCTCAAGCCAGCGGCTCAACAGAAAAAAAGTTAGGCGCTCTTCCAACTTTATTCATAATTAAGCCGTTATGATTTTCAGGTTTCTTTTTTAAAATAATAAAAAATGAGGGTTAAAAAGACTCTCGGGAATATGACCCTTTACAAACCTGAAGGAGGCCTATATTTGGCCACTCCTTTGTTGCTTGGCCTGTTTTTAGCTTCGGGGACAGCGGCGCTGATTTATGAAGTCGTATGGTTTCAACTCTTGGAGCTGGTTATTGGTTCCAGCGCTATTTCTTTGGCCATTCTGCTCACAACTTATATGGGAGGGTTATTCCTTGGTAGCCTCCTTTTGCCCTCTCTTTTATCTCTGCGCCAGCATCCTCTGCGGCTTTATGCTTTTCTTGAAGCCGGAATCGGCGGTCTGGGGCTTTTAATCCCTATTCTTTTGCCGCTGGTCATGAAAATCTATACCGCCACCATCGGCTATGGCCTTCCCCTTCTTCTTATAAGGGGTTTTGTTTCTGCTGGCACCCTTTTGGCGCCAACAATCCTCATGGGTGGAACTTTGCCTGTTGTCTCGCGCTTAGTTGAGGCGACGCGACCCGGCCTCTCCTTCGTCGGGCTGCTCTATGGAGTTAATACCGCGGGCGCTGTCTTAGGGACGTTTGGGGCGGGGTTCTATCTCCTTCGGGTTCATGATGTCACCATCGCGACTATAACGGCGGCTACTATTAATTTTATTATCGCTTCGAGCGCCTTTAGCTTATCCTTTCTCCAGCCCTGGAAGCCTAGTTTCTACCATAAAACGGCTTATCAAAACGTTCCTGAAGAGAAAAAGCGCAAGGAGCCGGAGGAATCATTTGCTGGTGCGTTAGCTGAAAATCAAGGTGTCGTCAATTTAAATAAGAGGATTGCGCAGAACAGCCGTCGGCGGTTTAATTTTAAAAATACCTTGATAAGCAACCAAAATACTTTAATTAATGACTCGGATGCTTCCCATCCCGGCCTGATTTATCTCGTGGTTGCCGTCTCCGGCCTAACTGCTTTAGGCGCGGAGGTTGTCTGGACTCGCCTCCTGGCTCTTTCTCTTGGGGGGACGGTTTACACCTTTTCTCTTCTTTTAGGGATTTTTCTCAGCGGCTTAGCTGCTGGAAGCGCCGTTAGCTCTAAATTGATTCGCCGCCAAAGGCTTTCGCCTCGCTTAGCCCTCGGCCTAAGCCAATTAAGCTTAGCGCCGGCTATAATTTGGGCGGCGCTGGTGATTACCAGGATTGTCCCCAATTGGTCGGTTTCGGAGACAGCTGGTCCAGCCAAAACTTTTATTTTCGATTGCTTCCGTTGCAGTCTGGCTATACTACCAGCCTCTTTCCTTTGGGGAGCAAGTTTTCCTTTGGCCTTAGCCTCGGCAACTAGAAGGCAGGCCGAAACCGGCCGGACAGTCGGTAAAATCTATGCGGCAAATACGGCAGGCTCCATTGCTGGCTCCCTCCTTATTAGTCTGGTCATCCTTCCTACCTGGGGTTCTTCTTTTTCCCAGCGCTTATTTATTTTGCTTGTCATCCTTAATTCTTTCTTAGCTCTTTGCCCTTTTCTCCAGAATATTTTTCTTGGAGTAAGTTTAAGATTTGAGCGGCGAGAAAAGCTCCAGAAGACTCCTAATTTAACCTCTAATAAAGGAAATAATATTGTTTTCCAAAGAAGACAGTTGCAACCCCTAAAACTTAAGTTAATTGGCTCAGTGATTTTGATTACAGCGTATTCCTTGGCTGGTTTTTTGGCGGTGCGAGCTGTTGCCTCGCCGCCTTGGCAGTTAATTGCTTATGGATGGAAAATGGCCGAAAAGAAGGACCGCGGCCGGCCTTTGGTGGTGGCTGAAGGCATCAATTCTTCAGTAGCGGTTACTGAGTGGGAAGGGACGATTGTTTTTCATACCAGCGGCCGAGCTGAAGCTTCTAATGCGGCGCCTGACCTGCGGATGGAAAGGATGTTGGCTCATTTGCCAGCTCTGGTTCATCAATCCCCGCGCCGCGTTTTAATTGTGGGCTGTGGTGCCGGGATTACTGCGGGCACATTCTTATTATATCCTGAAGTAGAGAAGGTGGTCATCTGTGAAATCGAGCCGGCGGTCTGGAAGAAGGTTGTTCCTTATTTCAAGAAAGAGAATTACAACTTGGCTTCTGACCCTCGAGTAGAACTCGTCCTCGAAGACGCTCGGCATTTTCTTCTCACTTCTCAAGAGAAATTTGACATTATCAGCTCTGACCCCGTTCATCCCTGGCTCAGGGGTTCAGCTTTGCTCTATACCCAGGAATATTTCATGACAATCCAGGAGCATCTCAGCCCCAGCGGACTTTTTACTCAGTGGGTCCCGCTTTATGAGAGCGACGAAGCTACGGTTAAAAGTCTGCTGGCTACTTTCTTTCAGGTTTTCCCGGCGGGGACAATCTGGAGCAATGATGTCCTCGGTTGGGATTATGATTTTGTTTTGATGGGACAAAAAGAGGACCTGCCGGTGGATTTAGATGAACTTGAAGCCAAGCTGGAAAGAAAGAGTTTCCAGCAGGTGAGAGAGTCATTGAAGGAGATTGGGTTTAGGTCAGCCCTTGAGCTTATGGCCACATATGTCGGCCGTGGCTTTGACCTTGTTTCTTGGTTTAGCGGTGCCCCTCTCAACCTGGACCGCAACTTGCGGCTTCAATATTTGGCCGGCTGGGGATTACACTCTGGCGAGCGAGTGAGCCTGTTAGAGCTACTCTGGACTAATTTCCGTTTTCCCGAAGATTTATTTCGCGGCTCTCCGGCTAACTTAGACGCCTTCAAAAGGCTTTTTCCCCGGCATTGATTCAGCCTTCGGGGCTAAATGAAAGAGCAG
>CAZVIN010000102.1:0-4085 GCA_964627255.1 uncultured Eubacteriales bacterium
AGTAGGAATAGCCATTTTTTTGAGTAAGTAGCCATAATCCCTCTGGCGGGGAGGGATGTTGGCCAGGATGCCGCTTTGAAATCTCCCATATGAGAAGGGGGAGGAGGGTAATTCTAAGCCAGCCAATTTGGCCCCGCAAATTTTTTCTGGTTTCTCAAAGCGAGATAGTTTTGACAAGAGTCTCTAAAATAGGCTAATATCAGCGTCTATTTGTAATTAAAATAATTGCTCGCTTAGCCATGAAAGGATAAATAATGTCTTTTTTTAAAATCGTTGCTCACCTCAAGCAAGGATAATATCATGAGCCAAACCAGCCAAAAACCAATTATCCGCAAGCTTTCCGCGGCGTTCTTCGGGATTTTATCTGTTATCTTCCTTCTGTTCTTTTCCTGGACTTATCTCCGGGCGGGGATGGAGGAGCAAGAGAAAGCGGCGGAATCTACAGATTTGCGGAATAAAGCCCCACGCGTTTTTATCGACTGTCACCGTTGTGACCTAAATTATATTAAAACTGAAATTCCCTTTGTTAACTTTGTTCGCGAGAGGAAAGAAGCTGATGTTCATGTCCTGATAACGACTCAATCCACAGGCGGTGGCGGGACCGAATATACGATTACTTTTATCGGTCAGGGAGCCTACACCAAGAATAGCAATGTCTTGACCTTTACTTCTAAGAAAACGGACACCGAGGACGAGGTCAGGAATGGCTATACCAGGACGATTAAAATGGGGTTAATGCCTTATTTAGCCCAAACGCCTTTGGCTGAATACTGTTCCATTTCTCTCCGTCAAGCTCTGGCCCCAACCGATGTTTCTGACCCCTGGAATTTTTGGGTTTTTGGCCTGAGCTTTGGAGGCCGGTTTGAGGGCGAATCCAGAAGAAAGACAAGCTCGCTTAGCGCCAACCTTTCGGCAAATCGGGTTACCCCTGAAATCAAAATACGCCTGGGATTCAACGCTAATTTTGATGAGCGCAAATATATTTATTCTGACAAAACCATCCTCAGCACGACGGAGTCAGAAAGTTTTACCGCCTTAGTGGTTAAAAGCTTGAATGAGCACTGGTCACTAGGTGGGTATCTCCATATGGCTTCCTCTATTTATAATAATATCAAGTTTAGTTTTAGCCCCGCGCCCGCTGTGGAGTTCAATGTTTTTCCTTATTCTGAATCCACTCGAAGAGAGCTCCGGTTCATGTATCGAGTTGGGTTCAATGCTGTTACCTACCGCGAAGAAACCATTTATCTAAAAACGGCGGAAAGGCTCTGGGGAGAAGCACTCTCGGCGACGCTGGAGCTCAAAGAACCTTGGGGCTCATGGGAAGCGGGCATTCTTGGGTCTCATTATTTTCATGATTTCAGGAAGAATCGTCTTGAACTTTCCACTCGCTTATATTTCCGTGTCTTTAGGGGATTGGCCGTGAGTCTAAACGGCCGCTACGAGCGAATCCGCGACCAGCTTTCTTTGCGCCGGGGGGAAGCCACCCTCGAAGAAGTTCTCTTGCGCCGGACCCAGTTGGAAACGAGTTATGAATATTCACTTTCGGTTAACCTTAACTATACCTTTGGTTCGATTTTTAGTAATGTCGTCAATCCTCGCTTTGGCGACGGCGGGAGATAGCTCAGCTAACTACTTTTATCCCTATGCGCCTCGAGTCTCGGCCGCCGTGCTTCGAGCTGACCGTAAATTCAACCCACCCTTCTTCACCATTAAGCTTGACCAAATACCGATAAACCTGCGAATCATGGCCTTTGAGGCGGAATTCAACTTCCCTTCCCTTGGCCACAGGAGCTAAGGAAGCACGGTTGGTTAAGTCCAGAGCTGATTGAGTCGGAGGAAGCTCAAGTAGGGAGATATTCGGCGAAGAATTGAATATCAGCTTATCCCTGACAGCCTGCCTGAGTTGGACGGCTCGGTCCGAAGCCGTCGGGTAGGCGCGGTCGTTCTTGACGGTGACGTCAATCCAGAAAAGGTCAGCCGTCGCGGGAGTAATTTTTATTTCGCCGATTTCCACCTTGGGAAATTGGCTAACACAATAAAGGACAAAATGGGTTTGACGAAGAGCTTCCTCTTCCATGTAGCGAGCTGGCGGTGTCCGGGTAATATGTTTTTTGGCGGTGCCCCCTATCCAAATTTCGCCATAATCGGGATGCCGCACTTTATGAGGTGTTATCCACCCTTCTCCCGTAAGCTCGATATCAATCCATTTCAAGAATTCCTCATCTGAGACTCGGCCATCGCCGTTTTCGTCTGCCTCAAAGTCGGGGGTTCCCCAAAGTTCAATCAAATAGGCGTAGCGGCCGAACATCTCGTAGGAAGCAGCTTGAGCCTGGCCGACACGACCAGAAGGAGTTGGTCGGTAGTTTTTCAGGATGCGGGCGCCCATGGTGACTATTTCCGTTTGCACTCTCATGTCTTCTTCATATTCTCGCGGCACCTCAATATCAAAGAGCTGGGCGTATTTGTTCGTCTGGCGGAGCTCTGTCAGACGTTGCTGGAATTGTTGCTGCCTTTGCTGTCGCTGTTCTGGAGTCAGTGTGGGTTGAATTCGCGGTGGAGTAGTAAACATGATCAAACGACCAGTGTTGTGGTAATGGAAGCTGGCGAAAATGTTGGGATGGCGAAGCCAGAATTCATAAACATTACGGGTTTCAGGTTCGGAGAGAGGGTAGGGATTTCCTTGTTGCAGATTCCAGTCAGCGGGAAAATTGCGGTTCGGGTCAGGGCCGCCGATATCGTCCTCGTTAATCCGGCCATCTCCGTCGTTATCAAACCCCTCCGGACCAAGCAGCCGGAAGCGGCGAGCCGGGTCGTTGGGTTCGCTGACGCGGACAAAGCGTCTCCCGTCAGGGGAAAGCTTGAAATCTCCCTTGGAATCTTCTACATACATCATTGATAACTCACCGTCAGCGTCGACATCTTCAGTCTGGTCTTCGTCGTAAAGGCCGTCGCCGTCGTCATCTTCTGGCCGGTAGGGCTCCCGGGGATTGTTAGCGGTGTTGGGCCAAGTGACATAAGATTCATTAGCATCCACATTGAATCCCGGAAGAATATAAAAAGTATAGCGGTTAACTAATTCGTGGACATAAGGGTCATAATCATAACGGGTTAAGAGATACCAGGCTAAGTAAAGGGAGCAGGTGATCCCGTTAACTTCGTTGCCATGAATCGCTCCGTCCACCCACATGGCCGGCTTATTTTCAGGGTTTCCCGTCGATTTATTAGTAATGGTCAGGAGGAACTGGTCGCGGCCCATCCGGCTCTTACCGAGACTCTCGATACTCGCCAGGGGGGCATATTGACGAGCCAGGTCATGCATAATTTTAGTCCACTCAGCATAGCTGTAATATCGTTTCCAGCTAACAGGAAAATCAAGCTCGCCGTGATAACCTCCGGGACTGGTTTGGAGTTTTTTCTGGCCGGTAAGGGGGAGGAAAAGAGCGGTGGCCAGGAAAGAAAGGATCAGCCACTTAAGAGCCGATATTCCAAAAGCTGTTGCTTTTTTCTTAAACATAATTCCCTCCTCACTCAAAGCTAACCTCTTTGACTTTTGTCCCACCTTTTTGGGAGCTCACCACAATTTTCAGCGGGCTCTGTCCTTCGATGGCGATTACCCAGGTCACTTCGCGAGCTGATGGGGAAAGAGGTTTAACTGTTTCTGCTTCCGTAACCGGTTGGCCAGGCCGCTGGCCCGGGAAACCGGGAAATCCAGACGGTCCTCCGGGAGCCTGGGGCCGCTGAGCGCTTCGCGGCGCGGTTTCTTCGCGCGGCGAGACAACGGGAATTTTCAACTGACCCTCTAACACCCCTATCCGCTGCCAGGGTGTTCCCAGAAGAAATTTAATTTTATTGCGGTCTCCCAGAAGCCAGACTACGTCTTCTCGATTAAGAGCCAGGCTGGCCCCGCGAGCAATGTGGGTCGGAAGGCCGCCCTTATTTTCGATAATCGCCTTAATCTCAAGAACCGTGTATTTTCCCTTTGGCTGGCCTTTCTTAACCAGCGCTACGTTTCCGGTTAATTCGGCAATAGCCGAAGGCGGGTTTTCTGCTTGATAAAGGGGCTTAGTTTTGACCTCGGTGATCAC
>CAZVIN010000103.1:0-21345 GCA_964627255.1 uncultured Eubacteriales bacterium
GGCAATATCACGCGGGCTGAGGTCAAGACTTCGGCTGAAGGCAAAGCCAGGATGGTCCTGGTTTTAACGATTAACGACTTGGCCCACCTCGAAGCGATAATCAAACGCCTCTCTGAGCTAAAAGATGTGGAAGCCGTCGAACGAATTTAAACGGCCTTTTCTACTTTGCCCGACCGTAAACAACGCGTACAAACCCAGAGATAGCGATGTCCGCCGTTGTGCCGCACCTTGACTCTCTGCAAATTAGGCTTTAATTTCCGGCTCGTTACCCGGTGAGAATGGCTAATGCTGCGGCCAAAGGTCGGTCCTTTTGCACATATGGCGCAAACCTTAGGCATGTTTTCCTTCCCTGGTCATTATTAACGTTAAAGAATTCTTATTTATAGCACAAATTGTCCTTTATTTCTATTCTTAACCGGCTCAGGCTAAAAGCAGCGTTGGCTTAAATGGTTCTCTTCCATCTTGGGAGGCTTAGGCAAAGACACCTCCGGGATGACCTCGCACCCGCCATTCCAAGCTTAGCCTCACAAATCAACTCCCATAAAATGGAAGCCGATTAAAATTAGCATCTATGGAAACAATAAGCAAAATAATTCAGGCTTTGGCCCAACTAATTTATTAGCTCAGCGGTGATCAGTGGAGATAAAAATTTAAGGTGGCTTCGCCCTGGTTTTCTTAGCTCAGCTTAGGGCCCGCCGCCTTTTAAAAGCAAGCAGGGTGTTCCGCATCAACATCGCTACGGTGAGAGGGCCGATTCCACCGGGAACCGGGGTTAGCCAGGCAGCCTTTTCCTTGGCCTGAGGATGTACGTCCCCGATAATCGTATATCCTTTTTCTTCTAAATCCTGCTGCCTCTTGGGGTCAGCGCCAAAAAGACTGGTGACCAGGTCTCTATCAGCCACATAATTGATGCCGACATCCACCACCACCGCCCCCTCGCGGATGAACTCGGGCCGGATAAAAGCAGGCCGCCCCAAGGCCGCTACTAATATATCAGCCCGCGAAGCTACCCGGTCTAAGTCTCGGGTGCGCGAATGGCAGATGGTAACGGTGGCATTTTCGTTAGTGAGCATGGCCGCTAAGGGTTTCCCAACGATGAGACTGCGGCCGATTATCACCACTTCCTGTCCCTCAAGCTTCACTCCATAATGTTTCAATAGTTCTACCACCCCCGCCGGCGTGCAGGGTCGCAAACCCACTTCATTCATTAATAAACGGCCGAGGTTAAGCGGATGGAAGCCGTCGACATCTTTGGCCGGAGAAATGGCCTCAATCACTTCATTAGGTTGGAAATTGGCTGGTAACGGCAATTGCACCAGGATGCCGTCGAGGTCGTCAGTCTCATTTAGCGCTTGAATTCTGGCAATTAGCTCCGACTGGCTTAATGTGGCCGACAGCCGGAGGATTTCGGAATTAATTCCCAAGGACTGGGCTGTTTTCTCCTTGGTTCGGAGATAGATCTCCGACGCTTTATTTTCACCCACCAAAACTCCGGTCAAATGAGGCGTCTTCCCAGTTTCTTGCTTTAAACGGTCTACTTCTATTTTTACCTCGGCCTTAATTTTTTCGGCCAATGGTTTGCCTTCCAGGAGTTGGGCCATATGTACCTCCTTGCGCCGTTAATGATTTTCTAAATCGGCGAACCAATTACCTAATTTAACTGCCTGTTGTCATTCCAATAACTCAGTGATTATATATGCTTTTAGGCTATTTATCTATAGCCCGAACAGGGCCACGACATCCGAGACACTTGCTGATGTCTTTTGGCTGTCAAGGGCTACTTAGCCTTTGCGCCAAAAGACGGGTGATGTATTAGGCTTAAATCGGCTGTCTTTTTTTTAAAAGTAAGAAGATATAGGATTTGACGCGCAACATAAATGCCAAATAAATAAAAGGAGGATTATTCTCCTTCTAACCTTTAACAAGGGACTAAGGAATGGCTCCATAAAACCCCTTATTTTCCCCGAGAGAAGTACTCTCTTAGGTGAAAAAAATACTAAATATTCAAAGGATAAAGAAGCGCTGCAACCAGCCCGCTTGTTAAGGACGAGCCGAGCTCTTCTCGTGGTGGACCCAGACGCAAACCATCGATGGTTTATATGAGGAAAATGGCCCATTCTTTTGGCGACCAGCGGACCCATCAAGCAGAATAATTCTGAGCGTGCCTAGAAGAATTCTAAGGTTTCGCTAATTTCTTTGACTCAGTTCATAACATACAGGACCCGGACCAATCATCACCGCAGGACAGTCGCTCTTTATTGAGAACCGAAGCTCAGCCTGCAGAATATTTTGGAATCGGCGCTAATTATGAATGCCCCAAGTAATTCTTGAATCAAATTTGGTATAATGGTTATATCGTGGTCAAAAGAAAAGCCTATCTTTATCTGCCGTGGTGGGAAGTAAAAACTGGTCATCCCAGCTTCATTTTCTTTTCAAGGCATAGTCTCCGTTCCCTCACTTTTCTTAGTTTAATTTTTTTATTAGGGTCTTTAATGAATTGTGCTTCCCGGGGTGAATTAAACCAGCTGCGGCTCGGCCTTTGGGCGGCCGAGCATGATTTATGGGACGAAGCCATTTTCCGCTGGCAAAAAGCGCTGGAAAAGATGCCCAACTCTGCGGTTTTACATAACAACTTAGCAGTCGCCTACGAAAAGAAGGGGCTTTGGGATAAGGCGCGGCAAGAATACGAGTTGGCCCTTAAGTTAGCTCCAGAGCACCGCTACATTAAGGCCAACTATGGCTATTTTCAGGAAAACCTTAAAGCCGCGGAAAGGCCGGAAAAGACGCCGGAAGAAAAGAAGGTCGATAAAAAAGAAGACCAGTCGCCTTATTTTGAGACCCGGCGCCTTATCGCTCTCCTGAATGAGCCTGAACGACTTAATTACCTCCTTCTAAATCACTGGCCAAAGCGCCTCCATGCGTTGGAATAAAGGGCTTTTGATATTCTTGTCTCTCGGGCTGATAGCCTGCGGTTCAGAGATTCACCAAAAAATCAAGCTGGAAATACCCGCCTATTCCCCTCTTCGGCTCGATGACTATAAGACAATCATCCTGATTCCCTTTGTCTTGAGCGGCGCCGGAAAAAAGACTGAACCAGTGGCCGAAAAAACCGGGCACAGTCAAGAGGAGGCCAAAGAGCAGGTTAAATCCAGAAAAAACATCTCTCTTCAAGAGAAGCCAGCCGCCGAGGTGGAAAAAATAGACCAGTCAGTTGATGTCCAAAGGGAGCTCATGGCCTACTTTTCGACGGAATTGAGCCGACGCTTTAAAGGCCAAGTTAAGCTCGAAACCACACCTCTTTCTTCCCTCGACCTTATTCACTCCCCGGAATATTGGCATTCCTGGTCGAATCAGGAAGGCCCCAGCCTTGTTTTCACCGGGGAAGCACGTTTTCAGCAGGAAATCCGCAAGGCTATCCTTTACCGGCAAGAAATAGAAGAAGATTTATTGGGACCGGAAAAAGGATTGGCGGCCCGGGCTGTTTTTACCTTAGAATTGAACGTGGCGCTGGTCACGCTACCCTCGGGCGAAGTGGTGTTTGAAAAAAAATTTAAGGAAACGAAGACTACCTCCGATGTAAAGTATCCGGCCCGGTTTGCCCTTTATGAGCTTAGCCAGCGCGCCAAGCTGGTCCTTTTCCGGTTGATTTTTGGTGAGGCCAGACCGCAGGAGAGGTATTTGCTTATTAAATGACCTTGGCCAAAAGGATTGGAGAATGAAGAGAGCCGTCAGCATAGCCAGTTTAGCCGTGGGACTAATTCTGAGCCTTTGGCCTGCTCTGGCCGCATCAGCCCCAGACCGTCCCTGGCCGCAGCTCTTCTTTAGGCGTGGCTTAACCCAGCAATATTACTATCCATATTACGGCAAGAATAAAATAAACTACGAGGATTTTCAGTGGAAAACTTACCCGACAGAGCATTTTACCATCTATTTTTACGTAGAAGACGTGCGGTTATTATCAAATTTAGCTACCGCGGCCGAAAGGGCCTATTTTCGTGTCTCGGAAACCCTGAAACACCAACTCCCCAAGCCCGTTCCGCTTATTTACTACCGCACTTATACAGATTTTGAACAGACCAACCTGTTTCAGGTTTCCGAGGGCGTTTTGGGAGTAAGCGAACCTGTTTTACACCGCATCGGTCTGCATGGCGATTTGCCCCTCGATGAGTTGCAGGACCTGGTGGTCCATGAGTTAACCCACGTGTTTCAATTCGATTTACTCTGGGGCAGGCAAGCGGCGGCGCTTTATTCAGTTATCGAGCCCCCTCTTTGGGTCTTCGAGGGGCTAAGCGAGTATTTGACTGGCCGGTGGTCTCCGTGGTCTTCGCTTATCGTCCGCGACGCAGTCCTAAACGACCGAATACCCGAGCTCACCGAAGGCGGCGAGCTGGCCTCCCGTTATCCTCTGCCTCGCGACCCGGCTTATGATTTTGGTCACGCTCTTTATGAGTTTATCGAATACCGTTTTGGCCGTAATGGGATACGTGAGTTTTGGTCAAGCCTGCGGAATATGCCAAGCATAGGCTTGAGCAGACCCGACCCGCTTAGGCGCAGCTTTAACCTAAAAACGAAGGAATTTAACCAGGCCTTTAAACGATATTTACGGGAGCGGGCCAAACCCTTCCTGATGAGAGAAAACCCCGAGGACTATAGCATTACTCTGGGTCCGGAATTCCCGATGAACCCCTATTATTTTGCCTTTAGCCATGCCCTCTCGCCCTCCGGGGATATCGTGGCCACCATTACTTATAACGCCAAAGCCGAGGATATCGACATTGTGCTTATTTCAACAAAAGACGGTGCGGTTATTAAAAACATCACCAAGGGTTATACCAGCCGATATGATTATATTCGCTTCGAGGTTGACCCTTCTTCTGGTCCTGGTCTGGCCTGGTCTCCAGACGGCGACCGAATAGCTTTTTTTGCCCGCGACGGCCGGCGTCATTCCCTTTTCATCATCGACGCCTTTAAGGGAACAACGTTAAAGAAAATCGTTTTGCCCTATGACCAGCCCGCCTCACCCTGTTTCGAACCAGACGGCCGTAGCCTTCTCTTCACCGCTTTCCAGCTTGGGCATCGGGACATTTTCCGGGTTGATTTAGAAACGGAAGCTTTAACCAACCTAACTCAAGACGATATATTTGAAAAGGCCCCATCCATATCTCCCGATGGAGCCTGGGTAGCTTTTTCGGTCCGGGAAGCTGGTTACGACCATCTCTTCCTCGCTCCCCGCCATGACCTGCACCAAAGGCGTCGCTTAACTGAAGGCATCTGGAACGCCATCACTCCCATCTTTTCTCCAGACGGAGAAAGCCTCCTTTTCTCTGGAGATCAAAGAGAGGCTTATAACATCTATTCTTTAGACCTCAAGACCAATATGCTCCGCTGTCTCACCGATGTCCGCACCGGCAACTTTTTTCCCTGTCCGCTGCGGAACGACCCCAAGCAAGTTATCTTTGCCTCTTTTAATAAAGGCGCTTTTCAGCTGTTTAAGGCAGAATTGGCCACAACGGAAGCGGAGGCGAAATCCAAAGAAGACCTGAAGGAGTTAAAGCCAGAACAGAGCTTGCCGACACGAGAAGCGACGCCCTCGGTTGAGAATTTAGCTCAGGCGGAGGAGGCCATTAGGGTAGAAATTGACCCGTCCAAGATTCAGGAGTACAAGGGAATAGACAAACTTTTTATGGCTAACCGGCCGCCCATAGACGCTGCGGTGACGACTGACGGCTCTGTCTTTGGGGGCTCGATGATCACTCTCTCTGACATGTTAGCTGACCACACTTTTGTTTTTATGGCCACTCAGGTGCGCAGCTTTCGCTCTTATTTTATCGGCTACCTGAACCAAAAACGCCGGCTGCAGTTTATGACCATGGCTTATGATTATACTGAGTATTACTATACGCCCTATTCTTATATTGACCCGACTCTTTATTATTATGATTATCTTACTTATCAGGACGCCATGGCCACGCGCCAAATAACGGGCGCGGAATTTTCAGGATATTATCCCTTCAACCGCTACCACCGCACCGAGTTCAGTTTCGGAGCCTATCATTTCGAGGAAAATTTCCTTGACCCCTTCACCCTCCGCTTTTTCAGCCCTGGGACTTACGGTCTTTTCTGGAACGGAAACCTCCTGCGCGCCACAGTGTCCTTTGTCGGCGAGACAACCCATTTTAAATATTATGGCCCGGCCGCTGGTCATACTTATCGCTTCACTCTCAGCCAGGCCATTCCCGTTTCGGCCGCCTTTTTTTCCAACACCACTATCGAGGCTGACCTACGGAAATATTTTTATTTTGGCGAGGACATTCTGCTGGCCTTAAGGTGGGAGGGGTGGCTTAGTCGGGGACGCGACCCCTGGGTTTTTTACTACGGAGGCAATAACCAGGTCAGGTCAGCTAATTATTACAACCTCCTCGCTACCGAAGGTTGGTATCTTAACGCCGAGTTGCGCTTTCCGCTGGTCAATGCGGCGCTGACGGTGCTCGGCCAAATTGGGCCAATCAGGGGGGTGTTCTTCTTCGACCTCACCCGGTCTAAGGTCAAAGGCTTTCCAGCCAAATTCTACCGCTTTGGTGGCGATTATTTTTCGCCCGTTGTCTATGAATTTGACGCCATCGGTTCTTATGGCTATGGCTTGCAGTTCTTCCTTCTTGGTCTACCCATCCACCTCGAGTTCGCCAAGCGCTTGGAGTTTCCTTCCCTGCGCCGACCTTTGGATTTTTCCAGTTATGGCCGGTTCGAAACTAAGTTCTGGATTGGTTTTGACTTTTAGCTCTAAGAGTCTTCCGGGTTGCTTTCTCGCTATTGGTTTACGCGAAAAAATTTAAAAATTTTTTACCTCTCTCTTTTTTCTTTATTTTCAATAAATTACAAATAACCAAAATTAATCTTACCTCTTGAAATCCGCTAAGCTCGATGTTATATTCAAGAAAGCTTACCCCCAGCATTCATGTTGACGGTAAGCGTGTCTTTTTCCACAGATGTGGAAAAATATGTGGAAAAGTTGGGAACAAAATGGAAGAGGAAATAAAAAGTAATTGCTGGGTCCAGTTGCTGGCCGAAATAAGCAAGCGCATTGAGGCTAACGCCTTTGAAACTTGGTTTGAGCCGACCTCATTTATTGGCCAAGAAAAAGATTGCCTTTATATTAAAGTCCCCAATTCTTATTTTCGGGATTGGCTATCTTTCCACTACACGGAAATAATTAATGAGTGTTCTAAGGAGCTTTTTGGCCGGACTTTTGATATTAAATATATTTTTGACGAAACCCCAAGTCCTTTTATGCGGACCTCTCCTGAGGAGCGTCGCGCCCAATACGGTTCGCTCCTCAACCCCAACTTAAACCCCAATTATACCTTTGATAATTTTGTGGTCGGCACTTGTAACCAGTTTGCTCATGCCGCCGCCTTAGCGGTGGCGAAGAACCCGGCTAAGGCTTATAACCCTCTTTATATTTATGGCGGCGCGGGCTTGGGTAAAACCCACCTAATGAATGCCATCGGCCACTATGCCCTCAACAAGAATCATAAGCTTAAGATACTTTATGTGACCACCGAAAAATTTATGAACGACCTAATCAACCATCTCCAGTATGGTAAAATCCTTGATTTTCGCCAAAAATACCGGAGTGTCGACCTCTTGCTAATGGATGATATCCATTATCTTTCCGGCCGGGAAAGAACTAAAGAAGAATTTTTCCACACCTTTAATCACCTCTATGACAATCAGAAACAAATTGTCATTTCCTCGGATTGCCCGCCGAAGGATATTCCTAACTTAGAAGACCGGTTTAGTTCTCGTTTTGAATGGGGACTTATTGCCGACCTGAAACCACCTGATATTGAAACGAGAATCGCTATTCTGCAAAAAAAGGCAGAGGTGGAGGGAGTGAGTATCCCTGAAAGCGTAGCTATATTTATTGCCGATAGAGTCCATTCGAATATCAGGGAGTTGGAAGGCTATTTGCGCCGTGTTATCGCCTATGCTTCGCTAAAAGGAGAAATAATCGATCTAGAGTTAGCCCAGGAAGCTCTTAAAGGCATTCTGGATACAGCCACTTCAGCCGTCACTGTGGAAAAAATAATCCACGTTGTTTGCAACCACTTCAAGATTAAGCCCGCCCAACTAAAATCAAAGAACAATTCACCAAAAGTGGCCTTTCCTCGCCAGGTTGCCATGTACCTGGCCAAAGAAACCGCCAAGCTTAGTCTACCCGAAATAGGTAGGAAATTGGGTGGAAAACACCATACTACTGTTCTTCACAGCATCAGAAAAATCGAACAAATGAAAAGGAGAAACCCAGAATTCCACAGGGAAATCAACAACCTGCTTTTAAGGCTCCAATAGAAAAATCAAGATGATAGCTAGAATTTACACATTTCCAATTGATTTTCTTCTTATTCTTCTTTAATCTCTATAGATGTATTAAATAAAAATAAAAAGAAGGTGAAAAAAAATGAAATTCAGCGTCGGTAAAGAAAAAATCTTAGAGGAACTTCAATTACTTCAAGGAGTAGTAGAGAAAAGGACAACAATGCCTATTTTGGCGAATATCCTTATTGAAGCCAAGGACAATAAGGTCGAATTAATCGGAACTGACCTTGAGGTCGGTTTTAAGACAGTTATAGAAGCGGAGGTTGAGGAAGAAGGAGCTTTAACGATCTCCGGTAAACGGATCTTCGACATTGTCAAATTATTACCTGAAGAACAAAAGATCGCTTTCAGTGAAAATAAAGACCTCATCATGGAGATAAAATGTGGTAAGAGTCAGTTTAAAGTGCTGTGTTTAGCGCGAGAAGATTATCCCCCCATCCCTGAAGCCCGGTTTGAGAAGGAGATAGTTTTGCCGCTTACAGTTTTTCGAGAGATGATTGACCGGGTTTTTTACGCTATCGCTCAGGAGCAGCGTTATTATCTTAACGGCGCTCTTTTTATTATCAAAGACAAGACTATGGAACTAGTGAGTACTGACGGACATCGGTTAGCTTATACTTCTTACAATGTGCCTTCTTTAAATACTAACGGTGAAATTAGGGTAATTATTGCTAAAAAAACCTTGGGTGAACTAAGAAAAATGAATGATAGTGATTTAGAGTTCGGTTTGGACGAAAACAATCTTTTCTTTCGCTCTGGCCATAGAACTCTTATCTCTCGGTTAATTGAAACCAAGTTTCCCAATTTTGAAGCTGTTATCCCTAAGGGTAACCCGATTGTGCTCCATCTGAATAAAGATTCTTTCATTAATGCTATCCGCCGGGTAGCCTTACTGTCGACGGAGAGGTCTAAGGGCATAAAACTAAATATCGAGGCCGACCGCTTGATTCTTTTCTCTTCTAACCCCGAAATCGGCGAGGCCAGGGATGAAATTGAAGTATTCCATGAAGGGGCGGACCTTGAGGTTGGTTTTAACTCCCAATATTTACTGGATTTCTTAGCCACAGTCGAGAGTCCTAAGGTTAGGTTTGAACTAAAAGATGAAAATAGCGCCGCCTTGTTAACTCCTGAAAACGACGAAAAAATGCGCTATCTTTATGTTCTCATGCCGATGAAAATTTGATTGCCCCGGCCAGCATTCTCAACCAAGACTGGAATTACTATTAACTGCAACCTCATCGAGTCCAAAAATTGGTGATACCTCACATATTTACCTAATTTTTATTTTGACCCTTTACTTCTTTCTCCATTTTTATGTTGGCTAAAATGGTAAGAGCGGGAAGGCAGAAGCGGGCGGGAAAGGTTTGGCCTTGGCGCATCGCTTGTTATTCTGGCTTATTTACCTTACCTAAAAAAGAAATGCACTTATTTAATTGACCCCGGCAATAGTAGAGTCAATATCAGAGTGAAGCAACCGTTGTTTTTCTGAATTAATGCCGGTCTGCGCCATGCTAATGTGTGTTTAACGGGAATCAGCAAGGAGCGAGAAAGGAAAGTTTTTGCCGAAAAAAGAAAGGGCGCCCTCGCTGTCGACCACAATCGCTCCATAATCAGGATAAAGCCTGAGAAGCGAGGAAGCATCATTTAAGACAAAGATGGCGGTGGCCAGAGCGTCGCAAATCGCCGCTTCCGGGCCGATGACGGTGACACTCTGCTTTCCCTGCGCCGGGATGCCTGTTTTGGGGTCAAAGATATGGTGATAACGAACACCATAAGCCTCAAAATATCGTTGATAGTCACCCGAGGTGGCCACGGCCGTATCAGTAAGCTCGAGAACACCCAAGAAGCCTGGCTGTCGAGGGTGTTTCAAACCAACCCGCCAGGCCCGCCGCTGCGGGTTTTGCCCCCAGCAAATAAGGTCTCCGCCAGCATTAATGAAACCGCTGCGTATACCTTGTTTGCGCAGAGCCAAAAAGGCCTTATCCACGCCCCACCCCTTGGCAATGGCGCCCCAATCCAGCTTGACTTCGACGGGAACAATCAGTTCGCCTTCGCGCTCGGTGATTTTCTCCATGCCGACCCTCATTAAGGCCTGCTTCAGCTCTAATGGTTGTGGCACCCGATAGGTTTTTGAAGAGAAACCCCAGAGGTCAGTCAACACCCCGACACTAATATCAAAGGCACCGCCGGAGTCCAGGTAAATTTTTCGGGCCACACGGTAAAGCTCCAGAACCTCAGGCGCGTGGAAATCTGTGGCTTGGGGCGAAAAAAGGGCTTCGGTGCGGCTAAAGACTTCTCTGACTTTTTCGACCGCCCCCTCAAATTCTTGCGGCTGGCCGTAAAGTTTGAGGTCGCAAATAGTGTCGAAATACAGTAGAGAGACCTCATGCCAGCCTGCCCGAGGCCGACAGCCGGCAGCCAGAAAGGCACAAAGGATGATGAATGCAAAAGACAAACAAGAAAATAAGGATGGAGCAGAGCCGTGCTTTGCCTTCAAAGGTGATTAGCCGATGACGGCATCAAGCCAAGTTTGGCCTGCGAGTTCCAAGAGGAAATGATTCGGAGCGCAAATAATGCGTTCTCCTGCCAGGCTAATGGCCGCTGAAGCGACACAGACGCGATGGCGACATGTAGATTCCACTACCTTAACCTGGCCCGCATCCACAATAAAAGTTATTCTTCCTGAGCCAGTATCGACCGTGCGGCGTGTTTTCCGCTGTAAAGGCAAGCGCTCTATTACCTCGCCCCGCACCCGGACAACCAAACTTTTGCCCGGCCGCGGTGCCATAAAGGCTGGGGTGAGAGAGAAAACAGTCAGGGTGGCGACTACAGGTTGGGCCTGCATTTTTTGCCAAAGAGAATAAAGTCTTGAAGAACGCAGGTCGCGAATGCGTCCATCCTGGATGAGGGTAAAAGATGGTCGCGTCGGTTGCTGGAGGTAAGTAAAATTTATTACAAGCTCAGCCTTATTGGGTGAAGCTTCTTTCCAACCACGCGGCCGGAGGACGGCTTGGAGCGCGGTTTGCTGAGGATGAGCAGAAGCGAAGGCAAATGTTCGGCCGCGAAGGAGGCTCAAATTATTGAGCTCGTCGAGTAGGGTCGGAAGTTCCTGCTGAGGAGAAGCAGAAATTAAATATAAACCTAGTGTCGGCTGGCCCATTTTTTCGCCTATGAGTAATGGCGCAGCCAGTGAGGTGGTGAGAACGGTTTTGATGAAATCTCTCCTATCCATGGAGACCTCCATGATTGAGAATTGTGGTTATAACCGGGAAAGGCTGACGTTGGGGTCGACTGAAGAGGCCCCGGATAATTAAACCGGCGGCTCCTGCTCCGAGGAAGAAGCCCAGGACGCCCGCTGTGCTTATGGAAATTTTAAGCCAAGAGGCTAGCCACGTACCAAGACCTGCGCCCAGAACAGCGCCGAGCAGCAAGGTTCCAAATATTTGGATAAGATGGCGCGAGTAAGCTTGTTCAGGCACTTCAATTTCGACCCAATCACCCGGTTGGGCCGCGACCGGGTTAAGAACCCGAAGCTGTGCTTCGCCAGTTTCGGTCACCGCGCAAAGCGCCCTCGAGGCACAACTGTGGCAGGCTTCCCGACTGCGCACCAGGACCTGAGCAAATTGACCCTCTGTAATCTTTACTAAGGCTTCGTCTCTCATGCTTCGGCTCTTATCTCTCTGGCGGCTTGGGCTTCAGGTTCTCTTTTTAGCCGGCCGATGGCACCCGTGGGACACTTTTCAATAGCCGGTATTTTGTCTGCGGGAATTTTCTTCCAATCCACAATCTTTGCCAGATTATCTTCCATTATTATAGCTTCCGGGCAAGCCCGAACGCAAATATTACAGGCAATACAAGCGTTGCGACATACCTTGCGAGCGACAGCCGGCCGGTCTTGGGAGCGGCAGAAAACAAGAATGTTTTCTTCCTGAGGATGGAGCTCGAGAAGGCTCCGGGGACAAGCCTCCACGCATTTACCACAGGCGGTACATTTGGCCTCATCAATTATGGGCAAGCCATCCTCGCCGAGGCGCATGGCGTCGAATTGGCAGGAACGAACACAATCGCCGAGATGAAGACAGCCATAGGTGCAGAGTTTGTGGCCGCCGATAAGATGAGCGGCCCGGCAAGTGCTTACGCCCACATATTGGCTTCGTTGCGGCGCGGCTTCGTGCGTGCCGCGGCAGTGAAGGCGGGCCACTTTTTTTACCACGGCCTGGGCCTCGAGGCCAAGAATAGCCGCCACCCGCTCCGCCACCTCAGCCCCCCCCACCGGGCAGGCGTTGGTCGCGGCTTTGCCCGCCACTAAGGCTTCGGCCAGAGCCTGGCAACCGGCGAAGCCGCAGGCTCCACAATTAGCCTGGGGCAGGGCCGAAGCGATTTCTTCGAGCCGCGGGTCAATTTCTATTCTTAATTTCCGGTAAGCCAAGGCGAGCCCTAAGGAAAGCACAAATCCTATTAGGCCCATCGTAATTATAGGAATAATAACACTATTCATTTAATAATCCCTGAAAAACCCATAAAAGCTAAGGCGATGATGCCCGCCGTAATCAGGGCAATCGCCGCTCCTTGGAGCGGTTTGGGTACGTCCGCCAACTCCAGCTGCTCTCTGATAGCGGCCATCAGTACAATGGCCAGAGTGAAGCCAATTCCGGCAGCCACCCCAAAAACGAGGGTTTCGAGGAAGTCGTAATTTTTAAGCGCCGCCAGCAAGGCCAAGCCCATGATTATACAATTAGTGGTGATTAAAGGCAGATAAATACCCATTGCTTGGTATAAAGGCGGGCTAACTTTGCGGATAAACATTTCGACCAGCTGAACCAAAGCCGCAATAACCAGAATAAAGGAGACAATTTGCAGATAATCGAGTCCGTTAGGGAGGAGAATCCAATGATTGATCATCCAAGAGCTAACCGCAGTCAGGCTTAAAACAAACGTTACGGCCAGACCCATCGAAATTGAAGGACCAATTTTACGGCTCACGCCTAAGTAAGGACATAGGCCAAGGAAATAATAAAAGACAAAATTATTGATCAAGACGGCAGAGATAAAGATGACGAGGAGGTTCATCTTGGCCTCCTTCGTTCCTTGGCTTTGAGGTCAAAATAATTAGAGAGAGAGATAATAAGACCGAGCATAATAAAAGCACCGGGAGGGAGAAGCATCACTACCCAGGGCTCAAACCAACGGCCCAAAATTTGCTGGCCCAAAATACTCCGGCTACCCAGGAGCTCGCGAATGGCACCCATTAGAAGCAGGGTGAGGATATAACCGCCGCTCATCCCGAGGGCGTCAATCGTCGAGCGTCCAACGCTGTTCTTGGAAGCAAAGGCTTCGGCTCGTCCCAGGATGATGCAATTGACCACGATGAGGGGAACGTAGGGCCCCATAGCCTTAGATAAATCATGAAAATAAGCAGCCAAAACCCTGTCAGCAATGGTAACAAAAGATGCGATAATCACGATATAAGAAGCAATCCGGACCTGATTCGGAATGAGTTTGCGGATTAGCGAGACGAGCAGAGAACTGAAAACCAGGACAAAGGTTACCGCCAGCCCCATGGCAATTCCGTTAATCACGGCGTTGCTGACCGCCAATACCGAGCAAAGGCCCAGGAGCTGACGCGTGACGGGGCCCTCGCTCCAGAGGCCCTTAGTCAATTCCTGGGCGATACTTTTCTGGGCCATTTCTATTTCTCGCTCCCTAATTTACCTTCTTCTCGGAGTTGCCGGGCTTTAGCTATTGCCTGATTGACAATATTTAGCACAGACTTAGAAGATATAGTGGCACCCGTTATTGTATTGACTTCATTTGCCGCTAAGGACTTCGGGTCCTCCACGGGCGGTTTCCGCAATTGGAGAGGCTGGGTGCAATCACGGTCTTGCCAGTAACGGAGGAAACTGGCCTCCTCTGTAATCTTTGCTCCTAAGCCAGGAGTCTCTTTTTGGTCGATAATGGTTAAACTGAAAAGCTTAGTCAGTTCAGAATTAACCCCGACTCCCAGAACGATCTCATCCTGAAAGCCAGTCCCAGATGCCTGGAGGGCATAACCGACAACGCGGCCTTGTTCATCCTTTTCTTGGAAAACAGTAAAATCGCGTTCTTCATAAATGACCTGGATAGATTTTGCCCCCGGCACTACTCGCAGCGCTGCCTCCTCTATTTCTCGCTTTTTATTGAACAAAATTCGCTCTTTAGTTACTTGGCCAACTATAGCCAAAAAACTCCCGGATAAAAGTCCGATCGAGGTGAGGACGACCACCATCCGGGTAGAAAGGTTCATTGTTTCTTCCTCCTTTCTCCCAGGATGCGCGGTCTGAGGTAGAGATTAAAGAGGGGAACAAAAGTGTTCAGGAGCAGGATAGAGTACATCACTCCTTCGGGTAGTCCCCCAAAAAGGCGGATGACACCAATAACCAGGCCTATACCCAAGGCATAAATCCAGGTGCCAGCCGGGGTAATAGGCGAAGTCACCATGTCTGTGGCCATAAAAAAGGCACCGAGAATAAGCCCGCCGGCGAGAAGATGGAAGTGGGGTGGTGCGTAGACTTTGGGGTTAGCTAACCAGAAAAGACCGGTAAAAAGGCTCAGGGAGACAATAATACCGGCAGGGATCCGCCAATCAATAGTCTTCTTGATTAAAAGATAAAGGGCCCCTAAGAGCAAAGCGGCCGCCGAAGTTTCTCCCAGGCACCCGCCTACATTCCCCCAGAAGAGGTCACGCAGTGGGGTTAATGTTCCCTGGGCCACTGCATTTTGAAACTTGAGATTACCCAAAGGAGTAGCAAACGTGGCTAAATCGACTTTAATCACAAGCGGCGGAATCCAAGTGGTCATAGCCACCGGGAAAGCTGCTTGCAAAAAAGCCCGGCCAACAAGAGCCGGGTTAAAAATGTTATGGCCAAGGCCGCCATAAACCTGTTTGCCTAAGCTAATGGCAATGACCGCACCCAGAAGGGCCATGCCAGGCGGAAGAGAAGGAGGTAAGGTTAAAGCCAGAAGAAGACCCGTGATAGCTGCTGACCCATCGAGTACAGCCGTCACCGGCTTTCGCCTGGCCAGCAGGAAAAGCGTTTCGGTGACCAGAGCCGCGGCTACAGAAACTAAAATCAAGACTACGGCCCGCCAGCGGAAAAAATAAATCGAGGCAGCCACCGCGGGCAATAAGCTCAGGATAACGCGGTACATTATTCTGGGCGTGGTGTCCTTAGCCCTGAGGTGAGGCGATGATTCTACGATAAAAGTGGGCGAGAGGAGGGGTTCTTTTGGCTGAATGGTTTCTTTCATCAAGCGCTCTTCTTCCGCTTAAGTTTAGTAATAGTATTTTTACCCAATCTTATCCAGTGAACCAACCGAATCCTCGAGGGACAGACAAAGTGGCAGCAACCACATTCAACGCAATCCAGCGCTCCCCAGGCTTCCGCTTCGGGCCATTTTTCGGCCTGGATGAATTTAACAATCTGGGTCGGGACGAGTCGCATCGGGCAATGGGCCACGCACCGGCCGCAGCGGATGCAGGAGAGTTCTGCCTCAAAACAGGCGGCTTCCAGGGCGATAATTCCTGAGGTGCCTTTAATGATGGGTATATCCAAGGACCATTGGGCTAGGCCCATCATCGGTCCGCCTAAAATTAGTAAGTTAGCCCCGTCGTTCAAACCCCCACAAAAAGAGACCGCGTCGGCTAAGGTGGTTCCTAAGCGCACCAGGAGGTTTTTAGGTTCTTTAATCATCGGCCCGGTGACGGTAATTACCCGCTCTATTAATGGTTTCCCCAAGGCACAGGCTTCCCAGATGGCTTTAACGGTGCCCACATTCTGGACCAGGACGCCGACATCAAAGGGCAATCCGCCTCGCGGTACTTCTCGCCGGAGCAGCGCATAAATAAGATTTTTTTCCGCTCCCTGGGGATATTTGGTCTTCAGAAGCACCACTTCACCTGGATATTGACTTAAATGCTGGTTTAAAGACTGAGCTGCGTCGGGCTTGTTATCTTCCACCGCGAAAATTGTCCGGGAAGCGCCAACAGCCCGGCGAGCCAGCTCTGCCCCTTTAATTATTTCTTCGGGAGACTCGAGCATCAGCCGGTGGTCGGCAGTGAGAAAAGGTTCACATTCACAGCCATTGACGACCAGAGTATCGACGGGTTTATCCTTAGGCGGAGAAAGCTTAACCGCGGTGGGGAAGGCAGCACCGCCCAAGCCCACCACCCCGGCATCTTTGACTTTTTGTTTAATTTCTTCGGGTGCAAGCGAGAAAGGGTCGTCGCTGCCTTTTATTTCTGGGCTTGGCCGGTCCTGACCATCGTTGGCGATAATTACAGTGAGCCCAGGATAGCCGTTGGGATGAACATAGTCCTCGACAGAGAGCACTTTGCCTGAAACGCTGGCATGAACTGGCGCCGAAAAAAGCGCCTTGGCTTCGCCGATTTTCTGGCCCAAGAAAACCTCATCACCCTTTTTAACTAAAGGTGCCGCCGGAGCACCAAAATGCTGATGGAGGGGAAGGAAAACCTTTTCAGGCGGGGGCAGGACTTCGATTGGCTTGGCTTCCGTTGGTTCTTTATTTTCGGGGGGATGAATGCCACGGGGAAAAGTTTGTTTTCTGGCCATCTTTCATCCTGGGCTATAAGAAATAATCAATTATGCCATTTTCCTTCCACTTGTCAAATTTTTCCCCCTCCGATTTGGCACTTCAGGCCCAGCTGCTTTAAGCTATCTTGTCCCTTGTTGCGCCCTCACGCCCGCGCTTCGGAGGTCTTGGGAGTCATTGAGAATGAGGCGGGCGATTCTGAGAGACAGGTCGCGGGCGTCAAGGTCAGAGCGGTTGGCTAGTATAATTATAGTAAGCCTATCTTTTGGAAAGCGCTGGATGGCTGTCCTGAACCCGCGGGTTTCGCCATAGTGCCACATCCGCTGATGGCCCTGCCAGGGGTTTAAAAACCAGCCAAAGCCATAAGCCGCGGCCGTGCCGTCCGGTTCTTCAGGGCCCTTTCCCGCGACCTCGACCGGAGTTAAAGCCAGCTGAAGCTCTGCTTCGGTAAGCAGCGTGTGCTGGCGCAAGGCTTCATCCCATTTGGCCAAGTCTGCAAGCGAAGAATAGATACCACCGTCACCCAAGGTGGCAGAAGTTGGGCTCTGGTCTGTTTCGACCCAGTGGTTGTCTTTTTTAGTGTGGCCATATGCCCGGTTAGGTACTTCATTCTTGCCGCGAACATAAGCCAGGGTGTTTATCATCCCTAAGGGGGTGAAAATACGCTGCCTTAAAAACTCACTAAAAGGCTGACCGGATATCTTGGCTACGGCCAGCCCGAGCAAAACGTAGCCGGAATTGCTATAAGCCCAGCGAGAGCCGGGCTCAAACTGGCCAGCCCTTTGTTGCTGCAGGAGGGACAAAACCTGGTCATCGCTAATTTGAACTTCCTCGACCGGCTGCGTCCCGTCATAAAGCGGCATGAGGTCTTCATAGTTAGGTAGGCCGGAAGTATGCTGGAGTAAATGACGGATGGTAATAGCCTGGCCATATTCTGGAAATGCAGGGAAGACATCAGTCAGTCGGGTGTCATAACTGAGTTTACCGTCCCGAATGAGCAGCATGATGGCGGTGGCCGTGAATTGTTTGCTGACTGAAGCCAGCCGGAAGTTAGTCTGGCTGGTGATGGGCTGGCGACTCCGAAGGTCTGTAATTCCGTAGGTTCTCTCAAAAAAAACGCGACCATCTTTAATGACGAGCGCGGCTAACCCCGGTTCTGGTTCCAGAACCAGCGGAGAGAGAAGCCGGTCGATTTGTTCCGGTTTGTTGTCTGTCTGATTTTGCTGGCCCATCGCGGCGGCCAAAATAAGAAAAGCTAATATAAATAAAACTAATATGAAGCGGCTCTTTAATAAATTGACCACCGTCATCTAATTAAGTCCTGGCCGGCTTATCTAAAATGCTGGGGCCATCCTAACCCATCATTAGCTCGCAAATCAAGGAGACCTGACTCCTTTTTGGCCTCTCCGTTTGTCCTGTTTAGGCTCAGACATCCTCGGCCGCCCCGCCTTTGCTGAAGCAGATTCAGGCGAGCTAAATTGTAACTCGTCGCTTCTGTCATCCCCAATTTAGGCCTCATAGCAACCAAAAAACAAGAGGAAGGAAATAATGAAAATTAGGTAAACATATGAAGCCTCAACTAGTTCGCAGCCGAAACCCTTCATCATAGCTTAGGCCATAGGCCGCTTATGGCTAAACCTGGCCCCAAAATAGGCATGAAGCAAAAATCAAAAATAAAAAATAGGCAAGAGTTAGGTAAAAATTAGGTAAATAGGTGAGTTGGCACCAATCGTTAAATTTTTAATTTGGCTAAAAATAGCGCCTAATAAATAACTGCTTTTTTGGCGGCAGGCCCATCGGCAACTTGATTTTTATAAGGATTATGGGATAAAGTGAGTTAATAAAATAACTCGGAGGGAATGATGGCCTTAGAAATTAAAGAGGTGGCCTCAGCTCGCGACCGTCACACCTTTATTTATCTCCCAGAAAAAATTCATCGAGGCCATCGTAATTGGGTTCCACCGATTTGGCTGGATGAAAAAAAATATTTTAACCCCAAGAAAAATCGGGCCTTCTCTTATTGCGACACGATTATGCTTTTAGCTTACCGGGATTCAGTCCCGGTTGGTCGCATCATGGGCATCATCAATAGCCGTTACAATGAGTATCGTCAGGAAAAAACAGCCCGTTTTGGCTATTTAGAAACCTATGAAGATAAGGAAGTTGTTCAGGCCTTACTGGGTCGCATCGAGGATTGGGTCCACCATAAAGGGATGGTGAAAATCGTTGGCCCCTACGGTTTTTCGGACCAGGACCCGGAGGGATTTTTAATCCAGGGTTTCGAGAATCGAGCCACCATCGCCACCTATTATAACTTTGAGTGGATGCCAAGGATGGTGGAAGAGCTGGGGTATACCAAGGACATCGATTATTTTGTTTATAAAATTATCATTCCCAAGGAGCTCCCTGATTTTTATCAAAAAATCTACGACCGGGTGATGAGACGAGGCGGTTTTACCATTCTGGAGTTTAAGAAGCGCCGCGAAATAAAGCCCTGGATAAGGCCGGTGCTTTCTCTGATGAATGAGTGCTACCTGAGTGGCGAGATCTATGGCTATGCGCCGCTGGACGAGCGGGAGATGGATGAGTTGGCGAAGCGTTATCTTCCGGTTATTGACCCGCGGTTTGTTAAATTGGTGCTAAAAGACAACGAGGCGGTAGCTTTTATCGTAGGCATACCTGATATGACGGAGGGAATTCAAAAAGCGCGGGGTCGCCTTTTACCTTTTGGTTTTATCCATATCCTGCGCGCGGCCCGGCGCACCAAACAGCTTGACCTTTTGCTTGGGGCGATCAAAGAAAAATATCGCGGCATGGGCTTGGATGTGCTTATGGGCGTGAAGATGCTCATGTCGGCCTGGGAGGCCGGGTTTGAAATTATCGATACCCATCATGAAATGGAGACTAACGTGCGGGTGAGGGCGGAAATGGAGCGGATGGGCGGCCAGGTCTACAAAATCTACCGCGTCTACCAGAAGCCTCTCTAATTTGGCCCGGATTTAAACTGGCTCCACGAGAAGTGATGCCTGTCGTTAGATTAATAATTTTCAGGACAAGTTTCTTTGTCCATCTATTTTTATTGAATTAGATCCTGTTTAAAAAGAAACCCATCTAAACCCTAAGCTCTTCTCATCCAGAGGCTGCGACGGAATTATTTTTGCTTTTATGCAACTTCTGGGTTTTGTGTGGGTAAACCTGGAGAATCAAAAGCCGATGGACAACCTTCTGAGGAGGAGCTTTAGACGAGTTTTAAAAACAAATTGGTTATGTCGCTCTCATATTTTATTAATTTTCTTTTAATTAGCCTCATGGACAATAAACTCGCCCCGGGTAAATTCGCTAATTAGGGCCTCGAAATATCTTACTTTCACCCCCAAGAAAATCGGAGGAACCTCAATTGGAACGGGGATGAAGACAGTGAAAATGGGCTTCATGGTTTCTTTCTAGAAGAGCAAATTTTTGACCGAGTTTTAGAGTGATTAAAAGCCAAAGATTAGCGCCAACCTAATAGAGCAAAGTTTATTTTAGGTTATCTTCCGATGAGGGGCAAAAAGGGGAATAATTCATTAAGTAATCCTAAGATTGCATCAGTGTCGGCCTGAGATTTAGGACTAAAATATCAGGTCAAGGATTCAGAAAGTATGTTTTTTTAGGTTTGATAAAGGTTGATTATGGCCAAAAGAAGAAAACAAATTCTCTTATTAACGAAGATTATATTTTATGATTCTCTTCCATTTTGTATGGATTAAGCCCAGAGACGTTCGGGATGGCCTCGTTCCCACTCAGGTTTTTAACGCCGTTCCCTCTTCGCCCTTCTCGGCGCCTGCGGAACTCGCCTCCTTGATCACACAAAGCCCGAAAGTCCCTTGCCCGCCTTTGGCCTATCCGTTTGTCCTGTTCAGGCTCAGACATCCTCGGCGGCCAGAGGTTCCCTCGAAGGCCGATTCGGGAAGGCTAAACCTTCCATGGTCACTTCTGCTCTCCCGAACTTAGCCCGCAAACCAGCCCAGATAAAATGGAAGAGAACCTATTTTATTAACTTATTTGGAGAAGAGAGTTGTTTATAAAGAACAAGACCCCGGCTAGAAAGTCTGGGATAAAGACGATGCCTTGGGTCAATTAGGGGAAACCCAGCTTGACTTTGGGGCTTTATAAGCAGTTATAATTCTGAGGGCTTTTTTCTATAATTAACATATTTAATAAGGAGGCAAAAATGAAGAGACGGCTTATTTTATGGAGGAACAGGCTGAAAAGAATCTCTGCCTTGGCCTTACTTTTTTGCGGCCTATTCTTAATCCCTGCGTCCTTTTCCCTTAGCCATCCAGGTCAAGAAGAGGCCAATCCTTTCTTCGGTCCTTACAAAACGCCCTTCGAGAC
>CAZVIN010000104.1:0-7642 GCA_964627255.1 uncultured Eubacteriales bacterium
CTCAGCGTCAGTCCAGCCTCGCTTTTTTTCCTGATAATAACGGCGGTACAGAACCCGCATCAGGTCGTCAAGCGAACGCTTATTCTGCGTTTCATGACGCATCTTCAGGTCTAAAAGCAGACCAAGAATCGCTCCTTTATCGTAATAAGAAATCGTGGTATTAGCCGTCTCTTCGCTGCGGGAAAAGAATTTAATCCAGGTGTCAAAACTGCTTTCGGCGGCTGATTGGACTTTAGAGCCGGGGATATTTTCATAACGGCCAATGATTGAGCTAATCCGGTCAAAAAATTCCTCTGTCGAAAGTAGGCCAGCTCTTTTCAGGATGATATACTCATAATAAACAGTAATTCCTTCCGACACCCAAAGCATGCGGGTATAATTTTCCCGGTCATAATCAAAGGGGCCAAGAGTCACCGGCCTGATTCTTTTGACGTTGTAGTGATGAAAGTACTCGTGAGCGATGAAAGCCAGCCAATTTTTATAACCAGCCGGGCTCTGGAGGCTGGCCGCATTCATGTAAGCGGCCATCGAGTTGAGATGTTCCAAGCCCCCTCCGCCGCCATCCATCAAGATAAAAGTGTAGTGGCGATAAGGCAAGTCACCGATTATCGCTACCGCTTGTCGGACGATTTTTTCCAAGTCGGCCACCAGGGTTTGGCGATTTACCTGGCCTAAATCTTCAGCCGCTAAAGTGTGGGGGATTCCATCGACGGCAAAAGAAAGAACTTCCGGATTGCCTAAATAAATTGGGCTGTCATAAAGAATATCAAAATCAGGGGCAAAGAAAGTGTGGGGTTCATCAGCCACAGGGTCAAGTCCGGTAAAGATATTAGGCAGGGTAGCACCGGGGTTAATTCTTATTTTGACCGGATTCTGGAGGTATCCTTCAGGATAAAGAAAGACACTGGCGGGAACGATAAAAGCCCGGCTGTCATCAAGAAAGCTTTCGGCCACTGAAACGGTGAAAGCATAAACCTCATAATTTATGATGACCCGCTTGGCCTGGCGTGTTTTTACTCGCCAGATGTTCTTGGCTATCTTTTCCCACGTCAGCAGATTGCCCGCCTCATCCTTGGCTTTAAAATTAATGAGGTGCCGGGCGTAATCCATGACCCGATAATAGCCAGGAGTCCAGTTCGGCAATTTCAGATTAATGTTTTCGGCTACCAGGCCTTCGATTTCGAAAGAAACTTGGAAATAGTGCCTATGGGGTTTTTCCATCGAAACCAAGAAAGAAAGACGGGGGTAAGTTTTTGGCGCTGGAGAAGCACCGAAAAGAGAAGTGTAAAGGATAACCGAGACCAAAATGCCGGCCGCGCTCCAAGATATACGTTGGCTTCTTTTCACCTCTACCTCCTTTCATCGGTAGCCTCGTTATTGTCCTTCGGCGCTTAATAAGAGTCAAACTTTTTTGCTCTCCCTTCTTTCCCGCGGCTTCTTTTCTTAGCTTCTGCCATGAGGCAAAAATTATTTCCTCGAGAAATTCATTTCGACTGTAGTTTATCCTTCTTTTAAAGCCACGGCAATGATTTGCCAGGACGATTTAAATTAGTTCGAAGCTGTCAGAGCCGGAGTAAGCTTTCTTAAATGCTTTCGCCTGTTTTGGATTGTCAAGAATTAAGCAGCTCTTCTTCGAAAAGGGTGGTGAATTAGCCGCCCTTAATTTGACAACGAAGGCGACGAACTCAGAGTATCAGCCCAATAAATAATTTCTTTGACAATATTGTTTATGGTATTACGAGCTAAGTTGGAGGCGTTGTTCGCTAAGAAGGAAAAAATGACCTCTCCCTGCCGGGTATGGGTGAGGCCAGAAAGGGCCCTTACGCCGTTAATATAGCCGGTCTTAGCCACAACCCGGCCCCGAAGCGCCCTTTCCCGAAAAACATTTTCCAAAGTACCATCCACTCCGCCAACGGCCATGGTGGTTTCGAACTCTGGCCAGAAGGGCTGGCGACGCGCCCAGTAAAGGAGAGAGCTTAGAGCGTTGGCGGTGAGACGATTTTCTCGGCTAAGACCGCTGCCGTCAGCAACAAAAAATTCTTCTTCCGGAATGCCTAATTCCGTAGTTAGAAAACGCGCGACCGCGCTTCTTCCTGCTTCCCAAGTTCCGCCCCTATGCTCAGGGTTTTCCTGGGCGCCAAGAATTTTAATCAGAGCCTCGGCGGCCAACCCTAAGCTATCCTTGTTAGCCCGACGGAGGACCTCAAGAAGGGGCGTCCGATACTCGGCCACCAACTCGTAATTTTGGTCTGCCGGCAATGATTCTTCTCTTAGATCGCCAGTGACCATGACTCCCTTTTTAGCCAGTTGTTCCTTTATCAGAGTCCCCAAGAAAAGGGCAGGATTTTCAATAGCTACCGCGTACGGGCCGGCTTGAGTATTGATTTTTCCCGTAACCCGCAGGACACGGGGTGAAGTCGTTCTTTCCACCGAGAACCAATTTTCCTTGGATGAAACGGGCATAGTGGCATTTATTAAGCGCAAGTAGGCAGTTTTTGGCTCGAGGAAAAGGGCAGTTTTTCCCTGACGGTTAACTACGGAAATTTCCACACAATTATTGTTATAATTTAGACCGCTGACTTCACAGGCATATTTCTGGAGGAGGGCGCTCCGGGGCCACTGAGGGTGGACTCTTTCTGGGCCAAAAATCGAGGTGTCGAGGATAATATCCTCGAGCGAAGAAATACCTCTTGCCTGTAACTTGGCGGCGATGTCTTCCAAGAGCCAATGGGGTTTTCGACCCAAGCGTTTATCTATTTCCTTATCTCCTAATAGCGGGTCTCCAGAACCGATAATGAGAAGCGAGTTAGAGGCAAGGCCAACTCGGGTTATAAACTCAAAATCTACTCCCAGGCGATGGATCGCGGCAACGGTGGTCACGAGTTTCATATTAGAAGCGGGGACAAGAGGGGTGTGGGCTTGATGCTCGAAAATCATTTCTCCCGTGTGAGCCCAACGGATAGAGATAGAGAACTGAGTACGGCGCAGTCTTTGGTGGTTGATTAGGGAGGCGACCTGGCGTCTTAATTTATCGAGTTCATCGGCAAGAAGAGCCACCGAGGCCCGGCTGAGAAGAGGGGCCTCTGAAGCGGGAGACGGCGGCCTGACTTCTTCGTGGGAGGCCTTAAGGGGCGTTTGTTGCCCTCTGTCGGCCGGTTTATCGGAAAGGGCCTTAATATCCAAATTTTTGAATATTTTTTTAGCCGATAATTCTTTATTGCCCCATTGGTCGGAGGAGACTGAAGCTTGGCCGCGTGGCGACGGGAAAAAAATAGTCAAAAGGAGCATGAAGGCAAGAAAGACAAGCAGGAGCGGCCAAAATTGCGGCTGCGGCCGGTCTTTTCTTTCTTTCCTGCCTGATTTATATATTAAAATTTTCATTGCTTGCTATCTATATCAAATTTATATTGCCTCTTTACCATCAGCGCTTGAAGTCCATTATTCATATTTGGAGTCAAATTTCAACTACATCTTAGGCCCCAACAATCCGGCTTCTCCCTTTAATTGGTTCTCCTCAATTTGGTCAATTGGAGACCTGAAAAGTCATAAAAAGATTTAAATCGGCCAATTAATTTAGCCCCAAAAATGGTCAATTCAAAGCAAGCGGCCGAAATATTTTTCTTGAATGATGGGCCAATTTTTGCCCTTTTTATTTTCTGGGGCGAAAAAGCACCCTTATCTTAACCCCTGAAAAGGGATTGCCTTAGCTTGCCTGCTGGAGAAACGAGCGAAGTATCCGCAGCATTAGAATTCCTGCGTTTGATGATAAAAAAGGACTAAAGAAGAAAGACGCTTTTATTAGCTAATCTTATATCAAGTAAAAATCTCATAAGTTCAAATTTTATACCTAAAATTTTACCTCCAGGGGTTGGCCCGCAAAAATAACTTTCTGGCTTTTCCTCTCCGGAATGAGAATAACCTCCAACTGGCGAGGTGTGGAAATTTCTAAGCCCGACTTGGGGTCGACCTCAATTCTGAGAATTCGCTCTCTATCTTTCCAGACAAAATTAACCCACAACCCTTTTCCTTGCTGATAACCCAAGGTTCGGCCGTCGTCTTCATAAAGGCTGAACTCGCCGTCGGCTCCTGAATAGACTCGGATAGTCATCGGCTCTTGAGCTGTTTCTTCAGTAAACTGAATAACAGGCCCCAAGGGAATGATAGCGCCCGCTCGCACATAAATAGGCATCGTAGCCAGGTCAACATAACGGGTAATTTTCTGTTTTCCCATGACCGGCGTATTTGACCAGAAATCATACCAGCGTCCTTCAGGCAGATAGAGGCGGCGTTTAGTCGCCCCTTTCTCCACTACCGGCGCAACCAAAATATCTCGACCCCAAAGGTACTCGTCTTCGCAAGAAAGCGCTTCGGGGTCTTCGGGATAATGAATCCAGAGGGCTCGGATAAAGGGCAAACCAGTTTCATAAGCCTGCCGCGCCAGCGTGTAATTATAGGGAAGAAGCTGATACCGAAGGTTGAGATATTGCTGGCAAATTGGTTCTGCCTCGGAATTATGGAATTCACTCGCCTCGGGCAAGCCTGTGCCTCTCATGTCTGGGTTGAGCTCGGGTGGGCCAGCTTCACCTGTATTCCAGCCCCAGGGAAGGCGAAGATGCCAGACTCGGCCATGAGAGCGGAAGATGGGGGCAAAACACATGAATTGAAACCAGCGGAGATAAAGCTCGCCCGTCAATTCCTTGGTTGGCCAGAAACCGCCAATGTCCGTTCCCCAGTAAGGTGAGGCGCTTAAAGAAAAATTGATGCCGATACTGACATGAGTGGCAAGAGTGGCCCAGAGGGAGAGAACATCTCCTGACCATACCCAGCCGCCGTAGCGCTGCATGCCGGCATACCCAGTGCGATGAAGGCTGAAAGGCCTCTCGTCAGGTCGGTCAGTTAGGGGGCCAGCGTAATAAATAAAATGTCGCGCCAGGCGAGAATCAATCGGTAGTTCATCGCCGTCGTCGGGCCACCAGCCGTCCACTCCGAGGCGGAAGACAGGTCGATGGCGCTCCCAGTAATCGGCCACATGGTCTTCACCCCGCTTTTCATGGGGCAGGGGTGGAAAGCTACCGTGAAGCGTTCGCGGGGCATTATTTTTATGAAGAAGGACTTTAAAATTCAATTCATGGAGCCTCTGGATTATTTTTTCTGGCTCAGGGAAAGTCTTGGGGTTAAACTCAAGGGAGCCATGGCCCAAGTTCCAGCCCGCTGGGCAATATCCTGTCCCGAGATAAATCAGGCCGTCGCAGGGAAGGCGGCGCTGGCGGAAATTTTCTGCCACCGCCAGAATTTCTTCTGGGCCGGTTAGGGTGCGATGGCTTTGAAAATAGCCTAAGGCCCAGCGAGGCGGCATAACTGGCCGACCCGTAAGCTGTGTATATTCACTTAAAATGGCCGGTGGCGCTTGATTAACGATCAGAAATAAGTCTAAAGGCAGAGGCTTTTCTTTTTCTTCTTTAGGATTAGCTCTAACCTCGAGGTGGGCTGGCTCCTGGCGAAGGTCAAAGGCCAAGTTGTAGGGCCGATGAATAAAAATAGCCCACCCCTCGCTGCTAAGAAGAAAGGGAACAGGTACTCTGGAGCCAAAAATTTGATATTCGCCGGAGCGATGGCCGTTGTTCATGAAATCATAGCTCCCGCGGCGGTCAAAGATTTGTCCGCCTCCGCCCAAGCCGTAAAGCGGTTTTTCCCCCAACCGAAAGGAGACCAGGCCTTTTTCGATGTCAAAGGTTAATCTTTGTTTCAGCTCGCCGGCTAAGGTCAAGATTTCCACAGTCAAAGGGGATGGCTTGATGACCACCTTTCCCCCTTTAAAAGAAATAGTTTTGGGCTGAGAAAGAGCCGAGGTTTGAAGGGCCGGTTGGGGCCAATTTCGCTTCTCTAAAACAAGTGACTCGTTGAGGGCGTTAAGCCCGCCTGGGGAGGACGGTAGCCTTAGAGGCGTGGCCCTTGAGTCTTTTGTCGGCGCCTGCAGTGAGGCTTCAGCTGGAAGCAGGGAAAGCCGTAAAGTGGAATCACTTATGAGGGAGAGAATTAATTCCACCTTTTGACCAGAAAAAACAATTGGTGAGGCCGTTTCTCCTTGAAGGCCTGAAGCCTTTTTTAAGCCTGGCTGGTTGAAAGAGGCAGGTAGGTTAGAGGCGGCGTCTTGGCCAACGGAAAAGCCAGAAAAAAAGATTATCAAGAATAAAAAAAGAATGTTTTTTAAGTTTGACAAGGGAATTAAGGACGATGAGTCCTTCTCAAAACCAGTCTTCTTTTTGGGCTCTTCTGTTTCCCTGATTAAAACTACGTTATTCATCTTGCTGCTTATTATATATTAAATTCTTCTTCTAAAAGATATTTTTCAAAACTCTTAATATTTTTCACAAAAAAGTTTTTGACCTCTTTCCAGTCGACGGGCAGGAGAGCGTCTATCTCTGGTTCATCCTCCGCGTCTTCAAAATAGACTAAACTTTTCAAAACATGATAATAATTAAGCCCAGTTCCCACGAACCTTTTTTTAAGGAATCCCACTCCTTCCTGAAAACTAATCTTTTTAAGATTAAAACAGAAATAGAGGTCATAGAAATCCTTACGGCTTCCGCGCTGGGATAAAGTCTTGAATTTTTCGGCCATAATATCCCGCCAATCTGCAACAGGAATTTTTTTGAATTTAATCGTTTGATATATAAGAGGCACCTCGTAATGAATAAAGGAAACTTTGACATTGGACAACTCACAATAAAGGGTGCCCGAGCTAATCAAGATTTCCCTGTAGGGATGCGTCGCTTCTAAATGGCGGGATAATATCATTGGTTTAAATTCTTCTGTCGTGAGAAAATCTAAATCGAGAGAACGCCTATGCCCCAATTGGAGCGCAAGCCCGCTCCCGCCGGCCAAATAAAATTTTAGCATTTCTATTTCGTTGTTCAGAATATTCAATAATTTTAAAGCCTCTTTTGATAGACAGTCTTCGAACACTTTATTCCATCTGCTCGTAATAGGTATGCCAATAGGCAAAGGTCTTTTTCTCCAATCCCCTTTTATTTTTAACCACATCTTTTATCAGAGAATCTGGATATATGCGACGCAGCCAGTTGACTGCTCTGGAATCACCAAAATTTAGAACACGGCGGATGATATATCGGGAATGCCGACGCAAATCTACCTCGTTTTTCTTTGCATCCCAAAAAAGCTGTTTTATATAATCTGGTATCGCTTCCTTCATAATTATATTAGAGGATAAGGAATTCCTTTTCTTCTTTGAAGGCGGAAGATTCCTTTTTGAACGCGTTTTATCTCCTCCGATCGTCAGCGAGTATAGAACTTAGCAGGCAGAAATGTCAAGGAAGCCTGAAGATAGCCCAACGCAGCCTGCATAGCCACGGGCAGGCAAAACAAGGTCGGAAATGCCTTCTCTACAAATTGCTCTTCGGTTTTCTTCTGGGGAAAGTACTTGTTTTTATGCTCGGAGCGTTATTTTATGGGCTTCTCCTAGGGGGGATATATCAAAAAACTAAAAGCCTTCTGCCGCCTGTTGTTATTCACAACATCGGGAATTCAGTGATGTTCTTGGCCGGCTTAGGGTTTTAAAAAAGGATGGGAAAATACCCTCCACACTTTTTTAAAAAATCAGCCTCGGCGCCCTGGCCGGCCT
>CAZVIN010000105.1:0-2463 GCA_964627255.1 uncultured Eubacteriales bacterium
TAACCGGGCTATTCCCTGCGGGATGATTATTAATGAGCTGGTTAGTAATGCCCTGCGACATGCCTTTCCCGAAAATAGACAAGGCGAAATTATCGTCAGCTTAAAACAGGATGAAATCGGTCGTTTCTATTTACTGGTCAAAGACAACGGCGTCGGCTTGCCCGAAGCCGTCGAGGTGGAAAAGGCCGACACTCTCGGCCTGCAAATTGTCCGCATTCTGGTTCATCAGCTGGGAGGTTCGCTCCGCATTATTCGTTCCCACGGAACTACCTTTTCCATCAGCTTTTAACCTGCCACTCTAAAACCCTGCTTACTAACCCGTTTAAGAGTGATATTAAAACTCGTTTTTCCCTGCGGCCGCCTCCTTAGTGATTGTCCCCTGCCCCGCCAGCGACCGAATAAATTCTGATCCGGGGATAATCTCCCCGTATAGCCGAGATTAATGCGGATACATAATGAAATCTAAATTACCATAACATGTCACTAATGTATCTGACCCAGCCCAGCTGACATAATTCTCGTTCTGACTTTTAGGTCCAAAGAAAACTAATCAACGGCCCTTTTAGTTATTCGCTTTCTAATCCTTTTTGTTTAAAGATTAGCAGCCAAAAGGTCTTTTTATATATTCTTTCGTTCTCTTTTATCCTGGGTGTGTTGGGCAATAACGCCTTTGGAATGGCCCCGCTCCGGCTCAGGCTTTCAACGCCAGATAGACAACCTTATCGTCTAAATTAAACAAACTAATAAAAACAAACTTGATGAGAAATAGATTTTTTGAACCCGATTAATCCTAAGAGTTAAATTGACGGCAAAAAATATCCGCCTAAATAACCTTAGGTTTTGCGCTTAGGCTTAAGGAGGAGGTCTTGGAAGTCAAAGCTGAAATCAGTGGCCGGCGAGACCGCCTTCATCTTGGCTTGCTCCACAGACCCGTCAGGGTTAAGGGAAAAAGTTATGTAGGCATCGGCTCGCAGTTCGCGGTCGTCCCAGCGGACGATGAAAGTATCGTATTGCCAATGAACCAGGTCACCAACGAGCGAGGGTGTATGGGTGAAGCGCAACCGAAGCTTATCGCCAGTTTTGATAATTTCGATATCGCCGTACCAGGCATCAGTATATGTCCCAGCATAGCGTTCCAAGGGCAGTGAAGGTCGGGAGGCGGCATCCCGGATGGCCTCGACTTTCCTTTCTAATTCTTTTATTTCTGCCTCGCGGCGTTCTTTAAATTTCTGGAAGGCCGCTACCCAATCAAAAGCAGGGGCTTTGAGATAATAATCGATTACCGAATAAGTAATCGCACTAAAAGCCTCGGTCGACTCTTGGTTAGTGAGGACAACCACTCCGAGCTTCAGGTCCGGAAGCATCGTCACTTGCGAAACATATCCGGGCAAACCACCGGTGTGGCCGAGCATTTTCCAGCCTCGGTAATCTCTTATTCCCATTCCTAAGCCATACCCAGAAAAATTAGCCTTAAGGGGAGTTAATTCGGCCGGTGCTGGAGCCACGGGTCGAGAAGTAACGATAGCACCCAATTCTCGTGCTACTCTCTCGCTAAAAAGGCGGCGGTCGCCATCCATTCGGCCCTCGTTTAAATGGCAGATAACCCAGCGGGCCATATCTTCGGCGTTGGAAAGAATTCCCCCCGCAGGATTTATATTATCAACAAGAAAGGGTTTAACCAACTGGACTCTTCCTTCGATTGGCGCATGAGTAGCCGCTACATTGGCCTTTTTCTCGGTGTCAGAAATGCGGGCTGAACTTTCCTTCATGCCTAAGGCCGCGAAGAGGCGGCGGGAAATAAAATCCTCCCACGTTTCCCCACTCACGGCCTCGATGATTTCACTCGCCACCAGAAACATTAAATTATTATAAGCATAGGTGCTGCGAAAACTCGAGGCGGGCGGAATAAACTTTATTCTTTTGGCAATTTCCTTCCGGTCATAATCAGAAGGTGGCCACCAGAGTAAGTCGCCTGCGCCGAGTCCCAAGCCACAACGGTGGCTGAGGAGGTCGCGGACAGTTAACTCCCGGGTAACATAGGGGTCCCACATCTGGAACCAGGGAAGATAATTAATAACCGGAGCGTCCCAAGCTATTTTACCTTCATCGACTAAAATGCCGAGGGCCGTGGCGGTAAAAAACTTGGTATTAGAAGCAATACCAAAGAGAGTCTGAGAATCCACAGGGGCTTGCTCCCCTAAACGTTTTACTCCATATCCCTTAGCCAAAAGGAGCGCGCCGTCTTTGACAATGGCCACAGATAACCCTGGAACTTCAAATGTTTTCATCGCGCGGCGAACGAGGTTATCAATACCCGGTGGAAGCGGCTGAAGCTTCGCCTTTTCGCCCTGGGCTGAGGAAAGGGGGGAAAAGTAGAACAGACCAAAAATTAAAAAAAGAGCTAATAACTTTTGTTTAACAAAATAAGGTCTCATCTTACCTCCCATTAAAAGCCAAAACTCA
>CAZVIN010000106.1:0-17432 GCA_964627255.1 uncultured Eubacteriales bacterium
GGCTCTGAGCCTATCTTTACCGAGGGCGGCTTGGTCCAATCCATTCCCGACGCCATCGCCAAAATTCTGGAAAGGCACCTCGGCCAGGTCCAGAATAATAACCGGGATATTTTCGCCACTTTCTGTCGCGTCTGCGGCGCCACTTTGCCTGACGAAAAATGTCCTACCTGTCCCAACTGCGGCTGGAGTCGCTGCGCCTGAAACCTGATTATAAGAAAAACTCTCAAGGCCAAATTGAGAAGAGCTGACCACAACTAACAGAGGACGGGGAAAAGAGAAATAGATCTTTTTTCTCCGTTTCGACCCCGAGGCGTCTGAATTTTAAGCTGTTTTCTTCCCTTTAGCGCCATCCCTGCCCTATTTTCTCCGGCGGCGAGGGATAACGGGAGTTTCCTTAACTTGAAGCAGGCGCTTCTGCTCCTTTTTCTCCCCAAAACTTCGGGGAACGTAAACCCTTTCCCCAGTCAAAGGGTCTCGGCCCGTGTAATACATGCAAGTCGAGCGGGTCATAGGAGTGGGCGTAAAGACCTGGACACCTTCCAGCGGCTCTGGCCCCTCGCCCCGCAGCTTCTGAATATAGGAGGCGAGCTGGCGGGCCTCCTCGCCTGTTGTTCCAGGATGAGCCACCATGAAATAATACTTAAGATATTGCTTTTTTCCCCGATTCAGACGCTTAAAGAGAGAGCGAAACTCGTTGAGTTTAAAAGTTGGCTTGTTCATCAACCGAAGCACTTTCGCCGACACATGCTCAGGAGCAATCTTGAGCCAGCCAGAAAGGTGATGATTAATAAGCTCGGCTAAATACTCCGGGCTTTCCATAGCTAAATCAAAGCGGATGCCGCTGCGCACCAAAACTTTTTTTATCCCGGGTAGCTCTCTGGCCTGACGCAACAAATTAATCAGGCGGCGATGACTCCGGTCCAACCGAGAACAGGAAAGGCACTCGCCTTCTGAGCAGGGGTTAGAGCAATCCAGGCCATACATATTAGCTGTTGGCCCGCCCAGGTCGTCGATTATTCCTTTAAATTCTGGAAGGCTGCTAAGGCGCTCTATTTCTTTTAGGATTGAGGCTTCACTTCGGGAAATGATGCGGTCGCCTTGATGCAGGGCCAAGGCGCAGAAAGAACAGCAGCCAATACAGCCGCGGTGCGTCACCACTGAGAATTGAGCTAAACGAAGGTCAGGAAAATCAAGCGGGATGACTCGGCGGAAAGGAAGACTGTAAATCCAATCAAGATGCTCGGGACGATAATCAGGAAAGGGAAATTGGAGGACATAAAGATTACTATGAGCTTGGGCCAAAGGCCGGCGATTTGAGAGCTGGCGCTGCATCGCGATAAAAGCTTCAGGGTTGTCTCCAACTTGCTCCAAAGAAGGCAAAAGGATAAAACCTTCCGGCACTTTCCTGCGGACAACGCAGGTACCGGGAATTCCGGCTAAGTCCTTTCCCTCAGCTAAACGGCGGGCAATTTCTATTATCTGCAGCTCCCCAGGTCCATAAACCAGGATATCGGCTCGAGAATCAAGGAGCAGACTACGCCTGACCCGATTTTCCCAATAATCATAATGGGCCAGACGCCGCAGCGAAGCCTCCACCCCGCCAATGATCAAAGGAGCATCAGGATAAAGATGACGAAGCACGTTGCTATAAACAATTATCGCCCGGTCAGGAATCCCCGAAAGATGCGGCGAAAAGGGGTCACGGGTCCTGGCCCTCTTGAGCGGAGTGTAATTGCGCAAAAGGCTATCAATCGAGCCTGAGGTGACGCCGAAACCTAAGCGGGGCCGGCCAAGACGCTGAAAAGATTCGGGGTGTCGCCAATCAGGCCGACCGATTACGCCCACGCGCCAACCCTGGCTCTCCAGAACCCGGGCAATGACGCCTACGCCGGAAAGCGGGTGGTCAGCGTATGGTTCGCCGCTAATCAAGACAAAATCAACCGGCTCTCGCAGAGGGGATTTGAGCCGTCTGGCATCAATTATCAAAGACATAATAAATTATATTAGCTAAGAAGCTTATTCCTGGCCAACACTAATTGAGCCATGCCAAAAAAAGAGCCGCTTTTCAAACAGATTTAGAGGATAGAAATCCCCCTCTTTTTCACCCCTATGGGTTATTGCCTTTATTTCTATTTTATAATATAAATTAGTCGTTAGATTCGCCAAAAATTAGAAAAATTATTCATAATCTTTAGAGCGAGTGAAGCAGATAAAAAGAGAAAAAGAAACCAATAGAGGGATGAAAAAGGCGAGAAGAGAGGAGAGCCTTCTTCGTCGAGAAAATCGGGCCCTAAAAAGACAATTAAGGGAATTAAAAAGGATAACCTCTGTTTTATCCACGCTTCAGGACTATGCCCAAAAAAGTCATTTCGCCCTGTTCCTATCACCCCGAGGCAAGGTCCGGATTGAGTGGGGAGAAGAGGTTTTAAGGCAATTTTTCGGGGCCGTTCCTGACTCCTTACCGCCCTCCCCGCCCCCTTTTCTCTGTCCTGAAAGTTACGGAGAATTCAGGAGCTGGTGGAAAAAACTCTCAAGAGGCGAGACGGCCACGGCTGATTTCCGGCTCAAGACTCAGCCCGGAAAGACCTGTTGGGTAAGCGCCTTTGGCCATCCCCATTTTGCTCAGTCCGGGAAGAAAGTGAGTCGAATCACAGGTAACTTCCAAGACATTACCAGCCAAAAAGAAACCGAAAGGGCCTTAATCGAAAGACAGGCCCAGTTTGAGGCTTTGTTTAACGCTGCTCCTGATTTAATCTACTTCAAGGATAAAAAAGGCCGATATTTGCTCATCAACCAGGCTTTTGAACAAGCTTTTGGGCTAAACAAGGAGACAATTTTAGGGAAGGGCGATGAAGACATTCTTCCCGCGGAGTTAGCGGCTCAATGTCGGCGGAGCGATGAAGAGGCAATAGCCAAGAGGGAAGCCGTTATAAAAGAAGAAGTTCTCCCCAAGACCAACGGTCAAGAAATAGTCTTTGAAACCATCAAGGCGCCTGTCTTCACCCATGACGGCTCACGCCTGGGCTTGGTAGGTATTAGTCGGGAAATAACTCAGAGAAAGGAGGCGGAGGCAGAACTCCGTTCTTTAGTTAAAGAGAAAGAAACATTGCTCAGGGAAATCCATCATCGAGTTAAAAATAATATGCAGGTCATTTCTTCCCTCCTCAGCCTTCAGGCGCAAAAACTCGAAGACCAGAAGGCCGTTCAGGCTTTAAAGGAATGCCAGGAGCGCATCCGTTCAATGGCCTTGGTTCATGATAAACTTTACCAACAGGAAGCTCTGCATCGCATCGAATTCTCAAACTATCTCCGGAGTTTGGCCACCCAACTCTTTCATGCCTATAAAGTTGATGCCAGCCTGATTCAGTTGCGAGTCGAGGCTGAAGAAATTTCGCTTAACCTAAACACCGCCATTCCTTGCGGCCTCATTCTCAACGAGCTGATTACCAACGCCCTTAAACATGCTTTTTCTCCCGGCGAAAAAGGGGAACTCGTAATTAGCTTGCACCGGGGCAGGAAAGAAGGGTTTATTTTGGCCGTAAGAGATAATGGCCGTGGGCTCCCGACTGACTTAAACCTAAAAAAACCTGACACGCTCGGCCTGGAAATCGTCCACATCTTGGTTAATCAGCTCGGCGGCAAACTCCAAGTAAGGATTGATGGCGGAACAGAATTCCGAATTACCTTCGAAGAACAATCTCCCTCCCCGTCTAAGGAATAAGTATGGAAAAACCGCGAATTTTGGTCGTCGAGGATGAAGGCCTTGTAGCCCGCGATTTAGAATCGATGGTCCGGAATCTCGGCTACCGAGTAGTTGGCATTTGTTCAACCGGGGAAGAAGCGATTCGCCTTATTAGCAGCCGGCGACCCGATTTAATAATTATGGACATTGTGCTTCAGGGGAAGATGGATGGAATTAAAGCTGCTGACGAGATTCGCCGCCTTTTCCATCTCCCAGTTGTCTTCCTGACAGCTCACACCGATGAAGCCACTTTCCAACGGGCCAAAGTGACCAATCCTCTGGCTTTTATCCATAAACCCATCGAGCAAAAAGAACTTCTGACGGTAATCGAAATGGCCCTCTACAAGCATCGGATGGAAATGAAGTTGCGAGAGAAAGAAGAATGGTTGGCCACTATCCTGGAGGGAATTGTTGACGGCGTTATTGCCACCGACATCCATGGAGTTATCACCTTTATGAACCCGATAGCCGCGCTGCTTAGTGGCTGGAACCCAAACGCCGTGGTTAGCAAGAGAATTGAGGATATCCTCCAGCTTTTTGACGGCGACAAAGAAACGCCGGTGGTTTTCTCGCCTCGGCAAATCATCGAAAAGGAAGGCTTTCCTGAAACCGTACCCAATCTTTACATCATTAATCCCCAGGGTAAGACACCGATTGAAATTAAGGCTTCGGTCATCAAAGATGAAGGCGGCATGCCCTCCGGGTTAGTCATTCTGCTGCGTGATATAACCGAGCGGCGAAACCACGAAGAAGAACTCCGACGCTTGGCTATCCATGATACTTTAACTCAGCTGCCTAATCGCCTCCTCTTTTTCGACCGCCTAAATTTAGCTCTCTCTCATGCCCGGAGACATGGACATCGTTTGGCTATTCTGATGCTTGACCTTGACTACTTTAAGAAAGTCAACGACACCTACGGCCATTTTATCGGCGACCAGCTTTTAAAAGAAGCCGGTCAGAGGTTAGTAGCCGCCATTCGCTCGACTGATACCGTGGCTCGCTTTGGCGGGGATGAATTTGTCTTGCTCCTGCCAGAGATTCAAAGCGAGGCGGCCGCGGCCCAGATTGCCCAGCGGATTCTGGAGGTGATTCGGACTCCTTTTGAAATAAATCAAATTCCCCTCTTGATTACGGTAAGCATCGGCATTGCTCTCTTCCCCCAAGACGGTCAAGACCCTGAATCACTAATAACTAACGCTGATTTAGCCCTTTATGCGGCCAAAGACCGGGGCCGCAACCGGCTTTGCTTCCATTCCGAGCTAAAACCCGTAACCTGAGCGGCTGAAGCTATTGCCTCCTGCGCCACCCCCCCTTTTTTAACTCAGGAAAAAATAAAGACATTAAGGGAACTCGGAGGAACTTTTTTTCTTCTTAACAGTTTGCTTTGGGGCTTCATAGAAAGTGGCTAAGTACTTAGCGAAAAAGTGATATCGTCTCCCGCTGGGTTAAAATATAAAGCGAAAATATCCCTAAGGCTGTCCCTAAGGGAAAGCGAAACAAAGCCAGCACTGAAAGAACTATCCCCAAAATCCGGGCCCATTCCTGACGTCGCAGAAGACCAAGTCCGGTTATAATCTGGGGAAGAGAAAAAATGGCCGCCAAAACCCAGGACCCCCAGGCAAAAAGTCTCAAAATAAGACGAGGGGTATAACCTAAATCGGGCAAAAAGGAAACACCCAAGAAAATAAAAAACATCAGGAAAAAAAATATCAGTCCCAGCACTCCGGCCAAGACCCAGAGCCCACCAACCAGGTCAACTAATTTTGTTCTCTCCATTATTTAGACCTCACTCTTAACAATAAACGGCAGTGCCCGCAGGGCTGACCATCAGCCGATTGCCGCTACCAAGGCTGATGGTTTCATCATCCAAGTCTATGCCCAAAAGAGCCTTAGCTCTAAGCGCTCGGGCACTTTCAGCCATTTCCTATGGCTTTAAAAATGGAGGTTAATTGCTGTTCCATGTCCTGAAAATGGGTCCCCTGCCAGAAAAGCCGACCGCATTGAGGACAAAGAGCAAAGCGTCGGGCTTTTTCATAAACAAATGAAGAAACGAGATAGCGAGCATTGCGTCGCGCCAAGCTTTTCAGCCGGACATTGCAATGAAGACAGCGGCTAAACGGTTTAACCTTTTCCCAGAGAGAGAAAGCCTGAAGGACCTGACGAACCTGGTCGCGCCAAGCCTCACTCTCAATCAGAAGAGAGCGCCGCTCATCAAGCCTTCTTATTAAAGAATGGTCTCGGGTCAGCAGTATTCGGCGTTGCCGGCGAGAGACTTCGACCAGAAGCTCGTCTTCAGCCCGAGAAAAATAAACCGTATCAAACCCGAGAATCTTGAGCCATTTAGCTAACTTGCCCAGCATACAATCAACCACAAATCGCACGACCGCCTCAAGAAAAGAATGGTGGACGGTAGGGGATTCGAACCCCCGACCTCAGCGTTGCGAACGCCGCGCTCTCCCAGCTGAGCTAACCGCCCACCAGTTTCTCAATCAGCCTCAACTCTGGGAGCTTAAAATAAAAACATAAACAAATTTAGCATCTTTTCGGCCTTTTTTCTACCCCGCTTTAGGTTCTAGGCCGCCAAATGGCCACCGCATAATCTCCATTATCTTACCTTTTAGTTAGCTACCAGCATCTCTTTTTTATTTAATATCGGCCCCAATTTATCAGCGATGGTAAACGCCTGATCATTAATACAATCCTTGGCGTATTAAAATTCAATAAAATATTTGGTCATGGAAATAATTGATAAAAAAGTATTAGACGTAACCTATTTCTCATCTTAGAAGAAGGCAGCAGTTCAGGTTCAAAGGGGCTCGAATAAATAAAATGTCTCGACGCCCGAGGTAAGATAGATGTTAGATAAATGAAATGGCGAATAAAATAATAAATTAGAAAAGCTTAGGGTGATAAGAGTTCTAGTCTAAGCCTCCGGCTGGTTCTCGATGCCAGAAAGAGGGGCTGGCTGGGGATGGCGGCGGAGAAAAGAATAGCTAAGCGCTCCGTACTGGCAAACATCGAGACAGCGAAGACACCGGATACAGTCTGGGCTATTGGGGTCAGAAGAGGGGTTGATTCCCACCGGACATGTCCGCTCGCAGGCCGAGCACTGAGTGCAGCGCTCATCATCCACCGTCATCTGGAAAAGGCTGGCCCGGTTAAACAAACCCCACAGCGCGCCCAAAGGACATGTCGTCCGGCAAAAGGCCCGGTTGATAAAAAGCATCAAGATAAGAAAAAGAAGCAAGACAGCCACTTTCCAGCTAAACATAAACCCGACTTGGCTCCGAATATTAGGGTTGATAAGCACCAGCGGCAGACCAGCCTCGAAAGTCCCCGCCGGGCAAATCCACTTGCAAAACCAGGTTTGCCCCAGGCCAAATTCGTCAACAATGAGAAGCGGGAGCAAAACCACAAAAATAAGCAAGACAAGGTAACGGAAATAAGGGAGAAACCGCGGCAACTTAAACTTTCGCCAGCCCTTGCGGTGCATTAGCTCTTGAAAAAGGCCAAAGGGACAAAGCCAGCCACAAGGCAATCTTCCGCCGATACTCCCGACAACAGTCAAAAATCCCAGAACATAAAGCCCAAACTGCTTTTGGCCGGCCTCTAAACGGAGCCGGATTGAGCCTAAACCCGATTGAAGAGCACCTATCGGACAAGCCCCGATAGCTGAAGGACAGGAATAACAATTGAGAGCTGGAAGACAAACTCCTTTTATTCCTCCCTGGAATATACCCGCCCGGAGAAAGGCCGGCAAATAGGCGTTAAAGCCAAGCGCGGCGGCCATCTGGAAGAGGCGACGTTTTTTCTCCCGTCTCATTCCCGCCACCCGGGCTCTGGCCTCATCCGATGCCGATACAATCAAGGCAGATGGTGACCGCCTTTTCAAGCACACTGGCGTATTCGCCCGCGACTAATCCTAACCCGAGGAGCAAAATCCCCAGACCTAATAATCCGTAGGCAATCAGGTTCTTTTTTCTTTTCGACCTCATCTTTGTCCTTTCTTCTTAAAACGGAGAGACGCGCTCTCGCTCCTTATCTTCTCTTTTTCTATTTTGACTTGGTCCTTTCTACTTATCTGCCTTAAGCAACAAAGCTACCGCCTCCTCAATCTCCTTTACGTGACTTTCTTTAAAACCCACATGAGCGTGAACGATTTTGCCTTGGCGGTCAAAAATATAAACCACCGGTATTTCCTGCACTTTAAAGGCTGAAGCCATCTCTTGAGGCGAACGAATAAACTCTGGAGGCGCGTCACCAACGGGAGTCGAAAGTTGAGGATAGGCCAATTTGATTTTTTGTAAAAATGGCCGGACAATGGCCTCGCCCTGACGGTCCAGGGCAATCCCGAAGAACTCTACCTTCTCTTCGCCGCCTTCTACAGAACGAAACTGGCGATAGAGCCGGTCAAGATGGGGCATAGCGGCGCGGCAAGGGATACACCACGTGGCCCAGAAATCAAGGAGCATGGCTTCCGGCTGGATGATTGAAATTAACTTTCCCGCCTGGTCATTCCTTTTAACCGTCAGCCGCCCTTCTTCAACCATCACTGTTACCACTGTTTTATCCACAGTCTGAAGCGAGAAAGGCCGAACTGATTCCCCGACCTTAAGAATAGCCGCGGCCAAACCAAAGCTGAAAGCCAATATTATTCCTATAATTCCGATGGATAAAATAAGATATCTAATTTTCATCCTAAATATCATGCGCAGGTTAAGGCCAAATGTCAACCGTCGGGTCAAACTTTGTTCGCAAAAGGCCCTTGTAAATGAAAACTTCCTCCTTTAAGGTTTTCTGTTTTACAAGAAGAGGTTGCGATGGCTGATTCCTCTAAAGCAAATTGCAATCTATTTAGGATACCGGCCATTAAAGTGGTATGTGCCTTAATCATAAAATAAAAAATAGATAAACACGTAAGTTGTCACCGATCTTCTTAGTTGTCAACGATTTTTTTGAAACCTTCAATGATTGCTTCCATGACCGCCGGCTTCCAGTTCAGCCTGGACCTAAAAACGTGAAAGAGGCAAAAATAATAAAGAGGCGAAAATAGGTAAGATGGCACCGTTTTTTCAATGAAATAAAGGCCCTCGCTTAGCGCCAAATTGGAGAACGGGCGATTCTTAAGGACAGCCGCCGCCAATTAGAAGCTAAAAACTCAGCGCTGGTAAAGGACTTTGCCGCCAACAATCGTCATTACTACCTGGGTCTTTGGAATCTCATTTTCGGGAACCGTCATTATATCCTGCGAAAGAACCGTGATATCAGCTAATTTGCCGGCAGTCAGCGACCCGAGAATATTTTCCTCAAACGAAGCATAAGCGCCGTTTAGCGTATAAGAGCGCAGGGCTTCTTCCCGGCTCATCCGCTGTTCAGGATAGAACAAGCTCCCATCAGCCAGCTGGCGCGTGACCGAAGCATAGAAACAAGCTATCGGGTCAACGTCTTCAACTGGCGTATCCGTCCCGTTACAGATGACGGCTCCTGATTTCATTAATTTTTGCCAAACATAGGCCCCTTCCTCAGCTCGCTTTTCACCCAATCGCTTCCAAACCCAAGGGCCGTCGGAAGTGCAGTGAATTCCCTGCATCGAAGCGATTAAACCGAGCCGACCGAAACGGGGGATATCGTCAGGATGAAGATGCTGGGCATGCTCGATGCGCCAGCGTAAATCCTTTTTTTCCGGATGAGCGTTAAAAGCCTCTTCATAAACATTTAAAACTTCTCTGTTGCCCCGGTCGCCGATGGCATGGACGCAGAGCTGAAAGTCGTTCTCGATGGCCAAACGAGCCGTCTCCTTAAGAGCCTCTACCGGATAGGTATTCAGACCAACACTCGACGGCAGGTCTGAATAGGGCTCAAGCAGCCAGGCGCCATGGGCGCCCAGAGCCCCGTCAAAAACTCTTTTGATTGACCTGACGGTAAGATGGTTATCGGCATAACCGATTAAGCGATATTCTGACAATTTCTCTTTGAGGGTCTCATTCCCCTCGTTAATCATGGCATACAGCCGCACGGGAAGCTTTCCCTCGTCGGCCAGCTTTTTATAAAGCTCAATCGTCCGAATAGAAACTCCGGCATCATGGAAGCTGGTCACTCCCTTCGACAAGCACTCTTGAGAAGCCATGGATATCGCCCTGATTTCTCGGGCCTCTCTTTCTTCAGCCGAAAGGGCCGCTTCGGAAGCTCCCCTGGCTCTCCGCACCAGCCCCTGGGCCGTTTCGATAAAAGCGCCGATAGGGTTGCCCCGCTCATCCCGGACAATCTGGCCGCCAGCCGGGTCTTTTGTCGCCCGGGTTATACCCGCTAACTCCATGGCCTTGGCATTAGCCAAAGAGGAGTGGCCACTGGCATGGGTTAAAACCACTGGATTATTCGGGGAAACGCGGCTTAGCTCGTGATGAAAGGGAAGACCGGCGATGTTGGGCTCCGGTCTTGTCTGCCATTTCTCTTGATGCCAACCGCGGCCCAAAATCCATTCGCCTGGTTTGGCATTCTTGGCCGCCTCAGCCACCATGGCCACAATCTCTTCCCAGCTCTTGGCCTTGGTTAAGTCCAGCACCATCTTTGATTCACCTAAGCTCGTAAAATGGCCATGGCTATCGATAAACCCAGGAATGGCTAATTTGCCCGCCAGGTCAATTACCTCGGTCCGGTCGCCGATGTATTTCTGGATTTCTTTATTCTTGCCAACGGCGACAATTTTATCCCCACGCACCGCCAGAGCTTCGGCTTGGGGTAAAGAGGCATCAACGGTAACGATTTTCCCGTTCATCAGAACCAAGTCCGCATGCTCAACCTTTTTCTGACAGCTCCAATTAAATGAGCCTATGGAAACCGCCAAAAGAAAGAAGAAAACAATAAGCAACCATGACTTCGCCCTGCCATATCTTTTTTTCCTCAAGGCCTCCCTCCTTATTTTATTAGCCTATTTGGTTCTCTTCGGTTTTAGATAGGCTGGTTTAAGGGATAAGTCCGGGATGGCGGAAGCGACGAACGAAGGTTTAGCCTTCCTGAGACGACCTTCGAGGGAACCTCTTGGCGCCGAGGATGTCTGAGCCTGAACTGAGGCCACGGAGATGCCAAGAAGGGGCAAAGGACAACAACACTCCATCTATGAACTTGGAGGGGAGTTCCGCAAGCGGCAAGAAGGGCGAAGAGGGAACGGCGTCTAAAACCTGAGCGAGAGCGAAGCCATCTCGGCCGTGTCATTGCCTAACCTACGCAATACCCAAGAGAACCTCTTAGTTTTATTAACTTATTTTTCGAGCCTTTTCTATCGCGCCTTTCCACTTTATTCAGCTGACTCGTTTTATACCTGCTTTTAAGGTAAGTTGCAAGTCTCGAACGGAAAAAAGGTGCATTCAATAATCTTATTTTCGCCCACAGGAAAGCAGGAAGAAAAAATTTATAAAAAGGAATTAGCGCTCGCGACGATGCCCTCCTTTCCTTTAAAATGACCTCAAAGAGCCGTTGCGCCGTTAAAACGAAATTTTTTCCCAACAAGAATTAATCCGTAGCCTAAATCTGGGGGATAAAATAGGCTTGACCAGGCCCCTGATTCCCCTTATTTAGGGCAAGAATAATTGTTGCCAGAAGACTGGTAAGGAGGAGCTTTCCTTTATCGGCCAACTGACCGCAGCAGGCGGGCGGGGAGAGTAATTAAAGCCTTAAAAAGCTCGAGGACAGCGCCCACGGTAATTCCCACTAACCTAAAGGGAAGAAGAATAAGCCAGATTATGGGGTAAAGGATAAGAGCTAAAAGGGCTAAAGGCCAGCAAAGGACAAAAAGAATGAGCCACAGCAAAAATTTTATCATCAAGCCTCTCCTCATTTTCTCTATATTAAAAAAATACGAAAAAAACCAGCTAAAAGATGCTCCCTGGCCAAAATGAGCGGGCTTATCCCATAAGCTTTATCGAAAAAATAAAATCATCAAATCGTCCCCAACCATAACCTCGCGCTCTAAAATCGCTCTGATAATATTTTTAGGCGACTGAGGCTTGCGTCGAAAGTGAGATAAAAGCAGGCAAAATAGGTGTTTGGTTATCTCTGAGGTTTCGCCTAAATCGTTCACCGTGAGCGCCGCGCTAAGTTTTGCTGGCGAAGGTAAAGGAAGAGCTCAATAAGCTGGGGGCGGGAAAGCTCGGCGGTCTCCACGGCAAAAGCCGTGGAGCGGTACATGTCCCAATCATTCTTAATATTCTCAGGGATTGATAAGGTCCGGAATAACTCGCTTCCCGGGGCTAAATAAAAAATTGAAGGCGCCACTAAAACCCCTTCCGCCCAGAGCGCTTCGGCGGTGACTCTAATCTCATCATAGGTCTGTCCTGGTAATCCAATAATTAGATAGACGGTGATAAAAAAGCCTAATTCTTTGGCTCTTCTTAGAATTGTCCAGAAATGCTCACTCCCCTTTCTTTCTGGCCGCCGCAATTTCTTTCTGATTTCTGGGTCGCCCGAAACGTAGGGAAGGTCGAGGTGACGAAACCCAGCTTCCCTCATCAAGGTCAATAATTCTCCATTTAGGGTGTCGTAATTAAGACCGTTCATGGCCAAAAGCTTAACCCCTCGGAGCTTTTCATCTTTTTTTATCGCCCCCAAAAAATCCTGGACCCAGAGCTCATCCCAGGAAAGATTATCGTCCTCAAAATTAAAGATTCTCACTTGATGTTTCTCATATAGATAATGCATCTCTTCGAGCAGGGAATCTATGGGGCGATAATCAATCTTGGAACCAAAAACCACTTGAACATTGCAAAAGGAACAATGAAAGGGGCAACCGCGGCTGGCTTGAAGCGAAGCATAATTTCTCTTCCCCAGGCGGTAAAGCTCAGGCCGCAGGAGGTGATGGGCTGGCCAGATTTTTTTCCAATCAAGCTCGACCTCAGCCTCGGGGTTCTCTTTGTCCTTCCCGTTATTATTGGCGCATTTTTCTTGAGAGCCAATGCCATCAGCCGCGCTATATTTTTCTTTCAAGAACGCCGGAAGCGACCGCTCTGCTGGACCGACAACGACCGCTTCGATAGCCGGAGTCCTGGTTTTAATCTCGGCCGGAAAGCAGGAGGCCTGGTTGCCGCCAACAATGAGGACCGTGGCAAAATGCTTTTTTATCTCTGCGGCCAGCTCGTCAACACTCCGATAATAAGCCGCAAAGGAACAAGCCAGGCCAATCAAGTCGGGAGAAAAATTTCTTATGGCCTCGATTATTTTTTCCGTCGCCAGACCAAAGCGGTAATAACCGTGGAAAAAATACGGATTATCGAGATAGGGCTTTAGGTAGAAAAATTTCCCGGGCAGCGGAATTTCCTTTTTTCTTAGAGGCGATAGACAATCAAGAATTTTAACCTCCCATCCCAATTTCTCGAGGACGCGGCCGGCATAAAGTAAACCAAGGGGATAAAGCCTAATAGGCGTCGTATAAAAATCTTCGATTGGCGGCTGGATTAACAGAGCTCTTTTTTTCCCGTTCATCGCCATTCTTTAGCCTAATAATTTGACCTAAGGGATTCTCTTCTATTTTTTGTGGGTTAGGCCCGGAAACTCAGCAATGGCCACGCTCCCACTGAGGCTCTTGGCCCTGTTCTTTGAGAATTTATTTTAAATACTTGACATGGAGCGCACATAGCTGTCAAGATCTGGCGCGCTCCATTTTTTCCTTCTTTAACGACGAAGTGAATGACTGGATTGTGTCAGGAGCTCGTGGCCACTTCAAGATTGGCCATTCTATCCTCTACAAGGGATAAGATAACTCGTTTTTTACTGCACTGGCGGCATGACCTCTTGAGGACTAATTTTTGTCTCTCCCCTCGTGGAAAATTATTAAGCGTAATACTCAGGGATGTCAAATTGAGCTCAAAATGGCGAGGAGCGAACCAGGAACCAGCTGACAAGCCAAAAAGCTTCGGAAATCTGACAGACTTCTCCTCCCCAGGCAAGGCAAGATTACCATAGATATTCGGCCGACGAGGGAGCAGCCATAAAGCGCGTCCGAAGCACGCTTGATGCCCCTGGGCGCCTGGAAGATGCCGCCCAGGGCCCAGTCTCTTGGCTTCAGAGAGTCAACAGCTGTTAACAAAGGCAAGGATGAGAAGACAACAAACGTTGTCCTGAGGTTCGACACTCAACTTTATTGACCCGAACGGAAAACCTGAAGAAAGCCGACAGGAAGGGAAACCCCAAGATCAGCCATTTCTGAGGCGCCTGCTTCGACCGCATCTATTCCATCAAGTCTTTAAATTAAGGCAGAAGACCGGAGCCAAGGGAGCTTTGAAAACGGTTCGCTCAACGGCGGCGAAGTTCCCAGCGAATCGTTTGGGTTGTTGAGGAAGAAACAATATCCAAGACGGGCCCAAACCCCTCATTCGTGGGCGGCTTTCTTTCTTCTTTTTTCCCGTGGGCAATCAGTACAGTTCTTCTGTCCCCGCTAAACGAATCGGGAGGGAACGTTTCTCCGATAAAGCCGCACCCTTCTTCATAGTTATCAGTCTTGAATTCGTGCAATCTCCTCGGATTGGCGTCGGGAGCATTATTCTCATAATCATAAACATATGTTTCATGAAAGTTTTGGTAGACATCAAAGGCAGGCATTTCTTCCACAGAAACAATTTCGTCTTTCTGTTGATCATAGATGAAGGCTAGTTCGGTCGTGATCGGATTCAAGCGGACAATTTTTCCCGATTTATTAAAGGTCGAATGAGAATGCTCGAAAAGAGGCAAAGAAAGCAATTGGGTTAAGTCGTCTTCTTCATTATGGATATGAAAATGGTGGGCCCCGGCATGCCAGGATTCTGCTTCATAGACATAAAGAAGTCTCCCCCGGCCTATGGGTTTAATAAGTTTGGGTTTTTTATTAAAAACGATAAACGCCGCATATTCTTCTTTTCTATCCGATGACTCTGTATTTTTAATAAGATAATTGCCGGGGACAGTGGTGGATGATTCTCTTTGATGTGTATAGTGCTCAGTGACAGCGATTGTCAGCGAAAGGTCAAAACATTTAGGAATAAAGAACGGCTGCGAGGCTTGCGGCTGGCCTGTGGTCGGCTCGCCGGCATGCCAATCGCAATAGGCGGCTATTTCGATAATTTCTCTATCTGTCTGGGAGCACTCTGGAACCTTGTAAAGAATAGGGGACTTAATTTCCGCTCCTTCAGTGGGGAAAACATTCCAGCCGTCAACCTTTTCGCCCCCGATAATCTCGCCGTGTTTCGGCCTTATGGCCACCTGAATTCGGTTCGGCAACGCTTCTCCGTAAAGATTGCGAATATCACGTATTTTCAGTTGGTAATAGGGAGGGTAAAGAGTGTCGTCAACGTCTAACATAAAGGAAGACGGGGTCTCTTTATTCCGGATTGTTTGGCCAACATCGCCCCTCCTGAGTTCTATCGGCAGGCCGGCAATGCTCCCAGGACTAAATAGGCCGACGACAATTCCATCTGACCCCTTTTGGGCATAAAAATAGCCTTCGTTTGCCGGTGGGTCGGCAAGCCAATCGAAGCTCAAATCTCCAGTGTCGTAAACTTCATTATTCTTCAAACAAACCAATCGATGATGGACCTCGATGGAGCCCAGCTTAGGTACATATTCCTCTCTCTGTGATACGGTATTGCCTTTTTCATCATAAACGACTCTAATCGCCACCGCCTTTTCACCTGGCTGGGCTGCTTTCATTCTTAAGGTGGATTCAATATAGTATTTGGCCGCACCCTGTTTTGCGCCGACCCGCGTATCTTCTGGAAGGCCTGTTTCTGCCATATAGAACATATCGGCACAAGGGTTTTCCTTCTTGAAATCAAGAAAATTGAATCCCTTCTGGAGCACCTCTCCAACGCCAAGCTCTCCTTCCTCCCAGCCGTAGTATTCACGGGCGAGTTTCTCATACAGGTCGCCTATGTTTTTTATTTCTTCTTTTTTTAAATTCTTGAGCTCAACTAAAGGATTGGGGCATTCTCCACAATCAACCTGACCCGGAGCAAAGGAAGTTGTTAGTTGGAGAATAAGGATAATAAATAGCCCGGTTCGCTTCATCAAAAGAAAAGCGCAAGAAAAGAAATGTTTTGGTTTTCTTAACCGGCCAGGTCTTAACCTCGTGTTCCCCCGAACAGTAAACCGTGACCGAAGCATAATAAAAAATTTTATTATAAAAAATTAAATAAATCAATGAACCGATGGCTCTTTCGCTAAAAGTGTGGAAACCTATTAGATTCAGAGTGGCTGTATTTCCTTTAAATACAAGGAAATATAAATTTTAGCCGGGTAATAAATGTTTTTTAAATAAAAAACACGAGTTATTCTTAGCATACTTTTATAGAGGCTAAAATTAAGGCTTTATAAAGCCCGACTTTTTCGCCGATAGAAGAGTTCTTGGAGCCGAAAAACGCTAAATATTTATGATGGGGTCACAGTTAAAACTAAATGTTTCTCTTCCATTTTATATAGGCTGATTTGAGGGCTAAGTTCTGGAGGGCAGAAGTGACGCTGGAAGGTTTAGTCATCGCGAATCGCCCTTCGATGGAACCTCTGGCCGCCGAGGATGTCTGAGCCTGAACAGGACAAACGGAGAGGCCAAAGGGGGCAAGGGAGTTCCTGGCTATATCTATGAACAGGGATGCGAGTTTTGCAGGCTCGGAGTGAGGCGAAGAGGGAACGGCGTAAAAAACCTGAGGGGGAGCAGGGCCATCCCGAACGACTCCGCGCCCAACCCATGCAAGATGGAAGAGAATCATTTAAGATAAAAAAGTCCTGGAAACACCATAAGGACAAGTCTGAACAGATTTCTGTTGCCCTCGAGGAATGAGAGCTGACCGCACCGATTTTTCCCCATTGCATCGGTAGGATGATAAATCGAGGCGCCTCATTTAGGTTCTCTTCGTTTACAGGTTTTAGCCGCTGTTCGGCCTCGTCCCGCTGGCTTATAAAAGAGGGACTTCCGGCTTGCTAATTCCCAGTTGACTGATTATCCCGATATTTATAGAACTTAAGCAACCCTGCAAAAAATTAGGTAAATAGGTAAGGTGTCACCAATTGGGCTACCAATTGGGCTGATGGCCTTAGCCAAGTAATTTTTCCCCCGGCTTTTATTCCAGAGTCTTCCCTTTGGTTTCAGGCAAAGCAAAGGCAATTACGGCGGCCATTAAGAAAAAGGCGGCCGTAAGATAGAAAGCAAAGGAGAGGCCATGGACGCGGGCCAGGGCGCCGATAGTAAAGGGCGCTAAGGCACTCAAGCCGCGACCAATATTATAGGTAAAACCCTGGGCTGAAGCCCTGATCCTGGTCGGGAATATTTCCGCGGTAATCGTCCCAAAGCCAGAAAAATAGCCCGTGCCAAAAAAAGCCACTAATGGCCCCAGCAAGAGCAAAGTTAAATTGCTCCGAACGCTGCTATACGCCGCCACCAAAAAAGCGGCGGCCAAAAGGTAAAAGATGTAGGTTTTCTTTCGGCCAATTCGGTCACAGATAAAACCAAAGGTAACATAGCCAAACCACATCCCCACCTGCATGACCACAATCCAGGTAGAGGTGCGGACCACATCCAGACCCATCCCGCCCTCTACGCGCGGCAAGCCCAGATAGGCTGGAATCCAAGTAAAAAGTCCCCACCAGGCAAACATAGTGCTGGCGTTCATCAAACTGGTCACCAAGGTGGATTTAAGGAAAGGAGGCCGGAAAATTTCTGCGATTGCTCCCC
>CAZVIN010000107.1:0-16938 GCA_964627255.1 uncultured Eubacteriales bacterium
AAATTCCAGTCGCTGGGTTATCTTTTCTAACTGCGGCAGCGAATAGGGATTAAAAAGGATCTCGGCCAGAAGATAATCATCCTCACTAAGCAGCCCGCGAGCAATTTGCAAATGCTTGCGAAAGGTCGTCCCAGGCACAGTCAGCTTATTCAGGTGGGCGGCAAAAACCAAGCTCGAGGCAAAAGGAACGGTTAGGGAATAGGCGATAATCTGGTCATGCTCGTCGAAGGAATACTCGAAGAGCTTTATCCCAAACTGACGGTAAAAGCGTCTAAAAAATTCTTTTCCCTCAGAGTCAGACTCGCTGATGATAATCGCATTTTCCTCGGAAAGCTGAGCTAAGTTAGAAAAAGTCGGACCAAACATAGGATGGCTCGAAACGAACCGGCGACCCCAATGGCCGTAATAACTTTCCAGCCCTCCCTTGACTGAGGCAATATCCGAGAGCAGACAGTGTTCGGGAAGAAAGGGCAACACGGCCTCAAAAACCTGGATGGTATTCTGCAGGCTAACCGCGTTAAGCAATAAATCAGGCGCAAATCGCTCGAGCTCTTTTAAATCCTCCAGAACCTTAACCCCGCTTAACGCTTTCACTTTGGCCGCATCGACATCAAAGACAGCTACCTCATAAAACTTTAGAAGCTGTGTCGCCAACCAGCTCCCCATCTTCCCCACCCCAACGACTGCAATTCTTTGGATACGAGTAACGTCCTTTATCGTGGCTTCACTCATGGCCTCCTCCGCTTCTAAGCTATTTGTTTTTTCTTTTTTCAATTTCTTTGGACATTTGTTTATTATTAATTTTCTATTTTCTTTCTTTTGGGCTTTTTCCTTGCCACCTTCTGCTCTTTTAAACCCATTTCCTCCTTTGCCTGATTTATACTTCTCACGATTATTGGCTCCTTTAGCTCTCACCTTTCCTGGCCGAGTTTTTCTCGATTCTTAAAAATTTCTTTTCCCTTTTTTTTCTTTTTTTTTTCCAAAGGTTGAAGATTTTTTCTTCATTCTTTTCTCTTTTTCTTTCTTCTTTTCTCGTTTTGCCTTCTTTCTTGGGCTCGCTTTCGATAACTTTGTTGCTGGTGCAGGCTTTCTTTTAGAATTAGAAAATAAATCTTCTCGATTAAACCTGGCGATAGATATCTCAGGGCTTTGGCTCGACCTTTTAACCTCTCTATCACTTCTTTTTCCCGTTGGCTATCCCGCAAATTCTTTTTATAAGCGATAGTTCGGAGAGCTAAAGAAAAACGGCGATTAAGCAGGTCCAGAACAGCCTGGTCCACGCAGTCGATTTCCCGGCGAATTGAGACCAATGCGGGGGCGCTCTTTTGCTCCTTTGCCTTCACGTTGGCATTTCGTTTAATCAGGTTTACCTTTTCCTGATTTTTCGGCATAGTTGAGACCTCCCTGGTTTAAAAGGCTGTCAAAGCAACTAACTAAGCTCCATTTTTCTCCCGTTTTTTATTTTTTGTCCTTGCCCTTTTGTTCGAGGCCTCTTCCTCCCAACCAGCCTTCTCTCTATTTTCACCCCAGACGAGGGGCACTTTTTGGGCCCGAAGGAGCAGGTCGGCCAGAACGCAGGCCACCGCCGCCTCGACAATCACCGGCAACCTGAGAGCCAAGCAGACATCATGCTGGCCTTTGATCTCAATGACCTTTTTTTCACCGGTCCTAAGGTCCACTGTTGGCTGCGGCCGGCCAATGCTTGGCGTTGGCTTGGCGGCTACGCGTAAATAGAGTTCGTTGCCGTTCGTTAAGCCGCCAGTAACGCCGCCATTATTATTGGTCATCGTCCTCCCTCGGCGGTCAATAATGATGTCGTTAGCCTCGCTGCCCTTCATCCGGCTGAGTTCAAAACCGCGGCCGAACTCAATCCCCTTTATGCCCGGAATCGAAAAAATTAAATGGGCCAAAAGCGATTCCACCGAATCAAAGAAAGGCTCGCCCAAACCAACAGGCATCGGTTTAGCCCGACAGATAACAAGCCCGCCCACGGAATCTTTTGCCTTCCATGCTTCGGCGACCGCGGTCTCGATATCTTCTGAACCACCTGCTTCGCTCAACCAAGCTTCCACTTTTATCGGCGCAATTATTCTTTTAGCGACAACACCCGCCGCCACCAGGCCGACGGTTAGCCTTCCCGAAAAAGGGCCGCCACCGCGGGGGTCATTAAAGCCGCCAAAGCGATGCCAGGCGGCAAAATCGGCATGTCCGGGCCGAGGCAGATTTTCCAGCGCCAAGTAATCAGATGACTTCTGGGTCTGGTTAGAAAACAAGATCATCAGCGCGGCGCCCGTCGTCTTTCCTCGGTAGAGACCGCTTTTAATTTCAGGTCTGTCCGGTTCCCGCCGGGAACTTACCCCGATTTTTTGCGGCCAGCGCCGCCTGAGGTCAGCCATAAAATCCTCGGGCTCAAGAGGTAGGCCGGCGGGCACGCCATCGACCACGACACCCACGGCTGGTCCATGGGACTCGCCAAAAATCGCCAGCCGGAAAATATGGCCAAAATTATTCATTGAACTTTGCCTCCACAGGCTTCGAGCTTTTCAAAAAAATCAGGAAAGGACTTGGCCACGGCTTCGCTGCCGACAAGTTTTACACCTTTCTGGGAAATAAGACCAGCCACCGCCGCCGCCATCGCCACCCGATGGTCCCCCCAGGAATGGCATTTTCCCCCGCTGAGTTTGCCTCCCTCCACGACCATGGCCTCGCCTTCTTGAGATATCTTGCCACCAATGGCCGCAAGTTCGCGGCTTAAGGCGGCAGCTCGATTGCTTTCCTTGATAACCAAACGTCCTGCGCCCCATATTTTGGAGCGCCCCGCCGCTCCTAAGGCCAGAACACAAAGCGGCGGAAAGAGGTCAGGACAATCCGAAGCATCAAACTCAAAACCGCGCAGTTGAGACCTCTCGACGACCAGATTTCCGTCGCACCAAAAAAATTTAGCGCCGGCGGCCTCCAAGGCTATCAGAATCCGGCGGTCAGCTTGCTTCGAATCCGGGTTCAACCCTCTGACTTCGACGCGGCCAGTAAGGGCGCCGGCCACCAGGAAAAAGGCGGCGGCTGACCAATCGCCCTCTATCTCTATCTTCGTGCCTCGATATCGCTGCTTCCCGGGGACAAAAAACAGGTAATCATCGCCTGCCTTTTGGCCGGAGCAATTTATTCCATATTTTTGGATTAAATCAGTGGTAAGCTCGACATACGGCCGGCTCTTCAACCCAATGGCCTTGATTTCGGAATCACCGTCAAGCACCGGGAGCACCAAGAGCAAACCGCTCAAGAGCTGAGAAGTGCGCCTCGCCTCCAGAATCACCCGGCCGGGCTTCATCGGTCCCCTAATCTCCAAAGGCGGAAAGCCGCTCCTCGTCCGGCATTCCACTCCCACCTGAGCTAACCCTTTCTCGAGCATATCCATCGGCCTCCGGCTAAGCGTCCCTTCAGCTCGCAGCTGAACCCGATGCGGCTGGAGAGCAACGAGGGCCGCAAAGAGGCGCATGGTGAGGGCCGATTCCCCGCAGGAAAGCGCTAATCCTTCCGGCGGCACCGGGTTCTTTTCAGGAAAACCGCCGCTTATTTTTATTTTCCGCCGCTCATTTCTTTCTCTACTTTTTTGATAGATTTTTTGCGGTATTATTTCTTCAACTTCTTCTATTTTCCCCCCCAACCTTCGCCCAAGATTCAAAGCTGCCAGGGCATCGTTGCTCAGAGAGGGGTTAACCAGCTCGCTTTCTCCGTCGGCCAAAAGCCCGGCCGCTAAGGCTCTGATAGTCAAGCTTTTAGAGGCGGGCACAACTACCCCGCCGTTTATCTCAGAGGGAAAAATTAATTTCTTCATGGATTAACCTCGCGGTTTCATCTAATTTCCCGTCGCGGTTTGAAACCAGCAGGTCACAACAACCAGCATAAAGCTGCTGCCTCTCCTGCCAGAGTTTCTCTATTGCTGACGGCGAATTATTTAAAGCTAAAAGAGGTCGGTTACTTCCGGTAGTGCGGTTTAAGCTCGTCGCCAGCGGCGACCATACCCAGACAACATGACACCGGGAACGCAGAGCCTCTCTCACCCTTTCCTCTTTTACCGCCCCTCCACCAAGAGCCAGCACTGTTTGCCGAGAATTTTTAAGGAGTTCGGAAATAAGACTGGCTTCTAATTGCCGGAAGACGGCTTCTCCCTCCTCAGCAAAAATACTGGCAATCGGCTTTCCGGCATGTTTCTCGATTAGCTCGTCGGTATCGATAAAACCGAAATTTAAGCGAGCGGCGAGGAGGCGGCCTAAGCTTGTCTTGCCGCAACCCATAAAGCCGATGAGGGCAATATTAGCCCGTCGGGACCGAGGCCCATATACCGCTTTTCTGAGCCCTGCCACTTCCTGTTCTGATAATTCTTTTCCGGTGAACAAGCGCAGGTTGGCTACACCCTGCCCTAAAAGCCACTCTAACCCGAAACAAAACTCGGGCGGATTCATGCCGAATTCCTGATTTTGGCTAAGAGCAGCTAACCGCCCCCAATCCGCTTCTTGGCGACTCATTATGGAGTTCAAATCGGCCTGCCTTTCTGCTCGTTCATCTCGAGATAAAAGTTTAGATAATTGCTGGCCCTCACCCGGGCCGGAATTGAATTGAAGCTTCTCCACTTTCTTTGTCTGAGCCCGAAGACTCAGCTTATTTCTATTATTTTTGTTATTTTCATTATTATTTTTATTATTTTTATTATTCCTATGGTTTCTATTACCTTGGACAGGCCGCCAGGAATAATGATTATAAGCAGCCTCGCAAAGTCGGACGTGAGCTGGTAAGTGACTAGAAGGCAAGAGATATTCTGTTCGGGGTAAACAGGAGATCACTAAATCAAAGCAAGCGATTTTTTTCGGAATTTCCGCTGACGGAAGAAATCCGGCACCAAATTTTTGGGCCTGCTCCTTCCCCTTATTCTCGTCACGGTTAGCCACCCAGAGCGAATTCACCCCGGCCTGTTTTAGGGCTAAAAGCACGGCCCGCGAGGCGCCGCCCGCGCCTAAAACCAACAGGCGCTGGTTATCGAGGCGGAGGCCAGCTGCCCTTAGGGCAAAATTAAACCCGTCGATATCAGTGTTATACCCTTTAAATTTATTCCCTTGCCTGAGAACCATGTTAACTGCAGCTACGGCCCGAGCTTGTTCGTCAAGTTCGTCGAGATAAGGCAAAATCTTTTCTTTGTATGGCGAGGTGAGGTTAAAACCGCTGACGCCGGCCTCGATTATCGTTTGCCAGGCATCTTCAAGAGAGTTCGAAGCAATCCGGATATAATCGGCTTCAATTTTGAGACACCGAAAAGCGGCCTGATAAAGCTCAGGACTGCGGCTGAAGAAGATTGGCCGGCCAATCACTGCCAGCAGCCGCAGTCTCTTTTCTCTAAAACTCTTATTAATCATGAAATTATTATTTATCTCCCATTCTTTTTTGGTCCTTCTTCTTAGTTTTACGAATTCTATTTAGCCGCGGCTTTCTTTTGTTTCCTTTTTCCTTAGTTATTTCCTTTTTATTTAGTTCATTGAAATTTATTTTAATTAAACTATCGGCCCCGTCGCTTTGATCGGCCTCAGCGGCTTTGGCCGAATCACCAGGAGTTTTAAAGCTTTCTATATTGGATCTATTTTTTATCTTTTGCTTTATCTTTTGTTTAATCTCATTATTTTCTTTATCAGCTTCTTTATCCGCCTTTTGTCGCTCCTTGCCTTCCTGTTCTCTAAGCTCTCTGTTCTCCATAATGTTTTTAGGTCTCTTCTTTCTGCGGACAGGTTCAAAATCATTTTCTCTCCGGGTCTGATTTGGAACTAAAGCATCAGCAAGCAATTCATAGATTGACTTTAGTTTCTGATAACTGAGCTGACCAGCGGCTGTCGGCTCCTCGCCCTCCCAGAAGGCGTAAGTAAAGGGGCTGCCGCAGAGGGGGGCGGCCACCCGGCTCGCTGCTCCCAGGGGTCCTAAGCCGCAAACAATAATGGGTCGGCGGCCCGACGCTAAGCTCAGCAGCCGGCCGTTATCCTCGCGCCGGCGACAAAAGCAGGCTATTTTCACCAAATCCGCGGCCAGAGAAAAAGCCTCGCGGACTAGGCGCCGGAGCTGAGCTGCTGGCGGGGTCTCTTTGTGGTTATGATAAGAAATAATCAAGCGGCTATGAGTTGTCTTTATTTTTTCCCTGAGCAGCGAAAGGAGGTGGCGGTCAGACTCCAGGTCGAGGTCAACATAACGCGCTCCGGCTGTCAGCGCCGCTAAAAGAAATTCCTTCCTTGTGGCTTCAGGAAAATGGCCCGGTCGAAAAGTGGCGATAAGATGGGGATGGCTGGAAAAAAGTCGCCGAACCTCAGCCAAGGAAAGCGGCATTAAATCAAGACGAATCTCGGCTAAGGCGACCTCGCGCAGAATTTTCTGGCAGGCCTCAAAGGATATTTTTCCCAGACTAACACAAATCACGGACTAACCTCCGCAGTTCATTTAAAGGCAGACGCTTGATTTCCGCTTGGCCCAACCCGCGGAGCAAAACAAAATTGATCTCGTTGGCCTGCCTTTTCTTATCCGCTTCTAAGCGGGCGAGAATAATCTCAAGCTGAGAAGGTGCCAGTTTTAACCTCCACAGAAAAGGAAAGGCCCGGAAAAGAAAACTCAAGATTAGCTCAGCCTCAACCTGGTCGAGATAACCTAAAAGCGAAGAGATTTTTGTGGCCAAAACCAGGCCCCAGGCAACTGCTTGGCCATGGCCGAGGCCCACCTCTTTTTCTACCGCATGGGCAAAAGTGTGGCCAAGATTAAGAAGACGGCGACTCCCCGCCTCCCGCGCGTCTTGACTCACGACCGACGTCTTAATCTGAAGAGAAGCAAGGATGACCCTCTCCATCACTTTTAAGTCTCGACTGAGGAGACGCGGCCAGTTTTCTTGAAGGAAGAAAAACAGGTCAGAGGAAGCGATCAGGGCATGCTTTGTTATCTCAGCCAGGCCGTTGAGTATCTCCTCCTCAGGTAAAGTCAGGATGAATTGGGGGTCGACGAAAGTAGCCTGTGGCAGGGCGAAAGTGCCGATGACATTTTTAATTAAGCCAAGGTCGAGAGCCGTTTTGCCGCCAACAGCCGCATCCACCTGAGCCAAAAGGGTTGTCGGGACGAGAACAAACGCGATGCCCCGAAGAAAAGTGGAGGCGGCAAACCCAACCAAGTCGCAGACCGCGCCGCCGCCGGCCCCAATAACGAGGGAGGAGCGGTCGAGCTTTAAATCAAGGAAAAACTGATAGAGCTCTTTGACCCGGTCTAAACTCTTCACCTCCGGCGAATCAGGAATAACCAAGGCTTTTTTCCCAACCAGGAGCCAAGGGTAAAGAGAAGCCACCTGTCGAGAGGTAATAATTGGCGCTTTCTTAGCCTCCGGAATCTCCCGCCATAAAGAACCTAAATCACCGACATAAATCACGGAGGAGCCCAAGACGCAGGAATAGAGAAGCTTTTTCATGGGGTTGCGGCCGGCGTTTCGTACTGGTTTGAGGCTTCCAAAAATTTTCTTAAGTCAAGGAGGCGGCGGGCCAATTGGGAGAATTCAGCTGGGGAAAGAGACTGCTCACCATCCGAAAGGGCTTGGTCAGGATGGTAATGGACTTCAATCATCAAGCCATCAGCGCCGCCGGCGACAGCAGCCAAACTCAAAGCCGGGACTAAGCTCGCTTTACCTGCGGCATGGGAGGGGTCAACGATTATCGGCAGATGGGAAAGTTCTTTGACCGCCGGCACAGCCGTTACATCGAGGGTATTGCGAGAGTATCTCTCAAAGGTGCGGATGCCTCGTTCGCAGAGGATAACCTTAGGGTTGCCCTCGGCCAGGATGTATTCAGCACACAGGAGCCATTCTTGAAGGGTAGAATTCATGCCCCGCTTCAGAATAACTGGAAGATTAGTATGACCTAATTCCTTGAGCAGCGAAAAATTCTGCATGTTGCGCGCCCCAACCTGGAAGAGGTCGACGTACTCGCTCATCCAGCCCACATCTCGGGGGTCTATAACCTCAGAGACAACAGGAAGGCCCGTCGCCTCGCTGACCTGGCGCAAAATTTTCAGCCCCCTCAGACCGAGGCCCTGGAAAGAATAGGGCGACGAGCGGGGCTTGAAGGCACCCCCGCGGAGGATGTGAGCGCCGGCCTCTTTCACCGCCCGCGCTGTTTCGAGCATCTGCTCTTCGTTCTCCACGCTGCAAGGGCCAGCGATGAGGATAAAATCGTGGCCGAGGCGAAGCGAACCAACGCTGATAATGGTGCGGCCGGCTGATTGACGGGAACTCAATTTTAAACCTTCCATGGTTAACTCCCAGAAAAGAATTTTGCCTTTAAGCGATGGGTGGTGGGGGTAGAGTTCTACGGACGCTCAGAGGCGTCCGTAATAATAGAAGGAAGGGAGAAGAAAAAGAGAAACGAAGGAACTATTGGGAGGCAGTTGGTGAGTCGAGGCGAGCGAAAAAACGAAAAAAGCCCGCGATAAAGAAGAGCGAGGGAACTGTTTCGCTTCGCGAATGTCGCCAACTCCTCTTTTCATTTTAGCCTGCGGCTATTAATAATGGATTTTCCTTCGGTTGTCAACCCCAAACTGTTAAAATTCAAAAGTGGTGCCGCTTCACCTTTTTACCATATTTTTATTCCATATTTCCCGCAGGTCGCCCACTTCTTAAAACTAAGCAATTACTGTGACTCGCCCCGATAAGACAAGCTTTGTTTTCGCCTTCAACCTCGCAGTTACTTTTCTTTCGCTAAAATAGCTTCTGGTATCAACTCTTCTCTTTATTACTTTTGTCAATCTCATTCTATCTTCTGGGCTTTGGCTACGCAGTCCACGATATAGCCGAGGCTATTCATCTCAATATTTTAGTTCGGTATCGATAGAGAGAAAGTCATGTCTCAACGTCTGAAGCCGGCTCGTAGAACTGATAACTCTGTTTCAACTTCGCTTCAGTTGATAAAAATGAAGATATGAAATGGACTAACTTAAGATTTCATCCAAAATAAGCTGAATGGGTGAGGTGCCACCAATTAAATTAGAGTTTGAGGAACATCCACTCCTTGGTGTAAGGAACGAGGCTCATCAGCAACCCCTTTTTCTTGGTCACCAACAGATTATCGCTCGGGTTATAGCCGAAGCCCTTTTCTGGGTCGTATAAACCGGGCTCAACGCTGAACGTCATTCCTTCCTCGAGAACAGTGGGGTCGCCAAGCGCCAACCACGGCGCCTGATGGCCCTCCATCCCTTCACCATGGGCCGGCCGATGATAAATATACTTGGCCACGCCCATCTTTACCTGATACTGATGAATCTTGGCAGCCACTTCCGCGCAGGTGCGGCCAGCCTTTGATTCTCGCTCCTGGATATGAACGCATTCGGTTACCACTTCCCAGAGTTTTTCCCGGTGGGCATCCCAGGGCGCAATCTGGTAATAGCGATAAAGCTCACCGCCATAGCCGCCAATGCGGACAACGCCGGAGACCTGTAAAGCATCCCCGCGTTCGATTTTTTTATGGAAGAACTGATTGGGATGGGGATAGGCAGTGGCCACTCCGGTGCGGCAACTCACATTAACCGCAATCCCCACGGCCGTATGCGGCCGACCATCCCGCTTAATATCTTGCATGATGAGGTTCGTCCCGTAGTCGCGAGCCGCTTGCCCTACCTCAAAATCTGTGGCGTCAGTTCCCTTAGCTAAGATATAATCACGGGCAAAAGCATGAATGCGGCTGAAGTAATTCATGGCGCGCTGCGTCAGGGCAATCTCTTCCGGCGTCTTGACCATGCGCATTTTCAGGCAAATATCAGAGATGTCCTCAAAGCGCGCCTGCGGCAGGGTATTTTTCGCTTTCTGTAGTTTGGAAGGGGGGAGCTCCGTATCAATCCCGATGACCTTGTCGCCGAACCCCCTCTTTTTTAAACCCTCGAGAAGCCAGACGAAAAGGTCGACTGTTTTTCCGGTCGCCACTTTGCCCTGCTCTGGATAGCCTCCTTCCGCATGAAAGAAATCAAAGTAATACTCGTTTTCTGTCGACCACCAGGTCGTCACCAGGTCGCGGTCCAGGCCGGGATGATACCAGTAGAGAGCGTCCTCATCGACAGGAAAAACAGCGTAAAACGGTCTTTCGGTGGAGCTATGGAAGAGACCGGTAAAATAGATAATATTCCAGGGATTTTGCAGGACAATCGCCTTTACCCCCTTCTCTCCCACTCGCTCCTTCAGCCTCTTAACTGTCGCCTTATACCAGGATAAAGGGAGGCGGTCAAAGGTGGCTGGTTGAGGTAGCTCAGGGTTTTTGAGCAGGAGCTTCTCTGATTCTCCCTTAATTGGCGGGGCTGGCTGGTTGAGGCCAAAAGCTTTGGAGGCCAAACCAGCCGCTGCCATACCCAAGGCCATGTTTTTCACGAAAGTGCGTCGCGTCGTCATCCTTCCCTCCTTAAAAATGGTGATACGTCACCCATTGCCTATTTTCTCCTTTTCCTCCAAATTTGCAACTCCCAACCTTAAAATTGATGCCATCTTACCCATTTCTTTTTCACCCCCAAAATTCTCAATTTCGTTGTTAAACGCGATTTATGTCTTGGGTTAAAGCATTAATGAAAGCGACCTGAAAGGCTAAAATCCTCAGAAAATTGTAATGAAGTCTTAACCCTGTTTAAACTAGGCTCTTTCGCCAAAAGTACGGGGTTTCGTTATTGACATAAATTAGATGATTCTCTTCCATCTTGTAGGGGTTAGGCTCGAAGACGTTCGGGATGGAAGAGAACCAATTAGATAATTTGTTAGTTAATCCGATGCTGAAAACTTCGAGTGCTGAGCCAAACCAAAAACCAAGGTTCGCCATTTATCGCTGTTACCAAAATTTCGTCTTACCGGACCTTTTCTCCCGCCTGATAATAAGAAGCCCGGATGCTTGCCTCCATCTGAGGGGGCAAGTGTTCGGGAATTCTGCCAATCAGGCATGGGCTAATTACCTAATCCCCGACAAAATTAAACAAAAATAAAGGAGGAAAATGATGAAAACCTTTAAAAATACTCATATCAAAATAAAAAACTAATTAAATTGGAAGAAAACTGGCAACGAATTTTCGATGACCTCCAGATTTATTGTGTTTCCAGGGGAAAAAATATGGTAATTGCGAAGGGCAGCACCAATTCTGTGGCGCCCCTGAATTCAGGCCACAGGCAGCGAAACTTTGAAGGTGGTGCCTACACCTGGGCGACTTTCCACACTTATTTTACCCCCATGAAGCAAAACGATGTGTTTGACAATAGACAGCCCAAGACCCGTCCCTCCTTGTTGCCTTGAGCGATGTTTGTCAACCACATAAAACCGCTCAAAAATTCGTCCCAAATGCTCAGCGGCAATACCTATCCCCGTATCTTCTACCTTTATAATTAGCTCCTTTTCAGCTTTTTCCAATTTTATTGTCACCCCACCACGCTCGGTATATTTAAGAGCGTTATGAACCAGATTAACCAGCATCTGTTCCAGCCTCCAGGAATCTCCCGAAATCGCCGGTAATTCAGCCGGGATTTCGGCTCGGAGAAAAAGATTCTTTTCTTGGGCGTAAGCTTTGAATTGTTCCACCACGCGACCCACAATTTCCGCAAAAAAAACTTTTTCTCTCTCAGCGAGGCTCTTGCGGTTCTCCAGTTCAGAAAGAGTCAATAGATCCTTAACAATTCTTTCGAGCCGTTCAACGTTGTCTTTAACAATATCGAGGTAAGAACGAGCGGTGGGGGCCATTTTTTCATCCTCCAGAGTATCTAAATATCCCTTGATCATGGTAAGCGGCGTTCTTAGCTCATGAGAGATATTGGCCACTAAGTCCTTCTTAATCATTTCCAGGTTTTTCTCAGCGCTCCTATCACTCAGGATAAGGGCTATCTTCCCTCGCTTTTCCTCCCCACCATTTTTTTCTTTTAAGGATAACAGATTGACCAGATAGGGTCTTTCAGCCAGATAAATTTCAGCCGTCCGTTCCTCTTTGCCTGCCAGAAAATTGGAAAAAAGCTCTTGAAAAGTGGATGACCTGATTATTTCCCATATGTACCTATCCCCAAAAGATAAGGGCTCAAATAGCTCTCGAAAGAACCTATTGGCCCACAAAACTTTCCCTCGACTGTCAGTGATCGCTATCGCTTCATCTATTTGCGAAAGTATATTTTCCAAATCCTCTCTTTGGCCGGCCATTTCAGATAGAAAGGGCTCTAATCTATCCATAAGCCAGTTAAAAAAGCTTAAGAAGAGCGGGGATGGCCGACCTTTTCTTTCCTGAAAACGAAATTGCCATTGGCCAGCCTTAACTTTTTCCACGGCCTGAAGAAGCTCGGCCTCGCAATTCTTAAGCGGCAGGCCTTTTCGCTGGAAAAGGCGACCGACAAACAACGGAACAAATATCTTCAATTAATTAACCTTTCGTCAAAATTAAAATCTTTTATAATCTGCCTTAAATAGTCTTAATTGGAATATAAAAAGGCCCCAAGTGCTACTCTTCAAATTTATACCCTACACCCCGGATATTTCTAATTAACTCGCCGGCTTTACCTAATTTGGACCTCAGATTGCTAATATGGACATCTACTGTGCGGTCCGTAACTATTTTCTCCCCGCTCCAGAGTAGGTCAAGAAGTTTATCCCGAGTAAATACCCAGCCTTTTTTTGATAAAAGGATTTTTAAGAGATTGAATTCGACGGCGGTGAGCTCGACGCGTTTCTCCTCAACCCAAACCTCATGCCGTTCTAAATCAAGTGTAATTGAGCCGCCTTTCAATATCGAGACAGCTGATGCTTTCCCCCTTCTCAGCACCGCCTTGACTCGGGCCACCAGTTCGCGCACCGAAAAGGGTTTACTAATATAATCATCGGCTCCCATCTCCAAACCCAGCACCCGGTCCACTTCTTCGGATTTAGCCGTAAGCATTATCACCGGAATCGTCTTGGTGTCGTCTTGATTTTTTAAAAATCGACAGATTTCAAGCCCATCGGCGTCGGGCAGCATCCAGTCTAAGATAATTAAGTTGGGTTTGGTTTTTTTCAGCCATTTCAAAAACGGCCCAGTCTCAGCAAAGGCCTCAAAGCGATACCCCGCCTTTTCTAAATGCAATCGCAGCAAGTCGTGGAGAGCAACTTCATCCTCCACCAGAACGATTAATTCTTTCTCCACGACTTTTTACCTCAAATCCGCCTTAAATCCTAATCTTAATTTGATCTTTGCCTCAGAACTGGCTCTTTCTACGTTTAGATCTCTGAGTATCCTGAGTAAATAACCGGTCACAGCTTCTTACGCCCATTAACCTGGCCCAATTAAATTATAATTTATTTAACCTCTGGGAGTAAACTATGTCTAGACTAAAATAATTAATCCAAATATTTGTATCCAGCGGTAGAAAGAAATGAGCTTCACATCCAACTAAGACCTCTTTGGCTATCCAATTTTTATTTTTTGCTCTGAGCCTGCCACTTTTCTATTCTTTAACCGAAACGGCCGGTGATGTAATCTTCAGTCAGCTTATTGCCCGGGTTGGTAAAAATCTTTTCGGTGCGGTCAAACTCAATGAGTTGACCTAACCACAAAAAAGCGGTATAGTCAGAAACTCTGGCCGCCTGTTGCATATTATGCGTAACTATGACCACCGTATAATTCTCTTTGAGCCGCGCAATGAGCTCTTCAATCTTCGCCGTGGCAATGGGGTCGATAGCGGAGCAAGGCTCATCAAAGAGAATCACCTCCGGCTCTACAGCTAAGGCCCGAGCAATGCAAAGGCGCTGTTGCTGCCCGCCTGAAAGAGATAGGGCATTATCCTTCAATCTGTCCTTGACCTCATCCCATAAAGCGGCTTCTCTGAGGCTCTTTTCCACCCGCTCTTCTACTTTGTGCCGGTCATGGCTACCATTAACCCTTAATCCGTAGGCCACGTTGTCAAAGATAGATTTAGGAAAGGGATTGGGCTTTTGAAAAACCATTCCGACGCGACGCCGCAAATCCACCACGTCCATGTCGGAAGAATAAATATTTTCGCCATCGATGAGCACTTCCCCCTCTAACCGAGCGGCCGGAATAACATCGTTCATCCGATTTAAAAGCCGAATAAAAGTGGATTTGCCGCATCCTGAAGGTCCAATGATAGCGGTCACTTTGCGCTCAGCACAAACTAGATTTATGTTCTTGAGAACATGGTTATGGCCATAAAAGAAATTTAAATCACGGGTTTCAATTTTGATTGATTCCTTCATTTTTAGTTTCCGTTTTTGTTCATTGCTTCCTTTTACCATCCAGCGAGTTGCCTCCGGCGACGGAGGCGATAGCGAACGATGATAGCGGTTAAGTTCAGACCCAAGACCAAAACTAACAAAACCAAGGCGGTCCCATAAGCTAAAGGCCTGACCTGCTGGATAGCATGGTGTTGGGTCGCCATGATATAAAGGTGATAGGGCAAAGCCATAAATTGGTCTTTAAGGGAACGAGGGAGATAAGGCAAATAAAAAGCCGCGCCGGTAAACATTATGGGCGCGGTTTCACCCGCGGCGCGCGCCAAACCAAGCACCGCGCCTGTGAGCATGCCTGGAAAAGCATAGGGTAAAACATTAGTGCGAATGGCCTGCCACTTGGTGGCCCCCAAAGCCAATGCGCCTTCCCTAAAGGAGTTGGGCACAGTTTTTAACGCCTCCTCGCTGGCCGTGATAGTCCAAGGCAAGGTAAGAAGCCCAAGAGTCAGGCCAGCCGAAAGCACCGAGGTCCCAAAGCTCATCACATTGACGAAAAGGATCACTCCGAAAAGTCCATAAACAATCGAGGGGACACCAGCTAAGTTGCGAATTGATAGCCGAATCAACCGCGTCAGACGACCTTGTCGCGCATATTCATTAAGATAAATAGCGGCAAAAATGCCCAGAGGAACGGCCAGGAAGGCAGTAATCAAAGTTACGAGGAAGGTGCCAACTATGGCCGGGAAAATCCCCCCTTCGGTCATGCCTCGGCGAGGCGGCTGGGTTAAGAATTCCCAGCTTATTACTCCGCCACCTTTCTTAAGAAGGTCATAGACAAAGAGAAGAAGAATGAACAGAACAAAATACACGCAAAGGCGAAGCACAAAAAATCCCATGGCCTGAAAAAGGGCCTTTTTTTTCGTCGGCTGACTCAGATTAAACCACATCCTCCGCTTCATCGCGTTTCCTCTTTTAATTTCATTGCTCCCTCTGCTGGTATTTATTAAGAATGATGTCTGCGATTAGATTAACCCCAAAGGTAATTAGAAAAAGGGTAAGGCCAATAGCGAAAAGTCCGTAATAATGAGTCGTATGATAGGGAACCTCGCCCAATTCAATAGCAATATTGGCCGTTAGGGTGCGGATCGAGTCTAAGAACCCATGAGGAAAGCTCCGAGCATTTCCCGTAGCCATGAGGACGGTCATGGTTTCGCCTATAGCTCGTCCCAGGCCCAGCATGATAGAGGCGATGATACCGGAGAGAGCCGCTGGCAATCTTACCCGAATTAATGTCTGCCAGCGGGAGGCGCCAAGAGCCAGCGAGGCTTCAGAGTAAGATTGGGGCACTGCGTTGAGAGAATCTTCAGAAATACTGATAATTGTGGGGAGAGCCATGATGGCCAAAAGTATACTACCATTTAGGGCTGTTAAGCCGCTCGAAATATTAAAAATCCGGGCGATAATTGGGCCGAAAAGGACGATACCCAGAAAACCGACGACCACTGAAGGAATCCCGGCCAAAATCTCGACAACCGGTTTAACAATTTCCCTTACCCGCCAGCTGGCTACATCCGATAGATAGGCCGCTACCCCAACGCCCACCGGGATAGCAATAAATAAAGCTCCGACCGTTACCATCATGGTGCTGGCAATCATAGAGAGAATGCCGTATTCAGCCTTTTCCGGTGAAGTGGGATCCCAAGTGTGGCTCATTAAAAATTCTTTAATAGAAATTTCTTTGAAGGCGGGAACAGCATTGGATAATATCAGAACAAAAATGCCGCCAAGGACGATAACCGCCAAGAGACCGTGGGCCAAAAAAAATAAGCGAATGGACTCTTCCTTAATTTGGCTCAGCCGCTTCTTTCTTTTGACTGGTCTTGACATCGAAGCCCTTTAAGAAGCGGAGAGGGGGAGCGCCTTCCCCCTCTCCAGAGAATCCGTAGGCGCGGGATGAAAAGTTTGGCGCCGGTTATTTAAAATTCTTTTCATTCTGTTCTTTATGCTTTGCGCCTATGGTAAAGAAGCCCTCTCTCTCCACGACCTTTTGCCCTTCTGGTCCGGTGATAAAGGACAGAAAGCCCGCTATAGCCTGATTCGGTTTGCCATTGGTAGCGAGAAAAAGAGGCCGGGCAACAGGATAATCGCCGCTATCCACGGCCGCTTTGTTTAGAGGCGAAAAGGCCGCCGATTTTTCATCCTTAGCGATATTGAGGACTTTCAGGCCTTTTCTAACCTGGCCGCCTTCCAAAACATAGCCTACACCCACATAACCAATGCCGGCTTGATCCTGAAGAATGGATTCGACTATCTGGGCGTTGCCGTTCATCTCTCTCATATCAGGGGAATAATTTTTGTTGCCGAGGACGTGTTCCTGCATAAAAACATAAGTACCGGAGTTTGATTGCCGGCCATAAAGAACAATAGGCATGTCAGGGCCACCAACCTCTTTCCAGTTTTTGATTTCCCCACGGTAAATAGCGCCCACCTGAGGCATGGTCAGCTTCTCGAGGGGGTTTTTCTCGTTGATTATGATGCTCAGGCCGTCGACAGCAACCACAAAGAAGCGCGGCTTAACTCCCTTTTCCCAAGCCTGGTCGATTTCACGCTGGCGCCATTCCCGGGAGTGGCTGGCAATATCACAGGTGCCGTTAATCAAAGCAGCAATACCCGTGCCGGAGCCACCGCCAAGGACAGCGATCGCAGCGCCGGGGCT
>CAZVIN010000108.1:0-5109 GCA_964627255.1 uncultured Eubacteriales bacterium
GGCTGTATTATTCTCATTTTTCAACCAGCTGAGGAAAGGCCGCCTGGCGGGGCGGTCAAAATGATCGAGGAAGGAGCCCTCGAAGGCGTTGACGCCATCTTCGGTCTTCATCTCTGGCAGCCATTGCCTACAGGCTCAGTAGGGCTGGTAAAAGGAGCCATGATGGCCAATTCCGATGAATTTACTCTCACCGTTCGCGGCCGAGGCGGCCATGGTTCTATGCCTCACCAAGCGGTCGACCCCATCCTGGCAGCGGCGCAAATCATTATTAACGTCCAGTCAATTGTTAGCCGGAACGTTGACCCTCTCAAGCCATGCGTTGTTTCTTTTGGGACAATCGATGGGGGAACAGCCTTCAACATTATTCCGGATGAAGTTCGCCTGCGGGGCACAGTCCGCAGTTTTGACGCTGAAGTTCAGGCTTTGGCTGAAAAGCGGCTCCGAGAAATTGCCGAACAAACAGCGGCCGCCTTTGGGGCCACGGCGTTTCTTGAATACAAAAAAGGCTTTCCGGCCGTCGTAAATCACGCCGCAGCGATTGATTTTGTGGCTGACATTGCCAGGCACGTTCTGGGAGAAAACTGTGTTATAACAATCAAACCAGTCATGGGAGGCGAGGACTTCGCCTATTATCTCCAGAAAATCCCTGGGGCCTTTTTCTTTTTTGGCGCGGGCGACGGGTGTCCCTTTCCTCACCATCATCCAGCCTTTGATTTTGATGAAGGCGCTCTTCCCACCGCCACCCTTCTCTTTACCTCCCTCGCGCTCCAGTATTTAGTAACTCCCCTTTTCTAAGCTCCTGGTTCGGACAATATCTTATCAAGATAACTTTTTAATTCGGGCTATTGAGGCCGATTTAAATTGCCTCCAAAATCGCCACCCTTTCAGCAGTTCTAAGACAGGTCTCATTCGCAAAATTATATAAGCAAATAGGGCAAAATTGGTCTGAGAGGTATTTTAATAGCTAAAAATTTTTTTAATATGGTAAAATTGACCAGAAACTCAGTTGTCCCAGGACAAATTTGGTTATCGATATCAATATTATCAATATTAAACGGGAAGCAAGAAAATGAGGCGAGCGCTGGAAGTTTCGGACCTGTATAAATACTATGGCCCGGTAAAGGCCGTTGATGGGGTTTCGTTCACGGTAGAAGAAGGAGAAATTTTTGGCCTGGTTGGGCCGAATGGCGCCGGCAAGACAACGACCATCGAATGCCTGGAGGGTTTACGGAAGCCAGATAGAGCTCGTATTCGCGTTTTAGGACTGGACCCGCAGCGAGATCGTTATGAGCTAAGGCAGCGGATTGGGGTACAGTTGCAGGCAGCCGCCCTGCCTGACCGGATGAAAGTCTGGGAGGCCATCGACCTTTTTCACTCTTTTTATCGTTGCCGAGCGGAGGGAGAACCTCTCCTTAAGCAGATGGGGTTAGAGGAGAAACGCCAGGCTACCTTCGACAAGCTCTCAGGCGGGCAGAAACAACGCCTTCTTATTATATTGGCTTTAATCAACGACCCCGAGCTCCTTTTCCTGGACGAGTTGACCACCGGCCTTGACCCCCAGGCCAGGCGGGCTATGTGGGACTTGGTACGAGAGATAAGAAATAAGGGCAAAACAATTTTTCTCACCACCCATTACATGGAAGAAGCCGAAAGGCTTTGCGACCGAGTCGCCATCATGGACCGCGGGCAAATTGTTGCCCTGGACTCGCCCGAAAACTTGATTCGCTCGCTCGACGCTGAAACGCGGCTCATTTTCAGCGTTGATGAAAACCTGGATGAAAAGAAAATCCTGACCGTTCCGGGCGTGACCCGCGTGGAAAAGGCCGGCGAAAAACTCATAGTTTATGGAAAAGGAGATAGACTCGTGGGCTCAGTCGTGAGCTGGTTCGAAGAACAACGCTTTCGCTTCCGCGACCTCAGGACAGAGCAACCCAGCCTAGAAGATGTTTTCCTAGCGCTCACCGGAAGAGAAATGCGCGATTAAATTTTTGGGCAGGAGGAGAAAAACTAAAATTAGGCCAACAAAGGCCTTAGATATTTAGAAATTAGGAATTTATTTATAAGGCAGCGGTGATTAAAGCCTTGAAACTATCTAAGGAGGCTAATTGATTGAAGATGAAAAGAGTGGATTATTATCGCGCTAAATTCCCCTTTAGGGGGCTTTCCCTAAGGGAGATGGGCTGGAGAATCAATTCAACTAATAATTTGAATTGGCTCAGAAAAAATCCGGACGCTGATTTCAATTCTAATTAAAGGAGAGAAAAGTGCGTGGGTTGGGGAAGCTTATCGTGGTCCAGATAAAGCTTTATCTCCGTGAGCCGACGGCTGCTTTCTTCAGTATTCTTTTTGCGCCGCTTTTGCTCCTGCTATTTGGAGCCATCTACGGCAATAAACCCTCGCCCTTTTTTGGTGGTCGCGGTTCGATGGACATTTCAGTGCCATCTTATATTGGACTGATTATTGTCACTGTGGCCATTATTGGCCTGCCCATCGGCACAGCTGCTGCCAGGGAAAGTGGGGTTCTCCGCCGCTTTCGGGCGACGCCGCTTCATCCGTTGGCGTATATCATCAGCGAAATTAGCTCTTATCTTATAATGACCATGTTGGGGGTTACCCTGCTTATCCTCACCGGAAAACTCGTCTTTAATGTCCGCTTTGCTGGCAACGTCTTAGATGTTATCGCTGGGTTTCTTCTCTCGACAACCGCCTTCTTAGCTCTTGGTTATCTTATTGCAGGATTAGCGCCGACAGCCCGGATAGCCCAGACTGTGGGCATGGTAGCCACCTTCCCCATGATGTTTCTTTCCGGAGCTACCATCCCCTACGAAGTTATCCCGGCAAGCGTTCGCACCTTCAGTCGGTTTATCCCCCTCACCCATGTAGTAACGCTCATGCGCGGCCTATGGTTTGGTGAAGCCTGGAGCCGTCACCTTACCGAAGTATTTGTCTTAGCTGGTACTCTTGTCGTCGGCACTGGCTTGGCTACCCGACTCTTCCGTTGGGAATAGTTTTTTCCCCTTCGGATCATTCCAAGAATGAGCCGGGCATTTAGTCGAGACCATCGGGGCTCATGATATTTAATGATATAAATAAAAAATGGGGATAAAATAGGCTTCAAAAATGGCTTATCTGGCGAATCGCCGAAAACCGGAAGCAGAGAGTTGGGTGGCAGGGTTAAAATTAAAAATAATAAAATTTCTTTCTATCGCAGAGGCAAGAAAACCTACTGATAAACAAGGTTTAAAAAGGCGGTCAAAAAATCATTTAATTTTTTGAGGTGAGCCAATGAGAAAAATGACGGCTTCATTATTAGCTTTCATTTTTATCCTTTTGGTCTTTTCGGTTTCTTTGGGTTTAGAGACTTCGACCCTTCCGCTTTATTTAAAAAAGGCCCTTAACTCTCTTGATTCTCTTTTGCCCTATCAGCTGGTCAGAACCATGGCTGCGCCCGAATTTGCCGGGCGGCTTACCGGTCACGAAGGCTATACCAAAGCGGCGCAATGGGCCGCAGCCAGGTTCAAAGAATGGGGGCTCAAACCCATCGATGCTACCAGCGGCTATCTTCAACCCTATCCCTCACCTTACACCATTATTGACGAAGCCAGGATGAGTCTTTATGTTCCTTCCGGCTCAGGGAGTCAGGTTGAATATAAAGAGGTCAAGTTAAGTCCGGAGAAAGATTTTCTGCCTCTCCTCTTTGCTGCTAGCGGCGAGCAAACCGCCGAGCTGGTTTTTGTCGGGTGGGGCATTGCAGCGCCTGAGCTTAATTATGACGATTATGCCGGGGTGGACGTGAAAGGGAAATTTGTCCTCTGCTTCCGAGGCACACCTGACCCGACCCGACGGGAATTCCAATTTCACGACGAGCATCGCACTCGCATGAAAGTAGCTAAGGAGAAAGGCGCGCTGGGCCTAATTTATATTTATCCTGAGGTGCTGGCTAACCCCAACGGCGATTGGCTGGCTGGCTTTATGCCAGGGATAATCAGCGAGAAAACAGCCGACCTGATTTTCAAGGAGGTCAATTCCTCGACGACTGAACTGAAAAAAACCTTAGAAACATACAAAAGGCCAATTTCTTTTCCTCTTAAATCCAGGCTAAGTTATTCTGTTTCGGCGCGCCATTTCGCTAACGGCGTCGGTTATAATGTGGCTGGCTGGGTGGAGGGCTCTGACCCGAAATTGAAAAAAGAAGTAATAATTGTTGGCGGCCATTTTGACCATTGCGGCCAGCATCTGGGGCTTCTCTTTCCAGGAGCCAATGATAACGCCAGCGGCTCAGCCGTTGTGATGACCTTGGCCAAGGCCTTTGCTTCTTTGACTCCTAGGCCAAAAAGGTCGGTCATGTTTGTTCTGTTTGGAGGAGAAGAGATGGGTCTGCAGGGTTCAACCTATTTAGCCCAGCACCTGCCAGCTGGTTTTGAAAAGGTTGCGGCCATGGTCAATTATGATATGACCGGGGAAGGGGATGGAGCCTCCTGTGGCTTAAGCGCCGAGCCGGCTGAACTCAAAGAAGCTTTGGCAAAAGCCAATGAGGAAATAAATATAATCAGGGCGATGAGAGTTATCCGGGAGGTTGGGGTTCGCTCCTCTGATTTTGCCCCGTTTTTCAGGCAGGGTATTCCTTGCGTGAGTTTCAGTTCCAACGGACCCCACTTGGCTTACCATCAAACGGGCGACACGATTTACCGAATTAATCCCGAAATTATGACCAGTATCGCCCGAGTTTCTTTGCTGGCTGTTTATTTCCTGGCCAATAGATAAGAAAGCTCCTCCTCTCCCAAGTTTATTCTCACTCATTCAATAGCGACCAAAACCCTTTTAACCGGGCGGCCCATTCCTGCGAAGGTCGGCAGGAAAAGAAGTTACTCCATTTTGGCCTCAATTCAAAATCCTCTTCGCTCTTAAATGAATCTTCTGTTCTTTGAAAATTTATCTTCAATGCTGTGACTTAAGGGCTTTGTATGGGTGAAGCTGGAGAATTAAAGGCGCCGGAAGGCCGGAAGGCAGCCCTTCGGCGCGGCCTTTTAGAAGAAACGCTCTCGGGTTGCTGTCACATTTTATTTTTATTCGTCTAATTATTAATCAAATTAGCCTCATGGACAATAA
>CAZVIN010000109.1:0-19174 GCA_964627255.1 uncultured Eubacteriales bacterium
TCTCTGCTCTTATTGAGCAAAGAGATGATTGCCGCGGAGTCAAAGAGCCGGCTGGCCAGGTGAAAGTAAACTTAGAATGAGCTTTTAAGTTCACCTCCAGCCGCACTCTGACGGCGGAGGTGAACGATGATAAACCCACTCTTAGCTCCTGAACTCCGGGAATTAATTAACGAAAAAAAATATGAAGATTTAGCTCAATTTTGCGCTACCGTCCATCCCGCCCTGGTAGCCGAGTTTATCTCAGCCCTCAACCCCCAGGAAATCTGGGAAATTCTCAATCATCTCCCAGCCTCCATAAGAGGGGAGATTTTCAGTCACTTGGATGAAGAAGTGCAGATGGCGATGGTGGACAGACTGAAGCGGGATGACTTGGGGCGCCTGCTTTCCGACATGCCGCCTGATGACCGCGTCGACCTGCTTAAACATTTTCCGGAAGAGAAACGGGAGGCGATTATTCCCGCTATGGCGCAGGCGGAAAGGGAGGACTTGCGGCGATTGATTGCCTATCCTGAAGGTTCGGCGGGCTCGGTCATGACTTCTGATTACGCCACCTTAACGCCTGACCTCTCCGCAGATGAAGCGATAGCTAAATTACGGCGTGAAGCGCCGGATAAAGAAACCATTTATTACACTTACGTTATAGATGACCGGCAACGTTTAATCGGGTTTGTTTCCTTAAAAGACCTGATTGTCGCCCCCCCTCAGGCTCGAGTTGGGGATATCATGCACCAGGATGTCATTGCGGTCCGGGCTTCTGACGACCAAGAGGATGTGGCTCGTAAGATTCAAAAATACGACCTTTTGGCTGTTCCGGTGGTGGATGACCAAGAGAGGCTCGTGGGCATCATCACTCATGACGACGCCATCGACATCATTACCCAGGAACAGCAGGAAGACGTGGAGAAATTGATGGCCATCACCGGCTCGCATGAAGTAGGCGCCTATATGCGGCTTTCGGTTTGGGACCATTTTAAAAGCCGGATGCCCTGGATTATAGCTCTGGCTGTCCTCGGTTTTGTTTCTGGTTATATTGTCCAGAGTTTTGAGGGGCTGCTTCTCCAGGTAGCTATTCTGGCCTCGTTTATGCCTATGCTGGCTGATACTGGCGGTAATGCGGGCAGTCAATCAGCCACCTTGGTGATTCGGGCTCTGGCCCTCAAAGAAATCTCTCCCCGCGATGGCTATAGAGTCTTGGTTAAGGAATTCAAAGTTGCCTTTTTAATGAGCCTTTTATTAGCGGTCATTGCTTATCTAAGGGTATTATTGTTTATCGGGCAATCCACTAATTCGACGATTTCTCCGTTGCGCGTTGGAATAGCCGTGGCGACGGCCTTAGCTCTCCAAGTAATTAGCTCGACCATTATCGGTGCCTTTTTGCCACTCGTCGCCGCTTCGGTTAAGGTCGACCCAGCCGTCGTTGCCAGTCCGGCGTTGACGACTGTCGTCGATATAACCGGCCTCCTCATCTTCTTTTTTACCGCCAAACTTATTATTGGCCTATAAATAATTTCTCTCGAAAGATTAAAATAAAATAGCGGACATAATTATTAGGCCGTTTTAACGCCTATCTCGATGGGGATAAAAATGAAGATTAAACTAAGGTCGGGTCTCGAGCCCCCTGTATTTTTCAGCGGGTGTTTCTTCTTATTATTTTTTCCAAAATAACTCTTAAAAAATCAGCCGTATTGGTGGCGGTCATCCAGAATATCGTTTTTGCGCCAATCTTCGACCCAGCGCTTAACCGAAAATATCTTCTTTTTCCCGTCCGCTGTGGAGCAAATAACCCGGCTTAGACCGGCGTTGATAATCATCTTCTTGCAGATAAAACAAGGGAAAGCATTAATAGGCTCGCCAGTTTGATAGACACTTCCGTAGATATACATGTCGCCGCCCAGCAGGCTCACCCCGGCCCTGGCGGCGTTGATGATGGCATTCTGTTCGGCATGGACGCTGCGGCAGAGTTCATAGCGCTCGCCATGGGGAATCCCCAGTTTATCCCGTAGACAAAAGCCATGCTCAAAGCTATCTTTGGTCTTGCGCGGTGCCCCAACATAGCCCGTGGAAATAATCTGGTCGTCGCGGACAATGATGGCGCCGATCGAACGGCGCCAGCAGGTACTGCGCCTCGAGACTTCCTGGGCAATCCCTAAATAATAATCGATTTTGGAGACTCTTTTTGGTTTCATCCTATCTTCTCCAGTTGAGCATAAAGCGCGGCGAGGGAGCCGTCGTTCCAGATCTTAATATCAGCCAATTCTAAGCATTTTTGGAGCTGCTGGGCCTCGCTCACCTCGGACATTTCCTCCTTTTCCTTGGCCACGAATTCCTCCAGGGTTTGAGCTGATTCGTCGCGGCCACGGCCCTGAACTCGAGCGAACCGAAGCTCGACTGGGGCATCAACCGCAATAAGTACGAAAGAGCCTTGTTTTCGGAAATAGAGGATTTCGGCCGGGTTACGGATACTATCAATGACTGCTGGCCCTTTAATTCCTTTTATTTTTTCCATGACCCGCCGAGCTAAAATATCTGCTCCTTCGAGGCGGCGGAGTTCGTTGCCGAGCTTGATCAGGTTATCTCGGCTCACGGGCTGGCCTCTTTTCCTCAGCTCCTCCCGCAGCCAGTCAGAAAGGGAAAAGTACTGATAGCCTTTATTGACGAAATACTTGGCCACCTCCCCCTTTCCTGCGCCATTAGTTCCGGTTAAGCCGATAAGTCTCGCTGGCTTCATTCTTTTTTCTCGGCTTCAACGGCTATTGGGAGCGTCTCCCGCGCCTTCTTCCTCAGCTTCCCCTTTTCCACCATCAACACGATAAGGATGCTTAAAGAATAAAGCAGGAGCATAGGCACCGCCAGGATGCTCTGAGAAATCATATCGGGAGTTGGTGTGATTATGGCGGCAATGATAAATATAATAAGAACAGCATATTTAAAGTTACGGAGCATCCACTTAGAGGAAATGACACCGATTTTAGCCAAGAAAAAAACCAAGGTCGGCATCTCAAAAACTAAACCAATCCCCAAAAGAAGTTTCAGCGAGAGGCTAAAATAGGAGTTCACGGTGATAACCGATTGAAAATCAGCTCCTAAGTTGAGGAAAAAGCGGCAAGCCCAGGGGAAGATGATGAAGTAACCAAAAGCGGCGCCGAGCAAAAAGAAAAAGGTGGTGGCGGAGACAAAGGGAATGACATAGCGCTTTTCTCTTTGGTAGAGCCCAGGGGCGACGAAATACCAGATTTGCAGGAAGATAAAAGGTGAAGAAACAAAGATAGCTGTTAGGAAAGAGACTTTGATGTAAAGCATAAAGGGTTCGGTGAGGCCGGTGTAGGCAAGTTTTGCTCCTTCAGGAAGGAAACGGGTCACGGGCCGCGCTAATAGCCGGAAGACGTCGCGGCTGACAAACCAGGAGGGGATAATGGCAATAACAATAGCTAAGAAAGAATTAAAGAGCCTTTTCCTGAGGTCCTCGAGATGCTCCAGGAAGGTCATCTCGTCCGGAGACTTCTTAACCTTCCCCATCCTTGGTTATATCCTTGCGCAGCTCCTCCTGAAGATGACGGAGGTCGTCGGCCTTGATCTCGTCTTCCAGCTTTTCTTTAAGCTCATCCGAGGCGCGGCGAAACTCCCGTAAGGCGCGGCCCACGTTTTTCCCCACTTCAGGCAGTTTGCGGGGGCCAAAAATCAGCAGGGCTATAAGGAGGATGATAAGAAGCTCCGGAAAACCAATGTTACCAAACATAAGGACCTCAGCCCGCTCGGGGCTATTCTCATCATAAATCTATGAGGTGCGGTAAGTCAATACATCAATGGCTCTTCCGTAAAAAGTGTGGTAATTTTTTGATAGAAATGTGGTAGGAACTCCTTGAAAATAAAGGGGAAAAAAAAGGAGTTAACCTACCACAAATGACCCTTCAAAATTTTATGCCATTTTTTTTAGGCTCGCCAGGCTTCCAAGGCTCTTTCAGCAAAAAGGTTTTATGGGTAAGCGCCAGTCAAGAGGATAACGAGAAGGCCAGCCTATCATCCCTCGGCCGTTTCTCTTTACACTAAGGCGAGGCTTTGTTAAGATGATAATTCGAGGAAAGAATTGATGCGACGCGAATATTTAGCCCTTTTTGTTGTTCTTAGCCTGCTTTTATGGAGTAGCCAGGACCGTCCTGAGGAAAACTGGAGTACCTCCATCGCCAAAGTGGAAGCGGTGGCCACCGTTATCCAGCAGCGCTACTACGATAGGGTGGAAACAGATAAATTACTTTATGCCTCGATTCGAGGCGTAATGGACACTCTTGACCCTCATTCCTATTTTCTTGACCCGGATAATTTCGCCCGGATGCGAGAAGAATATACGGGAAAATATTATGGCTTAGGCATTCAAATCCAGAAACAAGAGGACCGCTTAGTCGTCATCTCGCCGATTGAAGGGGGGCCAGCCTATCGCTTAGGCATTCTCCCCGGCGATGTTATTTCCCATATCAACGGCGAAAGCACCAAGCCCATTTCGAGCTTCGAGGCCATGCAAAAGTTACGGGGACCCAAAGGAACCAAAGTGACCATCACCGTTGTCCGAGAAGGATTGGATAAGCCCTTTGACCTCACCATTATCAGGGAGGAAATTTCGCTCAAGAGCGTCCCTTATGCTTTCCTCCTCCAGCCAGGGGTAGGTTATATTTTTATCCGCAATTTCGCCGAAACGACGGTCGAAGAGTTTGAAGAGAAGATGAGGGACCTCTTAGCCCAGGGAATGACTTCGCTAATCCTTGATTTGCGGGGTAATAGCGGCGGCACCTTTTTTCAATCAGTTGAATTGGCTGATGAATTTCTGCCCAGCGGCTCAGTGATTGTTAGCATTAAAGGTCGGAATCGGCGGTATGAACAAGAGTTTCGAGCTCGCCGCGACCGCCAGTATGAAAAAATCCCCCTCCTTGTCTTGATTAACCAGGGGAGTGCCAGCGCTTCGGAGATTGTGGCGGGCGCGATAATGGACCATGACCGGGGGCTTATTTTGGGCGAAGATTCCTGGGGGAAGGGGTTAGTGCAAACGGTTTTTCCGCTAGGGCCAAATATTGCTGTGGCTTTAAGTACAGCCAAATATTACACCCCGAGCGGTCGCTCTATTCAGCGAGACTATTCGCACATTGAAGATTATATGCTCAACAAAGAAGCGCCCGAGGAACAGCGAGAAATCAAATATACCAGCAAAGGGCGACGGGTACTGGGTCAGGGAGGGATTACCCCGGACTACAAAGTTAGTGCGACGCTCAAGCCTTTAACTGCAGAACTGCTCTTCCGCGGCCAGATTTTTAGTTATGCCCGGAAATTTGTTGGCCATCAGACTGAATTGAGTCAAAAGTATCTCTTTCCTTCTGATTCGACCTCTGGAAAAGGCGAAGGGAAAATATTTTTTGATAAGAAATTCTGGCCGACGCCCGAGATGATGGCCGAATTGCAACAATTTTTAAGAGCCAACAAAATCGATTTTACGGCTGAAGCCATGGCGGAAGCGGAGAAGGAAATTCAAAGAGAATTGCAACGAGAGCTCTTTTCCCTGGTTTGGGGGATGGATGAAGGGATAAAAGTCTATCGGCAGACTGACCCGGTTATCCTGAAGGCCGTGGAGATGCTTCCGGAAGCAGTCAAGATGCTGGAAAACTAAAGGGCTGACCTCAGAATGCGTTTGGCGATTGCTTCTGACCATGCGGGCTATGATTTAAAAAAGGGGATTATCGATTATCTCCATAGTCAGGGAGTGGATGTAATTGATTTTGGTTGCGGCCCTGGAGAGGTGGTAGATTATGTTGATTATGGCGTCAAAGCCGTAGAGAGCGTTTTGAGGGGTGAATGCGACCGGGCAATTCTTTTTTGCGGCACCGGCCTGGGAATGGCCATCGTGGCTAATAAATTTAGCACTATCCTGGCGACGCCTTGCTGGGACGAATTCACCGCCCAGGTCAGCCGGAGTCATAACAATTCTAACTGTCTCACTCTTGGTGGCCGGGTTTTAGATTTAGATAAGGCTAAAAAGATTGTTGACGTCTGGCTGAGAACCGAGTTTGAAGGCGGTCGACACGAGCGGCGGATAAATAAAATCTTCACGGTAGAGAAAAATAATAAGGCTAAGGAGAGAGCCCATGTCTTCCTTCGAAACAAAGGCTAATTCCTTGGTGGCAAGAGTCGTCAGAAATAACCTTTGGCGGCAGAGTGAAGCCTTTAATTTGATCCCTTCAGAAACCACCCCTTCCCTCTTGGTTAAGCTTTGTGAAATCTCCGACCCTTCGGGTCGTTACGCTGAGCACCGGACGATGAAGGGAGAAGAAGTTTATTTTTACCAGGGTACAGATTTTATTCGGGATGTTGAGCTGGAAGCGCAAAAGGAGCTCCAGGAATTTTTCGGCTGCACCGATGTTGAGCTGCGTCCGATAAGCGGGCAAATGGCTAATGAAGTCGTGTTTAAGGGAATGGTGAAATACGTGAACCGAGGGAAACCTCAGGAAGCCGTCTCCCGACGACTGCGGCTCGTGCTGAATAATGATTTAACCAAGGGGGGGCATCTGAGCTCACAGCCCATGGGCGCGCTTTTTAACCTGGTGGAGGAGGACCCTCAGACAGGAAAAGAAAGAGTGGTCCATTTTCCGGTGCTTAAAGAGAATCCTTATCGGGCCGACCTTGAGGCCTTAGCTAAATTGCTGGAGCAAAACAAGCCGGAGTTGGTGGTTTTTGGCAAGAGCATGTTCATTTACCCCGAGCCGGTAAAGTTTGTGGCTGATTTGGTTAGAGACTGGAAGGAAAGACCGGTTCTGATGTTTGACATGGCCCATGTTCTCGGCCTCTATGGAGCCTTTCAATCGCCCTTCGAGGAAGGCGCGGATATTGTCACCGGCAGTACCCATAAAACTTTTTTTGGGCCGCAACGGGGGGTTATCGCCGCCCGGTTATCCAACCATGATTCACTCCGCCAGTTATGGGTTGATATAAAGGGCCGAGCCTTTCCCGGCTCCACCTCTAACCATCATTTGGGAACGCTGGTGGGTCTTTTAATGGCTGCCTATGAAATGAACGCCTTTAAAGAAGAATACCAGGCCAAGGTTAGGGCCAATGCCAAGGCCTTTGCCCGGGCGCTTAAAAGCTATGGACTCTCGGTAGAAGGGGATGAGCAGGACGGGTTTACAGAGACCCACCAAGTGTTGCTACGCGTTTCCGCCTATGGTTCAGGCCAAGAAGTGGCTCGCCGGCTGGAAGATAATAATATTATTGTTAATTATCAGGCCTTACCGGACGACGAAAGCTTTCTCCGCTCTTCGGGTATTCGGTTGGGAGTCCAGGAAATGACCCGCTTCGGGATGGAGGCGAAGGATTTTGATACCCTGGCGGGTTACATGGCTGAAGTTATTAAGCATCAGCGTCCTGTTAAGGAAGAGGTCAGCCGTTTCCGGAAGAATTTCCTGAAAATGAAATATTGCCTGGCGGAAGAGAAGGCCATTCCCTTAGCGGCTAAAATCTGGGCTAGCATCTTTCCCCGGTCCGATTTTTCTCAGGCCTTTTTGGAAAGCCTGGCCAAAATGATTAGTTGAGATTTTTGGTATTTTCTAAAAAGGCTCGAAGGAGATCAGACTCTACTTAGCGCCGGGCGTAGGGAATAATCTCGGTAAACTTTGAGAAATGCCTTCGCCTAATTCGTATCGTTTGGCCAGGGACTGGAGACGGCCTATCAGTGGCGCCACAACGGTCAGGTTGTCTTTGGCCCGTTGACGCTCCAATATTTTTTTGTCAGAATGGTAAAAGCTCTTTTTGCTTATTGTCCTGGCGATTTGGGTCTTTGTCTGGTAGGAATAGGTTTAATCAGGGCTTCATGAGGCGGCGAGATTTCTGATAAACTTTGAAGGAAAGGAAATTAGGATGAAGGTACTAATCGTTGGGTCAGGTGGCCGGGAACATGCTTTAGCCTGGAAGGTGCGTCAAAGTCCGCTGGTAAAAAAGGTCTATTGCGCTCCCGGTAATGGGGGGACGGCCCTCATTGCCGAAAATGTGCCGATAAAAGAAACCGAGCTTCAGGCTCTGGCGGATTTTGCCATCAGCGAAAAAATTGACCTCACTATTGTCGGCCCAGAACAACCGTTGGTTGCTGGAATCACCGATGTTTTTGAAGCCAAAGGTCTCAAGATTTTTGGGCCCTCCCGGAAGGCGGCGGAGATAGAGGGAAGTAAAGTCTTTGCTAAGCAATTCATGGTTCGCCACCGAATACCCACCGCCCGTTTTCAAATAGCCGACTCGCCTGATTTGGCGATGAAAATTATTCGCTCCGGTGAATTTCTTTTTCCGATGGTTATCAAGGCGGACGGTTTAGCAGGCGGTAAGGGGGCCATCATCTGCAATAACCTAAAAAAAGCCGAAGAGACCGTGAACAGCCTGATGATCAAGAAGCAATTTGGAGGTTCGGGCGACCGAATCCTTATCGAGGAATATCTGCGTGGGCGGGAGGTCTCTTTTATCGTGATTAGCGACGGCAGCCGAGTTTTGCCTTTGGTGACGACTAAGGACCATAAACAGGTTTTTGACGGCGACCGAGGGCCGAACACTGGTGGCATGGGAGCGATTTCTCCCTCACCTGATATAACTAAAGAAGAATTCCTTAGGATTATGGAAATTATTATCCGGCCAACAGTTACTCGCTTGTTAGAAGAAAGGCGAAGATTCAGGGGAGTTCTGTATGCGGGGTTAATGCTGACCGAAGAAGGGCCGAAGGTTCTGGAATTTAACTGCCGGTTTGGCGACCCAGAGACTCAACCTCAAATGCTGCGCCTGGAATCGGATTTAGTTGAAGTCATCTTAGACGCCTTAGAGGGCAATGTGATGCTGAAGGAGGTTAACTGGCGGCCGAAGCCGGCCGCGTGCGTTGTTTTAACCTCTGGCGGCTATCCTTTAAAGTATGAAACAGGAAAAAGGATTACCGGCGTAGATAAGGCTTCTTCCATTCCCGGGATAACCCTCTTTCATGCTGGAACTCGTCTGGAAGAGGGTAATTTTGTTACTTCTGGCGGCCGGGTTATCGGGGTTTGCGCCTCCGAAGAGACCTTAGAAAAGACGATGGATAAGATCTACGAAGCTATTGCCCTCATTAATTTCGAGGGAATGCATTATCGCCGCGACATTGGCGTGGAAAAATAGCTTAAATGAGGACCCTTTCTATTCAGAGCTTTGGTTGCCGAGTCAATCAAGCGGAAAGCTTTGAATGGGCCGAGCAACTGCAAGCGGCCGGGTTCAGTCTCAGTCCGGAATGGAGGAAAAGCGACCTGATTATAGTCAATACCTGTGCCCTGACGGCAGGTGCCGAGAGAGATGTTCGCAAGTTTTTAAGACGGATTAGACATTGCCACCCTCAAAGCCAGCTGGTGGTTACTGGCTGCGCCGTGGAGTTATTGGGAGAGGAGCTGGAGAGAAATAAACAGGTGAAAGCTGTTGTTCCGAATGAGGCCAAGCCGCAGCTTCTTACCCAAATCTTAGGGAGCGAAGCGAGCCGGCCGGAAGTGCTTTTGACCGCCGGCGAGCCTCATAGTTTCCGGTCGCGGGCCTTGGTCAAGATTCAGGATGGGTGTAGCCAAGCCTGCACGTTTTGTGTCATTCCCCAGGTAAGGGGAAAAAGTAAAAGTCGACCCGCCGACGAAATTATCGGCCGAGTGAAGCATCTCACCAACCTGGGCTATCGTGAGATTGTCTTAGCGGGTATTCATCTTACTTCCTATGGTGCCGAGCAAAACCCGCCTTTATCCTTGCTTCAATTGCTGCGCGAACTTACCCGAATTGATGGCCTTGGTCGCCTCAGGCTGAGTTCGCTGGACCCCCGGGAGATGGACGAAACCCTGATTGATTTCCTTACCAGCCACGAAAAAATTTGTCCCCATTTTCACCTCTCTTTGCAGCATGCCAGCGAACCGGTGCTAAGGCTTATGGGCCGGAAAAGCCAGGCCGAAGATTATCGCCGCCTTTTGGTGACCTTAAAAGAAAAGTCTCCGCAGGCAGCTCTGGGAGCAGATATTCTTGTTGGCTTTCCCGGCGAAAAGGAGACGGATTTTAAATTCCTAAAAGATTTTATTGCCGCTTCTCCTCTCACTTACCTTCATGTTTTTCCCTACTCCCCCCGTCCAGGAACAGTCGCCGCTCGCTGGCCTCAGCCTCCCCGAGCGGTGAAAAAGGAAAGGGCTAAAGAATTACGCGGCTTAGCCCTAAGCAAAAATCTGGATTTCCGGAATTCTTTAGTTGGTCAGATTTTACCGGGGATAGTTATTCGGCATAGAAGAACGGGGGAAACAGAGGTGCTGACAAATAATTATATTAAAGTGATGTTGTCTAAATTTTTATCGCCTGGCCAGGAAGTTAAGGTCCGGGTCCGCCAAGCAAAGCCCGAAGCCACCTTCGGGGAGATTGTGGCCTGATGGGAAAAATTAAGATCCTTAATTCCGAGGTGGCCCAAAAAATCGCGGCCGGCGAAGTGGTTGAAAGGCCAGTCTCGGTAGTTAAGGAACTAGTGGAAAACTCCTTGGATGCCGGAGCCACGGACATTCGTGTCGAGGTAATCGAAGGCGGGAAAAAATTAATTAAAGTGGAAGACAACGGCTGGGGGTTGAGTGAAGAAGACATCGCCCTTTGTTTTGAAAGACATGCCACCAGCAAAATCTCTCAGGTCGAAGACCTGGAAAAAATAGCCACACTTGGTTTTAGAGGCGAGGCCTTAGCCAGTATCGACTCTGTTTCCCGTCTTCTCCTGAAGACATCAGAGGGGGCGGGGGGCTTCAAAGTGGAAAGAGAAGGAGGGAAGCTAATTAGAATAAGCGAGGGGGCTTATCCTCGAGGCACAAGCGTCGAGGTGCGTGACCTTTTCTTTAACCTTCCTGTGAGGCAAAAATTTCTTCGCTCCGCCCAGAGTGAATTAACGCTTATTGCCCGCTATCTGACGACAGTCTGCCTTGCCTTTCCTGAAATAAGCTTTTCTTTGCATCACGGCAAGCGCCAGCTTCTCCATTGTCCATCAGTCACTACTCGGCGGGAGAGGTTTTATCAGCTATTTGGTCGCCAGGCGTTGGAGAGGCTAATCGATTTGGCTTGGCAAGAGGGGGATTATCAGGTTTCTGGTTTTGTCAGCCGGCCACCCCTGGGCCATCCGGACCGGCAGCGCCAATTTTTTTATGTCAACCGTCGGCCAGTGAAAGACAGGACGCTTGCGGCCGCGGTTCAGCAGGCGGTTAAAGGCCGCTTGGAGAAAGACACCTTCCCTGAGGTTTATCTTTTTTTGACCCTGCCTTACGAGGAGGTGGACGTTAATGTTCATCCTACTAAAGCGGAAGTGAGATTTCGCGATTCTTTGCGGGTCTTTCAAATCATTTTGAGCTCGCTTAAAGAGGCCATGGAGAAAGAAGCAGGGGCCAAACCTGTTTATTTTGGAGGTTCGGAGGCCGGACCGGGAGGAGAAAAAACGGAAGGAGCGGCCATTAGTCGAGCGAGGAGCGGAGAAGAGAGGCTTATTCCTTTCTCTTGGAAGCGGGTTGCAGAAGACGCCGAGGGGAGTAGAGATTTACTCTCTCTGAGTCGAGAGCAAGAGCCGTTCGACGAAAAGGAAATTCGAGAATTAAGAGAAGAAAAGAGCTTTCAGATTCTGGGTCAGTATTTAAACCTTTATCTTATAGTTGCGGATAAAAACGGCCTTTTAATCATCGACCAGCATAACGCTCATGAACGGGTGCTTTATGAAAGATATCTTGAAATCGAACGGCGGCAAGCCTGGGCAAGCCGTCAGGCTCTTTTCCCGCTTATCCTGGAGCTGAGCCCGGCAGAAATGACCGGGTTAGAAGAGATAAAGCCTGAAGTTGAGGCCATGGGGTTTGAAATCGAAAGCTTAGGAGGAAGAAGTCTTCTGGTGCGGTGTTTCCCTGATTTTTTGGAGGCCGAAGAGGCCCGTCGGGTTCTTTTGGGGTTTATCGAAGCCCAGGCCGTGGCTCAAGCTAAGCCAACCCGCAACGAGCTTTTAGCCACCATGGCTTGTCGCACGGCGATTAAAGCCGGCGCAGCCCTCAGCCGCGAAAAGATAGAGGCTTTGGTTGCCGCCTTTTTTCAGACTGAAGACCCTTGGCTTTGTCCTCATGGCCGGCCAACAGCGCTTCGCCTGAACCGCAGCGAAATTGAAAAGGAGTTGAAGCGCCCCTCAAATTGACAAGAGAAGAGGGCTTTTGTTAAGATAACCAGGCTCGTCAGGGAAACCTGAAATTTGAACACGGGGAGTGGCGCAGCCTGGTTAGCGCGCCTGCCTTGGGAGCAGGAGGTCGTCGGTTCAAATCCGATCTCCCCGATTCGACCCTCGGGCGGGAAAAGGCGCCTGTAGCTCAGGTGGACAGAGCAGCTGCCTTCTAAGCAGCGGGTCGGGGGTTCGAGTCCCTCCAGGCGCGCAGTTTGTTTTTTGCGAAGAACCAGAGAAGGCAGGAAAAAGCGACAAAAATCGATTGAGGATAATAGATTAAAGTTTTTAAGCCTTGATGATGGGAAGAAGAATAACCCTTTCTGGTGGAAGAACTGGCTCAAATATCACCCTAAGATTCCCCTTTGTGGGTGATTGACCAGGGAAGGGAGGTGGCTAAAGATAATGGTTGACAAATTTTGGCAGGCAGAATATTTTAAGGAATAAAAATGGCTTCTAACCTGGGGGAATTGCTTCTACGCGAGAAGGCTATTTCTTCTGACCAGCTTAAAACCGCGGTGGAGCTTCAAAAGCAGCGCAGTTTGCCTCTTCACACAGCCTTAGTTTCTTTGGGCTATGTGAACGAGGAGGAAATAGCCAAGGCTTTGAGCCGGCAGCTTGGTTATCCCTTTATCGACCTGGACCAATTTGAGGTTTATCCCGATGTCGTTGAACTCATCCCCGCGGAAATCGCTAAAAAGTATATGGTCATGCCGATTCACCGGATTCGTTCCTTCCTTACCTTAGCTATGGTTGACCCCACTGACCTTGAAGTCATAGAAGATGTTCGCTTCCGCACCGGTCTCAGCATTCAGCCCGTGATTGCCACGGAAACGGGCGTTATGAATGCCATTAATAAATATTATGGCTCAGTTGCCGCTCTTAAGGTTAAACAGATAATCGAAGATGTAGAGCTGGCTGACGAATCTCGGGTCAAGGTAATCGAGGAGCCCACCGAGGACTACACGATCGAGGAATTAGTGCAATCGACCGAAGAGGCACCGGTTATCACCCTGGTCAATACAATCTTTGTCGACGCCATCAAAAAAGGCGCCAGCGATATTCATTTTGAGCCTTATGAACAGAGCTTTCGGGTCAGGTTTCGCATTGACGGCACTCTTTACGAGATGATGAACCTGCCGCTTAAATTTAAAAATCCAGTCATCAGCCGGGTGAAAATTCTATCTAACCTCGATATCGCAGAAAAAAGATTGCCCCAGGATGGCCGAATCAAAGTGCGGGTGAAACTGGAAAATAGCGGGGCCAAAGAAGTGGACATGCGCGTTTCGACCGTGCCCACCCTTTTCGGGGAGAAGGTTGTATCCAGAATTTTGGATAAAGAGATGCTCAAGCTCGACTTGACGCAGCTCGGGTTTGAAGAAGAGTCCTTGGCTATTTTCCACGAGGCGATCCACCGCCCCTGGGGAATTATTTTGGTCACCGGGCCAACCGGAAGCGGCAAGACCAACACTCTTTATTCGGCCATTTCAACCCTTAACAGCGGCGAAAAGAATATCATGACTGCCGAGGACCCAGTGGAGTTTTATATTTCGGGAATCAACCAGGTTCAGGTCAAGGACGAAATTGGGCTGGATTTTGCTCGTTGCCTGCGGAGCTTTCTCCGTCAAGACCCTGATATTATGCTCGTAGGCGAGATGCGCGATTATGAAACCGTCGATATCGCCATTAAAGCTGCCCTCACGGGCCACCTGGTCTTCTCGACTGTGCACACCAATGATGCTGCCTCGACGATTATTCGACTAGTTAATATGAACGTGGAGCCCTTTTTAATTGCCGACTCAGTGATTTTAATCCTCGCTCAACGTTTGGTGCGACGTCTCTGTAAGAAATGCAAAACCCAGCACAAACTACCCATAAAGGCGCTGATCGATATAGGGTTTACTCCGGAGGAAGCGGAGACAGTGCAGGTTTTTAAGCCTAAGGGTTGCGAGGCTTGCAATAATACTGGCTACAAAGGCCGGATTGCCCTTTTTGAAGTCCTGCCGGTAGACGAGGAAATCAGAGAGATGATTCTCGCTCGGGCCCAGTCGCGGGAAATCAAGAAGAAGGCTATGGAAAAAGGTATGATCACCCTGCGACGTAGCGGCCTGATTAAAATAAAAGCCGGAATTACCTCAGTCGAAGAAGTGCTGAGGGAAACCGTGCGGGATTGATTCTTTTTAATTCAAGGAGGGAAAATGGCGAAAACAATCCATGAGTTATTGGAAATAGCGGTTAGGGAGGATGCCAGCGACTTGCATATTACGAGTTATATTCCCCCGCGCATCAGAGTTAATGGCGAGCTGCGCTCGATTGACCATCCGCCTCTTTCACCCGCGGAAACCAAATCCTTACTTTATTCTTTGCTCAACGACCGTCAGAAAAGGCTGTTTGAAGAAAAATTAGAGCTGGACTTTTCCTTTGGAATTAAAGATTTAGGCCGGTTTCGCGCCAATATTTTCATGCAAAAAGGAACAGTCTCTGGGGCTATCCGGCGTTTCCTTCCCGAGATGTGGAGTTTTGCCAAACTGGGCATTCCCCAGAGGGTCTCGCAGCTTTGTTATCTGCCCCGTGGCTTGGTCTTAGTTACTGGCCCGACCGGTTGTGGTAAATCCACCTCCATTGCCTGTATGCTGGAGCACATTAACGCCGAAAGAGCCGTGCATATCGTAACCATCGAAGACCCGATTGAATACTATTTCACGCCCAAAAAAGCCATTGTCAACCAGAGAGAACTTTATGTTGACACGCTTTCTTATTCCAATGCTCTCCGTTCTGTCTTGCGAGAAGACCCGGACGTCGTGTTTGTGGGCGAGATGCGCGATTATGAGACCGTGGAGGCGACGCTCCGCGTGGCGGAAACCGGGCATTTAACCTTCTCCACGCTTCATACCAATTCCGCGGCCGAGTCAATTTCGAGAATTATTGATATCTTCCCGTCGCAATACCAGGCACAAATTAGGATTATGCTTTCGATGTCCTTGGAAGCGGTGCTTACTCAGGCGCTCTTGCCGCGGGCTGATGGCCGAGGCCGCGTCTTAGCCATGGAGATTTTGATTCCTAACTCGGCCATTCGTAACCTGATTCGGGAAAATAAAATCCATCAGATTTACTCCGCAATGCAGATGGGCCAGGAAAAATCAGGGATGCAGACCTTTAATCAATCGCTCGCCGACCTTTATTTCCGCGGCCTGATTACCTTGGAGACCGCGATGAGTGTTTCCTCCTATCCTGAAGAGTTGACGGATATTATTCAGAGAAGGGAACATGTCAAGAGGGCGGGCGGACTGGGAGGAAGCGCGTTCCGAAAATAATCTTTAAGGGGGAAAATTATGGCTTTATATGCCTGGAGAGGGAGAAACAAGTTTGGGGACCTGGTCGCCGGGGAGAGAGTGGCGGCTTCAGTTGATGAACTGGCCCGGCTCCTGCAGAGAGAACAGATTACTGTTCTGGAAATCAAACCCAAGAGAGCAATCATTACTATCCCCTTTTTGCAGCGGGAGAAAGTCAGGTTAAAGGACCTCTCTGTTTTCAGCCGGCAGTTGTCGGTCTTGATTGACGCCGAGCTGCCGCTAATTCAGAGCCTTAATATTCTGGCGGAGCAGACTAAGAACAAATATTTTCAGCGGGTCATCCGCAGTATCCGCAGCGACGTGGAAGCTGGTTCCACTTTAAACCAGGCGATGCGAAAATTTCCCAAGGCCTTCGATGACCTCTATTGTAATTTGGTCGCTTCAGGTGAGCAGAGCGGCTCGCTCGATGTCATGCTGCGACGGCTGGCGGAATATATCGAAAAAATCGTCCGCTTGCGGGCCAAAGTCAGGCAAGCGCTGATTTATCCTTCGGCCATTGTCACCTTTGCCATCTTAGTAGCAATTTTCTTGCTCTGGCGGGTTATCCCGGTTTTCGCCTCCATTTTCACGGAGCTTGGCGCCAGCCTTCCCTTTTTAACCGCGGCAATTATCGGCTTGAGCCATTTTGTCCAGCGATTTATCCTCCTCATCTTCCTCGGCCTCATTGCCTTAGTCTTCCTTTTCCGCTATTACCGCCGCACGCCCACTGGCCGCTGGACCGTGGACCGATTTATTCTCCGAATGCCCATCTTTGGTCCTTTGATGAGAAAAGTGGCGGTTTCTCGTTTCACTCGGACGCTGAGCACCCTCGTTTCTGGCGGCGTGCCGATGTTAGAGAGCCTTCAGATTACCTCCACCACAGCCGGCAATGTTATTCTGGAAAAAGCTGTCCTGGAGGCCAGAAAATCTGTGGCCGAGGGTAAAAGCCTGCATGAGTCACTCCTGGCGACTGGCCAATTTCCCTTTATGCTGACCCAGATGGTCAGCGTGGGCGAAGCCACAGGAACCTTAGATGAAATGCTGACGAAACTCGCCGATTTCTTCGATGATGAGGTGGATACGGCGGTAGCCGCCTTGCTTTCCATCCTGGAGCCCGTGCTGATTATTTTTGTCGGCCTTATGGTTGGTACGCTGATTATTTCGATGTATTTACCGATTTTCAGCTTGATGGCGCAATTTTAAACTCAGGGTTAAGGCGTGGTCGAAAAGAAAAAAATCCTGAACATAATTATTTACCGCCTGATTGCTATTTCCGCGCTGCTGGTAGCGGTGGTCATCCTTCAATATTCGACGGCGACATTTTTCCCCATCGTTCCCTTTTATTATTTAATCGGCCTCGCCTATATTCTTTCGCTTGGCTATTTGCTTCTCTTCGCTGTCGTCAAGAACTTAGAACTCCAGGTCTATACCCAAATTTTTATCGACCTGATGCTGATTACCGCGCTGGTTTATCTGGCCGGAGGAATCACTGGTTCCTTTTACTTCCTTTATATATTCCCCATAATGGCGGCCAGTCTTCTTTTGGGCTCCCGGGCTGGCCTTTTCATCGCTTCTTTATCGGCCATTCTTTTTGGTCTTCTGGTTGACGGCCTTTATTTTCGGCTCATTCCCTACTTTAACCCTGAGCAAAGAGTGGCTTTTTCCTTAGGCCAAGTTCTTTCTACCATAATTACTGCCTGGGCGGTCTTTTTAATCATGGCCTTTCTGATGAATGCCCTTGGTTTGCGGCTGAGAAAAACGCAGGAGGAATTGAAGCGGGCTAAGAAAGAGCTGGAGGTTCGGGAAAGGCTGGCCACAGCGGGCAAGTTAGCGGCTCAATTAGCCCATGAAATCCGTAACCCTTTGGCGGCAGTTGTTGGGGCCGTGCAGGTGCTTCGCGATGAAGTCGAGTTGAAGGAAGAGCAGAAAAATCTGATGAGTATAATTCTTAAAGAATCGGAGCGCGTCAGCCAAACTATCGAACAATTCCTTGACCTGGCTTCTCCTGGCAAAAAGACCTTTGTGACCTTTGATGTGGGCTCAGTTGCCGAGGAGACTTTAACCATGCTTCAGGCTGGCGGCGAGCTTAACGGCGCTATTAAAGTAGCTGGAAATTTCCGCGACGGCCGCTTCCGCTATTACGGTAATCCTAATCAATTCAAGCAAGTCTTCTGGAATTTGCTTCGGAACGCGATTAAAGCTATGCCTCAAGGGGGCACTCTGGGTATCGACTTGGCTGAACATCGTCGGGAGCTGCGGATTTCTATTTCTGATACTGGCCGGGGTTTGAGCGAAGAAGAGAAGGAACATCTCTTTGAGCCCTTTTTCTCGGGTTTTGAAAATGGCCGGGGTTTAGGGATGACCGTGGTGCGGCGCATCGTGGATGATTACGATGGCCGCATCCTGGTTCGTTCCTCCCCGCGGAAAGGGACAACAATCACCGTTGTCTTTCCTCAGAGAAAAGAAGGATAAACAGGGTTAGGACAAAATGGAAAAAATTTTAGTCGTGGATGACGAGAAAAGCCTCCTGGACCTTCTTTCCCGGGTTTTTACTAAGGAAGGCTATCGCGTTCAGACCACGTCGTCCGCGGCTAAGGCCATCGAGGTTTTAGAACAAGAAGACCTGGATTTGCTCATCACTGATATCAGGCTGCCGGAGATAAGCGGGATGGAAATCCTGCGGCGATGCCGGGAGCTCCGGCCTGATGTGCCCGTAATCATGATTACCGCCTATGGCAACATGAAGCAGGCCATCGAAGCTTTGAAGATGGGCGCGCTGGATTATATTGTCAAGCCTTTTGATATGGAAGAGCTGAAAATCACGGTGGCCAAGGGACTGGAGAAGCGCCGCCTCGAGCAGGAGAACATTCTTCTTAAGCGAGACCTGAAGGAACGCTACAGCTTCGAAAATATGATCGGCAGAAGCCGGGCGATGCAGGCGATTTTTGCCCTGATTGAAAAAATTGCCGGGACTGATTCCACGGTGTTGATTACAGGGGAAAGCGGCACGGGAAAAGAAATGGCCGCCCGGGCCATTCATGTCCTTAGCCGTCGGGCGGAGCGTCCTTTTGTCTCGATTAACTGCGCTGCGCTTCCCGAGAATCTTTTAGAAAGCGAGCTTTTTGGTCACGTCAAAGGCTCATTTACCGGCGCGGTCAGCGATAAAAAGGGAATGTTTGAGGTGGCCCAACGGGGCACTCTTTTCCTGGATGAAGTAGGCGAGATGTCGCCGTGGACTCAGGTGAAGCTCCTGCGAGCGATTCAGGAGAGGAAAATCCGGAGAGTGGGCGGGACAGAAGAAATCTCAGTGGATGTGCGGATTATTGCCGCCACCAACCAGGATTTAAAAAAAAGAATTGATGAAGGAAAGTTCCGGGAAGAGCTTTATTACCGGTTAAACGTCATTTCTTTTGAAATGCCGCCTCTTAGACGCCGCATCGAAGATATCCCGCTTCTTGTCCAGCATTTTCTCCAGAAATATTGCCAGCAGATGGGCAAAAAAACGAAGCGAGTGGCCCCCGAAGCCATGAGCCTTTTGGAAATGTACCGCTGGCCGGGCAATGTCCGGGAGCTGGAGAATGTTATCGAGAGAGTTGTGGCCATCGAGGACCGGGAGACAATTACG
>CAZVIN010000110.1:0-10695 GCA_964627255.1 uncultured Eubacteriales bacterium
GGCTCGATATAATAGGTGGCCGCAATCCCGCCTCCGATGGCGTAAGCCTTAATTATCCCCAAACAGGTCATTTCTTCAATTACGCTGAGCGCTTTTTCCATCGGATATTGCCCTCATTGATTATATTATAATTCAAAAAAAAATAAAAAAACCGGCATCATTAATACTACCTTCAACAAAAAATCAGGAAAAGCATAGGATTTCCGGCGTTTTTCTATTTCTGATTAAATTCAGATTCTCATCAAATCTCCAAATGTTATTTTCAGTTTGGACCAGAATATATAAGAAATTCTAATAAATTTCTACACCTGAAATCTTCCCATAAATGTTAACTACTTTTTCTTTTCCCAAATTCATCTTCCTTTATATAATCTTACCTAATTATATGCTGAGGCCTCTAATATTGGTTTTTGGCTATGCTGGTTGAGCGAGCCTCGCTGTAATAATTTCCCCCTCTGGTCATCCTGGGAGAAGATAAATCGCGGAGCGAAGCGACATCAAAGGCAATTGGAAATTTCCAGCGCAGACCGAAGAGCTATTGGGACACTCAAAAGCGACGGAGAGCGCCCAGGCCTCTTCTCGAATGAAAGGTGGCCTTCATAAGAGATATTCAGCTCCGGCATCGGTGGCCATCAAAACCTCCTTCTAAGGGAGGTGCGTCCTGGAAAAAGGAAAACCAGGTTTTTAGAAATAGAACTGGTGGGACAATGAATATGCTTTTATGTAGATTTTCTCATAAGGCTACAAGGATGTTAAAAAAACCGCGGGTTATAATGGCATGGATGGAGAATTCTACAACTGAATAGAAATGGAAGACATCCTGCGCAGCATCATGATTTCCTCAGAGAAGGTTGTAAAATCAGGTGAAAACTACTAATTTTCTCATTCTCTACTTTTTGTTTAAAAATGTTTTGTTAACTTAATTGATATTTCTTTAATAAAAAGATGGAAAACCAATCTACCTGTCCTCTTAGGATAGGGAGATAAGAACATATTACTTTTTATCAAATTATCAAAGAAAGGGATTCTACCTTTTACTTCCTGTTACTTTCCGATTTGTTCCACTAAAAATCCCTTGCCGAGAGGATCACGGGGATCGATCACAAACTCGCTTCGGCCGGTAATAAAAGCGCAACCACTCACCTCAGGTATGACAGCCGGATATGAACCGACCCAGGTTTCCCCAATAACCCGCCCGCTGAACGTACTACGCCGGCCCAGAATACTCTCAATCACAATTGACTGGCCGGTTTTGATCTCTCCCCTGGCATGATGAATAGCCAAACGAGCCGAGACTCCAGTCCCCGTAGGTGAACGATCAACCTCAGCTTTGGCAAAAACACAGATATTACGGCTGTGATGAGTCGCTTCTTCTGGTTCATCGGTTAGTATAGTTCCATACAGAAACCCCAGATCTTCCTCCAGGGGATGTTTAATAGGCAGGACCGTATTTACTGCTTGCTTTATGGCCTCACCGGCCGCTATTAGGGCCGCCGTCTGTTCCGGTTCAACTCGTAATCCAACCCGGGCAGCAGGTAGCACAGCATAAAATGCCCCACCCCAGGCCACATCGCACATCACCTGACCGTAACCTGGCACCTCAACAACAAGGTCCCGAGCGTATAAAAAAGATGGTACGTTGAGGAACGATACTTTGGCTACATGTCCATCTTCAATAAAGGCTGTTGCCCGCACCAATCCAGCGGGGGTGTCAAGATTTACCGTAGCCACCCTGCTCTCTACCTTTACTGCGCCACATTGGACCAGAACGGTAACCAGGGCAATCACGCCATGCCCGCACATGGTGCTATAGCCCTCATTGTGCATAAACAGCACCCCAAAGTCGGCTTCAGAACTTACAGGGAGAGTAACAATACAACCATACATATTGTAATGTCCGCGTGGCTCCCACATTAAAGCCTGACGCACGTAATCTAAGTGATCGCGCATAAAACGACGCCGCTCCAGCATGGTTGAACCAGGAATTTCGGGCAAACCATCGGTCACGATGCGCAACGGCTCACCGGCCGCATGCGCTTCTATGGTGGTTAACCTTATCGTATCTGACGGAAAGTTGATGCGTTCCCATTCGAGTTTCATTGGATTTTACCTTAAAAGTAAGAAAATTTTTTCAGCCTTACTACCTCAGCAGGCCTCTTTGTTGTCATTTTTATTGAAAGCATTATCGGAAAATAAAGTAAAATGTCAACCCCTCCCCTCAGCCAGGTATTAGCTAACTACTTTATTTTGCTTGGTCAGATTAATTGGTGACACATTAGGGCAAGATAGGTATCATTATGTATCCACATCAAGCACGGATATGCGCGGCCGCAATTTCCGGTTCAGAGTTTATTCGGTCTCTTGTGCACTAGGGGCCAATTACAAAGGGCGGGCAGCCAGAAGGCTTCAATAGTCGGACTGCCCCCGCGCCGCTTCCAAATAATGCCCTTAGCCTAGATACTATGTCTTAGCTGGAAAGAATTTTCTTTTCTTGACACTCAAGCCCCTTGTTTTTGCCTTCATGAAAAGGGGAAAGAAAAAGAGGCGCAGGAATGCCCATTCAGCTGGGCCAGTAGAAAACGATTTTTTTTTATTATCCACAACAACGCTCGATAGAGGACGGTGCGTTCAGGCGGTCGTGTCAAATTTTGTTTGCAAAATGGCCATCGTAAGCTCGCCATTTCTCGCTCCTAATTAGCTGCTAAAATTTGTTCTTGCTCTAATATGGGGCCCAGCTTATCAGCCTTGATTAGGCGTGATAATTATTTGATAAGAAAAAATTTGTGATAAGAAAAAATTGAAGTTTTTAGTTAAAACCGGCACCTAAGTTCGCTTTTTTAGAGTGAGCAGATGAACAGTTACCCCGCAGGCTATGAAGAACAAAAGAAATCTGAAGCCCCATTGTTTTAAAACGAAAAACACGGAATAAAAAATGACCAGCCAGAGAAGGGTGATTGAAAGGACCTTTGCTTTAAGGGGAATGTCCTTTCCTTCCCGATAATTTCTTATATAGGTTCCCAGCCATCGATTATTCAGCAGCCATTGATAAAATCGAGTCGAACTGCGGGCAAAAAGAGCCGCCGCCAGCAAGAGAAAAGGCGTCGTTGGTAAAAGAGGAAGAAAAATCCCCAGAACTCCCAGCCCAACAAAGAAAAAACCCAGTAAAATTAATAATTTCTTCTTCACCTTAATGAATTCGCCTCATCTTAATCTCTTTATTATATGCCGTGCGATATTATCAATCGTTCTTTATGGCCACAAACAATTGAGAAAAACATTTTACCAGATTAATGGACCTAAAGATTACTTTTTCCCCATAGCGGGAGTCTCTTTCTTAAAAAGCGGGCTGATTTTAACGCTTTTTTATCATAAGTATCTACCCTTTTTTCCGCCAGAAAGAAGTCTTCTTTCCGCAGGAAAAGACAGGATTTTTATGAGGTCCTGTCATAGTATGCTTTTAAAGATAAGGATGAGAATAAGTTCTCTCTTATTTTGCCTGGCAATTTTGTCTCGCTTAAGATTCTTATTAAATCTTTTTGCTTTTAAAGGAACCACAGCTGTCCAGGCCTGTAAATCGCCCCGTTTTTAGCGCAAGAGCCTTATTGACGTTGATTTCAGCTATTTTTTTCGTAAAAATAAGAACAATGAAAGCTAAGAGCATTAGGAAGATTTTATACAAAGGAGATGAATCAAAATGGGAAGTGTCAAAGATTTAATTATCGTTGAGCCCCCATTGGCTGAGAGACCTGGTACTGGTCGGTTTGTCTTTTCTGACCGCTATTCAGTTTTTGATTGGGGAGAAATGCCAGACCACATTAACCGAAAAGGGGAAGCCATCTGCCTGGCCACAGCTTACTTTTTTGAGAAACTTGAAGCCCTTGGATTTAAAACCCATTATTTAGGCCTGGTGGCTGATGGAACGGTAAGAAGATTAAGCGAATTAAAAGAGCCAGTGGCGGCAATGGAGATTAAGTTGCTGCGCGTTATAAGGCCGAAGTTAATAAATGGGAACTATGATTATTCAGTCTATCAGGAAGAGAGAAATAATTTTTTGATTCCACTCGAAATTATTTACCGCAATTCCCTGCCTGCAGGCTCCTCCGTTTTTAAGCGACTAAAAGAAGGTTCGCTGAAGCTTGAAGATATTGGCCTTGACAGTATGCCCGTGCCAGGGCAGATTCTGGAGAAACCAATTTATGATGTTTCGACCAAATTAGAGGTAACCGATAGATATATCAGCTGGCCGGAAGCAAAAGACATCTGTTATCTTTCCAATGAAGAGTTAGAACAAATGAAAACCATTGTGGCGAACGTAAACAATCTAATTACCGGGGAAGCCAAGAAGATAGGATTGTTTAATGAGGACGGAAAAATAGAGATTGGTTTCGATGAAAAGCGGCAATTTATAATCATCGATGCTCTGGGAACTTTAGATGAATGCCGTTTTACCTACGAGGGATTACCGGTGAGTAAAGAAATTGCCCGGCTTTTCTATCGGCAAACAGATTGGTATAAAGAGGTGGAGACAGCTAAAAGCATCGATAGAATCAACTGGAAATCCCGAGTGCAACCCCCTCCACCCCTCCCCCGGGAAATGCTTAAGGCCATAAGCCAGATTTACCAGGCCTACACCAATGAATTAACCGAAAGACGGTGGTTTGATGTTCCTCCTTTGAAGGACATTTTAAAAATATTCAAAGAATGAAAGGTAGGTTAAGATGGCCAAATTTGCTACAGCTATCAATTGCATGGATGGTCGAGTGCAATTTCCAGTGATGGAGTTCATACAAAAAAATTTCTCTGTTGATTATGTCGATATGATTACTATGCCCGGCCCTAACAAGATTCTGGCAGAGGGCAAGGAAAAACCTTTGATTGAATTTATCCAGAATTGTCTGGAAATTTCGCTTTTTCGTCATCACTCGGAATTAGTGGCCGTTACGGGCCATTATGATTGTGCAGGCAATCCCGGGGATGAGGCGATTCAGTCCCGGGATATTATCAAAGCCATGGGAGTTGTCGCCTCTTGGTTTTCAAATATAAAAATAATAGGACTGTGGGTTGATGTCAACTGGCAGGTCAATTTAATTGCTTCTCGCTGGGGGAAAAAATAGAAAGAGGTTCATCTGGAGGCAATAAAATCTTTGCCCAGAAGTTCGCGGCCGACGATAATCTTCATGATTTCCAGTGTTCCTTCAGCCCAGTAGTAGCTTCTTACCCCTCGAAGGGCAAGATGTAATGGACATTCCTCTGTATAGCCAAAAGCTCCGAAGCACTGGATAGCATCATTAATAGCTTCAAAAGCAAAAGCAGGAGCCAGCATTTTGGCCGCAGCGCATAACTTTGTCGTCTCCCAGCGTGATTTTTCTCCTTTTTGCTCTAGGTTATGAGTCCAGAGAGCTTTGTAGCTCAGAAGTTTGACGGCCTCAAGCTTGGCCCAATTTTCAGCCAGCTTAAATTGCAGCGCTTCAAAGCGGGCGATAGGCTGCCCGAAGGCTTTTCTTATTTTCATGTAGTCCATAGCTTGAAGCAGAGCACTTTGGGCTACGCTGCTGCTGACGACAGCAATAATGGCTCGAGCCAAATCAAAGCCTTCCATGGCATAATAAAAACCCTGGTTTTCTTCGCCAAGTAGATAGCTTGAGGGAATGACCACATTTTCTAGGGCAAAGCCGCCGGTCGAGATTCCCCTCCGCCCCCAGTCTTCAAGAAGAGTGGTGGTAATGCCACTTGTTCCTTTCAAGGGAATATAAAAAAGGCTTATTCCTCTGGCGCCCTTCGCGGGATCGGTCTTGGCCAGGGTAACATAGCCACCGCCGCGAGGTAGCTGGTTGATGACCTCATGGATACCGCTGATAAACATTTTCTCGCCGTTAAGAATGTATGTTCCGTCCCTTTTTTCCGCTTTGGTTTTAATACTGGCCACATCGGAACCAGCATCGGGTTCAGTCGAAGCTATGCCGATAAAGGCTTCGCCCTTGGTTACCCAGGGAAGGACGGCTTGTCTGGCTTCTTCTTTTCCATATTTATTTAATATAAATCCCCAGGCGCATTGAACCAGAAAGAAAGTGGGGACAGCGCAGGAGAAATCGGCTCTGGCCAGTTCTTCGGCGACCAGACCAACTGTTACTGGATCAGCTCCAGCACCCCCATATTGGGGAGAAACGGTCATTCCCAGGAGACCTAAATTGGCCAGGCCCTTTATTATTGAATCTGGTATGGTCTTTTCTTCATCTATCTTTTTAACAAGGGGCTGAATCTGGCAGCGACCAAATTCTCTAACCATCTCCTGGATCATTCTTTGCTCTTCGGTCAATTCAAATTCCATGGTTTCACCTCTTTAATGAATCTAGTTACCAAATAAAAAATATTTTTTCTTTTTATTAAAATGATGGCTTAAAGATGAAACCTTTATAAGATAAAAGCTCTTTTCTGGTCAAGAGAAAATTGATTTTCCTCTCAGAGGCGGGAGAATTTGGCAAGCTTGGATCGGCCATCTTTTTTGTAAAATCCACAATAATAAGCACCTTTCATTCAACTAGAATAATTTTTTCGGCGAAAAAAGCGATAGATTCATGATAAAAAAGCACTGATACAACTCCTTTTCCGGCATAAACTGAAAAATTCGTCAATCTAACTGAAGCAAAGTCGCAGAGGCAATTAAAGGTAAACCGGGCTTGCCTTTAGGTTATCATGGATATTTAATTTTTTATACAAATTCGGGAACTTCAGGAATTTTAAGAAGAGCAAAATGATGTAATCGGCTTAAGCTATTTTATTTCTAAAAGGCAGACATTAACCATAAGACCAGCGGCCTGAGTTATCACCTCAAAGAGAGGCTCAAAGACATCAAGCGCTCTATTGGTGGCCTCAACCTTGTTGTAAGGAATAATATCAAGCAATTGACGGTTTTCTTGCAGGTCATAAGCTGGATGGCCGTTTTGGCGCCAGTTTTGGAGGCCCATCATCTCGCTGGATATAAGGATGGCCAGAGGATAATCAGCTGGAAGAGGGTTTTTATCCTCGACCCCAAGATTGGCATAGCCAATCTGGTGACCGCTTAGATTAGTGCTTGAAGGATTGTTGCCGACAACCAGAGTCCGAAGTTGACGCAGCGCCAGGGCACAGCTTGAGGGATTATTGGCCTCAAAAGCTTTTATAACCGTTTCCACCATCTCTTTAGCTTTCTGGAGGAGTAAATCTATTTGCTGCAGAGTAAGGTCATTTTTACCCAGATACTCGAGAAGAACTACTTTATACACCTCACTGACGGAGCTTCCTAAAACCTGGGGAAGTTTTAGCGCCCATTCCGTAGCCTTATAAAGGGTGGTCAAAAGGCTAAAGACGTTTGAAATCATTCCAGAACTTGTCCCCCCGTATAGCTGGCCCATGACAATTTTTTGATTGGCCAGATAATTGCTGACGTTCGTCGACAGAGCTCGGATAAGAAGGCTTCGAGGAGAGGGTCCGAAAATAGATAGGGAACTGACTCCATAATCAATCGCAGGTAAGGTGGCGGCAATGACGTTCGGCTTAAGCCCTGCAAGGTAAGTCCGGACCTTTTGAGCGCAAAGGAAAACATCGGTCTTTCCCTTTAACTGATAGAGGATTGAAGCCTGTAGCGCCGCTTGACGGTAATCGGACCACGCCGGAGGGAAGACCCAGACCCATTTTTCGGTTAGGGAGTTCCCGCTCCAGGTCTTGACTGTGAAGCGCTCAGGACGGGTGAGCCTTGAAGCGGAGAACTCCACTCCCCATTCGTTCCTAGTAAGATAGGGTACGATGCGCTTTTTTCCAGAGGGCTCCTGGTTGCCCGCCCGCGTCCCATTCTCCCAATGCACCTCCATCCTTTTCGACCCATCGCCGCAGGTGAAGTAAAATTTCTGCGTTCCCTGCGGAAGGACAAAGACATCCTCGCTCAGTTCAATGAGATTGTAGGAGTTCCGGTCGCCCTCAACCACTATTCCAGCCGGAATGACCGAACTCAGCGGTTGGAACTCTCCATAGGTTTTATGGTCGGCTTCGTCGAGCGCCAGCCAGCGGTCGGGGAGAAAAACCCACTCTTTGCCGGAAGATGTGTCTTTCACTTTAAGCCCCACTACATACCAACCAGGGCGGCTGCCAGAGTTATCGTGGAGAAGGGCAATATGGTCGAGCTCCCGTATTTCTCTCCCTCGAACCCTGAACAAGTTCTTTTCGCCTCGCTCAAAAGGATTGAGCGGCGAGGTGAGCTCCATTACCCCTGAGCCATAGACCACGCCCACGCGTTCCGGTTTTTCGTAGAGAGCCAAAAACACATGGGCATCGGTCCCGGCACCCTCATAATCCCCGGTCAGGACCTCCACTTCGTACTCGACCTCCTTTGACCTTACAAAGGCAGGGGGTATGGTAACATATCTCCCGCCGATGGTTCGAGTGGCATCAACCGCGGCCTCGCTTGTTTTGCGTGCCGTTTGGCCGCGGTCATCGGTTACCTGGAGGGTCACCGAGATGATGCTGGGAGATGAAAAGACAGGGGCAAGCTTTTTGGCATGCGTATCGGGAAAGACCGGTTTTTGCGACCACCACCAATAATCCGTAATCACCCCGTCCAGGTCTTTTGAAGGGCTGGCATCAAAAATAGTATCCCGGAAATAGTGCATCTCGTCGGTGGAAAACACAAAATCGGCCTGAGGGGAAGCATTATCCGGAAGACGCAACTCATAATACTTTGGGTCATATTTCCAGCGGCCGGATTCCCAGACTGAATTCTCCGGAAAAAAGAGCTCTATAGTGCTTTCTGCCTTCAGCGGCGGCGATACTACGGTCTCATATTGAGGTTCAGTCTTACCTTCCCGAATTGCAGTACCCACCTGGATTTTAAAAAATTTTCCCGGACTTTCAAACCTCACGCCCAAACGCAACGGAGAACCCGGAATACCTGGCGCGATATTCCCCACCAATAGCAAAGAGTCACTGAACTTTTGTATTCGGAGCTTCTGGGTGATATCTTCTCCTCCTTCGCTAAGGATACGAAGATTCGGTTGGATCGTGTCAACTGCCAGGAGCCGCTTAACGACTGGGTCATGAATTCCGAGTTTAAAAGCATAGACGGCTGGAATATCGAAGGGTGAACCGAAGGAAGCTTCTACCTCTCCCCGCGAAAAACCGACGCGCAGCTTCCCCGACACCGCTACATTGTATCCGTTCCAATGAGGCGTAACTCTCATTCCCTCAAAGAGCCGTTTGAAGTAGAGTTTCCCATAAAGGGTTTCTCCCCCCTTAATAATCTTGAGACTCTCGGGTGAAGGATTACCATGAGAAAATTCGAGGTTTGTGGTCTCAAAATTGAAGCTGAGGTTAGAGATATTGGCAGGAGAAGAGTTCCTAAGAGTCCAGGACACAACCAGGTACTGACCCTCATACCATTCTTCAACTTCAAGGATTAGGGGATTGGCCAAAGGAACCACAGTCATAGGAAAGACACGGCGGGCAGGTCCTAAGGAGGCCACTAAGTCTACCTCTTTTGGCTTGCCCTGACTAAGGGCGGGAGTTTGCCACTGAAAAGCGGTCTCTTTAGCCATCCTTGTTAGGGAACCCTCGCCCACTGCCACCTGAAGGGCTGATTCAAGGCTCGAAAGAGTCCGGAAGCGAAGTTCGGTGGGCCGGTCTTCAAAAACCTCATAAATGGTCCCTCCATGGGGCGACACCGAGACCAGCTCCACAGGAAGAGGCCAGCTTTCCTCAAAAAGACTAAACGAAACAAGAGACGGTTTTTCAATGCCCCCACTTTTCCCTAATTGGTTAGACAGGAAGGGAAAGGCCTTTCCCTTATGGACAATGACACTGGTTGATTTATCAAGATAAGGGTCAAAGCCTTCAGGAAAGGGATAAACACCAATTAGTTCTCCCCTAGGAAGACTGTAGCGTAAAAAAATCTGGCTGCGAAAAAGAAGGAGCTCTTTCCCTTCCACTACCCGACTCCACCAGGGAGAGGAAAGATTCGGCCAGAGGTTTCCTTCATGAAGAAGGCGACCATCGGCTGAAAAGACATGAAAAATAACCTTATCCGGGGCGCTTCCTTCGATGATGGCCACAGAGCCATCTTCAAGGAAAGCCCCAAAAATCTTATTCGCCAAGTGGGCTGAAAAGGCGCCTAAGCGAATGCATTTCCCCCTGTAATCAATAATAAAAAAATGAAAAGGGCCCCTCACTTTATCTGCCGACATTATCCCCTCGACTGCAAGAAGTATCTTTTCTCCAGTATAATCAAAAACGGAAAGAGGAGAGGGAGAAAGCCGCGAAGCTGTCTCTACTTTAAAAGAGGCAAGAGATTTACGCCAAAGCACCTGACCTTCTAAATCGATAAGTTCAAGAAAAGTATCTTTTCCCTCTTGGCGGAGAATGGGGAGAGGGCCGCGGGGAAATCTGAATCTTTCTGGCCAGGAATAGCCAGAGTATTCTGGAAAATGGAGATTACCTTGGTCGAGATAATTAAAACGAGAGGACTTTCTTTTCTCGGGCGAAAAGGCGATATATCCCGCAAAGTTATGGCGAGAATCGCGAGTCGGCAAAAGAATCAGGTCTCCAAGAGCCAGAACAGGATGGGACGAGGTTTGCCCGGGTTGGCTGAAGAGGCGGTCTTTGGTATTTAGGTCATAGACATGAAGGGTTCCCCTCTCCTCGGTCACTAAAAATCCTTTCTCGGTCACAAGA
>CAZVIN010000111.1:0-20853 GCA_964627255.1 uncultured Eubacteriales bacterium
CTCCGAATTAATGATTTTCTGGGTCTTGTCCCTTTGTCTGGAGATGATTCATCGGACCATAAAGGGAGAGAAGGCGTTTAAATTCCAAGGGGTCATAAAAAGAACATCGGCCTTCCCCATAAGCCTTAGCTACTTCAACGACAAAGCGGACGACCGCTTCTAAATCCATGATTTGCGTGGCGCCAGTAGCGCAGCCCGGGATAGGCACTTCTGAGGTAATAGCCACGCCAACTACAGGGGCCGAAGTGGCGGTCGCTGGCTGCATTATACTATTCAAATGATACAGGCCATTCCCGTAAGGGGTAATATCCTGGGTAGTAAGGGGAAAAACCACGGGCATCCGGCCGGTAACAACTTCCATAAGGCTGAGCAAATCCTCGCTTACTCTGAGGATATAACCCTCTTTCACCGTCGGCGAAATGGCCCATCCTCGCTGGTTAATAACGCGGTTTCCCCGTGTCGTATCAATGGAAAGAATCGCTTCCATCGTCGGGTCGACCTCGTAGCGGTTCATTACTTCCATCGAGACGAAAGACCCCATAAAGGGAACCGGTTCATGGGGAACAATGGGCGAGTCAGGGGCCAAATGAGTGGCCACCACCACATCCCCGGCTAAATGATCCCTTCTGAGTCTCATTTTGGCTAAAAAGGCCGCCGTGGCCAGAGCAGCCAGCGCGCCGTCAGCGTCTGAGACTAGACCGAGACGGTAGGGCCTGGCTCCAAGACCACCCAAACGGCCGACGACGCCCAGGGTGGGCGCTTTTCCCCCACCTTTCCGACCTTTCTGACCAGTGATTGTCAGCTTAATAAATGTGGTTTTCCCCTTATCGCCCGCAACTTCGGTAAAGCAGACCTCTTCTGGCCCAAGCCCTTTGGATAGAAAATATTCTTTTAGGCTGCTTCGGCCACCATCCGGGCCGTCAACGAGGTCAATGACCTCGATTAATTCTTTAAGCACCATTTTACCCTCCTTGGCGAACGCTTATAGCGTCCTAAATCAATCTAATTCACTAACTCATTTAGTCTCTTCTTTTGCTTTGATTGAGCCGGCATCTCTCCTGAATAATTTAGGTCATGGATAAATTTTCCACACCCCATACTCACGCGCTTTAAATTTATTGGTTCCTGTCATGTTTTTTCTGATAACATTCCGAACAACAAATAATCCTGAGCTTTCTAATCGGCCCCGAACGACTAATTTCCATGAACATGGCACCTAAAATAATGGTTCCCTCGTTAAATAATAAGTAATGACAAACTAACTTTAACTAATTTAAAGATAATAAGTTGACTTTTATATGCTTTTCCACTCTTGTGTTTTTCCCTAATTGCTTTTCTCTCTTGAATCTTCCTGTTCTCCTTAAAATGGGCCTTGCCCCATTATTTTTAGAAGGGCCTTTCAGCTTTAACCCAAAAAATCATCCTAAGCCAGGCTTTGGCCGAAGAAAAAGGGAGAGGAGCCAATAGAAGATTCCTCCGGCTAAAATGCCGTTAAACGCAAAGATAGAAAACGGGAAAAGAGAGGCCCGCCACGGGTGGCCGGAGGTTAACCAGCCCACCAGAAAACCTAAGGCATAGGCTATCAGGGCCGGCCAGTTGTATTGCCGCTGACTCCCTCGAGCTTCGAAGCTTAACGCAGAGTTTATCTTGCGGACTAAATAATGGTCAACCAGAAGAACGCCACCCACCGGGCCACAAGCTACCGATAAAAGACTCAAGAAAAGGCTCAGTCGGCCTAAAAAACCAGCCGCCCCTAAGAACGAAGCACCCGTCCCCAAAATTAGTGTTAGCCTCCATCTCTTAATGCGGACGAGGTTATTAAAGGCCAAAACAGAAGAATAAAGGTTGGAATCATTGGTAGTCCACTGCGCCAAGGCGATAGCCAAGAACCCCAGAAACCCCAGACCGGCGAACTCCGGACTGATGATGAGGCGGGGTAATTCTTCGTGGCTGAGACCGGTTCGCATGGCCAGCACCGAGCCTATAAGTTGCATCAAGGCACTTACGGCCATGGAAATAAAGGCAGCAGCCCCCACCTCGTGCCACTTAGGTCTGGCATAGCGGAAAATGTCAGCGGAAGTCACCGCTCCGACGATAAAACCGCCAGCCACCAAGGAAGCAGCTTCGCCCAAGGCGGTGGGATAAGGGGAAGGCTGGTGAGCTTGAGCCAGCCGCAGCAACTCTTCGCGAGGTAAAAAATGAAACCCCATTTTGAAGGCAGCATAAAAAAAGATAAACAGCATCGGGGGCACGGCCAGGAAGCTCAAGGCTTTTAGTCCACGGAAACCGAGAACAACTGGGAGCATCATCACTAACCCGCTAAGAAACGCCAGCCAGGCTCGAGACAAGGAAAGATTAGTGTAGAACGCCACCGCCTCGGCAAACAGCCCGGCTTGAATAGAAAACCAGCCCAAAAAAGCCATTCCTAAAAGTAAGGAAATCAGCGTTGAACCGGCCGAGCCAAAGGTAAACCTGGCCAGAAGAGGCGTAGACAAGCCAGTCCGGGCTCCCAAGTAGCCAGTAAAGGTCATCATTAAGATTAAAATAAATTCTCCCAAGCCATAAGCGAGAAGGACGCGTCCAGGAGAGCCAAGGCCGAGGCCGATCATCATTCCCCGCAGTAAAGCAGAAAGAACGACGGCTACTCCTACCCAAACCATCGCCAGGTCAACCCATGATTTTTTTCGGACGAGAGGAACAGGACGAAGCGAATAATCTTCCAAGGCTTCGGCCGAGGCTGCTTTAAGCTTAGAATCCGGTTTTGAGGTCAAAAACCTAATCCTTATTGGACAATGAACTTGGTTCTTTCCCCTTTCGTCTGGGCTGGTTTGAAAAATAAGTCCGGCTAGGCAGAAGCGAGCCGGGAAAGATTGACCTTTCCGCTTCGTCCTTTGAAGAAATCTCTGGCTGCCGAGGATGTCTGAGCCTAAATCGGTCCATGGGAGAGGCCAAAAAGAGGCCAAGGACGCCTCGGTGGCGTCTCCGCCCAGACAAGTGAGTTGCGCCGCCGCTGAGAAAGGCGGAGAAGAAATGGCAGGAAAAACCTGAACCAGAGCGAGGCCATTCCGGACTTATCATAAACTAAACGCTCCAAGGTCGAGGAAAGGCATGATTTTAATTAAATTTTTCTTCACTCTGGGCCCTGTTTCTTTCCCAGAAAATAATATTTTAAACGTCGGCCTGGGGTCAACCCCGCTCCTTATTTCCCTTTTAACCCAAAACCGGTGATTCATATATTTGAATCTCTTCAATTTTCCGAATTTTGCTGGTTATTTTTATTATAAGCCCTAACTCTTTTATTTAGAGATAGTTAAAAGAGATGAAAATTAGTCTGGTTTCAGAATTCATTTATTTGAATTACAGACAGGTATTTGTCACTTGGTTCCAGTTTATGGTTCTCAGCCTGATTAATGGTCAGCCAGCTGATGTTTTTCTTTTATTTTCAGATAGTTACCAAACGATGAAGGTTTATAATGAGCCAGCGAAAGGGAATTGGCACGTTTTTTGCTAAAAATTTTATCCAAATCTTTAAAAAGGAGGTGAATGGAAGAGGGAAAGAAAGCAAGACTGGGTAAAAAGGGAAGAAAAATTTCTTAAAGAAAGGAGGAAAAGTGAAAAAATCTTTCCTAATCATGGCTTCTCTATTGCTCCTCATGCTTCCTCTGGCCGCCCAGAAAGGAAGAGGCAATATTTACGGCCTGGTAGTGGACCCGGAAGGCAATCCTCTCCCTGGAGTCACCGTAACTCTTTCCGGTCTGACCATTGCTCCTATAACCGTGGTCAGCAACGAGGAGGGTCGTTTCCGCTTCCTCAATTTAGAGCCAGGGGAAAATTATGAGGTTAAGGCCGAACTCCAAGGGTTCAAAACCGCCGTCCATAAGAATGTTATTGTCAACGCTGGCTTGAACACCGACCTTAAGGTAGTTATGGAAATCGGCCGCTTGGAAGAAGAAATTACCGTTTTAGCGACCGCGCCGGTAGTTCAGCCGAAAAAAGTTACTGTCACCACCACCGTGACTATGGCGCAGATTCAGCAGCTGCCAACAGCCCGTGACCCCTGGGTTATTCTCCAGCTGCAACCCGGAATTCAGGTCGACCGAGAAAATGTGGGTGGCTCTGAATCCGGACAGCAGTCAACATGGCAGGTTCGCGGCACAACCAGCAACGAATGGAACCTCGATGGCGTCAACATAACCGACCTCAGCTCTGGAAGCTCGCCAGGCTACTGGGATGTCGACATGTTTGAAGAGATCAGCATCTCCACCGGCTTGATTGACATCGAATCACGCTATGCCGGTACGTCCATTAACTTAGTCACTCGCCGCGGGGGTAACCGCATGAGCTTAGCTGGCCGCTTCTATCTGACAGACGAAAAATTCCAGAGCAAGATAACTCCGCAGCGCATCGCTGAACTCGGCGTTCCTGGCTACAACCGGGTCATTGAAATTAAAGATTATGGCTTCAATATGGGTGGTCCGCTGGTCAAAGATAAAATCTGGTGGTGGGGTTCCTATGCCATTCAAGAGATAAAGACAACGGTTATTACCGGCGTCAGAGACGACACCTATCTTACCCAAATGGCCTTCAAGCTCAATTTTCAGCTCATTCCCAATAACCGCGCTGAGCTTTTTGTTCACGCTGACAAAAAAGAGAAGTTTGGCCGCAGTTCCTCGCTGAGCTTCCCCCCTGGCTGGAACCAGCATGGCAAATTCCATCTCGGTAACCCGATTTATAAGTTCCAGGACGACCATATGTTCAGCGACAAACTGTTCGTTTCTGCTAAGCTCGGTTTTAACGACAATGGGTTTGGTATGTGGCCAGCGAACGACGAAGAAATTACCAAGTTGATGTGGTATAACGTGGAAAAAGACTTGGTGGAGAACACCTATACCTGGTTTTTCTCTGGTCGGCCCCACCTCAACGCCGTGCTTCAAGCCCAGTACTTCAACGATGACCTCTTTGGTACCTCGCATGAAATCAAGTTAGGGTTTGAAATCGATAATAACCAAACTGATTCTGTTGGTGGCTATCCCGGCAATATGTACATCAGCTATAATTACAATTCGCTGACTGTGGACTGGGATGGTGACGGTAAAAGGGATATAGTCAGAGACCAATTCGGGATTGACCTCCGCCGGATATATCTCACCCGGAGCACGGTTCGTTCTATAAGCGGTGCCGACCGCTACGCTCTTTATCTGAGCGATGTTATCACCTGGAAGCGGTTTAATTTTAATTTGGGCTTGCGCTGGGATAAGGTAGATAGCTACTACAAGCCGCGAGATTCGCGGGCTCTTTACCTCGAGGATACCGACCTTTATTCCTACGATAGCTATTACGAAATCGTGAAAAGCGCCATGACTCCAGAAACCGCTCAGAAAATCGCCGCTCTTCTCCCTGACAACCACTGTCCGCGGGTCGAAAGGCCAATTAGGTTTATCTCCTTCTCGCCTCGAGTTGGAGTCACCTTTGACGTCTTTGGAAACGGCAAGACCATCGCAAAGCTTGCGGGAGCAGTTTATCCCGGCGGCGCGCTCGGTGCTAGCTATTGGGCTCCTGGTGGGCTGGGTGGTACCCTCTATTTCTACTGGTGGGATAAAAATAACGATAGAATTATTGACTGGACTGAACTTTACTGGGCTGCCTACACTTCAGCCCGCACCGCCTACCGCGCCTTCAACGACTCCGGACAATTCGTCGGTAATTATCAGCGCGAATTTGGGTTAATGTGGAGCGGCTTCGAATGGACCAATCCGGGCAAGTTAGTTGACCCCTATTATAAAGTTGACGAAAACTGGAAATACTCTCTGACCTACGAGCTTTTCTCGGCGATTGAACGCGAACTTATGCCTAACTTCGGTGTTTCCCTCCAGTTCACGTATCGTATCTATACGCGCTTTAACTGGTCTCTTGCTTATTATCCCACTACCGGTCATATCCGCAGCCAAGACGACTATATGGTGGCAGGAACAATTCCGGCTACTTTCACTGACCCGAAAACCGGCACTGTTTATAGCACCAAAGAGGCTGCTGGCCGGCCTTGGTATGTCCTCAAACCCGGCCCGGATACGGCGTCGACAAGCTATAGCTATGTCACCAACATGCCCAACGACCGCAAACAAACTTATTATGGATTAGACCTGGTCTTTAATAAACGTCTTTCCAACCGCTGGATGCTCAACGGCTCTTTCACTTACCAAATGCAGAAAAATTATTACGGGAAAAAAGGTTATGTCGACCCCAATAATCTCTGGGCTTATGAAGGCAAGATTTACGGTATCTCGATGGGCGGAAGCAGCGGGAAGGTTAGTGTCCCGATGTTCTCTCGCTGGATGGTCAAGCTCTCCGGTTTATACCAGCTGCCCTATGAATTCAACGTTTCCTTTACTCTGAACGGCCGCGAAGGGGCTTTTCAGGGTGAATCCTTCACCATCTACGACACCAGCTTGCCCAATCCTCGTAGCCAGAGCGCCTCAATTGAATGTGTCGCCTATGATAACCGAAACCGCTTGCCCAACATGTGGGTGTTGAACCTGAGGCTGGAAAAATCGATTCCCTTCGGTGAAAGAGGTCAAAGAATTTATTTCTCAGCGGATGTTTTCAATGCTCTCAATCGTCACACCCTCAACCGAAAATATAGTATTAGCTATGGCACTTACTATGTGAATACCGGCCAATGGGTGGCGCCATCGCCAACTTCCGGCAAGCCAAATGAGGTGCTCAACCCCTTAGTTGCCCGCTTCGGCATTCGCTTCCAGTTCTAAGCGAGTTAAGACAAAAGCCCCTTCTGCCCTTGGCGGCAGAAGGGGCTTTTTTATTATCATCTTAAGCTTCTTTTCTCTCTATCTCAGATATTTTCTCGAGAAAAACAGTCTCTTTGGCCTTTTTTCCATACAGACCTCCGAAATCTCCTCCTTGGCTTCGTTCTTTCTTTAAGAAATAAATTTAAAAAGCTCTTAAACCTCATTATCTGCCTTCTAAAAAGACGCGGCTGCTTATTCCGAACCGAAGCCGACCCTAAGATAAAGAATTTGTCCCATCTGGCTCCATCGGGAAGATTACAGCTTTTGCTTGACCATAGCCAATGAAACCAAGAGATTCAACTTTGGGCAAGAAAATCAATTAAGGCTTTTTTAATTTAGAAATTAATCAGGAGGAGGAAGTTTTGTTGCGCCCATCATCTTCTTAAATAATGGCGTCCTCATCATTTTCTTCATTTCCATGAATTGACGAAGCAACTGATTGACCTCGTGAATAGGCCGGCCGCTGCCCCGGGCAATCCGGGCCCGACGCCGACCGTCGATAATCTTGGGCTGGCGTCTCTCTTCTGGGGTCATAGAATTGATTATCGCCTCAAAGTGCAGCAATTGGCGCTCGTCGAGGTTTAGCCGGGAAATATTTTTGAACGGACCTATGTTAGGCAACATTCCAAAGAGCTGGGAAAGGGAGCCCATTTTTCTGAGCTGCCCAAGCTGCTGGCGGAAATCTTCCAGGGTGAATTCTCCGGCACGCAACTTACGAGATAACTCCTCTGTCGCCTTCAAATCAGCTTCTTTTTCGGCCTTCTCAATCAGGCTTAAGACATCGCCTAAACCCAAGATACGGGAGGCTAATCTATCGGGATGAAAGACTTCGAGCTGGTCATATTTTTCGCCGACGCCGAGAAAAATTATTGGCCGACCAGTCACCGCGACCATTGACAGAGCGGCTCCGCCCCGGGCGTCACCATCCAGCTTAGTCAATATAATCGAGGTTAAACCTATTTTTTCCTCGAAGGCCCGAGCGCTCCGGACTGCATCCTGACCCGTCATCGCGTCGCCGACATAGATGACTTCAGAGGGGTTGAGAATGTCTCGCACCAGGCGTAATTCTTCCATAAGCTCTTCATCAACGTGCAAGCGGCCAGCCGTATCGACGATAAGCGGGTCAAAGCCGTGCTGACGTGTGTAGGCAACGAGCTCTCTTAGAGCTATCTCGGGAGTCTTAATCTGTTCTGACCCTAATTCATAAAACGGCGATTGGAGGGCCGCCGCAATCATTCGCAGTTGCTCTTGAGCAGCCGGCCTTTTGAGGTCGAAGGAGGCTAAAAGAGGCGTGCGGCCCATTTTTTTTAAATAAAGAGCTAACTTGCCGCAGGTAGTGGTTTTGCCGCTGCCTTGAAGGCCGACTAACATAAAAACCGAAGGCGGCTGAGAATTGAAACGGAGTAGCCGAGCCTGGCCGCCGAGCATGGCTGTCAGCTCATCCCGGACGATTTTAATCGTCTGCTGGGCCGGAGTCAGGCTTTCCAGAACTTTCTGGTCTAAGGCCTTTACTCTGATTCTTTCGATAAAATCCTTAACCACCTGGTAGTTAACATCAGCCTCCAGCAAAGCCAACCGAATCTGACGGAGAGCCTCAGCCATATTCCTTTCTGTAATCTTGGCTTCCCCACGCAAGAAGCGCATCACCTTTTGCAGTTTTTCCGCGACTTGCTCCAACATCTCTTCTTCCTGTTGTTTTAAAGTTGCCTCATTATATATTGCTTTTTTATGCCCTTATTTATCTCTTTTTTTATCTGCCTACTGGTTTTTTCATGATAAGCGATAATTTCTTAACGGTCAATGGAATAATTTTAGCCGCCGGGCGAGTGTCTATTCAGATAATTGAAACAGATTCAATTTTATGAATTGTCGCTACCGCTTTAGAATCACCCCTATTTCTTTTATTTTCAATCAGTTAGAAAATAGTCCGAATAATTATATCTTCAAAATTCAATAATTTGAATTTTTGGCATCTTTTTGGTCCAAAATTAATTACTTGTAATGGCCATTTAAGAGAGGGTATAATTTATGTGTTTTCAATAAGTTACAAAAAAAGTAGCCACCCGCGAGTGTTCCAATAAATAATTGGCATGAAATTTGCTTATTTTATAATTGAATTAAAATATTTTTTCAGAAGGAGGTGATAAAGGGGGAAAGGAAATAATCATTAGTCTAGGCTAAAGGGAAGGTGTAATTTAAACAAGAAGGAGGGAAAATGAGGAAGGTAGTATTAATTATTGCTTCAATTTTTCTTCTCCTACTGCCTTTGGCGGCGCAAAAAGGAAGGGGAAATATTTACGGGCTGGTCGTTGACCCCGAGGGCAACCCCCTGCCCGGAGTTAATGTAACTCTTTCTAGCCCGATGATCGCGGCTATAACCATGGTCAGCAACGAGGAGGGTCGTTTTCGCTTCCTTAGCCTTGAACCGGGAGAAAATTATGAAGTCAAGGCGGAACTCCAGGGGTTTAAGACTTCTGTCCATAAGGGCGTTATTGTCAATGCTGGTTTAAATACTGACATTAAAGTAGTCATGGAGGTGGGAAGGTTAGAGGAAGAAATCACCGTGGTGGCGACCGCGCCAGTGGTTCAGCCGAAAAAGGTTCAAGTCACCAGCACCGTAACCATGACTCAGATTCAGCAGTTGCCTACTGCCCGTGACCCCTGGGTCATTCTCCAGCTCCAGCCCGGAATTCAGGTTGACCGAGAAAACGTCGGTGGTTCTGAGTCCGGGCAGCAGTCAAGCTGGCAGGTCCGGGGGACAACCTCTAACGAGTGGAACATGGACGGCGTCAATGTCACTGACCTCAGCGCCGGCGCTTCACCTGGTTACTGGGATGTTGATATGTTCGAAGAAATAAGCATCACCACCGGCTTGGTGGACATTGAATCGCGGTATGCGGGAACATCGATCAACTTGGTGACGCGGCGCGGGGGTAACCTGATGAGTTTAGCTGGCCGTTTTTATCTAACAGACGAAAAATTTCAGAACAAAATTACTCCCGAGCGCATTGCTGAACTTGGTGTTCCTGGTTATAACCGGGTAATTGAGATCAAGGACTACGGGTTCAACATCGGCGGTCCGCTGATTAAAGATAAAATTTGGTGGTGGGGGAGCTGGGCGACCCAAGATATTAAAACAACGGTCATCACCGGAGTCAGAGATGATACCTTTCTGACCCAAATGGCCTTCAAACTAAATTTTCAGCCGTTGCCTAATAACCGGGCTGAGTTTATGATCCACGCCAGCGAAAAAGAAAAATTCGGCCGCAGTTCCTCGCTCAACTTCCCGCCGGGCTGGAATCAACACGGCAAATACCACTTTGGCAGCCCCATTTATAAAGTCCAAGACGACCATATGTTCGGCGATAAACTCTTTGTCTCGGCCAAGTTGGGCTATACTGACCAGGGATTCGGCATGTGGCCAGCCAACGATGAAGAAATCACCAAAGTTCTTTGGTACAACGTGGAAAAAGCTCTTTATGAGAATACGAACACCTGGTTTTTCTCCGGACGACCTCATCTAAATGCGGTGCTTCAAGCTCAGTACTTCAATGACGACCTCTTTGGCACCTCCCATGAAGTCAAGGTAGGTTTTGAAATTGATAACAACCAAACTGATGCCGTGGGTGGCTATCCTGGCAATATGTACATTAATTATAATTACAATTCCCTGACAGTCGACTGGAACGGCGACGGAAAGCGCGATATTGTCCGGGATCAATTCGGTATCGACCTCCGGTATGTTTATATTTCTCGGAGTACAATTCGGTCGGTTAGCGGCGCTGACCGCTATTCCTGGTATTTAAGCGACGTCATCACCTGGAAGCGCTTCAACTTTAACCTGGGCTTTCGCTGGGATAAAGTAGATAGCTACTACAAGCCGAGAGATTCGCGCGCTCTTTATCTCGAAGATACTGACCTTTATTGGTATGACAGCTATTATGAAATTGTCAAAAAGACCTTTACTCCCGAGACCGCCCAAAAAATCGCCCAACTGCTTCCCGATAATCATTGCCCCCGGGTTAAAAGGCCAGTTCTTTTTGTCTCCTTCTCTCCGCGTCTCGGTATTACCTACGACGTTTTTGGCAACGGCAAAACCATTGCTAAACTGGCTTTGGCAGTTTATCCTGGCGGCGCCCTTGGTGCCGGCTACTGGGCTCCTGGCGGTTTAGGCGGCACTATAAGATTTTATTGGTGGGACAAAAACGGCGATAGCGTTATTCACTGGGACGAGCTTTACTGGGCTGCCTATACCTCAGCCAGAACTTCTTACCGAGCTTTTAACGACGCCGGACAATTCGTGGGTAATTATACTCGCGAATTTGGGTTAATGTGGACTGGTTTTGAATGGACTCAGCCCGATAAATTGGTTGACCCCTATTATAAAGTCGATGATAACTGGAAACATGATTTGACCTATGAAATCTTCTCGGCCATCGAACGGGAGCTCATGCCCAACTTTGGCTTATCTCTCCAATTTACCTACAGGCTCTATACCCGCTTCTCCTGGTCCCTTGCCTATTATCCTAGCCTCAACGGATACATCCGCAACCAAGATGACTATATGGTGGCGGGAACAATCCCGGCCACTTTCACTGACCCGAAAACCGGGACCGTTTATAGCACCAAAGAGGCAGCCGGAAAGCCCTGGTATGTTCTTAAGCCTGGTGCCGAGAGAGCCAGCACCAGCTATTCTTATGTCTCCAATATGTCCAACGACCGCAAACAGGTTTATTACGGCGTCGACCTTATCTTCAACAAGCGCCTTTCCAACCGCTGGATGCTCAACGGTTCGGTTACGCTGCAGATGCAGAAGAATTATTACGGAAAAAAGGGCTATGTAAATCCCAATAATCTCTGGGCTTATGAGGGCAAGATTTACGGCATCTCCATGGGTGGCGGTTCGGGCAAGGTCAGCGTGCCGATGTTCTCCCGGTGGATGGTTAAGCTGTCTGGCTTGTATCAGCTGCCATATGATTTTAACGTTTCCTTCACCTTAAACGGCCGCGAAGGGGCTTTTCAGGGTGAATCCTTCACCATCTATGACACCACCTTGCCCAACCCTTCCAGCCAAAGCGCCTCGATTGAATGTGTCGCCTATGATAACCGAAACCGACTGCCGAACATGTGGGTGCTGAATTTGAGAGTAGAAAAATCCATCGTTTTCGGGTCAAGAGGGCAAAAAATCTATTTAGCCGCCGATGTTTTTAACGCCCTGGACCAGCATACAATTAACCGGAAATACAGCATCAGCTATGGCACTTATTACGTCAATACCGGCCAGTGGGTAGCTCCATCTCCAACCTCGGGCAAACCCAACGAGATTCTTAACCCCAGAGTCGTCAGGTTCGGCGTTCGCTTCCAATTCTAAACCCCTGAAGAAATTCCCCGACCCCCTCCCCTTTTTAGGGGAGGGGGTTTTCCTTTTTGAGTCGGAGAAAGAGACTATTTCGCAGGAAAAAGAGCAGGTCTTCAGATTTTTCAAAATCAGGTGTATTTTTAAAAAAACTAATCCTAACGCGGATAATATCAAGGCCAATGGGCGAGAAAATCAGGGAAAGGTCAGATATATTAGTAACAACTTAGAATCCATCCAGTAGGGCCAAATAGTGACTTTTTTTCATATCCTAGAATTTTCATCTTTCATCCTATAACTAACTTATGCCCTGCGCCACAGACATTAACGAAAAAAGAGGTTGACTACCAAAAGACCCCTGCGCAAAACTGTGGCTAATTGACCCTAGACAATATTTTTAAAGCTTGCTCTAAGGGCAAACAATAGCCATGCTCCTAAGCTGATGCTGAGTAGCCACACTAAAAAGCATATTACGGCAAAAAAAAGGAATTGGCTAAGGCGTTGCGAACTGAGCTTTTTAATGCGAGGCCTGAGCATATTGACAAGTTAAAGCGTATAATCTTATAAGGTAATAAAAAAGGATTTAGTAAGGTGGGAAAACAAGCGACGAAGAGAAAAACAGAGAATATTTTTGGTTTTTTTTATCGCCTTCTGTTTATTCTATTACTTTTATTCATAACCTTGAGCTTTTCTTCTTGCCAGAAAAAGGAAGCGCTTGACCAAAAGGCTTCTCCTTCTTCTCCTGATTCGTCTTCCGCCTTCCCAATGACCCAGGAAGAGGCGCCGATACCAGTCAAAGTAGTTAAGGCCAGCCGGGGCGAGCTTCTATTACGCCTTAGTGCGCCAGCGGAAGCGGTGGCCGAACGGCAAATCGTCCTAAAAACCGAAGTCGCGGGAATCATCAAAAAACTTTATGTTCGCGAAGGCCGGCATGTTAATGCCAATGAACTCCTGGTGGAAATAGAGGACACACCGTACCGTCTCCAACTCGAGCAGCGAGAAGCCTCTCGACTCCGCACTCTCTCTGAGCTTTTCCTGGAACAGCGCTTTTCCGAGCCGGCCCGGCATCTTTCCCCAGAGATAGAAGAAAAAATTAGAGCTGCCCGCAATAATTATGAAAAAGCCGCCTCTCTTTTGGGCCAAGGAGCGATTCCCCTTGAGCAATACGAAAAGGCGAAACGCGAGTATGAATTCCTCCTTCTTGAGACGGGCGAGATGAGGCAGGAAGTGATGGCCGCCGCTAAGGGTTTAACGCAGGCTGAAATCGATGTTCAAATGGCAAAGCTCCAGCTGGAAAAAACCAAGATTCGCGCCCCCTTCGCGGGAGTGGTCACTGATATTCGCGTCTCGCCCCAGGAAAACGTCGAGACTGGCCGCGAGCTTTTTACCTTAGTAGATATGCGTAGCCTCAAAGTCATCGCCCGGGTCCTGGAGAGCGAAATCGGCCGAATTAAAGTCGGTCAGGAAGTTGAGGTCAAATTCGTCGCCTATCCCGGCCAAATATTTTCCGGCGTAGTCGAGGCTATTTCTCCGCTCATCATTCCGGAAGATAAAACCTGTCAGGTGCATATTTCTGTTCCCAACCCTAAGGAAGAAATAAAACCGGGTATGCACGCCGAAGTAGAAATTGCGGCCATCGTCCTCAAAGACCGCCTCCTTGTGCCGCAAAATGCTGTCCTTGTCCGGGGCGGACGAAAACTGGTTTTTGTCGTTGAGGATGGCTTGGCCAAATGGCGGTACATCGAGGCTGGCGCTGAAAATGAATCCTTCGTCGAAGTGCTCGATGGGGTAAAAGAAGGTGAATTGGTCATTGTCGAGGGCCATCTCACCTTAGCTCACGATGCCCGCGTAAAGATTGAAAACGACCGCTGATAAAAAGGGATTTAGGCCATGATTTTACCGCACCTGGCTATCCGTCGTCCTGTGGCTACTCTGATGCTCTACTTTGGCGTTATTCTTCTGGGGTTTGTCTCCCTCCGCCATTTAAGCGTCGACCTTCTCCCTGATATTGCCTTTCCTCGCCTTTCTGTTATCACCCGCTTTCCCGGGGCAGCGCCCGAGGAAGTGGAAACCTTGATTACCGCCCCTCTGGAAGCCGCAGTAAGCGGTATCCCTGGCTTGCGCCGGGTGGAATCTGTTAGTCAGGAAAGCGTCTCCTTCCTCAGTCTGGAGTTTATCTGGGGAACCAACATGGACTTGGCCCTGCTCCATACTCGAGAGAAGCTTGATTCGGCCCGGGTGTTCCTTCCCCAGGAGGCAGAGAATCCAACCATAGTTACTGTAGACCCGCAAAGCCAGCCTATCTTGATCGTGGCGCTTTTAACCAAAGCTTCACTCTTGGAAATTAAAGAACTGGCAGAAGAGCTAATCAAACCCCGCCTGGAACAAGTCGAAGGTATTGGTTCAGCGGAAGTCGTTGGCGGCGTCGAAAGAGAAATTAAAGTGGAGGTTAATCCCCAGCTCCTCGCTCTTTATGGTTTAACCATCGAAGAAGTAGCCCGCCGCATTGACGCTTTTAACCGCAACCTCCAAGGCGGGATTATCCGCAAAGGTCAGTTTAAGTATGCCCTGCGGGTAGTGGGCGAGTTTGATAACTTAAATGAAATCGCCTCTATCCCTCTTAAGACCACGCCTGAGCGTGGGGTTGTCAAGCTCCGAGATGTGGCTCAACTTCTTGACTCTTTTAAAGAAAGACAGGGAATGGTCAGCCTGAATGGCAGGGAGACGGTAAGCCTCCTTCTGCGCAAGGAAGCAGGGGCCAACACCGTCAAAGTAACCCGGCTTGTCCACAACATAATGAAAGAAATCGAAAAGGAGCATCCCGAAATAAAGCTCTTTGTGGTCTCCGAAGAAGCCAAAACAATCGAAGAATCAATTCGCTCTGTAGAGAAAGAGGTCGTCCTGGGCGGAGTTCTGGCTTTTTTTATTTTTTATCTTTTTCTCCAGGAATTAGGAACCTCGCTAATCATTTTTGCCGTCATCGCCACCTCCATCATTGCCACCTTTAACCTGCTCTTTATCCGCTCCATCACGCTCAACCTGATGTCCTTAGGAGGCCTGGCTTTGGGGGTGGGCATGCTTGATGACTGCGCTATCGTCGTCACCGAAAATATCTTCCGTCATCGCCGCTTGGGGCGAAGATGGCGCGAAGCCGCCGCTTACGGGACAAGCGAAGTGGGTATGGCCTTGAGTGCATCCATATTTACCACCATCGCCGTTTTCCTACCCGTAATCTATATCCATGGCGTGGCTGGACAACTTTTCCGCGACCAGGCCTTGACTGTGACTTTTTCTCTCTTAGCTTCGCTCTTCGTCTCGCTAACACTTATTCCTATGTTAGCCTCTCGACCCTTTTCCGGAGGTGAGCCAGCTGAAAAAAATTTAATTCAAGGTAATAAACCCCTTTTTTTTAGCGCCTTTCCGGCTTTTCCTCGCTGGAAACATCCTCTTTTCCCCCTCTTCTTTATCCGCTGGCTCATTTCGGCCATATTGTTCTGCTTTTTATCCATTTTTACCTTCATCATGCCTCTTTTTTTGCGCTCGATTCATAGGTTAGTTACTTTCGTTTTAAGACCGGTAAGAGGCTTTGTCCACCGTTTCTTTCGGCTCTTTAATCTGGTTTATAACCAATTTACCTTTTTCTACGACCGTTCATTGACCTGGAGTCTTAAACATAAAGGAAGAATCGGCCTATTTTCTCTTATTGCTCTGGCCGTTGTCATTGTTATTGGCCTCAACCTGCCTCGAGAGCTGATGCCTCAGCTCAAAGTGGCTTCGGCCGAAATAAGATTGAGAACGCCAGTAGAATATTCCTTTGAGCAAACAGTCGAAATGGTTAACGCCTGGGAGCAAAGATTAAGCCGGGAGCCAGCCGTCATTCAAGTTTTCTCTCAGGCCGGAATTATCAGCGGTTTAAAAGCTTTTTCACCCGAAATCTCCCTCAACTCGGCCCGAATTCTTTTCCGGACAAGAACCTCCAAAGACTTAGAAGATATAATCCAGCGGCTTCGCTCCTGGGCCCTTTCGTTGCCGGAAATCAATTTCTCGCTGCTTCGAGAGCAATCAACCTTAGCCCAATGGCTCGGCACTGGCCCGGCTGAATTAGGGATAAGAGTCTATGGTGATGATTTAGAGACTCTGCGACGGGAAGCCATAAGTTTTGCGGCTAAACTTAAAGCCCTTTCGGGCGTCACCGCTGCCAACGTCAATGTTGAAGAGGGTAAGCCAGAGTTTCTGCTCCGGCTTAAAAAAGAAGCTATCGAGGCCAATAATTTGGCACCGGAGGAAGTCAGCAATTTTCTCGTCCAAGCAGTGCGGGGAAAAGTGGCCACTTCTTTTAAAGAAATTAATAAAAAATACGATATTACGGTTAGGGCTGCAGCCGAAAACCGTCAGGATATAGAAACCCTTTTAAACCTTTCCTTCCCTTCTTCTTCCGGGCTCATTCCCCTGCGGAACTTAGTAACCTATGAATTGACTCGAGGCCCGGCTGAAATCCGGCGGGAAAATCAGCAGCGTTTAGTGGAAATTAAACTCAGTCTTAGAGGCCGGCGTTCGGCCCAGGTTATTCCTGACATTCAAAAGGCGGCTGGCTCCATCAATCCCCGAACAGGAGTCCGAGTCGGCTTTGGCCAAGAGGCAGAAGAGATGAGGCTTTCTTTTAGAAGCCTTTTGGTGGCGCTTATCCTTTCAATTATCCTGGTTTATATGATTATGGCGGCTCAATTCGAATCCCTGCTTCATCCCTTCTTAATCATGTTTACCGTGCCCATGGGTGTGGCCGGTTCTGTCGTGGCTTTAGCGGCCACCAAGCAGTCGATTAATCTCCTTTCCGTCATCGGGGTTATCGTTTCTATCGGTATAGTAGTTAATAACGCCATCGTCGAAATCGACATCATCAACCAGTTAAGAAAACAAGGCCTCAGGCTGCAGGCAGCCATTATTGAGGGCTGTAAACTGCGCCTCAGGCCAATTCTCATGAGTTCGCTTTCGACCATTTTTGGCCTCATCCCTCTTTCCTTAGGAATGGGCGGGGGAAGTGACTTAGAAAAACCTCTGGGAATTGCCATTAGCGGGGGACTTCTTTTCTCTACCTTTCTTACCCTGATCTTAATTCCCTGCCTTTATGAGGCCGCAGAGAGCCGAAGAGCCAGAAAAGAGCCATGAAGGCTTTTGTCGAGCGCCCCATCGCCACCGTGATGCTTCTCATCGCCCTGGCGCTCGTCGGCCTTTATTCTTTTCTTCATATCCCCTTAGAGCTTGCGCCCCAGGAAGAATATCCTCAGATTACAATTCGGACTTCCTGGCCTGATGTTCCTCCTGACATCATCCAGGCCCAAATAACCGCGCCCCTGGAGGAAGTGGCGGCCACCGTCAAAGGAGTCCGCAAGGTCTTCTCCTCTTCTTCCGTTGGCCAATCAATGATTACTCTCGAGTTTGACCCCAAGACAAACATGGAATTAGCGCGGCTGCTGCTGCGGGAAAAAATAAGCCGCCTGCGCTCAGAGCTTCCGCTTAGTGCCTCCTGGCCGGAAGTGATTCCCTATGTACCTGAAGATTTCCGGACTGAGCCTTTCCTGCAAATGACGATTGCTGGCCCCTACGGGGTCCAGAACCTTTACGAGTTAGTGAAGGACAAGCTTGAGTATGGCTTAGAGTCAGCCAAAGGAGTGGCCGCCGCTGAAGTTACAGGTGGTGCTCGCCCCGAAATTCAGATTATCCTGGACCGAGAAAAGCTGGCAGCTTTGAACCTCAATCCCTATCAGATTCTTTTAGCTTTACAGAGCTGGCGCCGGACTTATCCGGCGGGCCTGGTTAAGAAAGGCGAGCAAGAGTTTCTTTTCCGCATCGCCGCCACCGCCGAAAATTTAGCTCAACTCGAGACCATCCCGATAGCCAGAGTAGGCGGAGTGCCTGTCTACCTCAGAGAAATAGCCCGCCTCAGCCGGGGTTACAGCGAAATCCGGGTTTTAAACCGGACTAACGGCCAGCCAACAGTGCGGCTCATTGTGCATAAAGAAAAGGGAACTAATACGCTTAAGGTGTCCCGAGAGGTAAAAAAGAGGTTGACGAAGCTCCAAAAGGAGCTACCCGCAGACCTTGTTTTTCGGACAATTTATGACGAGGCGACTGAAATTACTAAGAATCTACGCGAATTATTTATTCTTGCCATACTCATCCTGAGCCTTATTTTCCTTTTTACCTTATTTATTTTGCGTCAACTGCGGCCTTCTCTTCTCATCCTTAGCTCAATCATTTTTTCCGTCTTAATTACATTTATCCCTATTTATATTTTCCGAATTTCCTTAAACATGCTTACTCTGGGGGCTCTGGCTCTTGGGTTTGGCCTCTTTGTTGATAATGCGGTTGTTGTCTTTGAAAATATCTTGAGGCGGCGAGAAGAAGGTCTGGGGCCTAAGGAAGCGGCTCTTAAAGCTCCCCTGGAAGTCTTCCCCGCCGTTTTAGCCTCCACTCTAACTACCATTGCCGTTTTTATCTGCTTTCCTTATTTTCAAGGAAGATTGCGAATTTATTACTGGCCCTTAGCTTTGGTTATTTCGGCTGCTCTCACTGTCTCCCTTCTGGTTTCCTTTTCTTTAATTCCTGCCCTAAGCCCAAAATTACTCCGCCGGCAGCGGCCAAGACCGCGGGGGCGGGTGGCTCGGTTTTATGGTCAAATTATCTCTGTTGTTCTTAAACATCCGATAGAAATAATCCTGCTTGTTAGCCTTCTCATCTGGGGAGCCTGGCGTTATTTTCGGCAAAACGTGACCTTTGGCGAGTTTTTTCGTTGGACAGCTCGAGACAGACTTATCGTTTCGGTCAGTCTACCGCCTGGGTCAGACCTAAGCCAGACGGACGAAGTCATCCGAAAATTCGAAGCCAAAATTCTGGCCAAGGATTATCCCTTTGAAATGAACTCTTCCGTTACCACCGAAAGGGGTTATCTTTCTGTTTCTTTCCCGCCAGAAATTGAATTCTCCTGGCGTCCCTACGCGCTCAAGGAGGAACTTATTCAATTAGCGACCAATTTTGCCGGAATCAGCATCGGTGTTTACGGGTTTGACCCTCAAGGTTATTATTCCAGTATCGGACCAGGCACTTTCTATGAGTCCTGGATAAAATTTTATGGCTATAACCTCAAGAAATTGAGAGACCTTACTTCCGAGCTGGAGAAAAGGCTGAGACAAAACCCGCGAATCAGAGAAATAAAAATAGTTGCCAGCGAAAGGGGCTGGTGGTCGGTTGACTCCTTTGAACATATCCTAAAAATAAATAAAGACGCCCTTTATCGTTTTCCAATCAACCCCGAAGCCCTCCTCTTTCATCTCCAATCATTTTTGAGAGGCGAATTTCAAGCGCCATTGCGTTGGCGCCTGGAAGGAAAAGAGCTAGCCGTCGTGGTCCGCTTTCCCGAGGCCGACCGAATCGACTTACGCTCCCTTCTTGATACCCTAATCCTTTCGGAAAAGGGAGAATATTTTCGCTTGCGGGATGTCGTTACGGTGGAAGAAAGACCCATTTCTGGCTCCATCGACCGTGACCAGCAGCGTTTTCAACAGACTGTTCTCTGGGAATTTCGTGGCCCGTCGCGAGCCGCGGAGCGCTTCCGAAAAGAGGTCTTCGCCAGCCTCAGTCTACCTCCTGGATTCTCGGCCACTATGGAATCTCCCTGGAGAATGACCACAGAAGAGAGGGGGCAGATAAATTTAGCCATCATGGCCGCCGTCGTCGCTATCCTGATGATTTTAGCGGCCCTCTACGAATCCTTTCGCGACGCCTTGGTGGCTCTTCTGATAATACCTCTCTCCTTAATCGGTGTTTTCCTGGCTTTCGTCCTCGCTGATTTCCCGTTTGATTCCTCGGCTTATATCGGTCTTATTCTGCTTTTTGGTATCGTCGTCAATAATTCTATCCTTTTAATTAACCATATTCGGTTGAAACGCCAAGCTGGTCAAGAATTGCAGCCAGCGGTCTTAGCAGGAACAACCGAAAGAGTAAGGCCGATTTTCCTAACGACCGGAACCACTGTGCTGGGCATGCTGCCTCTCATCCTCATCCAGTCTGAAGTCTCGAGACGGCGGCTCTGGGCCACTCTAGCTTTAGCAACTGTCGGCGGTCTTTCCAGCTCTACCCTACTTATTTTCTTCAGCATCCCCATTTTTTATTATTATGCCCACCTTTTCGGCCGAAGAACGGGGAGTCAAAACCGAGAATTTTCTGGCTGAGTTGATTTCATTAGCCCGAATTTTATTAGCCTAAAGCTCGCTATAAGCGAATTTTTTATTTCTCTTCTATCTTCTAAAGACTGGTTTTAAGCCTAAGTCCAGGATAACAGAAGCGACCATATAAATCGGTGACACTCCATATATTTATCCAATATTTTTTCTTATTATTATTTTTTGGCTTTGTCCAAAAGTGACGGGAAAGGTTAAATCCAAGCATAGGAAACTCTCAGTTTAAAAAACCGTAACGGCTTATGGATTTTAAGATACTTTGTCCAAAGTTCATCCCAAAGAGCTGGTTTATAGATCTTCCTGAAAGCGATCATCAACCAGTTCACAAGCCCTTCATCACTCCAGCGCCTTCCTACGCGTTTAACTCTGTTGACTATCTGGCTGAAGGCACTCTCTATCGCATTAGTCGTCAGCGGGATCCAACCCTTCCCCTCAAGCCAGTAATCGAAAACCACAA
>CAZVIN010000112.1:0-1869 GCA_964627255.1 uncultured Eubacteriales bacterium
AATCGCCTTAATCTCAAGAACCGTGTATTTTCCCTTTGGCTGGCCTTTCTTAACCAGCGCTACGTTTCCGGTTAATTCGGCAATAGCCGAAGGCGGGTTTTCTGCTTGATAAAGGGGCTTAGTTTTGACCTCGGTGATCACTACCTCGGGCAATAATTGGGCTCGGAAAAGTTCAAACTGCCAGTGTTTCTCGGCGACATTGAGGAGAGGTTCGCCTGGGTAGGCATTGCTTCCTGAATAAAGGGGAATCCAGCCGCCGATTTCTCCCTCGCCTAATTCGGGATGACGGAATTTTTTCCAGGGTAAGAAAAATTTGCCGCCGTATTTTTCATCTTGATAACGCAACAGAGCTCTCTGAATTTCAAGACGGGAAGCGTCTTCTTTAAGTTGGGGAAAGTTGGGGATATCTTTTACTGGATTCCAGAGCTCGGTGGTGACACTGAAAGCGCCATACTGCATATAAACCCAATCAGCCTGGAGGCCATAGCCATAGGGACGGTCTTCAGCCTCGTTATAAGAAACGCGCCAGCCGCGGGGAAATTCGTAGCCCCGGTCAAGGGCATAGCGATTTCTCGTCTTCCCTCTGAGCGCCGCCTTAAACTTCTCCATTTCTTCGGGGTTCTGCCAGGCTTCTGGCACGGGCTCGCCGATTAGCTCTAAGTATTTTTTCCCCAGGATGAAGTCATAGACAGCCGCATCCTTGGGATGAACCGCAGTGTCAGGAGAGGAGCCCATCGGCCGATAAGTAAAACCGCCTGAGGTATGGAAAAACTGAGCCATAAGAATGTTGCGGAAATTGGTAAAAAATTCCGCCAGGGCCTGGACTTCAGGCGCGGAGGTGGGATAATCTCCCTGACCCCCGGGAAAACCGTCGCTGCGGAACCAGCCTTCCGGGAAATTGCGGTTCAGGTCAAAACCGCTAACAGGGTCTTCGCTTCTTTTTCCGTCCTTATCGTTATCAATATCCTCTGCAATGACCGAATAACGCGGCTTGGAGGTTGTTTCTCCTGGTTGGAGCCGAATCATTAACCGTGGGTCGACATCATCGATAACATATTCTCCTTTTGGGTCCGGATAACGGAATTGAGTGATGAACCCATCTTTATTCAGGTCATCCGGGCCGTCTTCGTTTATTCGGCCATCACCGTCATCATCTCGGAGAAGAAGGTTTCCTCTCTGGGAGAGACCGGCTTCAACGCTGTTATAAACACCGTCGGGATTAACGACTGGGCAAATATAAAAAACCTTTTCCGTGACCAGCCGGCGGATTTCCGGGTCTGTATCATAGCCGCTCAAAAGCTTATCAATAATATAAAGACAGACTTCAGTTCCCGTGAATTCATTGCCGTGCGTGGCGCCGCATATCCACTGGCCAGGTTTTCCTTGATGACGCTTCATGGGTGGTACATTTTTGACTTCATTCCGGCTGTGACGCAAAGGAATGAGAGTATCCAGGGCGACACCCGTTTTCTGGTCAGTAATAACCAGAACATAAATCGGTTTACCGAGGGTGCTGCGGCCAATTTCCATAAGCTCCGTTAGATTAGGATAGGCCCGGGCTACGGCCTTTAAATAATCCACCGTTCCTGTATAGCCATGGTAAGTATCGAACTTGATTGGCACTTTGGAAGCCGCTGCTGAAGTCGCCGTCATCAGGATAAGTGAAATTAGGAGGAAAACCAAGCCTCGACGGCCTATCCAGCGTAAAATGAAGCCATGAAACATATGACACCTCCTTTGGGACAGATAGTCCTAAAAAATTTTTTAAACAATCTTAGAACTTGACCGCATTGGGGAAACAGCGCCAGAATTTTAAGCTAAACAAAAGGAACAAGTAAAGATAAAATTTAGGCTCATGATAATTCTTTT
>CAZVIN010000113.1:0-96567 GCA_964627255.1 uncultured Eubacteriales bacterium
GGCACTCCAGCGATCGGCTTTATCTTTAGGAACTGCTTTCCCTTTTTGGGCTTCTCCTTTTTTTTAAAAGCTAATAACTGACCTCTGGCTGCATTCACATTACCTTTTTCTAATGATTTTTTTGCATTCTTGAGCTTTGCGATGAGACTCTGCTTTATTCCGCTGGGGCTGGCAAGAATGCTAATCATTGTGTCTTGAAAACCGTTTTTTCTCTATCTTCAATGAGTTAACCGCAATTCTCAGTATTCTGGGAGACTATCGATTCTTGATTGGTTATTTTGAAGAGCCCATTATCGTGATCCAAGACCCAAAGTCTTCCATATCTGTCAAAGACAGCTTGATTAAGAAATGCAAATCCAGAAGCCAAAAAAGAAGCGACTCCTCCTTCAGCCGGACCTATGTAAATTTCGCCTTCAGGATTTCCTAAAGGAATAAAAATATCATGGTTAGAAGCAACATCAATACGTCGAATGAATTAATTTAGTTATACTTAAAACCAAGCGTTCATTATCTCGATGGCGGAATTTCATAGCTCCGCATCTCCAGGGAGGAGAAAAATTTTTAATTACTGTGGCATTTTTCTTTGATTCCTTTTGTCTTTGCATAACCGAGTAAGCTATTCAGAATTTCGACGAGACGGTCTGGATCACATGACGATTTTACTTACCTGAGTTTAGACCCTGGAACCGCAGAGGCAATGATACTGCCTCGATTGAAAGAGTTGCCTAGATTTCAGACAGCTATTATTTTGCGGGCGGAGGAGGGGCAGAGCAGGAAATAAATATGGTGAATATGCAAGATGGCACCAAATACCGTGACTTGCGGCGCCCATAGTTGGCACCAATGAAGCGGTTCCAGCTCTTTATGACGACATTGTGGCTAAAAACGGCTAATTTTGGCTAAAAACTGCTAGCAGACAATTTTTGGTTTATTTTGGCTAACCTGTTGAAAACAAAAGAAAAACAGAGGAAAAAAGATGGGGTGAGTGAGGGGACTTGAACCCCCAACCTTCGGATCCACAGTCCGATGCTCTAACCGTTGAGCTACACTCACCGACCAGGTCTTAATTTTCCCACTAAGAGGCCAACCTGTCAAGGTAACCCCTGCTCTCCGAAAAAAGTGGGGGGTTCAGCGCTTTTTTCAGCACGAATATTTATTATTTTTTGCCACAAAGAGCCTTCTGCGAGAAAAATAGGCGGTTTTTATGGAATATTACCTTGGTCTCCTTTTAGAGATTAGAATGAGAACAAGCCCTCTCTCAATTTTAAAACGAATTTATGGCTGTCTTAAAATCCTAAAGCTTCTTGTCTTTAAAAGAAATACAGCCGACATAAATCAATGAATCACCACCCTTTTTGCCTAAGAGTCGGCAACTTCCAGGTTTTAAAGGAAAATAATGATACGAAATAAGTATCATATAGAGAAAGAATTGCTCAGTCTTCTCCTGGTGTTGCCTTTGTCCCCGCCAGTCCCTCTTTTTGGCCCTCAATGAGGTCGAGGACATCGGGCTTATCCCGCCAGCGCTCTTTTACCTTCACGGCCAGCTCAAGAAAAATCTTTGCACCTAACAGCTCTTCGAGTTCGCGGCGGGCCTCAGCCCCAATCTGCTTCAACCTTTGACCGCCATGACCAACTACAATCCCCACCTGGGTTGCCTTTTCGACGAAAATATAAGCCTTAATAAAAATAAGGCCCTGCCTCGCTCGAGCTTTATTTTTTCTATTTTTCGTTCCCAAGGGTTCAGGGCCCGGCGCCATTTCCTCTCTTTTTTTCGACTTCTTAGGTAGCTTTCTATTTTCCTCGTCTACCGTTGCCAAGGTTTTTTCGACTCCAGCGGAATTGGCCCTCTTTTTTTCTCTTAAGGCCAGAAAGTCAGAATCTTCTAACCGCTGACCGCTTGCCCGGTCTTCAATTCTTTCTGTGTAAACCGCTGTCACAAACGGCAATTCATCTTCTACCTGACGCAGTAGCTTCTCGCGGATAATCTCAGCGACCTGAAAGCGGAGCGAGAGTTGCGGCTTCGGCTCAACCGCGGCTGCGGCCTCGGTTTCAGGCAAATAAGCCAAGATCGCCCGCTCCAGACTGTCCAGGTTAATCCCTTTTAAGGCGGAGATGGGGATGATTTCTTTGAAGGGAAACAAATCTTTATAATGAGCAATCAAAGGGAGAATCTTGTCTTTCCTAACAATGTCCACTTTATTAAGGAGAAGAAAGACCGGTCGAGTGGTTTTGGATAAAAGCTGCAAGACAAATCTATCACCTTGACCAAAGGATTGAGTAGCGTCGACGAGCAGGCAGAGAAGGTCGGCTGTCTCCAAGGAGGCGAGGACAAGGTGCATCATTCTCTGGTTAAGTTTATGCAGGGGCCGGTGGATTCCTGGGTTATCGATAAAAATGATTTGTCCCGCAGCGCTTTCTTTTATTCCGAGGATGGTCGTCCTGGTTGTCTGGGGTTTATCCGAAATTATGGCTATTTTCTCTCCCAGCAAAGCGTTTAAAAGAGTGGATTTGCCAACGTTTGGTCGGCCGAGAAGAGCGACCTTTCCCTTTTTCATGAAAAATTAGGCCCGCCCCCTTCGCCAGATTTTTTCTGTTTATCCCCTTTTATTTCGGTCCGGGGCTCTTTTTCGTTCTCATTTTCCTTCTCTTTTTTTATCTTTACCCTAATTACCCGTTTCTGGTCGGCCTCGAGGATTTCAAAACGCCACCCTTTCAGGGTAAAAACTTCTCCTTTCTGGGGCAATCGGCCGAGATGAAAATTGACCAGACCGCTCAAGGTGATATAAGCCTCATCGTCTAAATCGACCGCCAGCCATTTTTCCAGGTTCTCGACTTCAGTTTCTCCCGAAACAATAAACTCTTCAGCGGAGAGCGGGATAATGTGTTCTTCTTCGGTGTCGTATTCGTCTTGGATTTCGCCGACAATTTCTTCCACTAAATCCTCCATTGTTACCAACCCTGCTACCCCCCCATGTTCGTCGACCACGATGGCCATTTTTTGCTTTTTCCTTTGAAATTCCTTAAGGAGCTCAGTCACCTTCATTGATTCAGGCACAAAAGAGACTGGCCGCATTATTTTCTCCACGGTGGCTGTCCTAAGTTCTTCATCGGAATAAGCCAGCAGGTCTTTGACCATGGCCAGGCCTTCGATGTTGTCGATGCGGTCGCGATAAACTGGCACCCGGGAATATTTTTCTTTTAAGATTAACTCCCGCAAGGCCGTTAAAGGCGCGTCTTTTTTGATGCAAACCATATCGACGCGCGGGGTCATGATTTCTCGCACCAAAGTATCCCCAAACTCCACTACACTCCGCAGAAGTGGCCCTTCTTCTTTTTCGATAATCCCTTCTTCTCGGGCTTCGTCGATAAATGTCTCGATTTCTTCCTCGGTGGCTTCCCTGGTTGCTTCCGCCCTTTCAGTTTCTTTCCTCAAAAAATAAGCGGCTGGGCGCCCCAGAAAACTGAGAACTCCGGTCAATGGAAGGAGCATCAGGAAAAATGCCTTGCGGTTTAAGCTATAAACCAGACGGGGCAGGAGCTCAAACCCGAAAACTACCAAGCCAAGAGAAAAAAGTAAGGCCCAAATCGTCCAGAGTCGAAGCCGAGGAAAAAAATAAAACAGACTCAGAAGAAAAGCGACCAGAAAAATCATCCGCCAAACATCAATGGCTGCTCTTAGCTCTCCCATCGAATCAAGAATTTTATCCCTAACTTTCTTTTCGCGGTCTTCTAAAAGCCGGCTAAGAGAAAGCTTCGAGGAGGTAGCGAGGGCCGTGGAAAAAAGAGACAGGCAAAAGGTAAGGACAAAAAGCCCAAGAAGCAACCCAAGCTTAATGGTGAAGGCAGACATAGTGTTATTTAAATTTGAGGTAGCACCTAAGGCGTTCTTCTTCCCGTTTCATTTCTGAGCCATGATTAAAGCCCAAAAGGTGGAGGAAACCGTGAATGATTAAGCGCTCCAGCTCCGTTTCCAGGTTGGCCTTATTTCTACCAGCCCCGGCGTAAGCCTGGGAAACGGAAATAACAATATCGCCCAAATAAAAGCGGCCATCCGCCCCTTTTTCACCCAAAGGAAAACTTAAGACATCCGTTGGCCGGTCCTTATGGCGAAAGCGGCGATTAAGCCGGCGAATAGAGGCCTTAGAGGTAAAGACAAGTGTGACGACGCCGTGGGCGAGCGCATAGAAAGAGAGAAGCTTCATCAGCAGCCAGCGAAAATGGCCGGTTCTGAGCTTGTGGCTATTTTGCTGATTTATTATTTCGACCATGATTTAATCTCCGCGGCTGCCGTCGCCGCCTCTTCTTGCCTTCAAAATCAAAGGAAGGGTATTTGACCCGGGGATGATGAATTGTATCCAAGGTGGTCAGGAAAGAAGCGGCAATTTGCCGTAAGTCTTTCAGGGAGATTTCACATTCGTCGAGCTGCCCATCTTCGATGTAACTCTCGAAGATATCGTTAATCATTCTTTTTAAATTATCCTGATTGGGCGAGCTCAGGCTACGGGAGGCCGCTTCAACCGAGTCGGCCAGCAAAATAATCGCCGCTTCCTTGCTTAACGGGGCAGGCCCGGGATAGCGATAGGTTTCCTCGCCCACGCGGTGCAGTTCGGGGTCGTATTTTTCCTTGGCCTTTTCATAAAAATAACGCACCAAAGAATTGCCATGGTGCTGGGCAATTATTTCTTTTATTTTCTCGGGCAAGCGCAGCTTGCGCGCCAATTCTACCCCGTCTTTGACATGATTGATTATCACCAGGGCGCTGAGTTGGGGCGTTAACTCCTGATGGGCGTCGGGATTGCGGGTGACATTTTCAATAAAATACTCTGGCCGCCTGACCTTGCCAATATCGTGATAAAGAGCTCCCGCTCTCACCAGCAAGGGGTCGACCTTGATGACTTCAGCAGCTTTTTCCGCCAGAGTAGCCACGATGAGAGAATGATGATAAGAGCCGGGAGCTTCTAAAGCCATTTGCCTGAAAATAGGCAAATCAGAGTTTGTAAGCTCGACTAACTTAGCTTGAGTCAAAATGCCGAAGCTGTATTCAAATAACGACAGAAAGAGAAAGGCAAGAGCGCCGCTCATCCAGCCACCGATAAGAGCCATCATTACCAGACCAAGCGGTTCTAAATTCAGCCCCGGAGTTTGTTGGCCGAGAAAGATAATAAGCGCGAGAAGGACGTTTACCGGTCCGACCATGAGAGCCCCGGCTCTTAGGGTAGAAGTTCGGCTGCGGCGGCCGTAGAATTTGATTCCGTAGATGGCAGCTAAACTGCCAATAAAAGCGTAGACCATCAGATAAAAGTCCCCTTGCAGGAGAAAGCCAGCAAGGAGACTATTAACGATGGCCAGGATGAGCGCCAGATGATTAATGGTAAGAAAGGCGACAATAAGCGTCCCCACCTGGAGTGGAAGAGCGTAATAATACGAGCGCACCTCGGCCAAAAACGACCAGCGGGCGTGTTCGCTAAAAATAGTTGCTAGGTAAAGCGATAGCTTGCCTAAGATTAAACCAAGAAGGAGTAGGCTACCTATTAGAAGAAAGCGGTTGAAAGCCAATTCAGCCGGGAAGAGACTCTTAAGATAGAACCAGACGGTTAATAGAAGCAGGCTGAAAAATAGAAAATGGGCCAGGAAATTTTTCACCCAGCCAGAACGTAGTTCAAGATTCTGGTTAACGATTGAAATTAATTTAATCATCTCAGCGGAGGCCTCGTCGCCTTTCCTGATAATAACTTTCCCCTTTTTAATCCGGTAAAAAACAGTTTCCACCCGCGCTCTGGCTTCTTCCACCCGCCTTGTGGTTTCTACTCGATTAAAGTTAAGGTTGGGTAAAAGAAAGGAAGCTCCCAAATCAATAAGTAACTGACGGCTTCGCGCCGGGACAGAGGCCCTTTCCAGTTCTGAAGTTAAGAGTTGCCGCGCCTCCTTTAGGTCTAAGACATCCTGAAGACGAACGATTTTTTCGGGTTGGGTTTCTTGACTGATAACAAAACCTCGCACGTCTTCGCCTCGCAGAAAAAGGGCTTTGGACCGAAGAACACCCCTCTCGAAGACCCGACTCAAAGCCTGGCTCAGAGCGATTTCCATCTCGGGGCTAAAACCTGTCTTGCGCCAGGCCTCTAATTCTTGGCGGTCAAGTTCCACCCCGGTTTTTTGCGCCAGAATCGAGGCAAACTCAGCGGCGGGCAGCGCTGTTTGCGCCGGGGTTTTGGCCCAATCTCGACCGAGAGCAAAAAACATCCTGATTTTGTCTTCGGTGTTTAAGAAGACATTCAGGTCAAGAGAATAAACCGGCAGGACAGCCGCCTCTGCTTCCTGGCGTCTTTTCTGAGTCGTTTCTGTATCCTCGATGGTCAAGTCAAGCGGCGAAACGATGTCGCTCGGAGCAATATCACCCGGCTTCAAGAGAGGTAAAGTCCGAGTCGGGGTGTAAGAGAGAAAATAGGCGATGACGAAAACAAAGAAGAGAAGGAAAATAAAGGGTTTGTTCAGGAATTTTAAACCAAGCCGGGCGGCCGGCTTTTTTGGCGGCAGGAATTCACCCTGCCCAACCCCGGTTTTTGGCGGCCGTAAAGCCCAGGATTTTTTAAAAAGTTTAAGCCGCTTTAGGGAAAAAAAGCTCATAAATTATTCTTTATTATTCTTGGCGTCGGCCTGCTGATAGGCCAGGATGATTTTCTGAACCAGTGGATGACGGACGACGTCTTTTTCGTTGAAATAAACAAAGGCGATTTCCTTAATCGAAGCGAGGATTTTAATGGCTTGAAGCACGCCCGATTTTTCCGGCTGGGGAAGGTCAATTTGAGTAATATCGGCGGTCACGACCACCTTAGAATCAAAGCCTGACCGCGTCAGTAACATTTTCATCTGTTCCTTGGTTGTATTTTGCGCCTCATCCAAGATAATGAAAGAACTGTTGAGAGTTCGGCCCCTCATATAGGCCAGAGGCGCAATCTCAATGATGCCCCTCTCGATCAGGCGATTAGCCTGGTCGGCTTGAACTAAATCAAAAAGAGCGTCATAAAGGGGGCGGAGATAAGGGTTTATTTTTTGATAAATATCGCCGGGAAGAAAGCCGAGCCGCTCGCCGGCTTCAACCGCTGGCCGCGTTAAGACGATACGCTGAACCAGCTTATCCTGGAAATAGCTAAGAGCCATGGCCATGGCTAAATAGGTCTTACCGGTGCCTGCCGGACCTATGCCAAAGACAAGGTCGTAATTCTTGATCGCCTGAATATAAGCCTGCTGATTGAGACTCTTGGGACTAACCGATTTTCGCGAGAGAGTTAAGGATTCAGAGGGAAAGTAATTTTCCAATGGTTCTTCTTGACCTCCTTCTAAAAGGTCGAGGGCGATGTGAAAATCTTCTTCCCGTAAAGAAAGCCCTTTTTCTTCGAGTTCGGCCATCTTTTCAAAATAAAATTTGGCAAAGGCCACTTTTTTCGGGTCGCCGTTGAGAATAAGGTCGTCCCCCCGGATGGAGAGACTGACTCCCAATCGGCCTTCCAGTTTCCTCAGGTTCTTATCCAGGACGCCGGCGAACCGGGTTTTGCGGATATAAGGATGCGAGACCTTCTCCATCTCAGCGGCGGGGGCTAAACCTCCTGGTTGATAATAATAAGGCCATTTTCTTCTTAATCAAGATTAAACCATTAACCATGGCTCCTTGTCAAGCTAAGGGAGGAGAAGCAGACAAACCACGGTTGCGAAGCTCTATGAAGGCCTTCTTAGCCCAAACCGGGCGAAGCCGGCGGACCCAAGGCCTTTCGCCTAAAAAATTAGCTGCTTCCGCGGCCTCTTGGCTCTTTGTCTTTGGGAGCCTGCGAGCTTGAAAAAAGCGGCTGGCTAAGATATAAAAGGCTGTTAATGAAGAAGCGAGAGCCAAGGGCTCCCGCTAAGGAGTTTGGCGATGGAAAAAGAGTTTATGAATATCTCGATTCCTACCTCCCTTTACCACAAGATTGAAGAGCTGATTAAGGGGACAGAATACAGCTCAGTTTCTTCCTACGTGACTAAGGTCTTGAGGGAAAAACTCTCCCAGGAGGAAAAACCGGCTGAGGTTTTCTCCCCTGAGGACGAGGAAAAAATCAAGGAGAGGTTGAAAGCTTTGGGCTATATCGATTGAAGTTTTCAGTTTGTGACCCAGGTTTAAGGAGAAAGGCATGATTCCTCCCCATGGTGGCACGCTTATCGAAAGAGTTATGAGCGAAGAAGAAAAGGCTGAGGCTCTGGCCAAAACGGCCTTCCTTCCCTCCTTACGCCTCGACGAAGAGAAAGTTTCCGATGTCGAAAACTTGGCCCGGGGAATTTATAGCCCCTTGGATGGTTTTATGGGGTCCAAAGATTTCCATCATGTCCTTAACCAGATGCGGCTGAGCAACGATTTACCCTGGACTATTCCGATTGTTCTGGATGTGGCCGAAGAGGAAGCCGCTAAGTTCAAAGAGGGTGAGGAGATTTTGCTCCAAGACGAAGATGGTCAGCCCGTCGCTTTGTTTCATCTTCAGGAGAAATATCGATATGACCGCGGGGCCTTGGCCGAGAAAGTTTTTTTAACTACCGACCCCGGTCATCCCGGAGTGGCTCGGGTCAAAGGAATGGGCCCGGTTCTTTTAGCGGGACCAGTTGACCTGATTGCCGCGGCGCCCACGCCCTTTGACCGGTATAAGCTTTCGCCCAAGGAAACCCGGTTTCTCTTTCGAGAAAAGGGATGGCGGACGGTGGTCGGTTTTCAGACCAGAAACACTCCCCATATCGGTCACGAATATGTTCAGAAAACAGCCCTGACTTTTGTCGACGGGATCTTTATTAACCCCGTTATCGGCAAGAAAAAAAAGGGCGATTTCCGGGATGAAGTCATCTTAGCTGCCTACGAAGAGCTCATAAGGCACTATTATCTAAGAGAAAGGGCGGTAATGGCCATTCTCCAGATGGAGATGCGTTATGCCGGGCCGCGAGAGGCTATCCATCACGCGATTATCCGCAAGAATTTCGGTTGTACCCACATCATCATTGGCCGCGACCATGCCGGCGTAGGCCGTTATTATCCTCCTTATGCTGCCCAGGATATTTTTGATGAGTTCCCCGACTTGGGGATTGTCCCGCTTTTCTTTAAAGCCTTCTATTATTGTCGGCGCTGTCAATCGGTGGTCAATGAGAAGACCTGCCCTCACCCTCCATCTGAACATCTTGATTTTAGCGGCACCAAGATTAGAGAGATGCTGCTTAGCGGTCAGGTTCCTCCAGAAGAATTGATGCGGCCAGAAGTGGCTCGAGTCATCATGTCTTTTGAACATCCCTTTAACGAATAAAGCTAATAATGGTTGTCGCGACCGAAGCAGGCGCATCAGCTTTGAGCTAAGTGAAAGGAGAATAATGAAGCGCAAAGTTTTGGTTTGTGGCTTGGATTCCGCTCCCAGGGAGATTGTTTTTGGTCAGAAAAAGTTATTGCCAAATATCTCTTTTCTTTTGGAGCATGGTCTTTACGGTAATCTTCGTAGCTGTGACCCACCGATTACTATTCCTGCCTGGATGGTGATGATGACCGGCCAGGACCCGGGAAAGCTCGGCCTTTATGGCTTTCGCCACCGGAAAGGCTATTCTTATAAAGACCTGTGGATTGCCACTTCCCAGTCGATTCACGAAAAGACAGTCTGGGATTATGTTGGCGAAGCGGGAGGAGAAAGCTGCGTGATTTCTGTTCCTCCCACCTATCCCCCCCGACCGCTCCGGGGTAATCTAATTTCCTGTTTCATCACTCCTGACGAAGGTAAAGAATATACCTATCCTCCTTCGCTTAAAAGCGAGATTGAACATCGCTTTTCTTCCTATATTTTCGACGTAGAATTCCGGACAGACGATAAAGAGGCCCTGCTGGAAGGAATCTATAGGATGACAAAGAAGCGGTTCGAAGTGATGAAATATCTAATTACTCAGAAGCCGTGGGATTTTTTCATGTTTGTGGAAATCGGGGTTGACCGCATTCAACATGGTTTCTGGAAATACATGGACCGCCACCATCATCTCTATCAGCCAGGCAATCCTTATGAAACGGTTATCTTGGATTATTATCGCTACTTAGATAAAGAAATCGGCTCTTTACTCGATTTGGCCGGCCGAGACACGGTTGTCCTCGTTGTTTCTGACCATGGGGCAAAAAGGATGAAAGGCGCTTTTTGTATAAACGAATGGCTAATAGAAGAAGGGCTCCTCAGCGTTAAGAACAAGCCTTCTCAGCCAACCAGCTTAGAAAAAGTCGAGGTCGACTGGGCTAAGACCAAAGCCTGGGCTTGGGGAGGTTACTACGCTCGGGTTTTTCTTAACGTGGAAGGCCGGGAGCCGCAGGGTATTATCCCGGCTGAGGACTACGAGAAGGAGCGACAAGAACTTATCGACCGCCTTTTAAAAATTAAAGGTCCGCAGGGCGAAAGTTGGGCGACGCGCCTCATTATTCCCCAAGAACATTTCTCGGTGCTCAACGGAGAATACCCTGACCTGATGGTTTATTTTGATGACCTTTACTGGAGGTCGGCGGGAACTCTTGGCCACTCTCAGCCCTACCTTTTGGAGAATGATACTGGTCCCGACGATGCGGTTCATGCTCAGGAGGGGATTTATATTCTCTATGACCCGCAGACCGCCTGGAGGGGCGAGAAAAATGCTGATATCTTGGATATAGCGCCAACTTTGCTGGCGGTCCTTGGTTTACCCATACCAAGGGAGATGTGGGGTAAGGTTATTTTTGGATGAAAAAGGCTCCAGAAGCTCCTTTAGGGAGCGCGGCTTAACATAAATTAATTATTCTTAATTCGGCGTTGAGGCCTAAGCATCTTGAAAAGAGCAGGGAAATTAAGGCTGAAAAAGGCCGGTAAAGAAGTTTCTTAACGGAGCTTTAACTGGCCTAACTAATAATTCGATTGCCGAGGGGGTTGAAAGACGATAAGGGAGAAAAAAGAATTAAAAAGAGAAGGCAAGACAAAAAGTTTACAGCGGGGAGGTTCAAAGAGATGACGAGCCATAAACCTCGAGAGACAAAAGGGGTGACTGTCTGGTTTACGGGTCTTCCTTGTTCGGGGAAATCGGCGATTGCTGACCGTCTGGCAGAAATCTTGCGCTCTAAGGGCTACAAAGTGGAAAGGCTTGACGGCGACATTGTTCGTCAGAGTCTGACCCGCGATTTGGGCTTTTCGCGGGAAGACCGTAACGAAAACATTCGTCGGGTAACCTTTGTGGCCAAACTTTTAACCAGAAACGGCGTGATCGTCCTGACCTCTTTCATTTCTCCTTACCGGGATATTCGCGGCTATGCCCGTCAAGAGATTGGAGAATTCATCGAGGTTTATACCAAATGTCCCTTGGAGGTTTGCATTCAGAGGGATGTCAAGGGTATGTACCAGAAGGCCTTGCGGGGTGAAATCAAGGAATTTACGGGGATTTCGGACCCTTACGAAGAGCCTCTTAACCCCGAATTAATCCTGGAAACAGATAAGGAAGCCCTGGAGCAAAGCGTGGCGAAGGTCTTGGCAAAATTAAAAGAGCTGGGCTATATTGATAAAATTATTTAAGGAAGATTTAGACTAAGAGGCAGGATGAGCTCGTACCTAATCAGCGGAGGGGCAGGTTTTATTGGTTCCCATTTAGTCGAAAGATTAGTCAACCAGGGGGAGATGGTCCGTGTCCTGGATAACTTTTTAACCGGCAAAAGGGAAAACATAGCGGCTTTTTTACAGCAAATTGAACTTATCGAGGGCGATATCCGGGACCCGGAGACTTGCCGTCGCGCCTGTCAGGGAGTTGATTACGTCCTCCATCAAGCCGCCCTCCCTTCCGTTGCCCGGTCGGTCGAAGACCCGCAAACTACTAACGGAATCAACATAACCGGCACCCTTAATCTGCTCCTCGCTGCCCGGGAGACGAAGGTGAAGCGCTTTGTCTTTGCCTCTTCTTCCTCGGTTTATGGTGATGATGACTCCTTGCCCAAAAGAGAAGGCGAGGAAGGCCGGCCTCTTTCTCCTTATGCTGTCAGTAAAATTGCTGGCGAACATTACTGTCGTCTTTTCTTTCAGCTCTATGGGTTGAGCACGGTGTGCCTCCGCTATTTTAATGTTTTTGGCCCCCGTCAAGACCCTTTTTCTCAGTATGCGGCGGTTATTCCTAACTTTATCTTTCGCCTGCTGCAGGGGGAAAGGCCCATAATTTTTGGTGACGGCGAACAGTCCCGTGATTTTACCTACGTAGCTAATGTAGTTGAGGCCAATCTATTAGCAGCGACCGCTTCGACTGAAGTCTCGGGCGAAGTCCTGAATATCGCCTGCGGGGAGAGTATATCCGTCAATGCTTTAGCCGCAGGAATAAATCAGATTCTGGGCACTGACCTAAGGCCAATCTATTCTGGGCCGCGGCCCGGAGATATTCGGCATTCTCAGGCTGATATTTCTCGAGCCAGAAAAATCCTCGGCTATCAACCTCGCCATAGCTTTTGGCAGGGTCTGGAAGAAACTATTCACTGGTTTCGCGAAGGGAGGGGACGATGAAGCCCAAGGTCAAAGTGTGTATTGACAGGATAAAAAAAAGAGAGGCCAAAATCGGGATTATCGGGATGGGATACGTCGGTCTGCCCTTGGTAAAAACCTTTTTGAAAAACGGTTTCGAGGTAACCGGTTTTGATATCGACCCGGTAAAAGTGGCAAAGCTCAACCAAGGTCAGAGTTATATTCTTCATGTCAGCGCTGAGGAGCTAAAGAATTATTTGGCGCAGGGCCGATTTCGGGCGACTACGGATTTTTCGCAATTAGCTCAGATGGAGGCGATTCTGATTTGTGTGCCAACGCCTCTTGATGCCCACCGCAACCCCGACCTTTCCTTTGTCCTCAAAACAACCGAGACTATCGCTAATTACTTGCGGCCAGGTCAGTTAGTGGTCCTGGAAAGTACCACCTATCCAGGAACAACCGATGAGGTCATGCTGCCTATTTTAGAAAGAACCGGGCTTAAAGTGGGGCGAGATTTCTTCTTAGCCTATTCTCCAGAACGGGAAAACCCGGGAGATAGTAACTATTCCACAGAAAAGATTCCTAAGGTCGTCGGCGGGGTGACTCAAAATTGTCTCCAGGTGGCCAAAACACTTTATGCTGAAGTTGTTGTCCGAACGGTTCCTGTTTCATCCGCTAAAGTGGCGGAAGCCACGAAGCTTTTGGAAAACATCTTTCGCTCGGTTAATATTGCCATGGTGAATGAGATGAAGATGATTTTTGACCGCCTGGGTATAGATATCTGGGAGGTTATTGCCGCTGCCTCCACTAAACCCTTTGGTTTTATGCCGTTTTATCCTGGTCCCGGCTATGGTGGCCATTGCATTCCCGTCGACCCCTTTTATCTTACCTGGAAAGCCAAGGAAGTGGATTACCCGACCAAATTCATCGAGTTGGCGGGCGAGATTAACACCCAGATGCCCTATTATGTGGTTCAGAAAACGATTGAGGCTCTCAACGAACGGGGTAAAGCAGTCACCGGGGCTAAAATTTTAGTCTTGGGAATTGCCTATAAAAAAGACGTTGACGACCAGAGAGAAAGCCCATCCCTGAAAATCATCAGCCTTTTCCAGCAGAAGGGCGCTCAGGTGAGCTACCACGACCCCTATGTTCCTCGTTCCTTCGGCCATCGGGAGTATCCGGGGCTGGATTTGCGTTCAGTGGCTCTCACCGCCCGTCGCCTTCACCAGATGGATGCTGTAGTTATTGCCACTGACCATTCGGTTTTTGATTACGAGTGGATAGTTAAAAACAGCCAGTTAATAATTGATACCCGTAACGCTATTAAGAAAAAAAGAAAAAACGTCATCAAGGCTTAAGGAGCTAAAATGAAAATAGGAATAATCGGGACAGGCTATGTTGGTTTGGTGACCGCGGTAGGCTTAGCTGAATTGGGCCATTCGGTTATCGCTACGGATAAAGATAAAGAAAAAATCGCCAAACTCCAGCAGGGAATAATGCCGATATACGAACCAGGACTGGAGGAACTTTACGAAAAAACCAGGGCTAAGCAGCTAATTGCCTTTTCCGCCGACCTGAACGAGACCATCCAAACCTCAGACGTCATTTTCGTCTGCGTTGGTACACCGCCCACGGCTGAGGGAGCAGCCGACATGTCCCAGATAGAAGAAGTCGCCCGGCGAATTGCGGAGAATTTGAATGCTTATAAGTTAATTGTCGAAAAAAGCACGGTGCCAGTGAAGACCTCTTCTTGGATCAAACGGACGATCAATCTTTATAAAAAGAGCGAAGCCGTTTTTGATATTGCCTCTAACCCTGAGTTTCTTCGCGAAGGTTCAGCCGTCCATGATTTTCTTAACCCCGACAGGATTATCATCGGCGTTGAGACTGACCGAGCTCGCGATATTTTGTTCCAAATTTATGAGCGTTTCCGAGAGAGGATTATAGTAACCAATATTGACACGGCAGAGCTAATTAAACATGCCTCAAACTCGTTTCTGGCCTTAAAAATTTCCTTTATTAACCTCATGGCCAACATCTGTGAAAAGACCGAGGCGGATATCGAGCAGGTGGCCTTGGGCATGGGGCTCGACCCGCGGATTGGCCGAGAATTCTTGCGGGCTGGAGTCGGTTACGGTGGCTCTTGTTTTCCCAAGGATATCAAGGCGTTGGTCAGGATTGGAGAAGAACTGGGCGTGGAAATGGGTTTGCTCCGGGAAGCAGATAAGGTCAACGAAGACCGAGTTCGGCTCTTTCTCGAGAAGATAAAACGGGCCCTTTGGATTTTAAAGGACAAAAAGGTTGCTGTCCTCGGTCTATCTTTCAAGCCCAATACGGACGATATTCGCGAAGCGCCGAGTCTCAAGATAATCCGGGAGTTGAGGCAACAGGAGGCGCTGGTAAATTTGTATGACCCTAAGGCGATGGTCAACATGAAGGAGGTTTGGCCCGAAGACCCGCCGCGGGTAGTCTATTATTCCAGCCCTTATGAGGCCGTGCGAGGGGCTAATGCCCTTGTTTTTTTAACTGAATGGGAGGAGTTTCGGCAGTTAGAGTTGAGGCGAGTTAAGGAATTGATGGTTAACCCGATTATCGTCGACGGACGGAATCTTTTCACCCCTGAGAAGGTAAGGCAGCTTGGCTTTGAATATTATTCAATCGGCCGCCGCTAAAGCTGAGTAATTGCTTTCTTGCCGCCTTACTTCTTTCAGGTTTTTGACGCCGTTCTTTCTTCGTGCTTATTCGTGCCTCTGGGTCTCGGCTTGTTTTTAGGGGAGAAAGTCTTGAACCAGTCAACCTCGTCTTAGCCTTCCCCTTTGCCCAGGTTTAGAAAAATTAGGTAAATATGGAAGGCGGCACCTTTTTTAACCTGTAACCTATTTTTAGGGCTGGTTTGAGCACCAGGTTCGCGATGGCAAAACCGACCAGGCATGGTTTCAAAGAAAGAGAATAAAAGGGTTTCTGGGCAGCCATTATAGATTTTTTTTATAGTTTTAATTAATGTTATATTGTTTTGACCAAATTGCCAGCCAAAGTTGTCGGCATTTTTTAGAAAGAAGGCAACTCGATGAAGATTCTGGTGACTGGAGCCAAAGGTTTGCTCGGCACTAATCTTGTGCCCGTTCTGAATTCTTCGGGTCATGAGGTTGTGGCCACCGATATCGAGGAGCTGGACATAACCGACACCGATAAAGTAATCGCTGCGGTGGCGGCGGAAAGACCAGAAGTAATAATCAATTGCGCCGCCTACACCCAGGTGGACAGAGCGGAGGAAGAAAGAGACCTGGCTTTTCTTATAAATGGTTTTGGAGTTCAGAATTTGGCTCTCGCCTGCGGTATTTATGACGTGCTCTTGGTTCATCTCAGCACGGATTATGTCTTTAACGGAGAAAAAAGCACTGCCTATACCCCTTTTGACACTCCTGAGCCGATTAACGCCTATGGCTGGTCAAAGCTCCGCGGTGAGGAATGTTTGCAGCAAATCGGCTCACGCTATTTTCTGCTGCGAACCAGCTGGCTTTATGGACGGGGCGGGGCTAACTTCGTTGACAGCATTTTGAGGCTCGCCTCCAACCAGAAAGCAATAAAGGTGGTGACAGACCAGCGGGGCTCGCCTACCTGGGCGGTTGATTTGGCTAATTTCATAAATAAAATTATCAGCAGCAACAAATATGGTCTCTATCATGTCAGCGACGAAACCTACGGCGGAATTACCTGGTTCGACTTTGCCCAGGAAATTGTCAAACTGGCGGGTTTGTCGACGGAAGTCATCCCAATAACCAGCGAAGAATTACCTCGTCCCGCGGCCAGACCCAAAAACTCGGTCCTCGATTTAAGCTGGACGAAGATAGCTTTTGACCTGAATTTCCCCGATTGGCGAGAATCATTGCGGAACTATCTTAAGGAAAAAGGCCTGGTCTAAAATTTATCAACTACGTTAAGCTCGTTAACTTGGTAAGCGGGAAAAATTTTGGTTCCAAGAAATCAGTTAAAAATCAGCGACACCTCACCTTTTTACCTAATTCTTATGCACTTTAAACCGGCCTCTTTACTGTCCAAAGAATGGGGAGCACCTCAAGGTTGTCACCTTTTTTTAATTTTTTTTAAACCCATTTTTATAAGGGGTCGCCTATTTTAGGTAAATATGTAAGCTGTCACTTATTTTTAAAAAGCTGGTTGGGGTTTAGTGGCGTTCTTAAGGCTTGATTTAGCGGACTATAATCTTAAAGTGACCCCCGATTAAGTCAGTGGAAATAGCTACATACGTGTCATCGCCAATATGTTCTAAGCGGAAGGCCTGGGGCTGGCCGTTTAGGGTTAATTCGGGCTGGCGCTCCTTTCCCCATGGCCAGAGGATTTTAACTTCAGCTAACCGCTGGTCATTACTATTAACAGATAATTCAATTTCGCCGCCTTCTCGGTTGCCCTGATATTCATACGCATAAAAACGGCCGCTGGCGGGAAGATAAACCTGCACCTTAGCTTTCCCCCAGCCTATCCGCGGGACGATTTTAGGAAGCGGTTCATCTATTTTTAAGCCTAAGAATCCTTCATAAAGGGCTAAAGCCACGGCGCCAGCACTCCCGGCATAATTTTCGCTTCCTCGACCAGCCCCTTGCAAGGTGTCCCACTCATAAAAGCTGCCTCTTTCAAGGTTTTTTTGAGCCACCTCCAGCAGGCAGCGAGTGGCTTCGCGGCTAAAGCCGTTTTCATACATGGCGGCAATCATCCGGCCACCGAACCAATCCCACTGTCCGCCGTTCTGATATTCATAGGGGTCATCCATCATCGGATGCTGAAAAAAGCCTTGAGGATAGCAGGGAAGAAGACAACCACTGATGGTGGAAACCCCAAAGGCTTGCTGGCGACGAAGAACTTCTTTAATGATGCTTCTCGCCTGTTCATTTTGAGCTAATCCGGCTACAATGGCTTGAGTGTTGCCGCCAAGAGCCAGCAGGTCATCTTCATTAAAATCGTGGGTCGAGCCGTCAATATGTTTATGGACGCGGTAAAACCCTCGCTCTTTCTGCCAGAGAAGCTCGTGGGCTTTGGCTTTGACCTGAGACGCTCTCTCCTGCCAAAAAGCTGCTTTATCTGCTTCGCCTAAAATTAGCCAGAGAGACGCCAGGTCAAGAGCGGCCTGATAAAACATGCTCTGGTCATAGATATCAACTGTCCATAAAGTTTGGGCATCAGCATAAATTGCTTTCTGGTCTGGCTCACCTGTTTCTACGTCTCCCCAGTCAGCAGTGTGAGCGCCGCTGATCAGACCAGAAGCCGGGTCAGTTCTCTGCTCTCTAAGGTAAAGAAGGGCTTGCTGGAGGCGGTCAATCAGCCTTGCTTGACCTATTTTCTTTTGGAGCCAAAGAGACCCCTTTGGTTCACCTAAAATACGGACGACGGCGGCCGCGGCCTGGACGGCCGAAGCTTCCTGGTCAGATTCTGTCGTGTTCTTGTCAGTCCGACCGGAAGCGTCTACCCAATCAGGAAGTGAGCCAGAAGCCTCCTGATAAGATAGAATTTCCTCTAACCAGGTTTGCAAGAATCCTAAGGGATAATAGAAACGCGAGGCAGGAATAATCGTAGCTGAATCCCTCACCCAAACCTGGGGGTAACCAGAGCCAGCCATAAAACCCATAACCTCCCCGCTTTTCCCCTTAAACTTCACTTCAGCGTGCTTTAGTGTCAGGCGTATTAGGCGTTGTAGTCGGTTAAATTCTGGAATGTCGGTTTGAATAAGGGTAAAAGGAGATTCTTTTAAGCTTGGCGAGTGACCATCCTCGGGGAATCGGGCTCGCCTAATTTCCAGCGGCCAAAAGAGAGTTTGGCTGCCATAATCTTTAAACCAGGCCTTTCCTTCCAGCACAAGGTCAAACTCGAGAAAATAGACGCCTGGTTCAAGCGGAGCAATCAAACGAACCGGCACTATCGCCTTTTGTCCCGGTCTAATCTCCTCGGAGAAGGGATAACGAGGGTTGTCATAGCGCCGAAGTTGTTTTTTGGCGTCCAGGAGATGATAAGAAAGGAAACAGGGGGTCTGGGTGTTAGTTGTCCGCCAACTGCGACGACCAGAATTGACCAAGGATAAGTTTAAGCTGATTATTTCTCCCTCTTCAGCGGTAATCAATTTTACCGGCGAGACCCAACGACAGGAGTAATCAAGGCTGGCCACCGGGAGTTTATTTTTCTCCTTGATTTTCTCCCGCTGGCAGGAAGCGATGATCAATAAAGAGAGAAGGCTGATAAAAAGAAAAGAGCAAAGATTTGGCCGCCACATCGTCGTTCTCGGCCTCCCTTTCTCAGAGGCATTATAATCTGCAGTATTTCTAACCTAAGCCCCTAAGCCAAGATTAACATATTCGCGGCAAGAGTTCAGTGGTTAACGGTTCGAGAAGCCGCAGCCCGCCTGTCTTTGTTTTAAGAATAAGCTCACCCGGACGGCCCACCCCGCCCCCAATCCGACCGATAATCTCTGCCTGCTTACCCAAAGGATTTTGCTTTATAAAAGCAAGCATTGCTTCTGCCTGGTCGGCTGGGGCTAAAATCACGGCTCTTCCCTCGCAAGCCAAATAGAGCGGGTCAATCCCGAGAAGCTCGGCCGCGGCCTGAACAGGAGGAGATAGGGGTATTTTCTTTTCTTCAATTAACACCGCACAGGGCAATTTCTCGGCTAATTCACAGAGAATGGTAGCTAAGCCCCCGCGGGTAATGTCTCTCATCCATTTCGCCCCGTTTTCCCAGAGAGGGAGAAGGAAAGTTAAGGGGGCACAGTCACTTTCGACCGCGGCTTCAAGCCCGAAATCCCCTCTGGCGAGAAGGATGGCCAAGCTATGGTCACCAACTGGCCCGGTGATTATAAGAGAATCATCGGGAGAAACACGACTCAGGTCAGGACGGCCGATGACGCGGCCAATTCCAGAAGTATTGATATAAATTTTGTCCGCCTGGCCGCGGGGCACCACTTTTGTATCCCCAGTAACCACTTGAACTCCCGCTTTAATCGCGGCCTCTTGAATCGACTGGAGAACAAGTTTTAAATCGTCCCAGGGAAGACCCTCCTCTAAGATTAAAGCCAGAGAGATAAACTCGGGCTTGGCTCCGGAGACGACCAAGTCGTTTACTGTTCCGTTGACGGCTAAGGTGCCAATATTGCCGCCAGGGAAGAAAATCGGGTCGATGACATAGCTGTCAGTGGTGAAGGCAATTTCTCCAGGAAGATGAGTGGCATCGAGGAGCTCCCTGAGCCGAGGATTGGCAAAGGTAGGCACGATGATTTGGCCAATGAAATCTCGCATTGATTGGCCGCCGCTGCCCAGTTCTAAACTGATTCGGTCTTTCAACGTTTCCGCCTGGTTTGATGGTATTTAAAATGAATCAGGCAAGCGCCTTCATAAGAAACCATGCATGGCCCATAAGGGCTTTCCGGTCGACAGGTTTGACCAAAGAGCGGGCATTCGGACGGCGCCAGCACCCCCCGCAGCACTTCGCCGCAACGGCAGGCAGAATTGGTCGCGCCTTGATTAAAATTAACGTGGAGAGAAAAGCGTTGCCGGGCTTCAAAGTCCTGGTATTCTGGTCTAAGGCCGAGGCCGCTTCGAGGGATAAGGCCGAGGCCGCGCCAAAAAGCATCTTGTTTTTCAAAGACTTCAGCCATAATTTTTTGAGCCTTGGGGTTACCTTGAGCCGTTACGGCCCGCCTGTATTCAATCGCTACCTCTGGATGTCCGGCCTGAATTTGGTCGAGGATAGAAAGAATGGCCAGGAGGATGTCATTGGGCTCAAAACCAGTGATGGCTCCCGGAAGGCCGAACTCTTCCGCCACAAACTGATACGGCTCTGACCCGATAATCGTGCTTACATGGCCGGGATAAAGGAACCCGTCTAAGGCGACTTCGCCTGTTTCCAGGATGACTCGAAGCGGCGGAGGTATAAGCCATAGGGCAGCCAAGAGCGAAAAATTCTTTAAGCCCCTAATTCTGGCTTCTTTTACCGTGAGAGCGATGGAAGGGATGGTAGTTTCAAACCCGGCGCCAAAAAAAATGACCTCCTTGGTTGGGTAGCGGCTGGCCAAGTCAAGAGCTTCGAGCGGCGAATAAACAATTTTTAGGCTCGAGCTAGACGCGGGAATGGCATTCTGGAGAGAACCGGCTGCAGTCGGCACGCGAGTCATATCCCCGAAGGAAGCAACAATGGTCTCGGGCCGTTTGGTTAACAAATCGATTATTAATTCATGATATTCATCGGGAGTGATACAAACCGGACAACCTGGTCCAGAAATCAGGTTTATGCCCGCTTCCTCCAGCAGGGGATGGAGACCATAGCGGTAAACGGTCATGGTGTGGGTGCCGCAAACTTCCATGATCCTGAAGCCTCGACCCAGGCGGGAAGTTTTGGCCTTGATTAGTTTAAGTAAAGCTGAAGTTATGGATTCCTGGCGGAGCTCGTCCATGATTTTGGCGTCAGGGCTCGGTTCTTTCGTAACTCGCTATTTCTCGAAGCAGCGCCAGAGTTTCCTGGGCTTCAGCTTCATCGAGACGGGAAATAGCGAAGCCGGCGTGGATAATGACCCAATCGCCAACTTTAACTTCTTCCAGCAAACTCAGATTGACACGCACCTTCGTCCCCAAATATTCGGCTTTGCCCAGGCCACCTTGTTCAACGGCTGTTACTTTGGCAGGAATTCCTAAACACATTGGCTAATCATTATATCAGAAAATAGAGGAAAAAAGAAAAGTGGACATATCTCTCTTGGCTTGGAATCGGAAGGGCTGGGTAGTTATATTGTTCACGATTTATTTCCGAAGGAGGAGTTTTTCAGCCAGCCGCCTTTTTGACAAGCTCCGGCTCGCTCCCTATAATGAGCCTATGACGGAAAAGTTCAAAGGCTGGGTTAAGCCTGGAAGTGAGGAGGAAGCGCTGCTTCGCCAAGTTGACTTTGCTCGTCTCCCGCGCCACATCGCCATAATTATGGATGGAAACGGCCGTTGGGCTCAAAAGCGCCATCTTCCCCGGATAGAAGGTCACAGAGCTGGTTCTAAGGCGGTTCAGGAGGCAGTGGAGTCTTGCGCCAGACTGGGCATAAAATACTTAACCCTATACGCTTTTTCCAAGGAGAACTGGAAAAGGCCGGCTTCTGAAGTGGCCATGCTCTGGGACCTGCTCTATGATTATTTGAAGCGGGAAGATAAAGTTTTGGTTAAAAATAAGCTCCGGCTGATGGTTATAGGCCAGCGAGAGGGAATTCCGACCAAAGTCCGGCAGGAGCTGGAGAGAGTGGAAGCCTTGACGCGTCCTTTTGAGGAGATGGTCATTATTCTGGCCCTGAATTATGGCGGCCGGGCGGAAATCGTCGATGCGGTGAAGAAGATTGTTACCGAAGGCAAACTTAAAGGCGGAGAAATCGACGAAGTGACTTTTTCTCGTTATCTCTATACTGCCGGCATTCCTGACCCGGACCTTTTGATCCGAACGAGTGGCGAGCTGAGAATTTCTAACTTTCTTCTTTGGCAGGTGGCCTATGCTGAAATCTGGATTACTCCCGATTATTGGCCTGATTTCCGGCGGAAACATCTCCTCCAGGCTATAGTCGATTATCAAAAGAGAGAAAGGAGGTTTGGCGCTGTCGTCAGGTTTGCCCCTCCCAATTAAAAATAGAAGTCGTTATTTTTTTTCTTGGCGGTAATAGTCGATGGGCTTAAAGGAACGGACATCTACGGCTATTGTCTTGCTGTTAGTAATCTTGGCTCTGGTTCAATGGGCTCCCCGTTTAATCTTTTTTCTTTTTCTTCAGATAATCATCTTGGCCGCCGTTGTGGAGTTTTTTGGCTTAGCCCGAAGGCGCCAGGCTGGTCCTCAAACCGGCCTTGGTCTCGTGCTGGCCATAATTATCAGCCTTTCTTTTCTCTGGCCGCAGCAGTTGCCGCTCGCCCTGACCCTAGTTATTTCATTTGTTATCTTTTCCCTTTATTTTATTATTTATACTAATTCGATAGAAAAAGTAGTTATTTTTCCAGCCGCGGCGGCCCTAACTTTTCTGGCTCCTCTTTATATCAGCTTTCCGCTTAATTTTTTCTATTGGCTGCGCTTAGAAAATGGACCAAAGGTTATTTATTTGTTGTTTGTAATCATTTTTCTCGGTGATACCGGGGCCTATTTAATCGGTCAAAAATTTGGACGACATCGCTTAGTTCCCCTGGCCAGTCCGAAAAAAACGGTCGAAGGGGCGATAGCGGGCCTGATTTGGGCCACGCTCGGGGCGCTTCTCTTTTGTTGGCTCGTCTGGCCCTCGTTGTCTGCTTTGGCCGCGGTCGCTCTGGGGCTTATAACTCACACCGTCGCTCAGATAGCCGACCCGCTTGAGTCTCTTTTTAAGCGGGCCGCCGGCGTGAAAGATTCGTCGAATCTTCTCCCCGGTCATGGTGGCTTTCTTGACCGGGTTGATAGCTTACTTTTGGCCACGCCTGTCTATTATTTTCTTCTGAAGCTATTTCTTCCATGAACCCTGAGCAACGCCGAAAAGTCCTTATTCTTGGCTCAACAGGCTCTATTGGCCGAATGACCCTCCAGGTCATCGCTAAAATGACCGGCCAATTCGAGGTAGTTGGCTTAGCAGCTGGTTCCAACATATCTTTACTTCTGGAGCAAGCCGTCGCCTTTCGACCGCGTCTCGTTTCCATCAATCAAGAAAATATTGCCCCTTCTTATCTTGATGATTTTAACCGGCTGGGAATTAAAATTTTGACCGGGGAGGCAGCAGCGGAAAGGCTGGTTTCAGAAACCGAGGTGGATATCGTCGTTTCGGCCATAATGGGGATAGAAGGCCTACGGCCTACCTTAGCCGCTGTCCGTTGCGGCCGCAGGTTAGCTCTGGCCAATAAAGAGTCGATGGTTGTAGCCGGCTCGCTGATCATGAATGAAGCCAAACATTCTGGGGCAGAGATTATCCCGGTCGACTCCGAGCATTGCGGCGTTTTTCAGTGCTGGCAAAAGGAAAAGCCAGAAAACATTCGTCGAGTCATTCTGACTGCCTCGGGAGGACCCTTTTTTAAAACACCTCTTAAGGAATTAGCCACAAAGGGCGTCGCTGAAGCCTTAGCCCATCCCCGCTGGAGGATGGGGAAGAAAATCACGATCGACAGCGCTACCCTGATGAACAAAGGATTGGAGCTTCTGGAGGCTCGCTGGCTCTTCGACCTTAGACCAGAACAATTGGCCGTCTTAATTCATCCTCAAAGCATCGTCCATTCGCTGGTGGAACTCGTTGACGGGTCGGTATTGGCCCAGCTGAGCGTGACCGATATGCGACTTCCCATCCAGTTTGCTCTCTGTTATCCTGAAAGGGGAGCGATGCTTCTGCCGCCCCTTAGCTTAAGTGAAGTTGGCCGGCTGGAATTTTTTGAAGTCGACGAGAAGCGCTATCCGTTGATTTGCTTGGCACGTCAGGCCCTGGAAAAAGGTGGCAGCCTGCCAGTCGTTCTTAACGCTGCTAATGAGGTGGCGGTAGCAGCTTTTTTGGCCGGGAAAATTTCTTTTCCTGAAATCGGAGAAGTTATCGAAAAGGTTGTGAGCAGCCATGCCTGCAGTCAGGTTGGAAGTTTGGAGGGAATCCTCGCTCTTGACCACGAAACTAGGGAGCAGACTCAAAATCTAATCGACCAGAGGGTTTAAAATGTTTACCATCCTCGAAACTATCTTCGCTTTTTTAGTTGTTTTCGGCGTGCTTGTTTTCATCCATGAGTTCGGCCATTTTTTCATGGCGAAACTCACGGGGGTGCGAGTGGAGGTTTTTTCTTTTGGCTATGGAAGGCGATTGTTTGGATTTAGGCGGAAAGGAACTGATTATCGGGTGAGCCTTATTCCCATGGGTGGCTACGTTCGGTTGCTTGGGGAAGGCATGTATGAACCTCGAGAAAACATTTCGCCCGAGGATTTTATGGCCAAAAAAAGATGGCAGCGAGTCCTCATCCTTCTCATGGGTTCTCTGATGAATATTCTCTTGGCCATTGTCTTAGTGGCGGCGATTAACATGAATGGGGTTAATTCTCCTGAGTATTTAGACCAACCTCCGGTCATCGGTTGGGTCGAGTCAGACTCGCCGGCCGCCAAAGCTGGCTTAGAGGTAGGCGACCTTATTTCCACTATCAGCGGCCGCAAGGTCAAAACCTGGACTGATGTCGAAATTGCCATCGGCTCTAAGCCGGACCGCCTGCTTGTTTTGGAAATTGAACGTCAGGGACGACGCCTGACGTTGCCTTTAAAAACCGAGAAGCGTTCTCGTTATGCTCTGGGCTATGCTGGGTTTATGGCTCGTGCCCTGACTCAGGTGAGGATGGTGACGACCAATTCGCCGGCGGAAAAAGGCGGGCTTAAGCCAGGCGATATTATTCTGGCAGTTAACGGGGAACCAGTTTATTTTTACGAATTCGTCGAAGTTATCGAGGCCAACCCCGAAACTGAGTTAAATTTCTTGGTTGAAAGGGGAGGACAAAATATAACCCTGAAAATAACCCCGCGCCGCGAAGGCCGAGTGGGCAAAATTGGCATCCTCCAGGAGCCAAAGTCGGTGGTTAAAAAATACCGCTTTTTTCCAGCCGTGGCCCAAAGTCTTAAAGATAATATCCGCAATGCTTTTTTAGTGATTCATTTTATCGCCGACCTTTTTACCGGCCAGGCCTCAACTCGGCAGTTAGGTGGTCCGTTGGAAATAGCCAATTTTTCCTATGCGGCGATGCGACTTGGCTTCATGGCCTTAGTGAGCTGGATTGCTCTGATCAGCTTACAACTGGGGATCATTAATCTCTTTCCTATTCCCGTTTTTGACGGCGGCCAGATTTTTGTTCTTTTGCTCGAAGGTCTTTTCCGTCGCGACTTTAGTCCGCGGCTCCGTCAGGTCTGGATGCAAATCGGGTTTATCATTTTTATCGCCCTGGTCGTTTTTATCATTCTTAATGATATTGTCAAAAGAATGCCCAAGGGCTGGGAAAGCCTGCTCCCATGGTAAACCAACCTGATGTCAAATTGCCCCGGCGACGGACTAAGCCAATCAAAGTGGGAAACGTTATTATAGGCGGCGGTTTCCCGATTGCCGTTCAGTCCATGACCAAGACCGACACCCGGGATGTGGCGGCCACGATTAGGCAAATTCAAAGCCTGGCTGAAGCTGGCTGTGAGATTGTCCGGGTGGCCATTCCTGACAAGGCGGCCGCTCAAGCTTTCCGGAAGATTCGTCAAGAAGTTAGCCTGCCCCTTATTGCTGATATTCATTTTGATTATCGCTTAGCCTTAGCAGCGATTGAGGCCGGTGCCGATGGCCTGCGGCTTAATCCAGGGACCATCGCTAACCGGGATAAAGTTAAAATCATTGTTAGAGAAGCCCAGCAAAAGGCTGTTCCTATCCGGATAGGGATAAACGCTGGTTCCTTAGAGAAGAAATTGCTCCAGAAATACGGCCAGGCGACAGCCGAACTCATGGTGGAAAGTGCGCTGGAAGCGGTTCGTTTTCTGGAAGACCTCGGGTTTAACCTGATTAAGATTTCGCTCAAAGCCTCCGACGTCCTGAGGACTGTCAAAGCCTATCGCCTGCTGGCAGCCAAGGTGGATTATCCCTTTCACGTCGGGATTACTGAAGCTGGACCGCTCTTGGCTGGGGCTGTCAAGTCAGCGGTAGGTTGCGGTCTGTTGATACATGAAGGGTTAGCAGATACCATTCGGGTTTCTTTAACCGCGCCTCCAGAGGAAGAAGTACGGGTTGCCCGTCTCATTCTTTCCAGCTTGAGAGCCCGGCCTGCGGGTATTCAGGTAATTTCTTGTCCCACCTGTGGCCGGCTGGAGGTTGACCTGCCGCCCATAGTCGAAAGAGTCGAAAAAGAACTCGCCTCACTTGAGGGTGAACTTACTGTGGCCTTGATGGGCTGCATGGTCAACGGCCCTGGAGAGGCGCGGGAGGCAGATATCGGCCTGGCGTGCGGCCGGGGGCAGGCGGTGATTTTTAAAAAAGGTAAGCTGTGGCGCAAAGTAGAAGAAAAGGAAATTGTCCCTGTTTTCTTGGAAGCGGTCAAAAAAATGGTGCCAAGCGAACGTGGGGATTGCGGAGAAAGAAGAGATGAAAAGGCAAAAGAGTCTGGTCATTCCGGCTAAAACGAAAGCCAAATACGAAAAGCTGAGACAATTACTTGCTGCTTTGCCGGGAGCAATCGTCGCCTATTCTGGCGGCGTAGATAGCACTTTTCTGCTACGGGTGGCCCGCGATGTGCTTAAGGATAGAGTCTTGGCGGTCGTGGCTTCCTCCGAGACGTATCCTGAAAGCGAAGTTCGCCAGGCCGTGCGGTTGGCTAAGAAACTAAAGGTTAAGGTGCGGCGCATTGAGACTAAGGAAATTGAGAATTCAAATTTTCAGGCTAATCCGCCAGACCGTTGCTATTATTGTAAACAGGAACTTTTCTCGTCCCTAAAAAAGATTGCTGACGCCAAGAAAATCCCGTTTATCCTGGACGGCTCCAATTGGGACGACCGTCGGGATTTTCGGCCTGGGGCTAAAGCGGCTCGAGAATTGGGTGTTCGTTCCCCTCTTCAGGAAGCAAGGTTAAAAAAGGAAGAGGTCCGGCTTCTTTCGCGCTGGCTCGGCCTGCCAACTTGGGATAAACCTTCCTTGGCTTGCCTGGCTTCTCGCTTTCCCTATTTTACCGCCATCGAACCTGAAAAGCTGAATAAGGTGGCTCGGGCTGAGGCGATACTGCACCGCGCTGGGTTCCGTCAAGTCAGGGTCCGTCATCATGGCGACACTATCGCTCGAGTCGAGCTAATTCCCGAGGAATTCCCGGTGCTTCTGGACCCGGCTAAAAGAAAGCGGCTGGTTCGTCAACTCAAGTCCTTGGGTTATACCTATATCACTCTTGACCTGGAGGGCTATCGTTCTGGTAGCCTTAACGAGATGCTTAAAAAGCGGGCGAATTGTTAACTTTAAGGCTCAGAATGAGTTGACGCTCTAAATTTTATCCAGGCAAGAGGAAAGGGGACGCAATTCTTTAGCCGCTTCCTTTTTTTGTGCCTAAAACAAGCTAAGGCGGCGATTTATCTTGACCGTGTCGAACTTCGTTCGCAAAATGGCTGTCGTAAACTCTCCATTTTTAGCTCCTAATTAGCCGCTAAAATTTGCTCTTGCTTTAATTTCGGACCCAACTTATCGGCTTTGATATAGGGATGGTCCTGAGCCCAGGCTTCCGTGTATTGTATGAGATAAGAATCAACCAGGCGAAGGTAGGACTCGATCGTGTATGTTGGGGCAGGTATTACACCCGCTTCAAAAATTTATGATTTGCGTTTTATTAATAATTTTTTACCTTAATTATCCGCTCTTTCCTCTAATAACAGAAATAGCGCCAGAAAGGTCTTTACCATACCAGATTATCTGGCTTCTGCCCCGAAAGTCCCTGAAGAAGGTTGTGGACCGCGGTCAGAGCCATTCGAAGTCGCGTTGACTTGGTGGCGCTGCCTATATGGGGAAGAAGGACGACATTCTCAGCCGCAAGGAGAGTCGCCTCCACCTCTGGCTCTCTTTCGTAAACATCGAGGCCTGCTCCCCAGAGCTTTCCTTCAAGAAGCGCTTCGGCCAGAGCCTTCTCGTCGACAATCGGACCACGGGCCACGTTGATGAGGATGGCTGACGGTTTCATCAAGGCAATTTTTTCTCGAGAGAGGAGATGATAGGTCGAGGGATTCAGCGAAGCATGAATGGTGACGATGTCCGCTGTCTTGAGGAGGTCATCCAACGGAAGATAAGTTGCCCCCAGCTTGATTTCCTCTTCCTTAGGCAAGGGATGAGGGTCGTAGTAGACGATTTCCATGTTAAAACCGGCTGCTCTTCGTGCCACAGCCTGGCCAATTCGGCCCATGCCGATGATACCGAGCCTTTGGCTGTGGACCTCTTGACCAAGGAAAAGGTCCAGTACCCAACCGCAGAAACGACCACCTTCCTTCAGGAAGCGGTCAGCTTGGGGTATTTTTCTGGCTACGGCTAAGATGAGCGCCCAGGTGAGGTCGGCAGTAGCCTCGGTCAAGACTCCTGGGGTGTTAGTGACCAGAATCCCTTTTTGGCGACAATAGGCGACGTCAATATTGTCATAACCAACGGCACAATTAGCGATAATTTTGAGCTTTTTAGCCCGGTCGATTATTTCTCGGTCGACCCGATTTACCAAGAAGGTCAGCAGACCTTCTTTATCGGCGACCTTAGCCATGAATTCCTCTTTACTGAGAGGAATTTCGGCCACGCCGCCTTCGACTTCTGTTTTTTCTTTCAGTCGCTCCAGAGCTTCGGGAAAAAGACGCTGGGTTACCAAGACTTTTGGTCGAGTCATGGCTTTACCTCACGCGGAGATTTAAACACTGACTCCTTTCTAATTCATTATCGGCAGAAAATGAAAGGCAAAAAATAATCCATAGCTGCCTTTTTTAAAAGAGGGCTGGAGAAACCCGCCTTCCACCGAGAACCAAAAAGTTCGTCGCTTATCAGCAATAGGGCGGTCGCCGACAGGTTGTAAAAAGCCGCCAGGGCTAAGACCGCTGAAGTTTCCATATCGACTGCCTTAGCTCCTTGGCTTTGAGCCGCAGCGCGCCACTCCTTCGTCTCTCGGAATGGAGCATCAGTGGAAATGACCTTAGCCCGACGATAGGGAAGGCCAAGGCTGGTCAAATTCTTTTCTATTTGAGAATTTAGATAGGGAGAAGTAGCGAACACGCGGCGCCGGGGGAAATAGTGAGGCGAAGTTCCTTCATCAACCAAGGCTTTTTCCACGAGAAGGGCCTGGCCAACCAGAAATTCAGGTGAGATGGAGCCGGCAATTCCAAGAAGGATGATTTCGCGAAGGCCGGAGGCGCGGAGTCTTTCTAAGGCTAAAGCCGCTAAGGGGGCGCTTATAGCCTCGGTTATAATGATTCGGTCAGGTAAAAGGAAAAGGCGGAAGCCCTCCATCTCTTTGGCGCTAACAGCTTTCTTCTCAATTTTGGCTAATAGCTCAGGGGAAGCTGGGTCAACGGGAAGATGAATGGCTAAGCGTCTCGAAAATCCGGCAACAGGTTTTGGCTTAAGCAGGCTTTTTTGTTTGTCTTCCATCGCCGGGAAAAGCAATAAATAGCAAAAACCGGCAGCAAAGAAAAGCCATATCTTCTTTTAGGTTAAGATATGGCATCTAAGTAAAGGCGAGTATAGGAAGCAGTTGGGATGGCAGCCGACAGCAGGAGTTGGAGTCGAGGAGGTTAGGGGGCAGCTCTTAAGGATAAATCAGGTAGAAATCAGGTAAATTTGTAAGAAGACATCTATTTTGGGACAAATTGCAAAGAGGTTTTCAGGTCACTAAAATAAAAAAGATGAAATTGGCAACTATTTCCGTCGAATTAATCAACTTCCAAGAGGAAAAGTTTAAGCTGGCACCTGTAGTTCATTACGAGTCTTTACTTTCCTCTCTTCACCGAGTCGGTCTCATTTCGCCGCCCCTATTGAAAGAAGAGGAGGCCAGCTTCATCATTGTCTCCGGTTGGAAAAGAGTCCTGGCCTGTCGAGAGCTAAAAATAAAGACCATTCCGGCTTTCGTCGCCCCTCCCGGTTCTTCAGACCTCGAGCTTTTGGCGCGAGCCTTAGAGGAAAATCTTTTTACTCGTCCTCTTAGCTTGGCGGAAAAGGCTGAGGCCGCAGACAGGTTGAAACGCTATGGCCTGACTGCGGAAAAAATAACCGCTGAATATTTACCTCGCCTTTCCCTCCCAGGAAAAATGCAATTTTTCGACTTACTCCTAAGGGTCGCTGAGTCTAATGACCAATCTTTGAAAGAATTTTTGCACCAAACCGAGGTTCCCTTGGAAGCCCTGGACTTAATGCTGTCTTTTCTGCCGGAAGAAAGGAAGTTGCTTTACCCCTACCTTCAGGTTCTGAGCTATAGCCGTCGCCGGGAAATGATTTTTAACTTGCAGGAAATTGCTGTCAGGGAAAGACTGCCAATTCTCGAAATATTGAAACAGGGAGAAGTGGAGACAATTTTCCGGCCGGCTATCTCTGAGCCTTGTCGCCAGGCTGAAGCTCTGGCCCAATGGCTAAGAAAACGACGCTATCCCCTGATGACAGCTTGGGAAGAAGAGTGGCAAAAAGCGAAGAAAACCTTGGGTTGGCCAGATGAAGTCCATCTCGCCTCTGACCCTTCCTTCGAATCAGGGCAATTAAGGGTTTCCTTTTCTTGCCGTTCTTTAGAGGAGTTTTTGGCTCAGCTGGAAAAATTGCGAGAAGTAGCTCCCAAGCCGGCCTTCCGCCGTCTGTTTCGCCGTTCTCTTTAAATGAAAAAGGACGTCCCAACCACAACTGATTTTCCCCGACGGGTGTTTATTCAGAGAGAGGCCTGGAATTACCCGCTCACTGAAAGGATTCTTAGCCGCGTTGGCCCTGCCTTTGAGATTATCGATGACCCTGAGGCGATTCGAGAAGAATTGGCGTCTTTTAGAGACCCTATCGGGGAAGGTAAAAAAATTCTCTATTTGGCTACTCAGAAGGGCAAGTTTGTTAAAGCCTGTCCCTGTTCTTCCCGGGTCATAAGCTGCGGCTATTTTGTCATTAACTCTATTTTAGGTTGTCCGCTTGATTGCTCCTATTGTGTTTTGCAAACTTATCTTTCTGACCCGTGGATTACAATCTTTGTCAATGAGGCCGACCTGGAGCTTTCCTTAAAGCCCTTCCTTTCATCGGAAAAACTTTCTGGTTTTCGGGTTGGGACCGGAGAGTTAGCGGATTCTTTGGCCCTGGAACCTGTTACCGGACAAGCAGAAAGGTTGAGCTTTCTTTTTCAGCATAGCCACCAAGCCATCCTTGAGCTGAAGACAAAAACCGTTTTCATCGAGCCCTGGCTTGAACTTCCTCCCTCCCCGCGGATAGTTTTTTCCTGGTCGCTGAATGCCGAGTCCATTGCTCGGGAAGAGGAAAAAGGCGCTGCTCCGATAGCCGATAGAATTAAGGCTGCCAGCCACTTAGCCCAAAGAGGCTATGGCGTCGGTTTTCACTTCGACCCCCTGGTCTATTTTGAAAACTGGGAGAAGGAATACGAGTCGGTGATAAGAGAAATTTTTTCAACCCTTCCAGTCCGGTCAATTCGTTGGATTAGTTTGGGGGCGTTGCGTTTCCCCGTCGCTCTTAAGCCGATAATTCGGGCGCGGTTCCCTCATAACCCAATTTTTGCTGGGGAGTTGATTTTAGGCCGAGACGGAAAATGGCGTTACTTTAAGCCGCTACGGCTAAAAATTTTTTCGACTATTTTAGAAATGATTAAGAGTTATGGGGGTGAAAATATCCCCCTTTATCTTTGTATGGAAGATGAAGAAGTTTGGCAATTGGTCTTTAAAAAGAAACCGGAAGGAAAAAAGGATTTTCGAACCCTTTTTGTCCTTCCGGTTAATTAGCTCAGCCTAAAATTAATCAACCCTTGAGGTTTTCTTTTCAGCGATTATACCCACTAATTCTATTCCTGCGTCCTTTATAATATTGATTAGGTCCACAATCTTGCCGTATTCCAAATCCTGGTCAGCCCTGAGATAAAGCTTTTTCTCTTTGGCCGTCATGAAAGCTTCTTCCAGCATTGTTTGCAGGTTCTCCACTGTGGCTTTCTCTTGATTAACATAAAGCGTGCCATCCTTCTTGATAGCCAAAACTACTTCTGGATTATCGGGCATGTTAATAGTGTTCAGGGCTGCCGGCAATCTGACATCCACCCCTTTTTGCACCAACGGAGTGACGATCATGAAGATAATCAGCAAGACTAACAAGACGTCGCAGAGTGGGACAACGTTGGGTTCGGAGCGATATTTTTCGTTTTTGCCAGCGACTGATACGCCCATTTATTCCTCGCTTTTTATTTAAGGGAGTTAGCCTTCTTAATTAAGAGCTAACTCGCCTTAAGCTCTGCCAGTTACTTCTTTTCCTGTCTAACGAAGAAATCGACAACTTGCGAAGTCGTGTTGCTCATCTCGGCTTCATAAATCTCGATCCGGGAGTTGAGCAAGTTATAGAACCACAGAGCTATAACCGCCACGGCGATTCCAAAAGCAGTCGTCAACAGAGCCTCGGCAATACCAGCGGCGACCGCTCCGATTCCGCCCGAACCGGTGAGGGCCATACCGCGGAAAGCGTTGATGATGCCGAAGATTGTCCCGAAAAGACCGATAAAGGGAGCGGAAGTGGCGATGGTGGCGAGAACGCTCATGCCGCGCTTTAATTCCTGGGCAAAGATAGCCGCGGCCCGTTCACAGCCTCTCTGGGCAGATTCAATTCTTTCTTCGAAGCTCAGGTTGGCTTCGCTGCCCTCCAAAAACTCCTGGATACCGCCCGCTGTCACTCTGGCCAAATGGCTACCCCGATTTTCTTTCTTCGAAGCCAAGGTTAAGGCTTCTTTAACCTGGCCATTTTTAAGAAGGTCAGCCAGTTTGGGAGCCACTTGCTTGGACTTAGTGCGAGCTCGGGCAAAAGTTAGGTTTCTTTCGATGAGCAGGTAAAGGGAGACAACGGAGAGAAAAATCAGCATGATGGCGACAGTTTTGGCCACTGGTCCCATGGCCTGCCACATCTCGATCAAACCGAATTGCATTTGCATATGGGTACCTCCTTTTAAGCTTCAAAAAATCTTATTTTTTATTTCAGCTGAAATCTTACGGTGACCGTAAAAATGACGCCCCTCGGCCGACCGTTGATAATCATGGGTTCATAAACCCATTGACGCACCGCATCGATAGCGGCCTGGTCAAGAAGCGGGATAGAGCGAAGAATTTTAACATCGCGAACTCGACCATAAATGTCGGTGGTTGCTTCCAGAATGACAATGCCTTCAACGCGGGCCTGACGGGCAATTTCCGGGTAAACAGGTTCGACTCGGTGGACAAGCTTGGGCGCCTTAATCTCTCCGATGGCGCGAACAGGCGCTTCGACTTCACCTACCACCCCACCGAGGACTCCACCGACAATACCACCAAGGACGCCACCAACGACTCCGCCTTCGACTCCACCTTCAACACCGCCCTCAACACCGAAATCGGAGAGCTGCTCTTCAGCAATTTCCTGAGGGATTTCAACCGGAGCGACCAGTTTTCCTGGCTGAACAGTCGTTTGGGTTTGAACCGGTTTAATTCTCGTTTTAGCTTCTGAAGAGCGTTTCTTAGCAGGAGGCGGCGGTGGTGGAGGAGGTGGTGGCGGTGGAGCCAAGAAGGCGCTATAAACTTCAACCTTGGGTAGATTCCCCGTTGAAAGAAGAGGAATGACGATCATGGCCAGAACCAAAACTGCGTGAACAATAAGGGCTATCGGGAAGGCTAAGGCTTTGCGGCCGGCCGCTCTTTCTCCCTGGTAAAAGGAGTCTTTAAAGAGCCGGGGGATCTGAGTTCTTTCTGGCTTTACTTTTTCGGCCATTTTCAAACCTCATTATTTAAATTTATAACCTGAGCTCAAACCTAAGTATAGATTAAAAAAAATATTTTTACAAGTGTCAAAATCATCGTCGTAAAGCTTTTTTAGGGGCGAATATTTTTTGCCAATAAAGGACGAAGGGGCAGGACTGGTAAACCGAGGAATAGGTCCCGATAACTACCCCTATGAGCAAGGTAAAGGCGAAATCATTAATTACTTTGCCGCCGAATAAAAACAGAAAGAGGACAGCTAAAAAAGTGGTGCCGGCCGTAAGAATGGTTCGGCTTAACGTCTGATTGATGCTCACGTTCATCAATTCTTCCAAGGGCAATTTGCGCATTACCTTTAAATTTTCCCGAACGCGGTCGAAAATAACGATGGTATCGTTAATTGAATATCCTACCAGCGTCAGAAGCGCGGCGATGATAGGGAGGTTTATCTCCCGATTGGTAAAAGAGTAGATGCTTAAGGTAACAAAGACATCATGGGCTAAGGTCAGGACTCCCGCCACGCCATAGGCAAATTTAAACCGGAGAGCAATATAAATTAGCATGCCAATTAAAGCCCAGACAGTAGCCAGGACGGCTTTCTTTCGGAGTTCCTTTCCCGCTTGAGGGCCGACTGTCTCCCGACTCAAAATACTCAGCGAGCCGAGGAAAGTTTTTTCTTTAAGAGAGGCAATTATCTCTTCCTTCAGGCCTGTTTCCTTCAAGCTGTCGAAGTTATCGATGATACCTTTCTCGTCACGCCATTCAATAATCCGGTCAGCCGCAGATTCAGCTTCTTCAGGATAAGCGGCCAGGAGCCTAATAAGTTCTTTGTGGTCGATTGTGTTCAGGTCTTTAAGCCCTTTTTCTATTAACTCAGTATCCTTGGCCTCTCGAAGCGCCTCAACAACCAAATTCCCGATAACCTCATGAGTCTCAATTTCTTCCGATTTTTCACCTGTCTTAATTAATCCAGCCGTACGAATCTGGTATTCTCTTTGCCCTTTTTCGATTTCCTGAATAATACTCCCGGCGAGCCCGTTAGGAGTCAGTCGCGCTCTTATTTCATCAGTGGAAATAGGTTGGCTAAACTTTACCCGAATAAAGGTCCCGCCAGTGAAATCAATGCCGAATTTGAGGCCTTTGCCCATGGTTATGTTGAGTATACCGCTAATAATAATCAGGCCCGAGAGGGTAAAGGCAAAGTACTTATATTTCAGGAATTTGATGTTTGGTTGCTTAAAAAATCTAAACATCTTTAGATACTCAATTGCTCCGGTCTTTTCTTGCGGGAAAGAACAAAGTCAAAAATTATCCGAGAGACGAAAACAGCCGTAAACATGCTGGCCAAGATCCCGATAATTAAGGTCACCGCAAATCCTTTAACCGGCCCTGTCCCGAATTGGAAGAGGAAAATGGCGGCAATAATAGTAGTTAAATTAGAGTCCAGGATGGTCCGGAAAGCGCGTGAGAACCCGGCGGCAATCGAACTCATGACTCCTTTCCCCGCCGCCAGCTCTTCTCTGATTCGTTCAAAAATGAGAATGTTGGCGTCAACAGCCATGCCTATGGTCAAAATGATACCGGCAATGCCAGGAAGAGTGAGGGTGGCGTGGAAGTATCCGAGGCCACCAAAAATAATTATCATATTAAATATAAGTGCCAGGACAGCATTTACGCCCGACAGGCGATAATAAAAGACCATAAAAATCATAATGGCTATTAAAGCCGCAATGCCGGCTCTTAATCCCTTGCGGATAGAATCAAGCCCGAGTGCTGGGCCGATAGTTCTTTCCTCCAGGTATTTGATCGAGGCAGGTAAAGCTCCAGCCCTGAGAACCAAAGCCAGGTCTTCCGCTTCCTCGATAGTGAATCGGCCGTGGATGATGCCGCTGTCGGAAATTCTATCCTGAATAGTGGGGGCAGATTGGATTCGGCCGTCCAGCACAATGGCCAGGGGTTTGCCGATATTTTCGCTTGTCACTTGTTCGAAACGTCGGGCGCCATCGGGACTGAGCGTAAAGGCCACGGCCGGGTTGTTCCATTCGTCAGTCGAGCGCCGGGCAGTTCTTAAATCTTTGCCCGTAATCGTGGCTACTTTGCTGACCAGATAATAACCGCCCTGAGTTCTTTTGGGGTCCCCGCGGACAACTTCCATGTCTTCCGGCACTTGGCCGTTAAAGTCTTTGAGCAGGGTTTCCTCATCAGGAGCTGGCCCAGCTTTGACTAATTTAAACTCCAGCAAAGCCGTCGTCCGGATAATATCTTTCACTCGGTCTGGGTTTTCCACCCCAGGCAACTCGACAATGATCCTTTCCCCAGCTAACCCCTGACGCTGGATAGTCGGCTCGGCCACACCGAATTGGTCAATTCGGTTCCGGATAGTCTCGAGGGCTTGATTGACTGCCTGGTCTCGAAGGTAGCGGTCGACTTCTGGCCTTAAGATAACTGAGACAGAGTCGCCGCTGAAGGAATAATTCCAATCTCTGAAAAACTCATCTAATATATCTCTTATTTTTCCTTCATCATCGGGTTTAATTCCGGAAGCTTTGAAGTTACCGGGCTCAGCTTTGGAAACCCCTTGAACTGTAATCTCTTTTTTCTTTAATTGCTCCTGAAAGCGGGCAATAGCCTGGTCCGTCTCGATATTAATTGCATCCTGAGTCATTACCTGAACAGCTAAGTGGACTCCCCCTTTCAGGTCAAGTCCGAGTTTTATTTTTTTCTTAGGCGGCGTCGCCAAGAAAATAGATAGCCCGATCACTATAACTGTTAAGATTAAACGCCACCCCAAGCTTCTTTTCATCGCTCCGTCGTCCTTTTCATCGGGCTAAGATGGGGCTGGTGTGAGTTAGCTATCCGCTTTAGTTTCTTGTTTTTGTCTTTCTAAGATTACCGCGATGGAATTCTTGGTGACATCAATTTTAACATTGGCCGCTATTTTTAGCTCAATCCGGTCGGGATAAACGCCCATAACTGTACCGAAAATACCCCCTGAAGTTACTACTCTGTCACCGGGTTTGAGCGACTCAACCATTTGCATATGTTTCTTTTGACGCCGTTGCTGGGGTAAAACTATGATCAGCCAGAAAATAATTAAGACTAAAATGAAAGGGAAAAGAGCGGTAAGAATGTTCGTCCCCCGCGGTTGAGCTGGTGCTTCCGCCTGCATCGTCAAGCTTAAAAGAGTGAATAGATTCATTCTTCTTTATCCTTGTCGGCTTCTGAGAGGCTTGCTTTCAGAGAGCCAAAAGAATTGGACGCTATAGCTTGCCGTATTTTACGAAAGATGTCAAGATAAAAATGAAGATTATGGATAGTGTTGAGAATGGCTGAGGTTATTTCTTGACGTTCATAAAGGTGACGCAGATAAGCGCGGGAAAAATGGCGGCAGGTATAGCAGTTACAATTCTCATCGATGGGACGTTTATCTTCCGCATATTTGTTGTGCTTAATTACAATCTTTCCTCGACTGGTAAAGAGAGTTCCGGTGCGCGCATTGCGCGTGGGCAGGACACAATCAAAGAAATCTACGCCCCGGCCTACGGCTTCCAGGATATCACTTATATAGCCCATACCCATCAAATAGCGAGGTTTTTCTTTGGGCAGCCACTCCAGGCAAGCTTCGATGGTTTCGAGGAGCTCTGATTTGGATTCCCCTAAGCCTAAGCCGCCCAGAGCGTAGCCGTTAAAGTCGAGCTTTAATAAAGACTCTATACTTTGCTTCCTTAGCTCAGCGAAGGTTCCACCTTGACAGATTCCCCACAATTGCTGACCGCTCTCAATCTTTTGCCATACCTGGTAAGACCGCTCCGCCCAGAAGGAGGTTATGGCTACTGCTTCCTTATGGGTAGCAAGCGGCGCTGAGTAGGGAGCAAAATAATCAAGGGTCATCATTATGTCTGTGCCCAAGCGATGTTGCAGATTGACGGCCTCCTCCGGCCGCAGAAAGACCTTGGTTCCGTCAAGGTGGGAAGAAAATTGAACACCTTCCGGAGTGATTTTTGTCAGGGGTGAATGACTGTAAATTTGAAACCCACCGCTATCAGAAATAATAGGTTTAGGCCAGGAGATAAAAGCATGAATCCCGCCCAGTTTAGCGATTGTTTCGATACCGGGCCGCAATAATAGATGATAGGAGTTAACCAGGATAATTTGGGCTCCCAGTTCTTCCAGCTGGGCCAGAGTTAGGGCTTTTACTGTTCCCTGGCTGGCTACAGCCGCAAAAGCCGGGGTTTCAACCACTCCATGCGGCGTGATTAAAAGGCCAGCTCTGGCTTTGGTCAAACGGTCTTGGTGGAGAATCTGAAAGCCTTTTTTCATGAGGCAAACCGGAAGGTAACAACATCGCCATCCTGAATGAGATAATCCTTGCCTTCAAGACGAACCGCTCCCTTTTCCTTAGCTAATTGGAGTGAACCAAAATTTACCAGGTTTTCATAGGAAATAACCTCAGCCCTGATAAACCCTTTTTCCATATCAGAGTGGATTTGGCCGGCTGCTCGCTGGGCGGGGGTGTGACGGGGGAGAGGCCAGGCTCGCACTTCGTCTTTGCCCACGGTAAAGAAAAAAATCAGGTTTAGAAAACGAGGCAAAAGCGAAAAAAAGGCTGCCCGACAGCCTTCTCCGCAACCATATTCTTCGAGAAAAGTTTTCCTTTCTTCGGGTTCGAGCTCGGCAATTTCCTTTTCGATTAAGCCCGCAAAAATAAGTGTCGGAGTTCTAAGCGCGGCGGGTTTAAGCCAGGCTTCTTTGTTCCTGAGTCTCTCTTCATCTACGTTGACCAGATGAAGCAATGGCTTCTGACTTAAAAAGGCAAAGCTGCGGATGAGTTTTTCCTCCTGGGGAGTAAGCTCTATATCCCGGATAGGCGTGCCCTCATTCAACACCGTTTGCAACTTAGCTAAAACATCTTTTTCCGCTTGCAACGCCTCCTGCCCCCCTCTTTTTAGTTCCTTGTCTATTTTCAACTGTCGGTTTTCAATCATGGCTAAGTCAGAAAGAAGGAGCTCCTCTTCCATAAAATTAATATCTCTCATCGGGTCCACTTGGCCCCGGGGATGAGGAATTTGAGGCGCTTCGAAACCCCGGACTACATGAAGTAAGGCCTCCCCGCGACGGAGGGTAGCCAAGGTGATACCGGCCTTAATATCCCCGAAGGTGACACCAGGTAGGTCAAATAGCTCTAAGGTTGCCGGCACTTTTTTTTTATCGGGGTAAAGGGCCATAAGGCGGTCTAATCGCTCGTCAGGAATTGGCACCGAGCGCTGGTGGACTTCCTCTTTGGCTTCGCGGAAAGCCTCAACCTGAACTTGAGCGCCGCTGAGCAAGTTGAAGAGCGTTGTTTTCCCTGACTTATGGTAGCCAAAGATAATCAAATGCATAAGATTAGTAAATCCTCACTGTGATTATCTGTCAAGTGTCGGATGGCTCTTGATTTGCAGCTATCATCTTGGTTATATTGTCTGCTTATGGAAGAGCCAAAGAAGAAGAGAGAAAAAAGCGTCGTCCGCGAATATTTCGAGCTTATTGCGGAAACAGCGGTTTTTGTTTTTTTTGTCATGACCTTTGTCGTCCAAGCCTTTCAGATTCCCACCGGCTCGATGGAGCCAACCCTTTTAGTCGGTGATTTTCTTTTGGTCAATAAAATGGTCTATTCTCGTCCAGTCTATGGACTGGAAAAAATTTTGCTTCCCCGGAGAGACATCAGACGTCAGGATACAGTCGTTTTTAAGTTTCCTCAAGATTTGAGCCGGGATTTTGTCAAACGGGTGATCGCCTTAGAAGGAGAAAAGCTGGAAATAAGGGACAAGCAAGTCTTGATCAATGACCAGCCACTGGAAGAGTCCTACAAAGTGCATAATGACCGGAATGTTTATAATAGGGAAAACTATTACCATTATGATGACCTTATCCGCGACAATTTTGGGCCGGTCGTTGTCCCGCAGGGGCATCTTTTTGTCATGGGCGATAACAGGGATAATAGCTTAGATTCGCGTTACTGGAGTTTTCTCCCTATTAGTTATATAAAAGGAAGGCCTTGGGTTATTTATTTTTCCCGGCGTCATTTCAACCGCCTCCTGAGGATTATTCACTGATCAGCGGCGGCTTGGTTTAATCAAGACCTCGTCATAAGAAGAAATGTAAAAAATTGGGTTCTGGACAGAGAATTCTGGACGGAAAACAGCACTGCAGACTAAACCTTCCATGTCGCGAGCCACAGGCAATCCGAGGATGTAAAGAAGGGTCGGCGTAATATCAATTAGCCTTATTTTTTCGAGCGATTGACCCCGGAGCACAGCCTGGCCGTAGAAAAAAATAACGCCGTCAGGTGCAAATTCATAATGTCCGGAAACTTCAGGATTACCCAGGGCCCATTCGACCAACCTTTTCCACAATGGCAGAGGCTCCATGCCGTGCGTGGAAAAAACAATTAACGTTTCCTCTTCTTTCAAATTGGCCAGGTATTTGCCTAAAAGCTGGTCATAAAACTGGTAATATTTTTCGATAATCTGGCCGTAGCGATTAATCTCTTCATGGTCGATGTTGCCGAAAAGCTGGGGGAAACTATATTTATAAAAATAGGTTTCTACTTGGTTTAAGCCATCCAGAAAAAGGGCCATAACTTGGGGGTGGCTCTGAGTCTTTTCCTGGTAAGCCTTTTCTTCAAGGAACAAATCTCGGCTAAGAGCTTGGCGAACTAACCGTAACCGCCTGTCAGAAGGATTAGGTTCGGGGGAAAAATTTAGCCAGATTTTTTCCATCCTGGGACTTGTGTTAGTCTCGGTTTCTTTGCTTATTTCTGGCTCATAAAGGCTTAATTTCAGGTTCATCCCTGAGAGGATTTCCCAGATGCTCTTACTGGATTGAGCGCTCAAAGGTTTAACTTGGAGAAGACCAACCCTGGTGAGCTGTTTAAAGAGCATGAACCGAGGGAGGGCCTCGACCACTGGTTCTTTGCCCCAAAGCATAAAACCACTGGCTCCGAGGCATCTATGGCCGTAAGGGTTTTTGCCAGTTTTGAGGGATTGTTGAAGGATATAGGGGTCAGTGGGCGAGAGGGTTTGGAGGCGGCCCCAGCTGCCGTTTTCCATAAGCCAGGAAAAGTTGGGCAGCTTGCCGCCATGAATGAGGGGGATGAGGAAGTCGAAGCTTAATCCCTCTAAGCTGAGAAGCGTCGCTCTTCTGGAAGTCGGCAGACTCTCAAAAACTGTCAATCTGCCGGGAAGAGGAGGCTGGGGAAAGCGGCCGCGGGACCAAAACATAGCCCCTATTCCGGCGAAAAAAATGAGAAAATAAACTAAAAAGTAAATCGGTCGCCGTCGGTAACGGTGATAACGCCAAAAGGTGGTCAAACCAACGAAAATAAGTAGACCACTAATTATTATTTGAAGTTTTAAATAGGAACGGGTCTCGGAGGAAAAAAAGGAACGGTAAAAGCTATAATTAAGCCAGCAAAGGGCGAGGTAAAATAGGAGGCTAAAAGAAAAGCTGAGGGTTAAAAAGGAAGGTGAAAGCGCCTTGAGCCGAAAAGAGCGGCCAAAGGTAAATTCGATGATGAAATAAGCCAGAAAAAAAAGAAAGGCTAAAGCTAAGCCGTAAAGGGGGGTTATAAAGATGGTTAATCGGCTATAAAACTCTAAGTTGGGTTTTAGGTTGATGTTAATATCAGCAATGAGCAGACTTAAGAGAAGGGAAAAAAAGACCCCGCTGACCAGAGAATTAAGGGAAACCCGCAGGAACTTCATTCTGACCTCATTTCAATTTACTTGAACCTCGAGTCTGACGTCAATCCTAATTTAGTAAGATAGCCAATTATTATCGAGTCCTACAAAATGCCTTCTGACTGGCCCGCGGGAGGGCCTGAACTCCGCCTTCAAGCGCCTCCAGTGAAGAGGGAAGCGGTAGTTTGAGCTAAGGGCGCAGGTGAGGTTTGAGGCCACTCCCCATGACCGCTTAGGGTTTGGCTGTTTCCCTGATTTGTCCCGATGTTTTTACCATTGACCCGTGAACCCCAATCTAGGTATCATGATAGATAAATGACCTCGCCTGTTATTGGCTTGCTAACTGATTTCGGGGAGAAAGATTATTTTGTGGCGGCGATGAAAGCGGTCATTTTATCCATTAACCCAAAAGTGGCGATAATTGACATCGCTCATAATCTACCTGCCTTCGACCTTCGCGCTGCTGCCTTTACTCTCTGGGCCGCGGCCGATTATTTTCCGGCCGGAGCCATTTTCGTCGTTGTTGTCGACCCCCAGGTTGGTTCGGAAAGAAAAATTATTGCCGCCAGAGGAGCTAAGCACTTTTTCATCGGTCCGGATAACGGGGTTTTGTCTCCTGCTTTGGAAAAGGAAGGGTGCTTGGAGGCGAGAGAGCTCCGGGCGCGAAAACTCTTTCTCCCCCAAGTGAGCCAGACTTTTGAAGGCCGGGATAAAATGGCGCCGGCCGCCGCCTGGATTAGCCGGGGTTTTCCGTTCAGGCAAATTGGTCCGGTGCTGAGGAGTTGGGAAAGAATTATTTTACCCCAGCCTGAAATTCTTAAGGACCAGATAAAAGCGGAAATTCTTCATGTGGACCGATTTGGAAACCTCATAACCAATATTTCTGGAGAGAAATTCCTTAGATGGCAGAGGGAAAAAAGGGGGCAGCCACTGGCCGTCGTTATCGACGAGGTTTGCTTGGAAGCTAATATAGCCACCACTTTTGCGGCTGGTCCCTTTGGGAAGCCGTTGCTTATTATCGGCAGCAGCGGCTACTTAGAAATTGCCTACCAGCAGGCTTCAGCGTCTCAGAAGCTGAAGATTAAGGCTGGAGATAAGCTGGTTATCAGCCGGAGAAAAAGGCAAAAAGAGGGCTGAAAAAGGGAAATTCCGTGGAAGAAATTGAAGGCACTCTACAGCAAGTTGTTTATTATAACCCTGAAAACGGCTATAGCGTTTTCCGCTTTATTTTAGAAGACGAAACAGAAATCACGGCTGTGGGCTATTTCCCACCTATCTCTCCCGGCGAAGTTATCCGCCTCTGCGGAACGTGGGAAATAAACAATCGCTATGGCCGGCAATTTCGGGCGACCTCTTTCCAGCCTCTTCTACCTTCATCAACGCGGGGAATAGAAAGATTTCTTTCCTCTGGCTTAGTGCGGGGCATCGGCCCGGTTCTGGCCAAGCGGATTGTTCGTCATTTCGGCTCGCAAACCATAGAGGTTATTTCTTCTCAGCCTGAAAAGTTGCTGAATGTCGAGGGGATCGGACCAGTCAAGTTAAAAGAGGTCATTCGTTCCTGGGAGGAAAACCAGAGGCTGCGCGACCTCATCATCTTTCTTCAGGAGCATGGTATTTCTACTTCCTTAGCCACCCGGGTTTATCGCCATTATGGCGACCAAGCCTTTAGGGTCCTGAGGTCTAACCCGTATCAATTATGTTTGGACATTTGGGGCATCGGTTTCAGGACAGCTGACCAGATGGCCCTAAAATTGGGCCTTGACCCCAGCTCTCTCGAGAGGGTGGGAGCATTTATCCTCTATTTTTTAGCCAAGGAAAGCGAGCAGGGCCATCTTTATAGCCTTCGTCAGGAAGTGGTGGCCGCCACGGCCCAGGAGTTAGGTGTCAATGAAGAAAGAGTCGAAGCGGGCTTAGCTCGTTTAATTCAAGAGCGTCGGGTGATAGTCGAAACGACAGCTGGCGGAGAAGCCATCTATCTTCCCTTTCTTCATCGGGCGGAAGAAGTTATTGTCCGTGGCATTATCCGGCTGGCTTCTACGCCCCTTCTGATGCCCAAGGAAGAAGTCGAGACCGCGATTAAAGCCGTGGAGGAAGAATTGCACTTGGTGTTTTCTGCCGAGCAGAGGATGGCGATTGAGCAGGCCCTGCAGCAAAAAATCCTGGTCATTACCGGTGGACCAGGGACGGGGAAAACGACGCTTATTCGGGCCATCGTCGAACTTTACCGTCACTGGGGAAAAAGAGTCCTTCTGGCTGCGCCCACAGGTCGAGCGGCCAAGAGATTGAGCGAGGCTACCGGGCAGGAAGCCAAAACCATCCATCGGTTGCTTGAATACAACCCTAAGGAAGAGCGTTTTAAGCGCTATGAAAAACAGCCACTTTCGGGTGAAGTCTTGATTATCGATGAGTTTTCTATGGTGGATGCGCTCTTAATGGAAGCCCTGGTGCGAGCCATCCCTCAGGGAATGAGACTCATCTTGGTTGGGGATAAGGACCAACTTCCTTCTGTTGGGCCGGGGAACCTGCTTCGCGACCTTATTGATTCGCAGCGAGTAAAAGTAGTTAGGTTGAGCCAGATTTTTCGCCAGTCACGAGACAGCCTTATTGTTTTAAACGCTCATCGAATCCAACAGGGCTTAGCGCTTATTTGGCCGCGGCGTGGGGAGCCAGAGGGTGATTTTCTTTTTATTCCCCAAGAAGAGGAAGAGAAAGTTTTTGAGCTTGTCCTCAAGATGGCTTGTGAGCGGCTGCCACGGCAACTCCGCCTTCCGCCCCTTAGTCCTCAGCTTCAGGTGATAACCCCGATGTATCGAGGCCTTTGCGGTGTGGATAATTTCAATCGAGAGTTACAGCTCCGGCTAAATCCTCGGGGTCAGGGAATAAGAATTGGCCAACACGAGTTTCGGGTCGGCGATAAAGTAATGCAGCTTAGAAATAATTATAATAAAGAGGTGTTTAATGGTGATATTGGTCTGGTCGTGGCGATTAACCCTGAAAGTTGGCAGGTGGCGGTCGATTATGACGGCCGGATGGTGATTTATGAAAAAGATGAACTGGCTGAAATCACTTTAGCCTATGCGATTTCCGTGCATAAATCGCAGGGGAATGAATATCAAGGAGTCGTCCTCCCGCTGTTGGTTCAGCATTACATCATGCTGCAAAGAAACCTTTTCTATACGGCCCTCACCAGAGCCCGGAAGCTCTGTATTGTTATTGGCTCTTTCCGGGCTTTACACATAGCAATTAAAAATAATAGTCCGGTTAAAAGAAATGGCTTGCTTAAGGAGAAACTGCAAAATCGCCTTGAAACTTGTTTGTAGGGGGTAAAAATGAAAAAACTGTTTTTCCTCCTTAGCCTTATTTGTATCTTTGTCCTGAGCTTGTCGAAAACAGAAATCCTCATCGTCAAGGTCCAGAGCACGGCTCTGCGGCCTGAACCAAACTTCTTTTCGGCGGTCAAGCTGATGCTTAAGGCTGGTGACCAAGTGGAAAAACTTGATTCAAAGGGAGGCTGGTTCCAGGTAAGACTCAGCTCAGGGACTGTGGGTTGGGTGCACAGCAGCGCCGTCCAGCCCCGGCCTTCGCAGCTCATGGCCTTAGCTCAAGGGCCGAAAACCCAGGCGACAATGAGCGAAGTGGCCTTAGCCAGTAAAGGGTTTAATCGCCAGGTGGAGGCAAGTTATCGCCAGAAGCACCCAGAAATTGATTATTCCTGGGTTGACCGGATGCTCGGGTTTAAGGCCTCGACAGAAGCGGTGGAAACCTTCCTGCGGGAAGGGCAGCTGGGCGAGTGGAAGGAGGCCAAATGAGACCTTGCTATATATTTTTTAAAGCCCTTTGCTTAGCGGTTAGCTTTTTGTTTTTGGTTAATTGCGCCGTTACTCAAAAGGGAGCGGAAATTCTGGAAAAAACGGGCAAGATAACGAGCGAAGATAAAGAACTGATTACTAAAACGAGTGAAACGGTGCGCACCTCCTTCCGTGACCTGAGTGAAGAAGAAGAATATTATATAGGCCGCTCGGTGGCGGCGCTTATCCTTTCCAAATATAAGGTCTGGGATAATTCCAAGGCGACTAATTATGTTAACCTTCTAACCCAGGCCGTGGCTCTTTTTTCCGACCGTCCAGAGATTTATGCTGGCTACCATACGCTTATCCTTGATACTGATGAAGTCAATGCCCTGGCCGCTCCTGGAGGGTTTATTTTTCTCACGCGGGGTTTGCTTCGCCTCTGCTCCGACGAAGATACCTTAGCAGGGATAATTGCCCATGAAATTGCCCACATCAGCGCTCGCCATGGGCTTCAAGCCATCAAGAAATCCAGGCTAATCGAGGCCTTTAAATTGTTGGCCTCAGAGACGGCCGAGCGCTTCGCCCCAGAAAGATTAGCCCAATTAACCAACCTCTTTGAGGGAACTTTGGATGATATCGTCGGACAATTGATTGAAAGAGGTTATGACCGCCGCTCCGAGCATGAAGCAGATTCTCTGTCCTTAACAACGCTTCAGAGGGCCGCCTATTCTCCCCAGGGAATGCTGCAGTTCTTAGAAGCTTTGGCCCAAACCAAAACCAAGACAACCAGTCTTAAAGGCTGGTTTAGCACCCATCCAGAACCTATGGACCGGTATGAAAGGCTAAAGGCCGAAGTTAGCTTAGTGAAAAAGCAAGTAATTATTCCCAAGGTTAGGTCAAGCCGTTTCCAGCAAGTGGCCTCTACCTGGAAATAGGGTTGAATCTGGCCGTGATCAGGAATAAGTGGTACCGTGGCCTCGGTTGTGGCCTGGTGGCTTTTCTGTTTAGCTTACTCAGCAGCTCTTCGGGGCCACTCAGAGTTCTGGAATGGAAGACCTGGGACCTGAGACAGCGGACTTGGGCTCAACCGGAAAAGGCTTCGCCAGAAATTATTTTGGTCCTAATTGACCAACCCAGCCTCGACTTTTATGCCCAGCAAGGAATTTCCTGGCCTTGGCCGCGACAGATGTATGCGGCGGTTCTTGATTTTCTCCGCTTAGCCCAGGCAAAAGCCGTGGTCCTTGACCTTATCCTAAGTGAGCCTTCGGCTTACGGAGTTGAGGATGACCGACTCTTAGCAGAGGCGATAAAAAGGCAGGGGAAGACCTTTTTAAGTTTTGGCTTGTCGCAAAGTCCACCTTCGAAGCAGATAAGTCATCCGGCTCTTCTGAGTCGTTTTTCCTTGACTTTAACCGAGAGCCAGCCAGCCGGAGTTGTCGAGACGAAATCCGCTCTTCTTCCTCTCCCGGAGCTTCTGGCGGCCGCTCATGGTGCGGGAAATATCCTTTTTCTTCCTGACGATGACGCTATTTTTAGACGGCTGCCGCTTTATTTTCGCTTCGAAGGGCTTCTTCTTCCGTCTCTTCCTTTGGCTGTGGCTTGGGAGGTTAAAGGCCAGGACTTCCAAGCCCCACCTTATGACCGCGAAGGGAAGATGGTGCTTCGCTTCTCCGGTCCCACTGGTGTTTATAAAAGCTATTCAATCGCCTCGATTATCAATTCCTGGGCTCAATTAGCTGAAAACCAAGAACCCCAGGTTCAATTAGAAGAATTTAAGCATAAAATCGTCTTCCTTGGCGCTAACGCTCCTGGCCTTCTTGATTTGAGGCCAACGCCCATAAGCTCAGTGACCCCGGGAGTGGAAATTCAAGCGACCGCAGTGGATAATCTTATTCAAGGAAGGGCAATCGGTTTCCCCCCGCGGCTTGTTTCGGGGCTGTTTATCCTCTTTTTTGCTTTGGTCACAGGTCTTGGCGTCACCTGGCTGGTTAAAATTAGATGGATAATCCTCTGGACCAGCCTCTGTTTTATTGGTCCTGGGGTGGGGGCGTTTTTGGCGTTCCGGGGGGGCACCTGGTTAGAAGTAGTTCCAGCTGAGTTAGCGGTGCTGATTAGTTTTTTCTTGGCCGCCCTCCTCAACTACAACGTTGAAGGCCGAGAAAGAAGGTTTATTAAGAATGTCTTTCGTCATTATCTTAGCCCGGAAATAATCGAAAGAGTTATCGCCAATCCCTCTCTTTTAAAGCTTGGTGGTGAGACCAGAGAAATTACTTCTTTTTTTTCTGACGTGGCCGGTTTTTCCTCGGTGGCTGAAAACCTTTCACCCGAGGCGCTGGTTCGATGGCTGAACGTTTATCTTTCGGCGATGACAGAGATTATCCTGGAAGAAGGCGGGACTCTGGATAAATACGAGGGCGACGCCATCATCGCTTTTTGGAACGCGCCTCTTGACCAGCCCGACCACGCCTTGCGTGGTTGTCGAGCTGCCCTTCGTTGCCAACGAGAGTTAGCTCGGCTCAACCCAGAGCTGGAGAAGGTTGGGGGGAAACCTATCCGCATTAGGATTGGGTTAAACTCAGGCCCAGCAGTTGTCGGGAACATGGGGTCGAGTCGGCGCTTTGATTATACCGCCATGGGCGATACGGTTAACTTAGCTTCCCGGCTGGAGGGCGCTGCTAAGTTCTACGGAGTTTCGATTCTGATCGGTGAATACACTTATCGAGCCGCGGCTGAATATTTGGTGGTGCGGCCGGTAGATGTGGTCAGGGTAGTGGGCAAAAGACAGCCGGTAGAAATCTACGAGCTCTTGGGATTTAGAGACGATTTCCCCGTCGAAAAGCAGCAAGAGCTGGATGTTTTTGCCGAAGCCTGGCAGGCTTATCGGCAGCGGGATTGGTCGCGGGCTATTTCTCTCTTGGCTTCTCTGGAGCCAGACAATCTGACTAAGGTCTATCTTGAAAGGTGCCGGGAGTTTGCAATTACGCCCCCGCCTTTAGATTGGGATGGAGTCTATGAACTTCGACAGAAATAAAAAATGAAAGGGTGCTAATGATTCTTCAGTTTTGGGGAGCCCGAGGTAGCTTTGCCGTTTCAGGGCTTGAGTATCTCGAGTTTGGCGGCGCCACGCTTTGTGCCTCCCTCCAGATTGACGCTCAAAATTTTTATCTCATTGATGCGGGGACGGGAATTAGAAAGTGCGGCGAATTCTTAGCGGCTCATCTTCCCGAGGTAAAGCTCACGCTCTTTTTAACTCATTTTCATTTAGACCACATCATCGGTCTTCCCTCCTTCCAACCTCTTTATGACCCCCGGACTTTTCTTGTTATTTACTCTTCTTTAAGGCCAGAGAAAACGCGGGAGCAGCTTGACCGCCTTATGGGTAACCTCTTTTTTCCCGTGTCTTTTTCTGAGACCGCCTGCCAGAAGGAAATCCGCCAGTTTCGCGACTCTTTTTCTCTTGGGCCGGTGACCGTAAGAACCATCGCCCTTCCTCATCCCCAGGGCAATACTGGGCTGCGGTTTGAAGGAGAAGGGGGAAGCGTCGTTTTCGCCACCGATGCGGAGCCGACAGAGGCCGGATGGAGTGAGGAAATAATTAACTGGGCGGCCGAGGCTGAATATTTGGTGGGCGACGCCATGTTTACTCCCGATGAATATGCTAACAGCAAAAAGGGGTGGGGGCATGGAAGTTACGAAGCCGCCGTCAACTTGGCTCAGCAGGCGAGGTGTGAGCACCTTGTTTTATCTCATTGGAACCCGCAACATGACGACCGCCGCGTCAGAGAGATAATTAATCAGGTCAGGCAAAAATGGCCGCAAGCCCAGGGTGCGAAACCTGGGCTGAAAATTGAAATCTGAAAATAAAAGAGGAAAGTGACCAGATAGATTAGAAAGGGAAAAGAGGCTGGAAATTTAGAAAATAGAGATTAGCGACCGGAAAAGTTTATGATAATTAAGAGAGAAAGTCAGGCTTTAGGATGGACCAAATAAGATAAAAAGGGAGCAAAGAAGATGATTTCCTCAGGTCTATCTTTGTGGTCAATCGGTCTTTTTGTCTTGGTCGGTCTCCTTATGGCTTTGGGTTACACGTGGCTGTTCAATCTCCTAACTAAAATCCTGGCCGCCCTAAAATTTCATTTAGCGGCTTTCTTTTTTAAGCGGTTGGTTTTGCCAGCAGCCTTTATCAGCGCCGCTTATTCGTGGCAGCATGTCGGACAATGGCTTACGCCTTCATTGGCGGCCAGAATGGGTCGAATTTTCGACGCTACTCTTACTTTTTTCACCGTCGTTTTCTTCCTCTCTTTGGTAGATGGTATTTTTCTGGTTTATTATCGCTATAAACGGCGACCATTTCCCCTACCACGGCTACTTCGCGGTTTCATTCTGACTATTATCTATATCGCCGTCTTTTTTATCATTCTTCGCACCCAACTGGCGGTTAATATTACTCCCTTTCTGGCCACCTCGGCCCTTTTAACGGCTATCATTGGCCTCGCCTTTCAGGGCGTTTTGAGTAACGTCTTGGCCGGTCTTTCGCTTAATTTGACTCGAGCCTTCAGCCGAGGAGATTGGGTCCAAATTGGCACTCACGAAGGTGTGGTAGAAGAAATGAACTGGCGGGAGACCATCCTTCTTGACCGGGCGACCAATTTCGTTGTCTTGCCCAACAGCTTGGTGGCAGCCGAAAAAATAATCAATTTTTCTCGGCCGGACAAAGCTTCAGCTTTAATCTTGGAAATAAAAGTGGGCTATGAAAATAAGCCGCACCTGGTTGTCAATCAACTTCTGGAAGCGGCACGGGAGATTCCTCATGTTCTCGTCCATCCCGAACCTCAGGCTTTCATGGCCGGATATGACCATCTCGGAATAAACTACTGGCTAAAGTTTTGGGTCAAAGATTTTAGCCGCAAAAACTTGATTTTGGGCGAGGTTGCCCGGCAAGTTTGGTACAAATTCCAGCGTCAGGGAATCAAGATCCCCCTTCCTTTTAATGAGTCTTTTAAAGAAATGCTCAGCACCGTTCAACCTCACAAAGCCCTTGGTGAGGTGGAAGCAACCATCAAAAACAACGTGGCTTATCTTTTGCAATCCGACTTCCTCCGTTATGAGGAGGGAGAGAAAAAGGGCGAGTTGCTTCTTCCTGCAGAAGAAATTATGGCCTTGGCTTCCAAGGCAAGGCGAGAAAACTATACCCGCGGGGAAGTTTTGTTTCGACAGGGAGAAAAAGGGGACCATTGTTTTGTCGTCGCTAAAGGCAGATTGCGTGGGGAAATAATCTACGAAGATAAAGGCAAGAAATATGTCTCCGAATTTGAAGTAGGTGAAGGCGGAATTGTGGGCGAAATGTCCCTTTTTACCGGGATGCCTCGAACCGCCACTGTCGTTGTCGCCGAGGAGGCCGAACTTTTAAAAATAGTGGCGATTGATTTTGCCTGGCTTTTGGGACGAAATGCCAAATTAGCGGAAATGATGGCGGAGATAGTCAGCCAGAGAAACCAGAAAAACCAGGATTTTCTCCGCAAAATTCAAAATCTATCGCAAGAAGACGTCGAGGAGAGCTGCAGCTCCCGGTCTATTTTAGCCCGTCTTCGCCGCCTGATGGCTTTGATCAAAGAGCAAGAAGGTTAACACCAAAGTAATTTTCGATATTAGCTGTGTCTCAAGCTTCATTTCCGATTCATTCCCGAATAAAGTCTTTTCTACCCCCTCAGGAAAATTGAAAAGTATACCTATCATAGGCTATATTAATTGGTTGTGGTTCGTTCTTAAGTGGCCGAGTACGCCTGTAGCTCAGTTCGGATAGAGCGAGGGATTCCTAATCCCTAGGTCGTGGGTTCGAATCCCACCAGGCGTACTTTAGTTAAGAGCCGACAAGGAGGCGGGATGAGACGTCGTGAGCGGAAACATCTTAAAGAGGATGAATTCGTTTCTACCCTATCTAAAACCATCAATTTTTTTCGGCGTTATCAAAGAGAATTAAAAATAATTGCCTTTTCGGTTTTGGCCGTGTTGGTAATTGTTGCCGTTATCAGGGCACTTCAAATTCAAAGCAACCATCGAGCTAACAAAGAGTTGGCCCTAATCCTCGAGCTCCGGGATAATTTGAAAAGCAAAGCCCTGGAAAGTTCAGAAATTCCGGCTGAAGTTACTCAATTGGAAAAAGCCGCTGGCCCGGGAAAATTTTCTCGTTTGGCCTATTTATTTTTAGCCACTTATTGGGTGGAGAAAAACGACCTCTCTAAGGCCAAATCTTATCTGGAAAAATTCCCTGACCAGCCTAAGGATATTTTTTATTTTGAAGCTCGGGACCTTTTGGCCCAGGTGCTAACCTGGATGGCTGACTTTGACCGAGCAGTGTCGGTTCTTGAATCCTTAGAAAAGGAAAAAAACACCACCTACCCCCCCGAGGCGATCCTGATTCACTTGGCCGAGGCCCTGGAGCAAAAGGGGGACAAAGCAAAAGCGCTGGAAAAATACCGCCAGGTTCAGGAGAAGTTTCCGACCGCGGCTTATCTGTGGAATATAGCTGACCGCATCCGGCGTCTTGGTGGCTGAGAGGCGGGCGGCTTGCCAATTCTGAAGAAAACAATATAATAAAGGCTTGATTTTTTGAGAGGAGGCTTGGAATGGCTTACAAAATTACTGAGGAATGCATTAACTGCGGAGCTTGTGAACCAGAATGCCCCAATCAAGCGATTACGCCGGGCGATGAAATTTATATCATCGACCCTGATAAATGCACGGAATGCGTTGGGGCTTTTGACCAATCCCAATGTGCTGCGGTTTGTCCGGTTGACGCCTGTGTGCCCGACCCTGACTACAAGGAAAGTCGCGAAGACCTCATGGCAAAATATCGCCGTCTCCACGGCAGCTGATTTTTACTTTTGATTTTAATTTTAATTTATAATTTATAGATAACTAATTAGCTTAAAAGATACTGAAAGAGTATCTTTTTATTAATCATGAATGAGGGGGCACGGAAAAACCGAGTCTGGCTTAATGTGTCCCTTTTTATCTTGACGGTCGTCTCCACTTTTATCGTCGGCCTTTCTTGGAGCGTTAGTTTTGAGCTGGCGGAAGACCTAGCCGCGCTGCCTTCCAAAGCGATAACTTTGGACGTTTGGTCCCAGCCCAATCTTCTGTTCCTGGCTGCAATTTATGCGCTGGTTCTGCTAAGCATCCTCGTCAGTCATGAACTGGGCCATTATTTAACTTGTCGCCATTATGGTTTGGAGGCGACGCTGCCTTTTTTTATTCCTGCTCCGACCTTAGTGGGCACGCTTGGGGCGTTTATCCGGATCCGCTCACCCATTACCCGCAAGAGTCATCTCTTTGACATCGGGATTGCGGGGCCGCTTACCGGCTTTTTTCTTTCTTTGCCGGCGCTGATTTACGGCCTGGCCCATTCTAAAATAGTGCCGGCCTTGCCTCAGGAGGGCACAATTTATTTCGGCGAACCTTTACTTTTTAAGGGTTTAGAAAAGCTATTATTCGGGTCTATTTCTGACCGTTATGACCTTGTGCTCCATCCCGTTGGTTTTGCCGGCTGGGTGGGTGTGTTGATTACTGCCTTTAATCTGTTTCCTGTTGGCCAGTTGGACGGTGGTCATCTTGCCTATGCCATTTTAGGCCGTCGTTCGCGAAAGCTTTCCAAACTTACTTTAGCCCTTTTTTTTGTCATGGGTATTTTTCTTTGGGTAGGTTGGATTGTCTGGGCTGCTCTGATTTTAGTTCTGGGGCTGAAACATCCCCAAGTAGCTGACGAGGCCGAAAGGTTGAGCTCGGGCCGTCGGGCCTTGAGCTGGTTGGCGCTGGTTATTTTTCTTCTTTCCTTTATTCCTGACCCCATCAAGGGATTCAGTTTATTCGACCTTTTGAGAGGGGGGGACGGGTGGTGATCGTGGAGATGGCGATGATTTTCACAGAAATTGTGGAAAAGTTGTGGAAAAGTTGGGGGGTGAGTTATTAAAAGAAGCGTAAAATCTTGAAATTATGGCAAAATGCACAGAAATTCGTCATCTTTCCCCTCTTTATTTCCAGGACATTTGTAACTTATTGCAATCTAATAAATTAGAGTCAATGAAATGACCGGGAACTCGAACCTGGATGACACCTTCAAAAGGGTGGAAGGTGAGTTTTTCCGATTGCGCCGACTGTATGTTAGCCGCAAGCTAACGCCTTCTGAATTCATTGCAGAGCTGAAAAAACTTCGAGTGAAAGACGAAGCGGGTAGATACTGGACAATTGGTGCCCAGAGTGGCAAATGGTATTATTTTGATGGTCAGAATTGGATTCGGGCTGACCCGCCCTGGAGCGAAGGCAGCTGGTGGGAAGAAAAACAAACCCCTTCAGAGACAGGCTCATTGAGACCGGAAAAAACTCTGGCCGCAGGGGCTGGGGGCCACCTACCCGAAGCTAGGTTGATCCGGGCAGCGCCCAACGTCTCCTCTGTTCCCTCGGAATCGATAAACGAAGGTTTTGAGAGCTCAGAAATTAGCTGGGTCTTATCTTCCTTGCCCCTTTTTCCAACATCTTTTTTTATAGGTAGCCTGGGTTCTCTCTTAGGGGTCATTTTAGGGGCGATTGTCGGCTCGACCAGTTTTTTCTTGGGCCAGTTAAGCTTTCTTCCCCTTATCCTTCAGGAAATTCAAGGAAAGTTAACCGGTGGCTTGATTTTCGCCGGCCTCGGCAGTCTTTTGGGGTTCGTGTCCGGGTTTTTTCTGGGGCTGATAATTGCGGTGCTCTTTAATTTCACCTGCTCCTTAAGCGGCGGCTTGGGGGTTAATGTCCGACCGAAAAAAAAGACCAAATAACCCAAATAATTCTCTCCCCACCACGGAGTTCTCATTTCCTAACTCCCCACAAAATCAAAGAGAATCGCTCCAATTTTTCTAAGTTAGGGCTTGAATCTAATTTCCTGGTTATGCTTGTTTCTTAAGGGCTTTGTTCAGAAGTGGCTCGCGCCAAGGCATGGTAAATCTGTCCGAGAGAAAGCGATTCGTCGTTTGGAGAGTAGCGAACTGGCCGCCACACTTCGAAGCCCAGTCTCTGAAGGGCTTCAGTGGCTGCCAAGGTTAACCAGCGATTGAGAAAAACTCCGCCGCTCAAGACCACCTTATCCACTCCGAACTGACGGCGACACCTTTTGGCTATGTTCAGGATAATTGCGACCAAAGTCGAATGAAAGCGGCCGGCAATGGTGGCGATGGGCACTGCGCCTCTTTTTTGCTCCAAGATAGCCTCGATGAGTGGCCCGAGCGTAATTTTCCAGGGCAAAAATTGGTCTTCTATCAGAAAAGGATAGGGTTTTTCGCAGACACCGTCTGCGGCTGCCTCCAGCCTCATGGCCGCCTCGGCTTCAAACTCCTGCTCTTGAGGGGCTAAATTGAGAAGGCAAGCCACAGCATCAAAGAGTCGGCCGCAACTTGATGTTGGGGGGCAATTGAATCCTCGCCTTATAGCTTGAAGGACGGTTTCTACTTTCCTTTCTTCCACGCCAACCAAAGGGGCTAAAAGGTCAGGTTTTGGTTCCATAATGGTTAAAAGATGGGCCATAGCCATACGCCAAGGTTGACGGGCGGCCAAATCTCCACCAGGAAGCGGGACATAACTCAAATGAGCTAAGCGCTCAAAATTGAGGCCATCAGCTAAGAGGAACTCCCCACCCCAGGCGGCTCCATCGAGGCCATGACCATAGCCGTCAAAAGAAATACCTAAGACCTTAGTCGTGGCCGATAGTCCGTGTTCCAGAAACGCCGCGAGGATATGGGCATAATGATGTTGAACCTTAAGGTGAGGTAAACCTGACCTCTGAGCAAAGCGAGTCGTGCGAAAGTTAGGATGCAGGTCGCTGACTATGATTTGAGGTTTAAGGTGGAAAAGGCGGGTAAAATGGCCGAGCGCCTCCTCAAAATAGAGATAGTTCTGGTATTCATCCAGGTCTCCTAAAAACTGACTCGTAACTACTGTCCCTCGCTTATAGGCGGAAATAGTAACCTTCAGCTCGCCGCCAACAGCCAGAATATGACGGTCCACAGGAAGCGCCGTTTTTACTCTTTCCGGATAGGGAACGAAACCCCGGGCTCGTCTCAGGAAAAGTGGCTGGTTGGCTACTACCTTCAGCACAGAATCATCGGCTCTCATCGCAATTGGTCGATTATGGGTCAGGATAAAATCACAGAGCTCGCCAAGGCCTTCCTTTTCGTCTTTGCCTATCGGCGCATCTTTGCGGTTGGAGCTGGTAGCGACTACGAGGTCAATACTCTGCAGCAGCAGATGATGGAGTGGGGTATAGGGAAGCATAAATCCCATTTCTCCCAAGTGAGGAGCAATGCCAGGAACTTCCTTCTTTTTTTTCAAAAGAACGATAGGCCTGGAAGGGGCCAGAAGCATTTCTTTCTCCGTCTCAGAGACCCAAGCCAGTTCCTCGATAACTTCAAGGTTCCGAGCCATGAGAGCCAGGGGCTTAAATTGCCGCGTCTTAACCTGGCGAAGTCGGTCAACGGCCGCCTGGTTACGGGCATCAACCATTAAATGGAATCCACCCAGTCCTTTTACCGCTACGATAAACCCTTCCTTGATTAACGCCGTGGCTCTATTAAGGCCGCCACAAATTGGTTGGCTCGTCGCCGCAGATAAGAGTTGGACTTGAGGGCCACAGGCTGGGCAGGCAATCGGCTGAGCATGATGCCGTCGGTCAAAGGGGTCGTTGTATTCACGCGCACAGGCCGGACACATCTTGAAGGAAGCCATGGTTGTCCGCTCGCGGTCATAGGGGAGGCTTTCGACGATGGTATACCGAGGGCCACAATTAGTACAATTAGTAAAAGGATACTGAAAGCGTCTTTCTTGCGGGTCCATGATTTCCTCAAAACAGGCTTCACAGGTAGCCACATCAGGAGAGATGAAAACAAAGGCTTCTTCGCCTTGTGATTCCAGGATGAGGAATTCCTTGTAGCCCTCTTTTTTGTCGGGATGAACGCTAACCTCTTCCAGACAAGCCAGAGGCGGTTTTTCTTGCTGCAGGGCTTGAATAAAATTTGAAAACGCCGGCCCGCTTCGGCCTTCTAGGTGTATCTCCACTCCCAAGCCGGTATTTCTAACCCAGCCAGTAAGGCCAAACCTATTAGCTAAATGATGGACAAAGGGGCGAAAACCAACCCCCTGCACCACGCCATGGACCGCAATCTTTATGGCCTCGGTCGACGAAGGTATTTGAGTGTCCCACGCCCCGAGCTCCGGGTTATTTTCTTTCTTGCTCACCTTGTTTTGCCTTCCTTTGTTGCTTTGCTTCTAAGCTGTATTGACACCCGCAGTAATCCTGGCGGTAGAGGCCGAGTTCCCGGCTCAAAGCCACGCTCTTTAGAAACCCGTTTTTTCTCTTGAAATCGGCCTGAAGGAAATTGACTCCGTATTTTTGACCCAAGGCATCGCCCCAGGCATTGATGACTTGGCTCTTTTTCCACGGGCTGAGGCTCATGACGGTGGTGAAAAGCGGAAATTTTTGCTCGGCCGCTTTCTGAGCCGTCCTTTCAAGCCTAATAGCGTAGCAGAGGTCGCAGCGACGTCCCTTTTCGGGTTCATTTTTATAAGCCTCGGTCAATTCGAACCAGCGGTCGAAATCAGGGGCTTCCTCGATTAAAGGTACTTTAAGCCAAGCCGCTACCCGTTCCATTTCTTGGTAGCGATAGATATATTCCTTTTGGGGGTGGATGTTGGGATTATAGAAAAAGGCTGTCGGCTTATAATTGGCTTGGAGGAGCTGGAGAACATAAGCCCCGTCAGGCGCACAACAGACATGAACCAGAATTTTCTCGAGGCTCATCTTTTCATTATAAATTAAAAGCAACAAGAGTAAAGGTTCTCAGGCCGCTGGCCTCTATTTTTCAGAAGGGATGAAGGGAATCTAAGCGTTGCTCGAGGTGGGCAAGCTTGAGGTTGGCGGCATCGATTTTTTGGTAAAAGGGATGAAGACTTTCCTCGGGAAGGCGGACGGTATCGCTTAATCGACCCAGAGTCAGAAAATAGACCCGCTCTTGCTCCTCCAGGTCTTTAATTTTTTCCTCGATTTTTGCCTGTCGTTTTTTCAAAGACCTGACCTCTTCTTTGACTTTCTCGCTCATCTTGGTAGCGGCGACAGAAGTAGGAGGAGAAGGAGATTCGTCAGCCTGAGCTGAAACAGGTTTCCGGCTCAAGAGCGGCGATGAGGTTCTCACGTTTCCCAAATAATCCAGAGTTTGCCGAATCGTAAGGGATTCGGCCTGAAGCTCGGTTCTTTTCTTTTCTAAGGAATCGAGGGAAACAAAAATAGCTTCCGCGGCGCTCAGGGGAAGTCTTTTTTGATAAACAATCCGCCCTATTTCTACCCAAAGAAAAATTTTCCTTTTCCTTTCCTTTTTCATTTGACGCCGCAGATGGAGCTGAAGCGAACGGCGGCGAGCGCCGAGGAAGAAAAAATCAATCCGGCGACGCAGTTCCTTGTCTCGAAGGAAAATAAAAAAGACAAGTAAGCCGATAATTCCCAAGAGGAACCAGAATATCCAGAAAGGAAGCCCTTCTTGTATAGAGAGAGTTGTTGACTTCAGAGAGAAGCGAGCTACCGTATTTAGGGTGCTAAGTGCTTCCATTATATCTTTTCTTTTCTCCCCTTGTTCATTTTTATACCTAATATCCTATCCGTTTGCTTCTCGTTTTTTCTCCTTTTCTTTCTTTCTATATCTCTCTCTTTCTCTTCCTTCCTTCCTTCCTTCCTATACGCCGTTAATTCCTCTCAAATAGCGAAAGCACTTACCAATAAAAAACTCCTGCCTTGAATCAATCAATAAATAAATAAATAAATAAATAAATAAATCAGCCGACCAGCCAACCTGTCCATCCATCCATCCATCCATCCATCCATCCATCCATCTATCTATCTATCTATCTATCTATCTATCTATCTATCTATCTATCTATCTATCTATCTGTCTGTCTGTCTGTCTGTCTGTCTGTCTGTCTATCTATCTGTCTATCTGTCTATCTGTCTATCTGTCTATCTGTAGCTTAATAAGTTGGGTTCAATTTGAACGCCTTTAGCCAGGTTGATATTTTCTTGGCTTCAGGACTCTTGAGCCTTTGTTCAGTTAAGGAATATTCGGCGCTAAAATTATCAACGCACCAACCGATAAGGTCAAGGGCGGCAGGAAGGTTTTCGGCAAAAATCGGCTGGATGTCAGCTTCAGCGTTAAAAAAACCGCCCTGGAGGATATCTATAGGAGGGAGTTCAATAGTAAAGGCCGGAATGCCGGCTACTGCATAAGCCCAATCGGTAGTATCGCCATTAGTAAGGTAAAGAAGCGTGCTGGCCTGGCCAAACGTATAGCGTCGTCCGTTGACTCCGGTTATCAAGTCCGACAGACGCTGAGCTAAAAAGAAAAGAAGCGAATTTTTCTCGGCCGGCGTAGTGGTAAAACCCCAAGGATAAAGGATAACTTGAGAGTAGCTATGATAGCTGATCAGGGCTTGAATTCTATTTTCATAAAAGAGGTCTCTGACAGCTCTGGTTTCGGGCTCAGAAAAAGGCGCTGGCCCGCGATAAACCTCTGAAGCCGGGTTAGGGCTTGATCCCCGGTTATCAATGCCCCAGTTAAACCCGTAATTGCGATTGAGGTCGACTCCAAAGGTGCCGTCATCATTGAGACGGCGGTTTTTTCGCCAGTACCGATAAACCCGGATTGAATATTCCAGGCCATCGGGGTTAACGAGCGGCAGAACCCAGATTTGAGCTTCGTTGACTAACCTCTGGATGGCTAAGTTATCCTGGTAATGTTCGAGGAGGTAGCGGGCGATGAGCAGAGGGACTTCGACCGAGATCCATTCCCGGGCATGATGGCAGCCCAAAAGAAGAATGCCAGGCTCAGGTTCGTTGAGAGCGGAGTTGTCACTTATCTTGAGAGCCAGAATATATCTTCCTTCGTGGGTTGGGCCCAATTCTTTAAGCTGGGCTAAGGCCGGATACTTCTGGGTTAGACTTTTTAGCTCGGCTGCTAATTCCTGGTAGGAGTGGTAAGCCCCGTTAGCGCCTGAGGTCAGAGTGATGGAAGAAAGGGAAGGTCGAGCGGACGGGAAAAAAGGCGTCTCAAGGCTATAGGGAATGTGGTTAGATTGTAAAATGGTCATATCTTCAGGCTTAGCGACAAGATAAATTTTTTCGCCTGTTTCCAAAAGGAAGTCCCATTCTCTAACTGTGAGCCGAAGTTTCGAGATTAAATCAGGTTTTTTTTGTAAGCTGATAATCTCCACGGCCGATGGGTCTTTCTCGGCGGCAAAGCTCAGCTCAGGCCAACCCAGGGTCGAATAAAAGAAAACCCAAAGAAGAAAAATTGACAGGCGAAATAAATTTTCTTTTTTATTTCTGGCCTTCATCTCGAAGCCTCGAATTTATCTTTTTAGGGCCAAGGTCTTTTTTAGCGTCAGCCATTTTCTTAGCTTAAAAATAACCGGTCAGAGACAGAGAACTGCGAAAAACTTGGAGAGACCTTCCAGAACCTTTTTCCTGGCCCCACGAAGCGCCAAAATCAAGGCGGAGATATTTCCAGCGAAGACCCAATCCGCTGCTCAAGCCCGTATAGGTGGAGCGAGGTTGTTTCATCGGCTGAGGGTCAACTTGAACACCGGCTCTGGAGGTGAGAGATAATGGCTGACCAAAGAGAAGAAAAGAGCTCATATTTTCTATTGCCAGAGCGAAGCGGAGGACGTCTCGATAATTTCTTCTCTCTTCCTCGCCGAACCAGGTTAATTTGTACTTGGACCAGCCAAAATAACTTGTTTCCAAGCAAACCCACCATTTCGGTCCTAAGAAATACCGACTCCCCAAGCTAAAGATTAAAGGCAGGTCGATAAAATCTTCAGCTTTTCCCTGAATTACAATCGAGGTTTTACCCGCCGGCGCTGAATATTCATAAATACTGGAGCTATTTTTATGGCGGCGGTGTGGTGGCTTCAAAGAGATGGTAAGCCTTAAAGACTGGCTAAGATCGGCCGATAGGCCCAAGTTAAAGCTGAACTCGCTGAGGTCGCCTTTCTTTTCGTCTCTAATCGAGATTCCGCTTTTTGTCCAGGCCTCATTGGTCACCGTTTCCGTTATACCCGTGGCCTTATTTAAACCCAGGCCAACTGAAAAGCCCTTACCCAAACTTCTGGCCAAAGCAATATTCCAGGTCCGCAGGAAACCTTCTTGGCCGAAATGGAGCTCGTAGACAAGTTGATTATTGGCCAGAGATTCGGCGCGAACCGAGGGGCGGTCAAAATACTCGGTAATAGCCACGGCGAAACTTAAAGCCCAGCCGCCCAATTTAAGTGATAACCCACCGCCATCAAGAGCAGTTGTCCTCGCCCAGAGATTACTCGCCGATTGAAGAACTCCTGTATTCACTAAGGCAAAACGAAAAAGCGAAGCCCCTTCGCTCGACCCATTCAAGAAGAAGCAAAAGCGGGGAAGGTCGAGAAGCAAGGCGGGATTGGCCAAGGCTACAGCGGGGCTATCAGCGACTACCGTCATAATATCGCCTCTTCCCAGTCCGGCAGCCGAGACGAAACCCAGGATGTTCCAGGTTCTGAGCGGCGCTTCTTCCTCGTATTGGCCGATAACTGTTTGGCCCGGCAAGAGAGGCGCAAAAAAGAGGAGAAGGAAAATTAGCCCCGTTTTTGTTATTTTCATCCTTAGCCCCAGTCTCAGGGACTTTTCTGATTTTACTTATCTTAGCCCAGATTTGCAATCAGAGAGCGGGTATGCTATAGAGGATAAACTTATGAGGTTGGCTATGGAAGAAAAGAAGCGAAAGGTAAAAATAACCGCCACGGGGTTTTACGCTCCCCCGAAAATCCTGACCAATGCCGATTTAGAAAAAATGGTGGATACTTCTGACGAATGGATCATAACCAGGACTGGTATCCGGGAGCGACACATTGCGGACCAAGCGGAAGCGACCTCTGACCTTTGTATCAAGGCCGCTCGCCACGCCCTGGAACAGGGCTCACTGCGAGTCGAAGATATTGACCTAATTCTTCTTGCCACTTCCACTCCTGATACTCTCTTTCCCTCGACGGCGTGCTGGGTTCAGCGAGGATTAGGGGCGAAGGAAATTCCCGCTTTTGACATTTCGGCTGGTTGCACCGGTTTTTTGTATGGGATGATTGTGGGCGAAAGCCTTATCCTTAGCAATTTTTGTCGGCGGATTCTGCTCATCGGCGGCGAGTTACTCACTAAAATAACCAACTGGCAGGACCGCTCTACTTGTGTTCTTTTCGGAGATGCGGCCGGCGCCATAGTTTTGGAAGCCAGTCAGGATGAGTCAGGAATTCTTTCCCACTACTGGCGAGCTGACGGAAGCTTAGCCGAGCTTTTATACTTACCAGCCGGCGGAACCAGACTACCTGCCTCAGCCGAGACTGTGGCTCAAGGACTTCACTATTTGGTAATGAAGGGCAATGAGGTGTTCAAGCACGCTGTCCGCCGCATGGGCGAGGCGGCTCAGGAAGCTTTGAAAAGAGCCGGTTTGCACCAAGAAGATATAACCCATTTTATTCCCCACCAGGCCAACATCAGGATTATCGAGGCCACTGGCGAAAGGCTTAAGCTTTCGGGGAAAAAGGTTTATTCCAACATCGAACGCTACGGCAACGTTTCTGTCGCCTCTATCCCTGTTTGTTTGGAGGAGCTGAGACAACAGGGGAAATTAAAAAAGGGTGATATTATTTTGATGGATGCTTTTGGCGCGGGGTTTACTTGGGCGGCAGTGGTTTATCGCTGGTAAAAGAGCGCTGTTTTCGTCCGCTTTTTATTTTTCGGTGCTAAGCTGGTTAAAAATAGTCAGGAGAGTTTCTTTTTCTAATTGGCCCACATGCTTATGTCTGATTCTTCCTTGTTTATCGATAAAAATAGTCGTTGGAATATATTCTCCAGGTTGAAAACTTCGGATGATGTCTTCAGTCGCTAAGGCGATGGGGTAATTAATCTTGGCCTTCCGCACAAATTGCTTCAGGTCGGAAGGCGAAAGATTATCCACGGATAATCCGATAATCTCCAGTCCTTTATTTTTTTGGGCAGCATAGACTTCGATGAAATCGGGAATTTCGGCCCGGCAAGGAGGACACCAAGTGGCCCAAAAGTTAACCAGGAGGACCTTTCCCTGATAATGGGCAAGAGTATGGAGCTGGCCTTCGAGGTCAGTAACCCGGAAGTCCGGGGCAGCCGGAAAAGACTGAAGGGACAATCCGTTCTGAAAACCGCCAGCGAAAATAAGGCTTAAGAATATTCCTAAGCTAAGCAGGACAGATAGCTTCTTCACTTTAACCATCGTTTCTCATTACCTCGTCTATTTATTCTCCACTTATTATAAAGCTTTTATGTTTTTTAGCAATAGGCAAATAACTTAGCTTAAGAGACAAATTAAAAAGTATCTCCCTTTATTTTGGCTGCTCTCAAGAAATAAATAAGGCGGAACGAGGCCATTCCCTACTGGTCATTGCCTCAGCCCCACAAGAGGAAATCAATCTTTTTTTTAATATATTTGGTCTTTGGATTTTATTCTGACGCTGAAGATTGAGCCACAGCCTGGCCGCAGAGCCGGAGGAGACGAGACCAGTTATAATCCACTTCCTTCTGGATCAATTGAATTTCTTTTTCCGTTAGATGATGAAATCTTCCCTGCAGTCGCAAGTATTCAACCATCGGTTTTTTCTCTCTCGGCTTAATGCTGAGGATATAATGTTCGCCATTTTCTACTTCGAAAAGGGGAAAGTGGCAAGTTTGGACGGCTAACCTGGCTAATTTGACGGTATCTTCCGGCCGGCTCTTCCAACCGGTAGGGCAGGGCGCATAGATATGGAAAAAGCGCGTCCCCTTTATTTCCTTAGCCTTTTTCATTTTTTTATAAAGGTCTTCCGGATAAGCTACACTCGCGGTGGCAATATAGGGAATGCGGTGGGCCGCCATGATAGCCACGATATCTTTTTTAGGCTGGTCCTTAAAATGCTTAACTGGAGTCGTGGTTGTCCAGGCGCCATAAGGTGTAGCCGAGCTTCTTTGGATACCGGTATTCATGTAAGCTTCGTTATCGTAACAGACGTAAATAATGTCATCATTCCTTTCCGCCGCTCCCGAAAGAGCTTGTAAGCCGATATCAAAAGTGCCTCCGTCACCTGCCCAGGCTACTACGGTGGTTTCCTTATCACCGACCATCTCCAACCCGGCCTTGACACCGGAAGCCGAGGCCGCTGCCGTTTCAAAGGCACAATGGAAAATAGGCACGTCGAGACAGGAATAAGGGAAAGGGCCGTCGATGACCGACCAGCAACAGGCGGGAATGCAGAGAACAGTTTTCTGACCGAGAGCCTTGAGGACATAGCGCATAACTAAGGTAGCACCACAGCCCTGACAGGCCAGATGACCGGGGTTCATGTATTCATCTAAGGGAAGACTTAATTTCATCGTTCGGGGCTTTTTCATTGTTTTACTCCTATCCAGATAATTTCTTCTGCGGGCTGGTTCTTGTTTAAGGTGTAATTAACTATAGCCTCGAAAGTTTCCGGGGTTATGTCTCGGCCGCCCAAACCAGCGATAAACCCGAATACCGGAACAGAACTCAGGCCATAAAGAGCGGATTTAACTTCTTGGTAAAAGATACCGTGATAGCCGTAGGAAATATTGCGGTCGACCACGGCTACTTTCTTCGCCCGGCTCAAAATCTGACGGACGAGAGCAAAGGGGAAGGGTCGAAACAGGCGAATCCTGAAGTTACCGGCTTTAATTCCTTTTTGGCGAAGCAGGTCAACAGCTACCCTGGCCGTTGAGCCGGCCGTACCTGAGGTGACCAGAATAATTTCCGCGTCTTCAACTTGATAAGCGTCAACAGCGCCCAAGTACCGACCGAAGATTTTTTCATACTCCTGGCCTGTGGCTTCAACTGCTTCTGGAACCTTTTCCATATCCTTTTGTAGCTTGTAGCGCAGCTCAAAATAGTGGTCAGGAGAGGTTAGGCCGCCAAAGGCGTGGGGTTCATCCGGCGTGAGACGAAAGGCAGGCTGAAAGGGTGGAAGATAAGCGTCGACTAAGGATTGGTCAGGAACGTCCACGACTTCATAGGTGTGCGAGAGAGTAAAGGCGTCGAGGATAACCATTGCGGGGACTGAAAAGCGTTCCGCCACTTTATAAGCCTGGATGACTGAATCTAAAACTTCTTGATTATTAGCACAGTAAAATTGTATCCAGCCAGTATCTCGTTGTGAGAGGCTATCGTTCTGGTCTGACCAGATGCTCCAGCCAGGAGCCATAGCCCGGTTGATATTACCCATGACTATAGGCAAGCGAGCGCCTGAAGCCCAATGCAAGAGTTCGTGCATCAAGGCTAATCCTTGGGCAGAAGTGGCGGTAAAAGTTCTGGCTCCAGCTAAGGCGGCGCCAATTAGGGAAGCCATGGCTGAATGCTCTGACTCGACTTTGATAAACTGGGCGTCAAGGACTTTGTTAGCACACATTTCCGAGAGGAGCTCGACGACTTGAGTCTGAGGTGTAATGGGGTAGGCGGAGATGACTTGGGCCCGGGAAAGCATAGCTCCGTAGGAAAGAGAGTGGTTACCCATGATTACTTTTTTCATTTAATTTCCTCCACCATGGTGATGCACTTGGTTGGACATTCTTCAGCGCAGAGGCCACAACCTTTGCAGTAGTCATAATCGACGACCGGAAATTCATTTTCGATTAGGATGGAAGTATCGGGGCAGAATTTCCAGCAGATACCGCACTGAATGCAATTGTTTAAATCGATTACCGGCCGGATATTCCGCCAGGCACCAGTTAAATTGAAACTCATCGAGCCGATAGACATCGGCGCCAAGGGCATTTCTTTTTCCGAATTAAAGAAGATTTTTTCCGCTCTTTTTCTTTTCGCTGTCATTAGAGCCTCACCTTAATTCATTATAATGGCCATGGCCAAAAAAGCCAGGCGGCAGAAAAGAGAGATTTCCGAGGACTTGGCCGCGGGCATAAAAGATAAAATTAATTGTTAGCTGAAGGTGGAATCCTTCTTGCTTCCACGGCTGGAATAAGTTAAAGCAAAGAACGGGCTTGAGCATAGGCTTCCTCAGCGGCGCGCACATTATCTTCGGGCTTGATGGGCATCCCTTCCCGGATGGCCTCAACCAATGATTCTATTCGGCAAAGTCCAAGAATTTTAATCACTGCGCCTATGATAGCCGTGTTTACTATTGGCGCGGCCAGAGTGCCCAGTTTGTGTTTGACGGCGATTTCGGTGGCGTTAATAGTGGTGACGCGATAACGGTCAGGAAACTTAAAGTCTTCAGGCCGGCGGTCCGAGTTGATGATGACCAGGCCGCCTGGCTTTAGTCCTTCGGTCACATCGATAGCTTCGACCAATGTGGGGTCAACCACAACGACATGGTCAGGAGTGTAAATCCGGCTTTTGTCATAAATCGGCTTATTATCGATGCGGATAAAAGCATAAACTGGCGCCCCCCGTCGCTCAACGCCAAATTCAGGGTAAGCTTGGACATAATTGCCTTCCTTAGCCAGGGCGTCAGCCAGAATCTTAGAAGCAACGACGGTTCCTTGGCCGCCTCGACCGTGAAAGCGAATCTCAATCATCGGACCTACTCCTTTTTAACTCAGGCTAATCGTCGCTTTTCCTTTGGTTTGACCTTATCCTCGATTATTCAGAAAAAGGACCTTGGGTCAATGAGCCTTTTGGATTCAAAACAAGGCTTAGATTTCAAAACTCAGCACTCGGTGGGCGTGGCATTCAATGTTAACGGCTGCTGGCATGGAAGCGATATGGCAGGGAAAGGCCTCAACATGCACGGCCAGAGCTGTGACCCGACCACCCATTCCTTGCGGCCCAATTCCGAGGTTATTGATTCTCTCTAAAAGACGTTTCTCCATATCGGCGTAAAATGGGTCGGGGTTAAGGGTTCCCAAGGGACGGCGCAACAGGGCTTTTTTGGCTAACCAAGCGACATATTCGAAATTGCCGCCAACGCCCACACCAACGATAATGGGCGGGCAGGGATTCGAACCAGCTTTATCCACGGTTTCAACTACAAAGTCTTCGATACCTTCAAGACCAGCTGCCGGCGCAAACATCCTGATAGCACTCATATTCTCGGCGCCGCCGCCTTTGGCAATAAAGGTTACCTTAAAAACCTCTCCTGGCACTACCTCCCAGTGGATGTAAGCTGGAGTATTGTCTCCAGTGTTCTTGCGGCGGATAGGGTCAGCTACTACTGACTTGCGGAGATAACCCTCGCCATATCCCCTTCTTGTTCCTTCATTAATGGCCTCGCGGAGGCTACTGAGTCCGTCGTCTTTTTGTAGTTGAACCTCTTCACCTAGCTCAACCAAAAAAACCGCCAAGCCGGTGTCCTGGCAAATTCCTAATTTTTCATCGCGGGCAATTCGGGCATTTTCCCGGAGCTGCCGAAAAACCTCTAACCCAGCGGGCGATTCCTCCAGTTTTTCCATGGATTCAATAATATTGCGGACATCGTCCTGAAGGACAAAATTGGCCTCCTGGACGAGGTCTTTGACCCTGTCTCTAACCTCGGCCAGGCTGATGATTTTCATTATGACCTCCTCCCTGATGATGTCGGGTTGAAGTCCTTAGTTTATTTTGCTCTGACGGCGCTGTCAAGAACGATTAGGCTTATCCTGAAAAAGTATTTTGGTTGGAGTGCTTTTGATCCCGAATCTTCAGCCTTTTTTCGCTGAAAAGGCGCTTCTCTCGGGTAATCAGGAAAAAGAGGGGGTTTTTTATAGAGGCTTACCTTGTTGCATGGTAAAGGTTAGAATAAGAACAAATCGTCCTTCAATTTCAAAATGCATTTATAGCCGCGTTAAATCTTATATCTTTTTGTCTAGAGGAATCCAACCGACATAAGCTCGATAAATCACCACCTATTTTGCTAAAGAGTCGGACTTTCCCGGCAAAAAATTGAGAAGCCAAGAGAACGAAAAAAAGCTTCACGTCTTAGTCAACAAATTTTCTGAAAGAAGAGGAGTTAACGAGTTTTGTTGATAAGCGGCGGCGTTATTTCGGCGCGGCGTCCTCCTCCGTCAGCGGTTGATTAAGGGAATGGTTTTGGCCCATCTCTGAATTCAGCAAGTCGTAATAGACGAGAATAAATTTTCGGTTATCCTCAAAGCCCCAGTGTTTATTCTTGATTAAATCTTTAATCGCTGGTTTGTTTTTTTCCTTGAAAAATTGAATGAGTTGCTGGTGTTCTTGCATGCATTTTTCTTCCCATTCGGGTATCTTGAGCAAGATGCGGGGAAAATCGTAAAGCCTCTTTTTAAGCTGATTGACTATCTGCTGCAGAACAGCGTTACCGCAAAGACTGAGGTGAACATTATGCAGCTCCAGGTTGATATCCATGTATTTCCGGAAATCATCGTTGGCTAGAGCCTGGGCCATTTGCTCATAATCCTCTTCCATCTTGCGGATCTCCTCAGGGGAAAGGCAGTCGCAAGCTTGCTCGGCCGCTTCCGCTTCTAAGGTCCCGACAACGTTATAGATATCCTCGATTTCTTTCAGGCTTAACTTCTTTACCCGGATGCTCTTGCGAGGCGAGATTTCGATAAAACCCTCCCTTTCTAACTGAATAAGGGCTTCCCGGATAGGCGTTCGACTAATCCCCAATTTCTGGCATATTTCTTTCTCGTTGATTCTTTCTCCTGGCTTGAGATTCCCCGATTCCATTTCCTGGCGCAGATATTCCATGACACAATCTTTAAGCGACCGATAGGGAAGAAAAACATTTTCCATTTCTAACCTCGCTTTTTTTAATTATAACCAATTAGCAATAACTTAATCAAATCATCGTTAAAAAAATCTATTTTAGGTTAAGGGCTAAAAGCCTAATTTCTGTCATCTCTTCAATAGCGTAGCGGAGGCCTTCCCGGCCCGAACCGCTTTCTTTAACTCCGCCATAAGGCATGTGGTCAATACGAAAAGTTGGAATATCGTTGATAATTACGCCGCCAACCTCCAGGGTCTCAAAGGCCAGCCAGGCTTTTTTGAGGTCATTGGTGAAGACCCCTGCCTGCAATCCATAGATAGAATTATTGACCTGCCGGAGAGCGTCTTCAAAGTCGCGGTAGCGATAAACCACCACCACCGGCGCAAAGGCTTCCAACCAGGAAATGCGCCACTCGGGCTGAACGTTTTCCAGAATGGTTGGCTCATACATTGAGCCTTGCCGTTTTCCTCCCCAGACAATTTTCGCTCCTTTACTCACCGCTTCTTCCACCCATTCTTCGGTCTGGCGAGCGGCGGCTTCGCTAATCATCGGTCCGACATCAGTTGACTCCTCTAAGGGGTCTCCCATTTTCAAGGCCTTAGTCCTGGCCACAAAATCTTCTAAGAAGCGGTCGTAGATTTTTTCGTGCAAGAAAAGGCGTTGGATGGAAATGCAAATCTGACCCGCATAGGCAAACGAGCCAGTTACAGCTCGAGGCACGGCTAGGCCAAGGTCAGCGTCAGGCTCAACTACCAGGGCGGCATTACCCCCGAGCTCGAGAGTAACTTTTTTCTTCGGCGCCCTTCTTTTTAACTCCCAGCCAACGCTGGAACTGCCGGTAAAAGTGATCATTTTGATTCTTTCGTCCGTTAGCAGAATCTCAGCGGCTTCATAGCCACAGGGAATAACGTTAAAAATTCCGGCTGGCAGGTTGGTTTCGCTGACTATTTCGGCCAAAAGAAGAGAAGTAATCGGAACCTGCGAGGCAGGCCTCAAGAGCAGGGTGTTACCCGAGGCTAAGGCTGGCGCCACTTTATGGGCGACCAAGTTGAGCGGAAAATTAAAGGGAGTAATGGCGACAATTGGACCTATGGGGAACCTCCGGATAAGTCCCCAGCGGCCAGCGGCAAAGGGGGAAAGGTCAAGAGGGATGATTTCACCATAGTTTCGCTTCGCTTCTTCGCTGGCCACCTCGAAGGTCATCATCGCCCGGTCGACTTCAACCCGGGCATCGCGAAGGGGTTTGCCGCTTTGAAGAGTGATGGAGCGGGCTAATTCCTCGCGACGCCGGCCTATTCCTTCAGCTATTTGTCTCAGGAAACGAGCTCTTTCAAAACTGGCTAATTTCCGGGCGGTTTCAAAGGCCTTGGTTGCTGCCTCCAACGCCTCCTGGACTTGGGACCTTTCGGCGAAATAGACTTGCCCGACTGGTTGGCCGTCGTACGGAGAAAAAATTTCCTGAAGGCTATTCGAATCCTTCCACTCGCCGTTAATATAGAGACGATAGGCTGCTTTCATTTCCTCCTCCATTGTATTTTTACCGGGCTCGCCAGTTGTCGTAGCCCGATCTATTTTTTCATCTTTTCCTGATAAGACCGGTACAGGTTTTGGAGCAACAGGGCATCAGTTTCGAGGTTAGGACTTTCGCAGATAACGGTGCCCGCAACGCCGTTATCAGCCAGAGCCACCAGCCACTCTTCCCAGTGGAAATCAGAATCCCGCAGGTTGAGATGTCTTATTTCTCCTTTCTCTCTAAACTCGACGCCAGAAACATGAATGTGTAGATTTTTCAGCGCCTCGGTGCCTAATTTTTTGGCGACTTTCCGCAGCGTCCGAGAAAAATGGCGGTAGCCGTTGGCGGCTCCCTCCCGCGCATAAAGATGGGAAAAATCAAGGCAGGGTTGAAGACCTTCAATTTCCTGACAAAGGACCAAAACTTCTTCTAAGGTGCCAAACTGAGTTTTTTTTCCCATAGTTTCGAGGCGAAGGATGACTTTATTTTTTTCAGTGCGCAGGAAAGAAAGGATGTTTTTAAGGGTTTCCCGAATTATTGCCGTGGCTTTGTCCGGTGAATGAGAACCATAAAAACCGCCATGAAAGACCAAGTTTTTAGCGCCGCAGAGGTTAGCTAAGCGAGCCGCACTAAGAAGCTGCTCTTGCGAGGAAAGCCTTTTTCCGGTATCCACCGAAAGTAGGTTGATGGAATAAGGAGCATGGGCACTCAGGATTATACCCTCTTCCTCAGCTTTTTGCCTAATAGCGTGGGCTGTTTCCGTGGAAAACCTCACCCCCCGAACCATTTCTATTTCAAGACAGGAGAGACCGAGTTCTTTGACTCGGCTAATGGCTGTTAGGGTAGTGGCGGGAGAGGTGCTGAGGGGGATGCCGGCTGTCCCGAAAAGAAGTCGGTCAGAAGCAGAGCTCATCGGCCTTTCCATGGGAATTGAGGAAATCGCGGACAATCCTCATCGCACAATATTTACCACACATGGAACAGGCCTCGCTCTCGGAAGAACGGCGGTGCCGAACCTCATCGAAACGTCGAGAATCGATGACATAACGACGTTGCTCTTTCCAATCAAGGGCTTTCCGAGCTCGGGACATCTTCTCGTCTCTCGCTCGGGCCCCAGGGACTCCTTTGACCAGGTCAGCGGCGTGGGCGGCGATACGGGCGGCAATTAAGCCTTCCCGAACATCCTCCACTGTGGGCAACCCGAGATGTTCGGCGGGAGTGACGTAGCAAAGAAAATCAGCTCCGGCCGCGGCGGCTAAAGCTCCACCAATGGCTGAGACGATATGGTCATAGCCCGGGGCAATATCGGTGACGAGCGGGCCCAGAACGTAGAAAGGCGCTCCGTGGCAGAGTTTCTTTTCCAGTTTGACATTCATTTCCACCTGGTCAAGCGGCACATGGCCTGGTCCTTCAACCATTACCTGGACTTCCTGCTGCCAGGCGGTTTGGACTAACTCTCCTAAGGTTAATAATTCTTCGATTTGTGGTCGGTCGGTGGAGTCAGCAATGGCTCCGGGCCGTAGCCCATCACCCAAGCTGAGGGTGATATCGTAGCGTCGGGCTATTTCCAATAATCGGTCAAAGTTAGCGTAGAGGGGATTTTCTTTCCCGTGATGGAGCATCCAGGCAAGATGGAAAGCCCCACCCCGCGAGACAACATCAGCGACCCGGCCTTGTTTTTTAAGGCGCTCAATTCCCCGCAGAGTTAGGCCGCAGTGAAGCGTCATAAAATCCACCCCTTCTTTGGCTTGAGCCTCGATGACCTGGAAGAGGTCATCCTCGGTCATAAGGACGATGGAGCCCCGCCGGTCAATGGCCTCGATAGCGGCCTGATAAATGGGGACTGTGCCCACAGGCAGAGGCGAAGCTTTAAGGATGGAGCGTCTGATTTCTTTAATATCGCCGCCAGTGCTTAAATCCATGACCGCGTCAGCTTGATACTCAACGGCCACCTTTACCTTTTCTAATTCGGTGGCGAGGTCGGGGAAATCCATCGAAGTCCCGAGGTTAACGTTGACTTTTGTCCGGAGTTTAGTTCCAATTCCCACAGGCTGAATCAATGGATGACGCGGGTTATGAGGGATGACTATTTGGCCGGCGAGAAAAAGCTCAGCTACTTCCTCGGCCGACAGGTTCTCCAGCCGCGCCAGTTTTCTTATGGCCGGTGTCAGCCGGCCCTTTCTTACTTTCTCTCGGTGGGTCATGGCTAAATAACGTTTTACCTCAAATAAATAGCTTAGTCGACGCTTTCCACCCTGTCAAGGAATCATCTCTTCCCCGAAGAACCCATAGGCAAAATGTTGCTTATAGTTATCACCACTTTTTTGACGGAGGCGGTTAAATAATTGATTTCTTATTATTCCTATGATAATAATAGTAATAATGAAAAGATTAAGCAGGGCCAAGGAGGTCAACTGGAGGCCATGCTTAGGGTTATTTTTTGTTCTGAGCTGGCCCGCCCTTTCTCTTTTCCTTAGGGCATCAGCAGACATCGAGGTAAAAGACCAGGCTCAAGAGACCTCGGACTTAGTTCGAGCGGAATTAATTTCCGAAAACGCCTGGGTGCAGCCGGGAACTGCTCTCAATCTGTGGCTACGCTTAACTATCGCGAAGGGATGGCATATCTACTGGAAAAATCCGGGCGATTCGGGATTGCCGACAGAAATATCTTGGCACTTTCCGGCTGGCCTCCAACTGGAAGAAATGCTCTGGCCGTGGCCGCAGCGAATCTTGGCCCCAGAGACCATCAGTTTTGGCTACGAGGGAGAAGTTTTTTTCTTAGGCCGGTTTTCGGTTTCCGCCGATTTTCCTTGTCCGTCAGAAGCTCCGCTTCGGGCTGAAATCAATTATCTTGTTTGTCGGGAAGGCTGCCTTCCAGGCTCGACCGCAGTAGAAATAACTTTGCCAGTAAAAAATGAGCGGCCGACAAAAAAGGAGATGAATCGCGGCCTTTTTGACCAGGCTCGTCTTTTATTTCCTGAGCCGCTTACCGGATTTAAAATTAGAGCCGAGGTTAAAGAGGAAAAAATAATGATTTATTTTTATCCTGAGGGAGGCCAGAGTCTCGATTTTGAAGGGGCTGAATTCTTCTGCGAAACAGAGGGCTTGACCGATTATTCGGCTCCGCCCATTTGGAGAGAAGAAAACGGTTATAATCTCCTTGAGCTTAAGCGCTCCGCCGCCTCCTCCGTCTGGCCCGCTGTTATGAAGGCTGTCCTTGTTTTAAAATCAAACGAGACAAAGTTAGGCCGAAGGGCCTTTGACCTGCATATCCCGGTCAAAAACTATTAAAAAGGAGGTTCAGGATGAGACAATCAAGCTTAGTCGGTTTGACCTTTATCGCGCTTTTTTCCCTTTTAATTCAGGTGGGAGCGGAAGTTAAAGTAGGTGAAAGAGCGCCTGAGTTCACAGGAATCGATGCTAACGGAAAAAGCCACACCCTTTCTGATTACCAAGGGAAAATTGTGGTTCTTGAATGGCTGAATCATGAGTGCCCCTTTGTTCAGAAGCATTATAACAGCGGCCATATGCAGAAGTTGCAAAAAGATTACACCTCGAAGGGCATTATCTGGTTCTCGATTATTTCTTCGGCGCCTGGAAAACAGGGCTATTGTACGCCCGAACAAGCCTTAGCTTTAACTAAGGAGAAAGAAGCTGCTCCCACTGCCGTCCTGTTAGACCCAGAGGGGAAGATTGGTCGTCTTTATGAAGCCAAGGTAACTCCCCACATATTTATTATTGACCAGAACGGATTTCTGGTTTACAACGGTGCTATCGATAATATCCGCTCGACCAATCTTGAGGACATTCCTAAGGCCACTAATTATGTTGAACAAGCTCTCGAGGAAATTCTGGCCGGTAAAGAAGTTTCGGTCAAAACGAGTCAACCCTATGGTTGCACCGTTAAATATTAATGATTCTTCAGACTTTCCTGCGGATAAAGATGATAGATTTTAAGCCCCCCACAGCGGATTGAATCTGGGCCAGTTCATCGTTGAGGAGGACGATTGCAGAAATATCAATAAGATACAAAATATTCGGCTTCAACTCGCCTTTAGGTATCTTCATCTGGGGGCTCTATATAGGCTGGCTGAGGTGATAATTCTTTAGGTCTACCCATTAAAAACTCGGAAGAGCCGTATTAATCAATGGCCAGCATAACTGGGCCTCTTATGTTTTGTCTAAGATGGCTGGTAAAATGAAGAGAAGGGACTTCCTTTTAAGGTCAAAAAAAATTAATATTTAGAAGAAAAAGCGGCTGGTTTTCAGGAGGTGAAAGGATATGACTCCAAAAAAGTTGCTTTGCCTGAGTCTTAGCGGCGTCTTTTTTTTGAGCGGCTGGCTGGCTTTTGTTCCCCGGGGCCAAGCTCAAGAGGCGGAGATAAGGCCGGTTACTGTCGGCCAGCTCATGCCTGATTTTAAGCTGCCTCTTTTTCAGGGGGGTGAGCTGGCGCTTTCCAGCCTGAAGGGCAAAAAAGTGTTGCTCATTTTTCCCCGCGGTTTTGCGGCCGAAAACGTCTGGTGCACCATTTGTCATTATCGTTATGCCGAGCTCTTGGAAATGGAGAAGGTCAGCCAGTTCAGGGAAAAATATAACTTGGAAGTGCTTTTAGTTTTTCCGTATGATGCCGCCACTGTTAAAGCCTGGTTAGAAGCTTTGCCTGCCCAGCTTCTCAAGATTAGGGATTGGAAATATCCGGCCGACCCGCAAGCCCTGGATGAGCGAGGCCGACAAAGGCTGGAAAGGTCAAAGCGCCTTTTCCCTCGCGACCTTCTGTGGGAGCAAGGAAAGTCGGTAGCCACACCCTTTCCTCTTCTGATTGATGCCGACCGCAAGGTCTCTCGAGGCTTGGGCCTTTTCACTGAAGATTGGGGGGGAAGCAAGGTCGCTCAGGATATTCCTTCCTATTTTATTATTGATGAACAAGGCGTGGTTGTTTTTAAATATATCGGTCAGAATACAGCTGACCGTCCTAACCATGAATACTTAGAGAAGATAATTCAGTGCCTAAGCGCTCAAAAATAAAATCGCTCGCCTCCACCATCCAGGACTAAGCCTTCAAACCAGAGCATAAAAAATAGAAGAAAACCGCCGAGATCAGGTATAATTAGGTATAATATTTGAGCGCTACACATTGGCCAAATCTCACAGCTCGGGAAAAGAAGAATGAGGGAGTTAAAACCATTCTGGCGGCCGAGGAGAATAAAGCGACTTGCTCTGGTCCTGCTGGCGGTTGCTTGTTCTCTTAGCCTCGGGTTTTTGGCGGGCTTGAGTCAAAACAAGCCACCTTCTTTTTCGACCGCCGAAGCGGAAAAAATTCAGAAAGTTCTGCAGGCGATTGAAACTGTCCAGCAAGCCCAGCAAGAAAGCGGGCGTCGCTCTCTAAAATCTTTGATTTTAACGGAGAGTGAACTCAATGCTTACATTGCTTATCGCGTTGTTACCGACCCCATTGACCTCCTCCAAGGACTCGAGTTGAAACTGCTGGATGATAATCGCTTAGAAGGTAAAGCCGTCTTTGACCTGCGGCAGGAGAATTTGCCCAGTTTTATCCCGAAGGTGGCGCCCGTGTTTTTTGCCGCCTCTTTCCGGGTGGAGGCTGGCCGCATCTTTTTCAGCTTTCATAAAATTTACCTCGGGACTCAGGAACTGGCCGTAGATTTTGTCTCCGAAATGATTAAGGCAATTGCGATCGCCCATAACGCACCGGCCGAAGGCCTCAACCGTTCTTATGAATTGCCTTTTGGCCTTAAAGATATTAAATCTAAAAAAGGTCTCGCCATTTTCTATTACTGAGAAATCATGCTGCGAATTATCGGTGGTTTTCATAAAGGACGGCGGCTTAAGATGGTCCGGGACCCGAGGATAAGACCAATGCCCGCCAAGCTAAAAGAGTCGCTGTTTAATCTTCTTCAAGAAAAAGTGAAGGAAGCCGATTGCTTAGACGGGTTTGCGGGAAGCGGCGCTGTTGGCTTGGAAGCTCTCAGTCGGGGTGCGGCCACGGTGGTCTTTATTGAAGAATTCGGGCCAGCGGTAAAAATTATTAACCAGAATATTGAGAGATGCGGATTTCAGGATAAAACCCGGGTCTTGGCCGCAGAGTTTAATCGCGGGGTGATCCGTTTATCTAAGGAAAAGAAGCGGTTTGATATAATCTTTATCGACCCCCCATACGCGCTGCTTCTCGAAAGGAATCCCTTAAAAGTGGTGAAGAAGCGAGGCCTTCTAAAGCCAAATGGGATTATTGTCCTGAGACATTTCAACAAGATTAACCCTGACCTCCGTTTTTTTGAACGTTTCCGGTTGCTCCGCAGCGGCGACGATGTTATTTCCTTTTTTCGGCACCGCCTCGAGACGGAAGACAGGAAAATCGACCCCTCGGCCAGAAACGTTCAGCCGTTAACCCGACTAAGCAGGTCTTGCCCTAAGGAAGTTAAGCCAAGGAGATAGCTTTGGAAAAGGAAAAGCAGAACAAAAAAGAATTAGCCTCGGCTGATTGGGAGCTGACTTCAGAGGAAATTTTCTCCGGCCTGCGGCCAGACCGAGGTTCAAGCCTTTTTTTGGGTCGCTACAGCCTCGCTGAAGTTAAGGCTGTCCTGGCTAAGAATAATTTTTTCCGGGAAGCCAGACATCGTCAGCTCTGGCCCTTAGAGTTTAGCCTTGATTCGACCGAGTTTCCTCTCCAGCGGCTGCAAATTTTTTGGGAAAGAAACGACCCGGAGAGGCTCATTGTTGACCTGAAAATTCGGGAAGCCGGGTTTCCGGCCACGGCCCGTCGTCAACTGGACCCCGTCTTGGAAAAGGGGCGTTTTCTTCATTTAGAATGGTTAACCCTGCAAAACCCGCGGCTGGAGTTCAGCGAAAAAAGACCCGCCCTTCCCGGTCAAAACCGTCCTGGCCTGGGCCTGGGAAAGAAAGTGGTCGACATTTTTATTTATTTAGGCCGGCTCCTTCAAAGCGACGGTCTTTTAGCTTTTCCCGCCTATTTCCACAACAGCCTCCTTTTTTCCCGTTATTTTCGTTTTGTCAACCCGGAAAAAGAAGGCGAAGTCATGGCCATAAGGTCTAACTTAGCTGCCATTCCCTTTAAGCAATTAGCCTGGATTGTTTTTCTTAATTGTTTGCGGCTCAACGGCCGAACCTATGAATGGCAAGCGGAAGAACAAGCCCTCCCCCTCAGCTCTGGACTAAAGGATTATTTTGCCAGTAAAAAATATAAGGAAGCTGTCCGGTCCGCCAGCCAGAGGTACCGAGTGGAGGTGGACTGGGAGAATTTTAATAGCTACCAGATTTCTTTCTCTGGGGCCATTCTCCGCGCCCCCTTTGCCGTTCCGAAGTAAGTTTGTTATAATTATTGTTCTTAAGGAGAAAAAAATGAGGGAAGGTATTCATCCTGAGTATGTTGAGTGCACAGTGACCTGCGCTTGCGGTAACACCTTCAAGACTCGGTCGACTAAAAAGGAAATCCGGGTCGAGATTTGCTCCCAGTGTCATCCTTTTTTCACGGGCAAGCAGAAGATAGTGGACACTGCTGGCCGGGTGGAAAAGTTTAAGAGGAAGTACCGGGAGGCTCGCCTAAAAAAATAAGCCTTATGTTTCAAGAACTGGAGCGTCTGGAAAAAAAATATGAAGGTTTACTCCAGTCTCTTTCCGACCCTGAGCTTGTGACCAACCCCCAAAAAATAAGAGAGATTGCTAAGGAAAAAGCAGAACTGGAACCCCTGATTCAGAAGTATCAGGAGTTTAAAAGGCTTCGGGAGGCGATAGCTGAATCTGAGGAGATCCTCAATGACCCCACGGCCGACTCCGAGCTTAAAAGCCTGGCTGAAGCTGAACTTAAAGATTTAGACCGGGAAGAGAAAAAAATCGCCCAGGAGCTGCGCCTGATGCTTCTGCCTCGAGACCCCTATGATGGTAAGAATGTTTTTTTGGAGGTCAGGGCGGGCGCAGGAGGCGATGAAGCCACTCTTTTCGCTCAAGACCTCTGTCGGATGTATGCTCGTTATGCTGAGAGTAAAGGCTGGGAGTGGGAAATTATGGACCAGAGTCTGAGTCCCATCGGCGGGTTCAAGGAAGTAATTCTCAGCATCCGGGGAAAAAATGTTTATTCCCTTCTTAAGTATGAAAGCGGCGTCCATCGGGTCCAGCGAATCCCTAAGACAGAAGCCAGCGGCCGGATTCATACCTCCACGGTAACCGTGGCTGTTTTGCCTGAAGCTGACGAGGTGGACATCAAGATTGACCCTAAGGATTTGAAAATCGAGGCCTTTGGCGCTTCTGGCCCGGGCGGCCAAAACGTTAATCGGAATTACACCGCCATTCGCATCACTCATAAACCAACAGGCATGGTAGTTAGCTGTCAAGATGAGAAATCCCAATATCGGAATAAGGAAAAGGCGCTGCGAATTCTTCGCACCCGCCTTCTGGATAGCGCCAAGAAAAAGCAAGAAGAAGAGTTAGCCAGAGTAAGGAAATCTCAGGTGGGGACAGGTGAAAGGAGCGAAAAAATTCGCACCTATAATTTTCCTCAGAACCGGGTCACTGACCATCGTCTGGATTTATCTTTTCACAACCTCGAAGCGATAATGGACGGTGAACTGGACGAGATTCTGGAAAAACTGGCCCTCCGTTTCCAGATGCAGGCGCTTGAGCATCGGGTCTCTGCAGCCTGAAAGTGAGGGGCGTTTTACGGTTGACCAGGAGAGAACTCTGGCTTTATGGCCGAAACAAATTATGCGCCTTACCTGAACCCGGTTTAGAAGCCCGGCTGCTTCTTCAAAAAGCGGCCGGCATCAATGCCCAGGAATTTTTTCTTTCCCTTGAACAGCCAGTCGACGGAAGCTTGGTTCGCCGCTATGAATATTTTTTAAGGCGGCGGCTCGAGGGGTGCCCTTTAGCCCTGGTCGTGGGCGAAAAAGAGTTCTGGTCTCTTTCTTTTAAACTCCAAAAGGGGGTCTTTATTCCTCGACCTGAAACTGAATGTTTAGTCGAGTTTGCCTTGAAGGTTCGCTGGCCAGAAGAAGGTGTAGTCGCTGATATCGGTACTGGTTGTGGAGCGATTGCTTGCTCCCTTGCCAAGGAAAGGCCACACTCAACGGTTGTGGCTACTGATATCTCGCGCCGCGCCCTCGCTCTGGCCCAGAAAAATGCCGCCCGTCTCGGGTTAAAAAATATCGTTTTCAAGTTAGGGTCATTTTTTTCGCCTTTGGCCCAGCTTGAGCTGGCAGGCCGTTGCGATTTGATTGTCTCGAATCCGCCTTATGTTGCTGAGCGAGAGTGGCCAATGCTGCCTGAAGGAATAAGGCTTTTTGAGCCGAAGCGCGGTCTGGTGGCCGGCCCAACTGGGCTGGAATTCATTTCTCGCTTAATTCGAGGCGCCCCCCAATTTCTGAGGCCGGGTGGATACCTTATTTTTGAGATTGGTTTTGGCCAGCTCGAGAAGGTCTTGTCAATTCCCAACAAAAAGCTGTGGCGGGAAATTTCTTGGGAAAAGGATTTAGCGGGAATCCCCAGAGTATTGGCCTGGCAACTAAATCCTGACTTCAGATTCGGAGCTTCTCCAGGGCTGGACTAATTTTGGCTGTTTCGTAGCGAATTTTTTCCCAAGCTTCAAGCTCTAAGGAGCAAAAGGCATCAACAATTTTCGGGTCGAACTGCTGACCGCGGCCGCTGATAATCTCCAGTTGAGCGGCCCGGAAATCCCTTTCTCGTCGATAGGGTCGATGAGAAGTTATGGCGTCAAGAGAATCAGCCAGGGCGAAGATCCTGGCTTCCAGAGGGATATTATCTTTTTTGAGACCAAAGGGATAACCCTGGCCGTCAAAGCGTTCGTGATGATAAAGGATAATGTGGCCCACTGTCTCGACCAATTTAATTTCTTTAATCAGACCATAGCCTAAGGTTGGATGGAGTTTTATTTTTTCCCATTCTTCGGCCGTTAGCCGGTCAGGCTTTTTAAGGATGGCATCAGGGATAGCGATTTTGCCCACATCATGAAGCAAAGCGCCCTGACGAATATGGTCTATCCGCGAATTATCAGTTATCCCCAGGATTTGAGCTAAAGCCTGGCTATACCTGGCAACTACTCTGGAGTGGCCAAAGGTTTCGACGTCTCTTAAATCAAGAGCGGTCATTAAATTTTCGAGGGTGGCATTGTAAATCCCCTCGAGCTCAGCCGCTCGCCGCTGAGTCCGAGCTTTATCCTGCTTGATTTTTTTTAATTGCCCCGCTACCTGGTTTAGTTCCCGGCGGTAGCGCTCTTTGTCTATCTCGCTCCTGACAGCAGCCAGAAGAGCTGACCAGTGCTCGGGACTAACTAACTGGTCCACCCAGCCCTTGCTGACGGCTTTAAGGTCTTTCTGACCCGGGTCAGGGGGAGTTAAGAGGATGAGAGAAGCAATTTTTGCCCGCCTCTTCCATTCCTGCACAGCTAAAGGACTTAGATTTGGGAACTGGCCAATATTCCAGATAACTATTAGAAATTCATCCTTAGCCACCTCAGAAAGTAGGGTAAAAGAGGGTTTAAGTCGAAGCTCGACTCTAAACCCTCGAGATTCAAGGAAGTCAGCTATTTGCTGTCCCTGGGTTTTTTCCGAGTCGATGATTAGAAGGAGAGGGGTAGCCAAAGAAAGAGGGGGGTCAACCGGCGCTTGTTGGCCCCTATTGTCTTGAAGCATAGATTCCTTTATACTTATTTTTGGGGAGAGTTGCAAGCGGGTTAATTCTTTAAAGGATAAAGGTTTTTCCCCCCTTTGGGTGAGAAAAGATCGAAGGAAAATCATCCCTTGATTCCCCCTGGGGGGTGATTGCTCTGCCGATTGGTTTGCAAGAAGATAGAGCTAAGCTCAAGAGAGTTGATTTTCACCTCAAAGAGGCAAAGAAGAGGCCATGGTGGCGGAAAAGCGAGAGAGTCCAAGAATAAATTTCGGGCCAATTTTATTTGGCGCCGGAAGGAGACGCAAGCATGAAGTTAGATGAATTTAAGTTAGGTATGAAAATACCTTTGCTCGAGGAAGTCGAAAAAAGATTGAGTGAAGTTTTCCAACAAAGAAAAGAGGAAATAGAAAGAGAACTGGAAGAAAAGATTCGTCGGGAAAAGGAAGAAGCAGAGAAAAAATTAAGGCTCATTGAGCAAGAACTGGAGAAAGGAAGGGAGCTGCTGACTGATTATCATCAGGTTCTGGCTGATTTTGAAACCGAGAGGAATCGCCTGCAGGAAGAAATAAAAGAGCGCTTTGGCCGAGTAGTCAAGCACCAGTCGGAAATCGAGAAGTTAGCCTCCTTGACCCTCGAAGAAATAAAGAAGGTTGAGGCGCTTAATCGCGAGCTGGAAACATTGGAAAAAAGAAGCGGCGAAAAAATTAGCTTTATTCGCCAACAAATTGAAGAAAAATACGGGATTGTAACAACCATTCCTGAAATGCCTGCTGAGGCCGAATTGAAAATTGACCTGGAACAAGAGCTGGAGAGGCTGAAAAAGATCCAGGAGCTTTTGTCTACGGAAGTGGCTCGGATGAACGGGGTTAGCGGCCAAACAGCGGAAGCGGCCCCTTGCGCTGAAGTTAGCCCAGAAGTAGAACCAGCCAGGCCGCTGGAAGCAGTGGGGGCTGAAATCACGGCGGCACCGGCTGAGCCGTCCGAAACCGAGTCTAATTCTAATTTTTTTAGCGAACCGACCGTTTCTGAGGAAAGACCTCAGGTTGAACCCGGAGCGGAGGCTGTATTTGAGACTTTTCGGGAGGTTTATGAGCGACTGGAAGGCTTTCGCCGGGCTCATACCGAGGGTAACGGCGAGATTCCCTATTTTGAAAAAGACGGCCGGATGGTCATCGACGCCGAGAATTTAATAACCGCAATGAATGAGGCTTTAGAAGCCTCGAATAAGCTTTACCAGAAATTGGCCCAAACGGACTCGCCCAAGGACCACTTTTTCATCAAGCAAGAGATTATTAATCAACAGGAATTGCTGCGGAAACAGCTGCTGCGGATAACCAAACTTTGTGATAAAGAAGGCTTTACTTTACCCCGTTTTACGGAATCAATTTTGAACGTCAACCTGCTGCGCGACCTTCTTGAGAGGTTAAGCATCGAAAACTGGAGCGACGAAACTGATTTTCAGTCTGTAACTGAGTTTATCGAAAACTTAAAAGAAAATTTTTATCGCTTAATTACTCCGCCGGTTGTTTATCTTAAAGCCATCCTGGAAGAGCTGGGAGCTGCCTGAACAGACTTGCCTAATTAACCGCTGAGGATTTATCAGCCAGACTGAGCAAGTAATCTTCGAGAATTTTCTGCATCGAGGGCGAAGGAAAGACGAACTCTATTCCAGCATGGAAAGTAGGCGGCGTTTCCGCGGCCTTTTCCTGGTAAACAACATTGCCGCCGAGCTGACACGCCTTGTCCTCCAAAATAATGGTCAGGCTCAGAGGTTTGCCCAGAGGCAAGTCAGAAGAAAGGCACACCTTGGCACCGCTCAAGCTGAGGTTAATAGTCTTCGTAACCTTGATGCCCGTGTCTTCAAGGACAAGCAGCGGCGTGGAAATGAAATGTCGAGAGTGGCGCCTTTTCTCCAGAATTCTTGATTGGTCATAGGAATCAAAAACGCGCCATCTCCCCTGATGATTGTGCCTTAGGGGATAGGCACAAACTCTGTTTTTTGGCGGGAGTTCCTCTCTCGGGGCAGCTTCGGCCAAAGCGGTTCTTTTTCCCTTAGCTTCGGCTAAGGCTAAGTCAGCTTCAGTGACTAATTTTTTCAAATCTTCTTTGCTCAGCGTGGTGGAGAGCTTTTCGAGCGGCAGCAGAGTAACCCCAAAGCTCATGGTCAAATTTTTGCGGGGCTGGTTCTCTTGATAGCGGAAGTAGTGCTCCTCGACATTGCGCCGGATGCGGTCGGTAAGTAAACAAGCTTCTTCGATATTTTTTACCCCAAAAAGAAAAAAGAGAAACTCTTCCCCGCCATAACGGCAAAGGAAGTCTTCTTCGCGGATTGAGGCTTTGAGGACCGTTGCCAGTTCTCGGAGCAGCCGGTTTCCGGCCTCATGGCCATGAAGGTCATTATAATTTTTGAACCAATCGACATCGCCCATGACCAAAGCGCAGTGACCGATATCAATACGTCTTTTACTCTGATTATGAATTTTCTGAAGAATTTTTTCGAAGAATGGTTCGGGCCTGAGCAAACCAGTAAGAGCGTCGTATTGAATGAGATTAAGTTTGGTCATGGCCATCGATATATGCTCGGAGATAGTCTTGAGAAGGCGCTGGTCCTCGGCGGTAAAAAGAGGCCGACTTATCTCTTTGCCCTGCTTATTATAGGCTTCGATGACGCCAATAACCTCCCGGTCGTGCATAATGGGGACGACTAATAAATTTTGTAAAGGATGGTGCAATTGTTCCCGATAACGGGATGAGTACCTCGGGTCGTCGGCGGGTGAAGCTAAATTAAGGGCTTCTCCCGTCCGGGCGACAAAAGCGGCAAAATTCTCTTCATTCAAAGAGACGTTGTAGCGGGCAAAATCGGGATGAGCCAAAAAGGCATCTTCAAAAACTAAGGGTTTCAGGAATTTTCCCTGCGTCTCGCTCTCATCCAGGATATAAAAGGTGAAGCTTTGAGCCTTGATGATATCTTTAATGTCGCTGACACAGTCCAACAGGCTGCTGACGTCGTCGGCGGCATAAATTTTCCTTAAAATCATCTGGAGCTTATGCTTTTCTTGTTCCGCCAAGAGGCACCTAATTTCCCAGGAAAGCCGATTTTCTACTTCCCGCAAAACCTTTTGCCGTAAGAAGCTCTTCATCGTCTGGATTTCCCGGGCTACCTCCTGCCAGCTTTTTTCAGCAGGAATAACCTCAGCCTTGGGAGATGATTTCAGGGAAGCGAGCCAGGTCAAGGCTCGCTGCAGTTGCCGGCGGAAAATTTCCTTGGCCCCAGCTTCCACGGGCCAAAGTTGAATTTCCACGTATCGGCTCTCTGGCCAGGTGAGAAGCACCGTGTGCAATTCTTTGGGGTCGGAGGAGATGAGAAAAAGGGCTGCCTCGGCCGGGATGATGTCCGCAAGGGAGGAAAAATCAGCCTGACCGGCTTCTGCCACGATAAGGTCAAAATAGACGGAACGGGCTAAACTTAGAACCTGGCTTAATCGAGAAGCCTCAAAAATTTGAAGCCCGTTACAAAGTAATGGCTTCAATGCTTCTCTGACGGCTGCCCGATGATGAAGAATTAAAGCTTTTAATTGATTTCCTTTGGCACTCAACCGTTGCCGCCCTTTTCTTTCCCGCTAAGGCGAAATCCGTGTTCGCTAATATAAAAGTCTCTTATAAATTAGCCAATTTATTTTCGGTCGTCAATCCCTTATTTCGTTTTTTTTTAAAACAGGGCAGTTTTTTAAGAGGGAGTAAAAGCATCAACATTCAGAAATTATGGCTTTTTAAGTAGTGACGAGGCCGGAGAAGTGAAATCTCAATTCTCCTGGTTCTTCCGGAGACAGGAAAAAAGCCCAGTCATTTTTTTAATAGGAAATGCCTCAAGAACAGCCTCCGCTCGCCTTTGTTTTAACCTTGCTTATATGCTATAAATCTAAGAGAAAACCATGGTTCGGGTTCGTTTTGCACCCAGTCCAACTGGTTACCTCCACGTTGGAGCTGCCCGGACAGCCCTTTTTAACTGGCTTTTTGCCCGTCATGAAAAGGGAAACTTTATTTTGAGGATTGAGGATACCGATGTTGCCCGTTCCTCCGAGGAAATGAGCCAGATTATTTTGGAAGGGTTGCGCTGGTTAGGGCTAGATTGGGATGAAGGGCCGCTATATCAATCTAAGCGGCTTCCTTTATATCAAGCCAAGGCTGAGTGGCTGTTGGAGCAGGGAAAAGCTTATGAATGTTTCTGCCTGCCTCAAGAGATAGAAGCCAGGCGGAAAAAGGCTGAAGCCAAGGGCGGGGCTTGGAAATATGACCGTCGCTGTCTTGAGCTCACTGCGGCGGCGCGAGCCCAGTTCGAGCGGGAGGGAAGAAAAAGAGCCCTTCGTTTCCTGGTTCCGCCCGGAAAGACAGAATTTTTCGACCTGGTCCACGGCCGAATCTCTGTCTCGCACCATGAGCTCGAGGATTTTGTCTTACTGCGAGGTGACGGATTGCCAACCTATCATCTCTCCGTGGTGGTAGATGATATCGACTCCGGAATCACGCACGTGATTCGCGGTGACGACCATATTTCTAACACCCCGAAACAAGTCCTTCTTTATCAGGCCTTTGGCGCTCAGCCGCCGGCTTTTGCCCATTTACCGTTGATCCTCGGGCCAGACCGGAAGAAGCTGAGCAAACGTCATGGCGTTACTTCTTTGCTTCACTACCGGGAGCAGGGGATTCTGCCTCTGGCCATGTTTAATTTCTTAGCCCAGATGAGCTGGTCGCCAGGCCCGGAGGAAAGGATCTATTCGGTCGAAGAGATGGTGTCTAACTTTTCCCTTACTAAGGTGAGCAAAAATAGTCCTGTCTTTGACTTGGCTAAGCTGGAGTGGCTCAACAGCCGCTTAATCAAGGAAATGAAGACGGAAGAGCTCGTAACCTGGTTAAGACCAGAGCTCGAAAAAACTGGCCTTTGGGCCGCTTCCTTGGACGCAGAAAAACGGGATTGGTTCTTCCAGCTTTTAGATTTAATCAAAGTTCGGAGCCGAAATCTTAAAGAAATAATCGAGAGCCTGCGTCCTTTTCTTTCCGATGATTTTAATTTTGACCCGGCCGGGGTGGAAAAGTATCTGCGCGTGGAAAGATTGAAAGAGATGCTGCCGCGTCTCTACCACGATTTCTGTCAACTTCAAGATTTTCGGGCCGCTGCTCTGGAACAGGTCCTGAGGGAAAGAGCAGAAAAAGAAGGCGTTAAGGCCGCGGTTTTTATTCACGCTTTAAGGGTTTTAGTCTTAGGCAAGACTGTTAGCCCGGGAATCTTTGAAGTCCTCGAGCTCCTGGGAAAAGAAAGAACACTGCGGCGGATGAACCTGGAAGCCGTCCTGAGTCGCTATTCGGGTGCGGCTTCCGCCTCTCCAGACTCACCATCCAAACCTGCCAATAAAACGGAAGATAACTATAAATCTCAAGGAAGGGGGTAAAGAAATGGCCACTAAAAAATTGGAAAGTAAGCCGATTCGGGCTCCGAGAGGAACAAAGCTCCATACTAAAGGATGGTCTCAAGAGGCCGCCTTAAGAATGATGATGAATAATCTTGACCCTGAGGTAGCGGAGAAACCGGCGGACTTAATTGTTTATGGGGGAACGGGAAAAGCGGCCCGTAACTGGGAATGTTTTTGGGCGATCGTCGATAGTTTAAAAAAGTTAGGGAATGATGAAACCCTGGTAGTCCAGTCGGGTAAACCGGTGGCCGTTTTCCGAACGCATGAGGAAGCGCCCCGGGTCCTGATTGCCAACGCTCTGATTGTCCCCAAATGGGCGACGTGGGATGAGTTCAGACGACTCGAGGCTCTGGGTTTAACTATGTTTGGCCAGATGACTGCCGGAAGCTGGATTTATATTGGCACTCAAGGCATTTTACAAGGGACATATGAAACTCTGGCGGCGGTAGCCCGGAAGCATTTCTCCGGGACACTGAAAGGCAAACTGGTTTTAACCGCTGGTCTGGGAGGGATGGGTGGCGCTCAACCCCTAGCCGTGACTCTCAATGAAGGTGTAGCCATCGTAGTTGAGGTTGACCCTAACCGCATTAAGCGAAGGTTGGAGACAAAATATGTCGACTTGATGACTGACTCCCTTGATGAGGCCTTGAAGCTGGCTAAGGAAGCCAAGGAAAAGGGTGAAGCCCGGTCGATTGCTCTTTTAGGCAACGCTGCTGAGGTTTTACCCGAGTTTGTCCGCCGTGGCCTAACGCCCGATGTCCTGACTGACCAGACTTCAGCTCATGACGAGCTCAACGGTTATGTCCCCCACGGAATACCCTATGAAGAGGCGCTGCGCTTAAGGAAGGAAAATCCCCAGGATTATATCAAGCGGGCTTATGAGTCGATGGCAGTGCAGGTTGAGGCCATGCTGGAGTTGAAGAAAAGAGGGGCGGTTACTTTTGATTATGGGAATAACCTTCGCGGTCAAGCTCTGAAGGCAGGCGTAGAAAAGGCCTTCGAGATCCCCGGGTTCGTCCAGGAATATATCCGACCTCTCTTCTGTTTGGGTAAAGGGCCTTTCCGCTGGGTGGCGCCTTCTGGCAAACCTCAGGATATATACGCAACAGACGAAGCGGTGTTAAAGGAATTTCCTGAAGATGAAGCCCTTGGTCGCTGGATTCGTAAGGCGCGGGAGAAGGTTCATTTCCAGGGCTTGCCAGCGCGGATTTGCTGGCTGGGCTATGGCGAGAGAGCTCGCTTCGGCCTGGTGATTAATAATTTGGTGCGTCGCGGTAAGATTACTGCTCCCATAGTTATTGGCCGGGACCATTTGGATACTGGTTCGGTAGCTTCCCCTAATCGGGAGACAGAAGGAATGAGAGACGGGTCCGACGCTATTGCGGACTGGCCAATCCTGAATGCTTTGCTCAACACCGCCTGCGGTGCCTCTTGGGTTTCGGTTCATCATGGGGGCGGTGTGGGCATCGGCCTCTCCATTCATGCTGGGATGGTGATTGTAGCCGATGGTCGGACCTCGACGGCGCGGCGACTGGAGAGAGTGCTCACGGTTGACCCCGGAATTGGTATTGCTCGCCATGCTGACGCCGGTTATGAAGAGGCCATTGCCTTTGCCAAAAAGAACAAGATTAAGATTCCCATGCTAAAAAAGTAGGCCCGGAGGAAATCGTTTATTCTGGCTATACCTTTGAGCTCTTTTTTCATCAGTTCGCGCGGATGTTTTACCACTGGATGAATCCTATGATTTCCTTTCTTTTCCATGGGTCCCTCCTTTAAACTTATATTTTATCCTGCAAATTAGGCATTATTATCCATAAAATAATTTTTGGCTCTAGTAAAAAACAGGCCAATAATCAAGGGAAAATAAAAATCCAGGTTAAGGAAGCGCCGGAGTGAATCAAAGGAAAAAGGATTCCTCCTTTGGGTTTTCAGTTATAAGTCCAGCTTAAAGGGATAAATTCTTTCACGTTGACTCTACGCTAATTCTGGATGATTAGGAGGATAGAAACCAGCCTGAAGGGGCCAAATCCTTCCCCCAAAAATTTCGATTCAAATTAGTTTGTCTTATTGAAATTTAATCAAAAATCAAAGTCTCATTTAAGGACACAGGCTGAAGATTTAAAACGAAATTGGGTTGGAAAAAGAAAAAATTGGGATGTGACCAAAGACACAGAATGTGACCTGAAAAATCACAATTAAAGAGAAAAAGCTTACTCCAAATCGTTATTGAAATAGAAGCTTAAGGCAGAAATGAGCGAGCCTGAAAAGAGGAAAAAATAAAACCTGTCTGGCATGATCTTTGCTTTAAGTGAAGGTGAAAGGAGGTTATGATGAGACAGGTAATTGGCGTAGCGCTCCTTGTTCTTCTGGTTGCAGGACTGCTTGTCCTGCCTTTGGTGGTGGCGGCTCAGTCCAACTCCGACCATTGCTATGATGAATGGGAGCGCTGCCGCGAGCGAGCCTTCGAAAGCGATGCCGGCTGGTTCAAGACAACGCTGATGCTTACAATCTGCGACATTGCTCTGGGTAAGTGCTTGCTCAAGGCGGCCTGAGCTGGGAGAGGGGAGGCGGCAGAGTCCTTGGCCTCTGCCGCCCTCCTTCTTCCAGTCAGAATAGGAGGAAAGATGAAGACCAAAGTAAATCCTCTATTATTCTTTGTGGCTATTTTTATTCTATTTATTAGGCTCTCTTCTTTTTCGGCGGAAAAGTGGTCGGTCCGAGAAGTTAGGGCAGCAGGGCCCGACGAAGAGAGGTTTTTCTCGCGGCTGGTCGACCTTGAAGTTAGCAAGGAAAAAGTTTTTATCCTGGATAGCCAGGAAAGCACCATTGCCGTTTTCTCTTTCGAGGGTAAACGGCTTTATAACATAGGTAAGTATGGACACGGTCCGGGAGAATTCATTCATCCCGCTGATATGAGCCTCGGAGAGGACGAAATCGCTGTTCTTGACTCCGAAGATTTTAAGGTGCTGCTCTTTTCCACCGATGGCTCTTATAAAGACGGCTTCAGAATCGGGTTTCGCGGTCATCGCCTGCTTAGGCTATCCAAAGATAGAATAATGGTTAGCCGTTTACCCCGGCCAAAAGAAAAAAACACCTTTCTTTTGTACTTTTTTGACCGACAAGGGAAGTTACAGTTCCAGGCTGAGAAAATTTCCTCTACAGAAAGCGGGGCCTATGATTATCTCCTTTTTCAGCATTGGCTGGTTAAGGTCGAGGAGAAAGCAGTTTTGCTCAAACCCTTTGGCTCAGAATCGGCTATTTTTTTGGATGAAAATGGCCGGAGGACCAAAGTCCTTAAGCCTGCCCCCGATTATCCGACGCTTTTATTTAGGCCACCCCTCCCTCGAATCAAAAACATCCAAGGTTTATTGTGGTCAGCGGCTTTGTCGGGCGATAATTTTTATTTTATTCTGCCCGGAAAAATGGATGACGGCGATTTGGGCCCTTCCAACCAGGTGGCAGTGGTGAATTTCGATGGCCAGCTCAAGGCCGTTATCACTTTTCCGATAGCTATTTATAAGCTGGCTGTTCTTCAGAACCGGTTTTTTGTCATCGACGAAGCGGCTCAACTGCGGCTTTTCGACCTATTCAAGGGAGAATCGCCAGCGGGGGATAAAAATATATAGTCTTCTCTAAAATTGAGGGAGTGAGAAAATATGAGAAAAGCGACGTTTTGTTTCGTTTTTATTTTAATAAGCCCCATAATACTGGGTTATTTTAATTTTGAATCGAAGATGTGTTTTGCATGGCCAAGCCAAAACATGCTGAAAACCTATTACTATTCTCTTCAAGAAGCGCCGGTTGATTTGGAGCGTCCCTATCTCCTTATTTTTTTCAATGTGGCCTGTCATGTTTGCTGGGATGAGCTTTTCATCTGGCAGGAGTTTGTTTCTCGCCGCCAGATTCCAGTGCAATTGGTTGGTGTGACCGCCGACCAAGAGGAAGCGGCGGTAGCCTTTTTAAATAAGTATCCTCTCTCCTTTCCGATAATCATCGACCGCCGCCGTCATCTTTTTCGGCTTTACCAAGTTAAAATGGAACCCTACTTGCTTTTAGGCCGCGGCCAGGAAATAATTTATAAAGATAACTTGATGGAACCAATCGGAAGAAGGAGAGAGAAACTCGAGCAATGTCTTTTGGCTATCCGCTGAGGTTTAGTTTCTATTTAAGCTGGAAAAAGGTTTTAAGAACCAAAATCTTTTTCTTCTTAGCCGCTGGTTTTGTCATCTTTCTGACCATCTTCTGGTGGCAAGCCGGTTACCTCTATGCCCGGCGCTTCTTTTTCTTGCTTTTCCCTTATCTTTTTCTTTTAATCGCTCAGGATATTTTCAGAGAAGAAATTGATTCCGGGTCCCTGGAGAATGTCATTTTTATCCGCTTCAGTTTTAGAAGCTATCTTCAGGAGAAAAATGTTTCTCTTTTTCTCTTAGGGACAATCGCTTCCACGCTCGTTTTTCTTCCTTTTTTGCTAACCTCGCTCTTCCGAGGAGACTTTTCCTGGGCAATGTTTTCTTCCTTTTTGGCGGGCTTAATGGCCGGACTTTATTATATTTCTTTGGCCGGGTTGCTGGGTTTAAGGCTTCGTTCTGGCTCTAACGTTCTGGCGATTATTTTAATTCAGGTCTTTTTGTTCTTGGGGTTATTGGTTACCTCCACTTCAGGTGCTTCTGGCCGAGATATCATTGACCTCCTCATCTCGGGCGAGCCTCAAGGAAGCCGAGAGCGGTTAATTCTTTTTTCTTTTCTTGCCCTCTGGCCGAATGCCCTTACCAGCCGAAGCTACGCTTCTTTGGGCTTGAAGTTGGAAGCCTTGGCCCTTATTTTTCTTTTTCTTGGCCTCCAGGCCTGGAGATTAAGTCGCTTAGAGTTGAAACGGGAATGAGCCAAGTTATCCTTAGAGCTAAGGGTTTGGCTAAGAGATTCGGCCATGTTCAAGCTCTGCATCAAGTGGATTTGGAGCTTATTCGAGGGAAATTAACTGTTTTTTTGGGCGAAAACGGCGCCGGTAAAACAACGACCTTAAAAATTATTCTCGGCTTTCTTTTTCCCGACGCGGGTTCAGTTGAAAAAATCCAGCAAGATTTGCGTATTGGTTATGTGCCAGAACAGCCAGCCTTTTTTCCCTGGCTTAAGGGAGAAGAAATTTTGGAGCTGACCGCCGGTCTTTTCGGGAGGGGCGAAAGCGAGCTAAAAAAGAGACGCGACGATGCGGCGGCCTTTCTTTCCTTTGACGTTTCCCAGCTTAACCGTCGGGTTCGCACTTATTCCCACGGTAACCAGAAAAAAATGGCCTATCTCCAGAGTATGCTCATTAACCCTGATTTACTGATTGTTGACGAGCCTTTCACCGCCCTCGACCCGGTCGCCATCAAGCAGGTGAGAGACCTTTTTATCAGGTTAAAAGAGAAGGGTAAGACGGTTTTCATCAGCTCGCACTTAATCTCAGAGGCCGAAAAGCTGGCTGACCAAGTGATTATCATTAAACAGGGAAAAACGCTTCTCCAGGTTGACTGGCCAGAATTTGTCCAGAAGAGAATTTATTTGAGAACCCGTCGAGTCGGTTCGTCAGAAAAAATTATCCTTGGCCGCTGGCCGGAAAGCCAAACTTCAGACGATTGGTTGGAAGCATTCATTTTGAGGAGAGAGTGGGAAGAATTTTTAAGCGGCCTCAACGATGACCTAAAAAAAACCGTCCTCAAAGACGTGGAAATAAGGTCCCCCGACCTGGAATCCTTTTTCTTTTTCTGGAACAGATAGGGGAGCGGATAAAAAATATTCATCATGATGCCTGCCTTTCGAGGTCAAACTATTGCGCCAGCTGGGTAGCAGCAAAAAGATAAAAGATTTTAAATTTGGTGCCTGCCTTGCAGAAGGATAGCATGCTTAAGGGGAGAATTGCTTCCGCCTCAAGAGAAAAAATTGCGGCGTGGGGGCTTTCTAAGCGAAATAAAAAAATTTCTTCGCGCCTTTTGGGCTGGGCAAAATCTTAGCAGAGATTGGTTATTTAGGCTATGGTCTATATGCTGGTAAAAAGTAATTTTTAGCAAAGCTCTTTCCTTCTTCAAATAAAAGGCTTTCAAAACAGAAAACCTTTGCTTTAAAGTGATTCATTTAAAAGAAAATTTTTTCTTAGAAAAGAGCCTCAGGCAGGCGTTAACGGCTTCCGGGTCGTAAAGTATTCCTTTGTTTTTTTCTATTTCTTTTAAAGCTTCCTTGATTCCCAGGGCTGGACGATATGGTCGATGAGAGGACATGGCCTCAACGACATCGGCTACAGCCAGGATTCTCGCCTCGAGCAGGATTTCATCATCGGCAAGACGGCGTGGATAACCCGAACCATTCCATCTTTCATGATGCTGATAAACAATCTCGGCCACCGGCCAGGGAAAGTCTATCTCTTTGAGAATATCGTAGGCTACTTTAGGATGGGATTTTATTAAGCTGAATTCTAATTCATTTAGCTTAGCTGGCTTGCTTAGAATATCAGCCGGAACACAGATTTTCCCTAAATCGTGAATGACGCCAGCTGTGCGGATAGCCTCGATAGAATCTTTACTTAACCTCATCTCTGTAGCTATTGCCCGGGCTAAATCGGCCACCCGGCGCTGGTGTCCAGAGGTGAAAGGGTCTCTGGCTTCAACGGTTAAAGCAATAGCATTGATAGTGGCATCCAGGTTTTTGCGAAGCCTTTCTACCGTGTCCTGGATTTCTTTTTCTGCCTTTTTACGTTCAGTAATATCCCATAAGTAAGCCCTGCTTCCTATAGTCTTGCCTTCCTTTTTTAAAGAAACAGCACTAACTTCAAGAAAGATGACCGAGCCATCTTTTCTGACCCCCTTGAATTCATAGCGGGAAGGAACCTTTCTCCCTTTTATCCGGCCTAAATGGTATTTCCTTACTTTCTCAAGGTCATCAGGATGAACCACAGATTTAATTGATAGCTTTTTTATTTCTTCTTGGCTATAGCCAAATATTTCGGCAAACCTTTGGTTGGCGTATTTAATCCTTCCTTCTTGGTCGTCGATCGAGATGGCAATTCCTGCCCTCTCTACTAAATCTCGATAGAGCTCCTCTGCCTTCTTTTGCTCAGTAATATCAATAGCTATTTCGCAGCGAACCATCTTGCCAGTTGGCCAACCTATCGCTATGTCGATGCATTTATAAAAACGCTTATTGAGCTTATTTTGAAATATCCAGATATAGGTTTTGCCAAGGTTTTTGCCGAAAATATATTTATTCGTGCAGAAGAGACAAGGTGAATTTCTTCCCTGAAAGGCTTTGTAGCATTTTTGGCCAGTTACGTTGCCAAAATTCTTTCGGAGAATCTTATTAGCAAATAATACCTCATAGGTCTCGGGGTCGGTGACATAGATTGGCTCATCAATAGCTTCGAAAATCGATAGCAATTGCCGATACTCAAAGTCTTCTCTTAAGGTGTTAGCCGACATGATTCGACTTTTCTAAGGATGTAATAAAAGTTCTTAATAAAAAGAAAATATCAGATAAAAAAGGAAAAAATTGTGGGCATTTGGAAAAAAAAAGATATTTAGAGTCTTTCCTCTTCGGGCATTTATTAGTTGTAGAGCTTTTTATTTTACACTTCACCGCCTTTTATATTTTGTCGAAATAAATTAAAGAAAATCGAAAAATATTTAAAAGCTAATTGAGATGGGAGAGGAATTGATAAATTGGAGAAAGACCTTATGCCGAGGCCCGAAATCCTGCCTTTTTCTTCGAAAATAATTCCTTGGTTCATCATTTTTATTGAAAGTAAGGGAAAAATAAATAAAATTAAGCCAAAAAAGAGATGCCAAGGAAGGAGTTATGAGCAAGGTCAAATCGGATAGCAGCCAAATGAAAAGTTTGGATGAAGGTATTTTATTAAAAATGAGGGAGAAACTTTTGCAGGCTCTAGTTGAAATAGCCCGAGACGGGTTATTTATTATTCGTAGGAATAGGTTTGAGTATGTAAACCCGGCATTTTCGGCCATAACGGGATTCAGCCAGGAAGAGATACTTTCAGGCGGCCTGAATTTAATAATCCGCCGGATTCATTCTGAGGATAGGCGGAAAATTCTGGCCACATTGAGGGCAAAAAAGAGCCAAAAACCAAGGGCCCAGATATATACGCTTTGGTTTTTTACTAAGACAGGCCAAATGGTCTGTTTTGAGCTAAATACCTCGCATCTGCCCGAAAAAAGAATAGTCGGAGCAGTCCGGGATATTACCAAATTAATAGAAATAAAAAGACAAATGAAGGAGAGCGCTTCGCTTTATTCTCAGTTAGTTGAAAATGCTCGGACACCAATTGCTATTGTTCAGGATGAGAAAATAAAATTCATTAATCAGGCCGCCAGCTCTGTCTTTGGCTATAAAAAGGAAGAGACTATTGGCTTAAAGTTTTTAGATTGTTTGCCTAAGGATGAGGTGGATAGGGTAGTTAAACATTATCGCCAGAGAATGTCAGGCAGACCGGCTCCTTCTCCCTATGAGCTGAGAGTTAAGCATAAAGATGGCCATGAACTCTTTGTAGAGGTAGAAGTGGGTATAATCGAGTATGAGGGTAAGCCGGCAGAATTGGTCATAATCCACGATATTACAAGGCTAAAAAGAACCGAAGAGAAACTTAGAGAAACCCTGGAAAAGCTCCGGCGAGTCTTCGGAGCAACGATCAATGTTTTGAATAGCTTAGTTGAGCAAAAAGACCCTTATACCGCCGGCCATCACCGAAGAGTATCTGATTTGGCTCGTTCCCTATCTAAGGAGCTGGGTCTATCTGACGAACAAATCGACGGCCTCCGTTTCGCTGCTTCCATTCACGATATCGGGAAAGTCATTCTTCCTGCGGAAATTCTCAGCCGGCCTGGCCCTCTAAGCGAGAATGAATGGAATCTGATTAAGAGTCATCCACAGATTGGCTATGATCTTTTAAAGAACATTTGCTTTCCCTGGCCAATTGCTGAGATTATTTATCAGCATCATGAGCGGCTGGATGGCTCGGGATATCCCCGGGGACTGAAAGGAGAAGAAATTATTTTAGAGGCTAGAATTTTGGCTGTAGCAGATGTAGTTGAAGCGATGTCTTCTCATCGTCCTTATCGCCCCGCTCATTCCATAGAAAGAGCCCTAATAGAGATCGAGAAGCATAAAGGCGCTCTCTTTGACCAAAAAGTCGTAGAGGCCTGCCTTCGTCTTTTTAGGAAGAGTGGCTATCGATTAAAATAAAAATTTAATTCAGACCTATCAGAAGACTCTCAAACTCTCCTGGCCGGTTACTTCACAAAAATTTTACCCGAAGCAATCAATCAAATTTAATTAGATATTGAGAGTTATTGTCCAAAATAGTTTGCAATCATATCTAGAAAAATGAGGCTGGTGTACAAAATTGGTTGCAATTTGCTCTAGAGGGATGAGCCATCGTAAACTCACCTTTTAAGACTTAAAGCTTTAAGAAAGGAGGTGTCATTTACGATGGCTCAAAGAGATTATAAGGCATTTTTGGAAAAATGGCTAACAAGATTTTTACTGGAGGATGACCCGATAAAGGCGATGTTAGAGTGGCTGTTGACGGAGCTGATGAAGGTGAAGGCGTAGGCGAAGGTAAGGGCAAGCATAGTCGGAAGAGGAAGCCTATTTTCAGGATACAGGGAGAGGAAGCTCCATGGTGGGTTATGGATGGTGTATTTGGCGATAAAGAAGAAGCTGAAAGGAGGCTATGGGTAATTTTCCCTGTTGACATGGAAAGCTTCTATCGACCGAGGATTGAAAATTGGAATCAAAGGCGTCCAGAGTTCGGATAAGATGAGGGAGATGCGTTTCATTACACCCATAAAACTAACAGAGTAATTTGAGAAAATTTTTCTTGACAAGCGAAAAAATTTAGTTTATTATCCCTTAAAGGAGTAACATTACTATAAATAAGAGTCATATTAATAAGAAATGGGATAACATGGATCTGAAAAGAACCCAAATTGTTGATGACCCAAAATATCTTCGGAGCTTAATATCATTAGGACTGACCGAGAGAGAAGCGAAAATCTACCTCACCTTGTTAACGCGTGGCTTTATGACTGCGATTGAGCTTCAAGAAAAAGTTGATATTCCCAGGACAAAAATTTATGAGATTTTGCAAAAGATGATTAATAGGGGAATCTGTTTAGAAAAGAGGATAGGTAGAAATAAAATCTATGAACCCGTCGAACCTAAAATAGCCTTTCAATCGCTTTTAGAGGTTTTCAAAAACGAGGTAAAAAGAAAAGAAGAAGTAGCCCAGGAACTCATTGAAGTTTGTACCTCCTGTTTTAACGCCAGTAAAGAAATAGGCAATCCTCTCGATTTTATTGAGATATTAAAAGACAAAATTCAAATTCATAGAAAATATGTCAGCGTGGTTGAGTCGACGCGATATGAACTCCTCACGTTCAACAAAGGGCCGTATGCCTGTGATAATCCCCAAAGGCTAAGAGAGCAGCAAATAGCCGAAACCGAATTAATGAAAAGGGGAGGCATTTGCAAGAATATTTACGAAACCTTTGAGATAGAAAATTACCAATGGTTAGTTGAATACATAAAGGAGCAGCAGTTGGATGGTCAGCAGGCAAAGTTGGTTGATTTCCTGCCAATTAAAATGGTCATTTCAGATGGAGAAAGAGTCATGCTGCCATTGGAGGGACGCTCAGGTCAATCTATCGATTTAGTTATGTGTTATATCAATCATAAAG